>NZ_CP029426.2:3386372-3992965 GCF_002266435.3 Bradyrhizobium amphicarpaeae
AGTCCTCATCCTGAGGAGCCCGCCTAAGCGGGCGTCTCGAAGGATGGCCGCAGGGGAAAGGTCTCATGCGCGGCGGCGCGGTTAACACATTGGTTATATCTTTACGGTCATTTTCGCGACCTCAGTCAGCGAGGAGGTACCATGTCCGACATCACCATTCCCGGCGGCAAGATCCGTTCGTTCGTCGAGCGGATCGAGAACCTCGACAGCGAAATGCAGGAGTTGAGCGAACAGAAGAAGGAAGTCTTCGCGGAAGCCAAGGGCGATGGCTTCGACGTGAAGATCCTCAAGGAGATCATCAAGCTGCGCAAGGAAGACAAGAACGAGCGCGACGAGCGCGAGAGCCTGCTCGACCTCTACATGCGCGCGATGGAGACGGCCACGCCGGAGCAGGCGAAGGCGGCGTGAGACGCAGACAGATCAGTGAAGAGTGACGGCCGCAATCCCGGCGATTGCGGCCGTCACGCGGTGACAACTGGCCAAGGGGAAGGGCAGCAGAACCCACCGTCATTCCGGGGCGCGCCCGCTTGGGCGCGAGCCCGGAATCCATCGGGCGGCACGACACGAGGCGCAATGGATTCCGGGCTCGCGCTTCGCGCGCCCCGGAATGACGGCGGCTCAATAGCGGCTGCCGGTGCCCTTCTGCTGAGTGATCCAGTCCGACAATGATTTTGGTTTCGCTTTCACCATCCGGACGGGGGATGCCTTCGCATTGTCGCGCAGGCCTTTCGTCGAACCTGCGCGCGGCGCTTGCGTTGCGTTGCCTCTCGAGCCAGCCGTCGCCGCCTCCGCGGCTTCCTTCTCCAGCCGCAACTGCTTCAATCGCGCCATCTTGATGCGCTCCGCCTCGACTTCGGGTCGCTCGGCGAGCAGCGGCTTGGGTTGAGCCATCTCGGCCGGAACCAGGACGCCGAGAATGGTCGTCTCGCCGAGCGCCTTGCAGGCCTCTAACCGATGCAGTCCCTCGACCAGAACGAGGCGGTCTCCGTCCATTCGAACGGAAATGGGGGTCTGCTGCCCGATGTCCAGCATGCTTTCCGCGATCTCCGCGACGATCTCGGGCTTGAGGGTCTTCTTGATTTTCGTGGGAACGAAGATCGTCTCGATCGGGAAGCTTTCCGGTGGGGGCATAACTCGACTCCGCTTCTACCGGGGCCGTTGGAACTCATGCCGGTGAGGTCAGGAGTTTAAGGGGAAAGGGATCGACCGCAAAGGCAATTCGGCGCGCGGGGTATTGAATGAGCCTCTAATGAAACCCCTAGTAAGCTCGCGGATCGCTCAAATTCGATTGAGGAATATTCCGAGATCGAGGTCGGCTATATCGCTCTTGGCGATGTAGTGAGCGATCTTCCAATTGTCAGCCTTGCTCCAACCGTTCGGGTGATCGGCCAAACGCTCAAACGGCTGAAGGACCTCAAAACTGTCGCCTAATGCCGACTTGATAGCATGATCAGGAAAATAGTTTTCAAGAGCGCGCAGCTCTGTGACGCAGACTTCAAATCCAACCTTTTGGCAGATGTCTTGAAATGCAATGCGTCGCTGGGCTGGTGGGGCCGCTTCGTGCGGTCGCTCGCTGTCCACTAGTGCGAATATGTTGTTCGAAAGTCGCTTCAACTCTTGTAACTCTTGCTCTCGTCCACCTGCAACGAGCTGATCCCCGCCCAAGGGCAAGATCACAGTAGTGTGTTCCTTGCCGAAGAGGCGCAACAGCTGCTGCACGGCTTTGACATCGTTTACCCCTTCAACCAACAAAATTCGGTCGCACCCCATATCCTTAAAAGCAGAAAAGCTGAGTTCTCCTAAAAACTCCGAGTAGTTTGAAGTGGCTTCAAAAGGACGGATAACAGGCCCTCGTTCTTCTTTTTGAATTGAGTAAATGCGATTCGCGACGGAACGAGCTAAGCCAATCGAGTGGGTTGAAAACAGGCATCCGACCGCGGCGTACTGTGCAAGCGTGAGCAAAAAATCCATCTGCAACGCGGGATGCAGATTGGTCTCAGGTTCATCTATTAGGATGATCGATGGCTTCGATGTCGCGGCATTGCCGAGCACCATAACAAACTGGCTGATGCCAGATCCCAATTCACCAAGGCGGTACTGGTTGCCATTGATAGTAGCCAGCAGAGTCTCGAGCGGTACTGAAGCATTGATCTCCAATTGTTCAAACTGAAAGAGGCGCCGAATCTCTTCCGTTATTTTCGTGATCGCGCGAGCATTTGCTTTCGACCCACCTGTCTTCCAATTGTTCCAGAGGTTGATGAAGCCGGTGCCGATCTGGAAGTCATAGTAGCTAGCCGACCCTTGGTTGAGGGCATTTCGGAATGCGCCGTAGTATTTGGCGTTTCTGAAAACGCTTAAGATTTCGCGTAGGTCCTGGAAGTCGAAGAGCGTCCTAGGTTGACCATTAGCAAGAAATAGCCCGGTCGACTGTTCTCCGACAAAGCCACTAGGAGCTTCTACAGGTGCATCGGGAGATTCGAGAGAGTAGGCCCGAAGCCACCACGTGGTTGGGGCTGACCGATGAGCAGTAAGGCGTAGACGATGCATGTGGTGGACGATTGTCCCGGGCTCAGCATCGATGCCTTCTGAGACGTTGCTGGGATTGATTACTTCAAGTTCGATGCTGAGGTTTCGATCGTTCGAGTTGTTGAAAAGCTCCGCGGGATCCGATGTCCCAGGATAGCTGATGTTTATCTGACTTCCGTTTACCCCGGCCCCCAGGCTCGGATCAAGTGTAGGTGGCCGAATCAATACGTCGAACAATTCGCGCAACTCGAAAATAAGTAACTTCAATGCCGATTTACCCGCGTTATTCGGGCCGACTAGCGCAGTCAAGCCGTGTCCGATTTCAATCACCGCGCGCGCTTGATCTGAGAAGCCGCGGTAATTCTTTATCGTTAGCTTTGCTGTCTTCATTGTCCTGCGTCAGCTCCTGGGTGAGCCCTTGCAAAACCCATCAACAATCCTGGGGAAGATAGATTTCGAAAAGGGCTCAAACCATCCTGCGGCTACGTGGCGCCCGTCCTTCGATGATAGGGCATGTCAGCGACGATCATTTGTTGGGTCGAGCCGTCCCAAGCATAGTAGATGCGAAGGCACCGGCTGGGATCGCGCGTATTTCCCCCGTTCTTAATGTGCCAATCCGCCGTGTATTGGTTGCCCTGCCAACTAAAATCGAAGCTATCTTTACCGCAATGAGCATTGCGCACTCCGTCGCTAACAGGTTCCTCCCTAATTGAGCCGTCACCGCCGCTTATTCGCGAATTACGCCCTTCATTGGCGAGCCAAAGGAGGCAGTTCGCAGCCAGTGAAAAATCAGTGAACTCAGGAGACTTTACTGCACGACGCGCAACGGGGCTTAGAACGACGCGCCCCGCGAGATTGGAATCGCACCAGTTTGCAAAATCGGCCCACGAGTCAGGAAGAGAGAGTGTGGCATCGGCTTTCTCGCCTTGCTGCTCAATTTGGGAAAGTAGTTGCTGCACCCGAAATGCTGAGGCACGTTGTTGTTCTTCTGCTGCCTCAGCTCTCTGCTCCGCCCGATCGTGTTCGCTGGCATAATATTCTTGAGCCGCTCTTTCTTCCTCAACCTGCTTTTCGAGGGTCGCGATCCGAAGCTCGGCTGCTTTCAGTTGTTCGACGTCACTCGCTCCCTCATTAGCTAGTTCTTGCTGCCTTTGTTTCAGGCGCGAGCTGCGGATTGCTGCGAAAGCTAATACCTCGTCTCCAAGGAGCGTGCGACGCACGCTTTCGTATGCAGCGAGAGTTCGTATCCACCTTGCGCATTGTGCAGGCCCGTCCTGTGTGGCTAGGTGGTCTGCGATCACAAGCCTATGGTTGTAGGGGCTAGCATCTTCGGCAAATCCGGGAAGATAAACTCTGACCGCGCCGCCGAACACAGAGCGTTGTTTGCCAAATCGATCAGTTATTCCCCAAGTGAAAGGAGCCGGCACGACTACAACGATAGCTATGCCAAGCGTTGCCCGGGCTAGACTATCGGCGTCTAGCAGAGGTTCTTCTTCGTTGGTGCCAGCTTCCGGTACCGTTAGTACGAACAAAGGCAGTTTGCGATTTTGATCCACCATTTGGTCGCAGAGATCATCAGCCTCTTCATACGATCGGATAACTCTAGGGGTCGCCGCCAGGACATTGCATCCGCGGGCAAGCCCGCAGTGTTCAGCGACTTGTTGAACTAGACCGGGGACATGAGGTTCGATGTCTAGTTCGTCTTCAGACGTGCTGGCGAGAAGTCTAAGGCTGAAGCGTGGAGCTTGGTCAGCGAGTGTTCCAACAACTACTTCCGTAGTCCATATACGTCCGGGTATCTGCTTGTCCGGATCTTCGGCACGAATCGCCCAGACGTCCGCTTGCTCAGTTTGGATTCGAACGCCAATGCTGTTTCTGCCGCCTGAGAAATACTCAAAATCGCGATGTTGCCACGCTTCTTGAGGGAGGCGTCCGCCAGATCTCCTCTGTGCCCAGGCAAGAACTTCTTGGCGTGCCGCATTGGCGGGCTTCTGTTTCCGCGTACCTATTGTCGCGGCAACTCGAAGAACTTCGTGTTCGCGTACCGGTCCTGCCATTCGCGCGAACAGCGGGACGAGCGCCTTCCATATTGGGGAAGCTTGCATTCAGCTAAGCCTGGGTCGGAGCCGCGCGGTACGTAAATCTTAGGTAAAGAATAAAGGATCGATAAATTTACGGTTCATCTTATGGTTGCACCCTAATCAGATCAAGCGAAGTCTCGTCGGAGCTTCGTTGGTGCAAAGAGCAAAGAAGTTGCATTGCAACAAAGAGCGACCTTTCGGTCGCCCTCCTATGAATGCTGGCGTCAAGGTTCGGGCCACATCTTGTCGTAGCCTGCGGCCCTCTAAGAACATCCCGTCGTGCTGCCGCACGTATCGCACTTCATACAGGTCCCATTCCGCACCAGCGTGAAGTTGCCGCACTCCGAGCACATCTCGCCCTCGTAGCCCTTGGCCTTGGCCTCAGCGCGGCGCTCGGCCTTGCTGGGGACCGCAACCGCGGCGCTGCCGGCCTTGCTCCATTGCAGGGCTTCCAGTTTCTCCGTCGGCGAGAGGTCGTGCTGGACTTCCTGCTTCAGCGCGACGGCGCCTTCCAGGACGTCGCCGACCCGGGCGCTCGCGCCGTGGCCGGCCAGCGCGGTGACCTTGCTGCCGCCTGAGGGCGCGCTGTCATTGCCGGACGAGACCGCGGCCGAGCCGCCGCGCATCACGAACAGATTGTCCGTGCGGGAGCGGGTGAGGCCGCGCGAGACCAGCCTGTTGGCCTGCTGGTTCGGCTCCTCCGGCTCCTTGCCTTCCTCGACGCCCTTGCCGAGCGCGTCGAAGTTCGACTCGGTCGGATCGACATGGGCGAGGTCGAAGCGCGACATGTAGCTCACCGCCAATTCGCGGAAGACATAGTCGAGGATCGATGTCGCATACTTGATGCTGTCGTTGCCCTGCACGGGGCCCGCCGGCTCGAAGCGGGTGAAGGTGAAGGCGTCGACATATTCCTCGAGCGGCACGCCGTATTGCAGGCCGAGCGATACCGCGATGGCGAAGTTGTTGATGAAGGAGCGGAGTGCGGCGCCTTCCTTGTGCATGTCGATGAAAATCTCGCCGAGACGGCCGTCGTCATATTCGCCGGTTCGCAGATAGACCTTGTGGCCGCCGACGACCGCCTTCTGGGTGTAGCCCTTGCGGCGATCCGGCATCTTCTCGCGCTCGCGCATCACGATGATGCGCTCGACCAGCTTCTCGACGATCTTCTCCGAGACGTGGGCGGCGCGCGCCGCCATCGGCTTCTCGTAGAGGCTCTCAACCGCATCGTCCTCGTCCTCATCATCGCTGATGAGCTGCGAGTTGAGCGGCTGGCTGAGCTTCGAGCCGTCGCGATAGAGCGCGTTGGCTTTCAGCGCCAGCTTCCACGACAGCATGTAGGCGGACTTGCAGTCCTCCACCGTGGCGTCGTTCGGCATGTTGATGGTCTTGGAGATCGCACCCGAGATGAAGGGCTGGGCCGCCGCCATCATGCGGATGTGGCTCTCGACCGACAGATAGCGCTTGCCGATCTTGCCGCAGGGGTTGGCGCAGTCGAACACCGCGTAGTGCTCGGCCTTGAGGTGCGGGGCACCTTCCACCGTCATCGCGCCGCAGATGTGGACGTTGGCTGCCTCGATCTCGCGCTTGGTGAAGCCGACGGCCTGGAGCAGGTCGAAGCCGGGGGCCGCGATCGCCTCGGCGCCGATGCCGAGCTGGTCGCGGATGAAGTCTTCGCCGAAGGTCCATTTGTTGAAGGCGAACTTGATGTCGAAGGCGGTCGGCAGCGCCTTCTCGACCTTGGCGATGGCCTCATCGGTGAAGCCCTTGGACTTCAGCGTCGAGGCGTTGATGCCGGGCGCGTTGGAGAGCGAGCCGTGGCCGACGGCGTAGGCCTCGATCTCCGCGATATCGGCTTCGCGATAGCCGAGCGCGCGGAGCGCCGCGGGGACCGCGCGGTTGATGATCTTGAAGTAGCCGCCGCCGGCGAGCTTCTTGAACTTCACCAGCGCGAAATCGGGCTCGATGCCGGTGGTGTCGCAATCCATCACGAGGCCGATCGTGCCGGTCGGCGCGATCACCGTGGTCTGGGCGTTGCGATAGCCGTGCTGCTCGCCGAGCTCGAGCGCCGCATCCCAGGCCGCCTGCGCATGGGTGACGAGGTCGGTCTGCGGGCAGGACACCAGGTCCATCGGCACCGGATTGACGCTGAGCGCCTCATAGCCGTTGGACTGGCCGTGGGCGGCGCGGCGGTGGTTGCGGATGACGCGCAGCATGTGCGCGGCGTTCTTCTTGTAGCCGGGGAAGGTGCCGAGCTCGGCGGCCATCTCGGCGGAGGTCTTGTAGGTGATGCCGGTCATGACGGCGGTGAGCGCGCCGGCGATCGCGCGGCCTTCCTTGCTGTCATAGGGCAGGCCCATGGTCATCAGCAGGCCGCCGATATTGGCGTAGCCGAGGCCGAGCGTGCGGAACTCGTAGGAGAGCTCGGCGATCGCCTTCGACGGGAACTGCGCCATCATCACCGAGATTTCGAGCACGATTGTCCAGAGCCGGCAGAGATGCTCATAGCCCTCGACGTCGAAGCGCTTGGCCTCGATGTCGTAGAACGTCAGCAAATTGGCGGAGGCGAGATTGCACGCGGTGTCGTCCAGGAACATGTATTCCGAGCACGGATTGGAGGCGCGGATGTCGCCGGACGCCTTGCAGGTGTGCCAGTCGTTCATGGTGGTGTTGAAGTGCAGGCCGGGATCGGCCGAGGCCCAGGCGGCGTGGCCGATCTTCTCCCAGAGGTCGCGCGCCTTCAGCGTCTTGGTGATCTTCTTGGTGGTGCGTCCGACCAGATTCCATTCGCCGTCGGTCTCGACCGCGCGCAGGAAGTCGTCCTTCAGCGAGACCGAGTTGTTGGAGTTCTGGCCGGAGACGGTGAGATAGGCTTCGCTGTCCCAGTCGGTGTCGTAGACGTCGAACTGGATGTCCTTGTAGCCCTGCTTGGCGAACTGGATGACACGCTTGATGTAATTGTCGGGCACGAGGCTGCGGCGCGCGAGCTTGATCTCGCGGCGCAGCGCCGGGTTCTTCTCGGGGTCGAAGCAGTCGTCGCCCGAGCCTTCGCAATTGACGCAGGCCTTCAGCACCGCCTTGAGGTGCTTCTGGTTGATCTTGGATCCGGTGACGAGGGCGGCGACCTTCTGCTCCTCCTTCACCTTCCAGTCGATATAGGTCTCGATGTCGGGGTGATCGACGTCGACGACGACCATCTTGGCCGCGCGGCGCGTGGTGCCGCCCGACTTGATCGCGCCGGCTGCGCGGTCGCCGATCTTGAGGAAGCTCATCAGGCCGGACGAGCGGCCGCCGCCGGAGAGGCGTTCGCCTTCGCCGCGCAGGCGCGAGAAGTTGGAGCCGGTGCCGGAGCCGTATTTGAACAGGCGCGCTTCGCGGACCCAGAGGTCCATGATGCCGCCCTCGTTGACGAGGTCGTCACCGACGCCCTGGATGAAGCAGGCGTGCGGCTGCGGGTGCTCGTAGGACGATTTCGAGCGGGTCAGCTTGCCGGTGAAGGGGTCGACGTAATAGTGGCCCTGGCCGGGGCCGTCGATGCCGTAGGCCCAATGAAGTCCGGTGTTGAACCATTGCGGCGAGTTCGGCGCGACCATCTGCATCGCGAGCATGTAGCGGAGCTCGTCGTAGAAGGCCTGCGCGTCCTCGTCGGTCGAGAAATACTTGCCCTTCCAGCCCCAATAGGTCCAGCAGCCGGCGAGGCGGTCGAACACCTGCTTGGCCGAGAGCTCGCTGACATAGCGCTCCTTCTCGGGCAGGAGGGCGAGGGCGTCGGTGTCGGGCACGGAGCGCCACAGGAAGGAGGGGACGGATTCCTCCTCGACCTTCTTCAGGCGCGCGGCGACGCCCGCTTTGCGGAAATACTTCTGGGCCAACACGTCGGAGGCGACCTGCGACCACGCGGTCGGCACCTCGACGCCGTCCAGCTTGAACACGACCGAGCCGTCGGGATTCCTGATCTCCGAAATGGTCTGGCGGAAATCGATTCCCGCGTAAGGTGACTGTCCTACCGTGGTGTGGCGCCGCTCAATCCGCATCGTATTGCCCCGTCCTATTCTCTGACCGGTCCCGCCTCCGTTCAGGCGTGCCGGGTCGACGTTTCGTTTCGCGGCGCCCTTTTGGCCATCGGCCGGAAGGCATCGCAGTTCAGCCGGTGGACCCGGCCCTTGTTCTCCCGACGCGACTCCTCGATGCCTGCATCGATCATCCGCCGGCATGTCCACGCCCATCCGCCCCAACGGGATGCGCGCGACAAGCGTTCAACGCCCCACACCATCACAACTTCTATCGATGCCATCCGAGCCTGTTGCCGGCCCGTTCTGGCGCCCGAAAAGTCCGCTTATCGCGGGCAGACAAGCCCTCATTCCGCAGCCTTCGGCTGGCTGGCGGAGATGAGATTTGCGGAACCCTTTGGGGGAGTGCCGGCGGGACGCAAACTCACTCGCGCCGAACGGATCGAAAACTAGGACTCTCCATTGCGCCCGTCAAGAACTAGTGCGAGTTCCTGAATCAAATACTAAATATGGTGGATTGCGGGGGATAACAGGGGGCAAGCCCGCGCCTGTTGTGGAGGCAAGTATCAGTGAGTCCTCAGAGATTCCCAACCGAAAAAATTCGCATTCCGTGGTGCTGCGGATGCTTCATCCCGCTGTTCACAGGGCAGGTATATTTTTGGGCGAAGGGATTGCGTCAGCAGGACTCACGTAGCCCTACGGAAGGTGAGGGCAGGCATGCCCGCCGGGGTGGTGGTTTGGCGTGCGAATCCGCGCCAAGCTGACCAACGATTTTGCCGGGTACCCTTCATGTTTGATTCGACTCGCCGGGATGCGCGGCCGCGCATCGCCCCGGCCGGCCTGATGTTCCTTGCCATCACCTCGATCGGCTGGGGCTTCAATTGGCCGGTGACCAAATTCCTGCTCTCCGAGCTGCCGCCGCTGACGCTGCGCGGGGTGACCGGCGTGCTCGGGGCGGTGCTGCTGGCGGCGCTGGCGGTCCTCCGCCGGCAGAGCCTCAAGGTGGACCCCGCGATCTGGCCGCGCCTGCTCACCGCCGCCGTGCTCAACGTCACCGGCTGGATGGTGCTGATGGGCCTGGCGCTGCTCTGGCTCCCGGCGAGCGAGGCGGCGCTGATCGCCTACACCATGCCGGTCTGGGCCTCGATCATCGCCTGGCCGGTGCTGGGCGAGCGCCCGACTCTGCTGCGCACGCTGGGGCTGGTGATGGCCTTCGTCGGGCTTGCCTCGATCATGGGCGGCAACGGCATCGCCGCCAGCGTCGAGAAGCTGCCTGGAATCATCATGGCGCTCGCCGGCGCGCTCGGTTTCGCGGTGGGCACGGTGTTCTCGAAGAAATACCCGATCCATCTGCCGCCGATCACGGCCGCGGCCTGGCAGATCGGGATCGGCTGCCTGCCGATCTCGATCATTGGCCTCATGGTCGAGACCACGCACCTCTCCAACGTGACGCCGCTCGGCTGGTGGCTGCTGGTCTACTCGACCGTGGTCCAGTTCTGCATCGCCTATGTCAGCTGGTTTGCAGCGCTGGCCCGCCTGCCGGCCTCGGTCGCCGCGATCGGCACCATGGCCGTGCCTGTGATCGGCGTGGTCGCCTCGGCGATGGCCCTGCACGAGCCGCTGGGGCCGGGCCAGATCGCCGCGCTGATCTTCACGCTGGCGGCGGTGGTGCTGGCGACGCGCTAGCCACCCCCCCGGCAAGCGCCTTCCTGATCATCTCCGCGAGCTGGTTTCTCCGATACGGCTTGGTCAGCAGCATCACGCCGTCGTCGAGCTTGCCGTGATGGACGATGGCGTTGTCGGTGTAGCCGGAGGTGTAGAGCACCTTCACGCCCGGCCGCAGCTTCGCCACCTCGTCGGCGAGCTCGCGCCCGCTCATGCCGCCGGGGATGACGACGTCGGTGAAGAGGAGATCGAATGGCTGGCCGGCCGCGATCAGTTCCAGTGCGGTCTTTCCGTCGGGGGCGGCAATCGTCTTGTAGCCAAGGCTCTGCAATTGCGCGGTGACGAAGCTGCGCACGAGGCTATCGTCCTCGACGACGAAGATGGTCTCGGCACCGCCTTCAATCTGCGGCGCGCCGGTCGCGGCCACGTCCGCCATGCCATCGCCCGGCGGCAGATAGAGCTTGATCGTGGTGCCGTGGCTTTCCTCGCTGTAGATCTTGATGTGGCCGCCGGACTGCTTGACGAAGCCGTAGACCATGGAGAGGCCGAGGCCCGATCCCTTGCCGACCTCCTTGGTGGTGAAGAACGGCTCGAACGCCTTCTGCTGGGTATCGGGCGACATGCCGGTGCCGGTGTCGCTGACGGCGAGCATCACGTAGGGGCCTGCCACCACGTCCGCGTGAGCCTGCGCATAGGCCTCGTCCAGCACGACGCGGTGGGTCTCCAGCAGCAGCTTGCCGCCGTTCGGCATCGCGTCGCGCGCGTTGATCGCCATGTTGAGCACGGCATTGGTGAGCCGGGACGGATCGATATGCGCGGTCATCGGCCCCTGTTCCAGCACGGTCTCGATCTGGATCTGCTCGCCGAGGGTGGGGCGCAGGAGTTTTGCGATGTCGGCGATCGCGGCGTTGATCTCGACGTTGCGCGGCTGCAGCGGCTGCCTGCGCGCGAAGGCGAGCAGATGCTGGATCAGCTCGGCGCAGCGCTCGGCGGCCTCGTCGATCAGCCTCGCCACGCGCTGCAGCTCGGGCTGCTCTTTCAGGCTCGCCACCAGCGTCTCGGTGTTGCCGGAGATCACGGTCAGCATGTTGTTGAAGTCGTGTGCGACGCCGCCGGTCAGCTTGCCGATCGCATCCAGCTTCTGCGACTGGTACAGCTGCCGCTCGGTCTCGCGCGACATGGTCGCGTCGTGATAGACCAGCACCGCGCCGGAAATGTTGCCTTGCCCGTCCAGCATCGGCCGGCCGCTGATCATGAGATGACGCGAAGGATTGCCGCTGTGCGGGCGGACGATCATCTCCATGTCCTCGAACTTCTCGCCGCGCAGCACGCGCACCGAGGGCAGCTCGTCGGCCTTGAGCGGCGTGACGCCGTCGCCGTGAAACACATCCGACAGCGCGCGCAGATTGCGCAGGTTCATGCCGGTGCGATGCAGCAGCATGCGCTCCGCGGCCGGATTGGACAGCAGGACGTTGCCCTCGGCGTCGATGACCAGCACCGCCTCCGCCATGCTGTGAAACGTGCTCTGGAGCACGTTGACCGACAGGCGCAGTTCGTCATGCGCGTTGACGAGGTGTTCGGTGCGCTCGGCCACCGCCGCTTCGAGCGCGTGCTTGGCGGCCGTGGTCTCGCTCAGCGTGCTCTCGAGCTGTACCGTCGCGCGCCGGCTCTCGCGCATCATCAGCGCGACCAGCAGCAGGATCAGCAGGGCGCCGGCGACGTCGATGCCGAGCAGCACGATGCCGGTGCGGCGCGAATCCTCGGAGCGCGCGGCGAGCACGCGGTCCTCCTCCGCGCTCAGATGGTCGAGGTTGCCCATCACGGCGTCCATCAGGCCGCGGCCCTCGGCCTTGCCGTTGAGCGCGGCTATGCCGGCCTCGTCGCCCGCCGCGCGAAGGCGCATCGCCTCGGCCGCGATCTCGACCCGGCGCAGGGCCAGCGGTTCGGTGCCCTCCAGCAGCTTGACCTGATCCGGATTGTCGCGCACGCCGCGCTTGAGCTCGGCGAGGGCCGGCGCGATCTGGGCTTGTACGGCCTGTAATTCGGCGCTGAAGGCCGGGCTGCGGTAGAGTTCGTAGCCGCGCGCGGCGCTCTCGGCGCGGCGCAGCAGCACGCGCAGATCGGAGATCTTCTTCTGTACCCGGACGGTCTGATGGACCCAGGCCGCGTCGGACCGCGACTTGACGTCGAGGGCGATCGAGGCTGCGGTGATGATCAGGAGGATGGCAAGTCCAGCACCGAGAATGACGCGCTGCGTTGGGATCAAGGGGCTTCTTTCTTGTCCTTCGCCTGTGCGCCTTCGCCCGGACCGGCGAGGCATTCCCGGATCGTGGTCAGCAGCGCTTCCGGCGTGAACGGCTTGCGCAGGCAGCGCGTGGCGCCGAGCTCCAGCGCCATGCGGAGAAAATCGGGAGAGGGCGAGGCGGACGATGCGAAGGCGTAGCCGGACATCGCAATCAGCGGAGTAGCCGGCGCGCGCTCGTGAAAGATGCGGATGGACTCGAAGCCGCGCATATGCGGCATGAAGATATCTACGAGCATGACCTCAAAGGCCTGTCCTTCCAGCGCAGCCAACCCCGTTTCGCCACCGTCGGCCAGCGTGACGTCGAAGCCCTGACGTTGGAGGAGGACCTCGATGGTCGCGCCGACCATCGGATCGTCATCAACCACGAGAATACGCGGCATGACACTTCCCAGTAATCGAAATCCCCATCGTCGGTGGTGATATCCGCGAATCGTGCCTCGGGTCAATTTTGGATTGGATCAGGGTAGATATGCACGGTGCGGTGAATAGAGGTCCGGTTATATCGACTTGTAAGCATCGTTGCCGGCGACGGGCCCGATGCGGGCGAAATCGCCGAGGCGCCCGGGATGCGAAAAAAGGCGTCGCAGCGATGCGACGCCTTCCTTCAAGCGTGACTGGAGTGCTTACGGACAGGGGTGACGCTGGCCGTCATAGCCGAGATAGGTGCCCGAAGCCGGGTCATATGACTTGAAACGTTGCGAGCAATAGGCCACGGAATCGTCGCCGCTATCGGGAACGACCGCTACCGACGGCTCGTCATAGTAGCTGTCGCCATCGTAGTAGGGGTCGCCGTAATAGCCGCCGCCGCCATAATAGGCGTAGGAGCCAATTCCGCCGATAGCGGCACCCGCCGCGACGCCGGGCCAGAAGCCGCCGCCGCCGTGACGATGATGGTGCCAGCCGCCGCCGTTCCAATTGCCGCCGCGACCGCTCCAATTGCCACCGCGACCCTGCCAGGTGCCGCCGCTGGCGGCCGCGAAGTTACGGGCTGCGCCGCCGGTGAAGGACGTGCCGCCGCTCGGGCGGGCCGCCAAAGCGCCGCCACCGCCATGGAACGCGGCGCCACCGCCACCCATCCGCGCTCCGCCACCGAAGCCGCCGCCGCCCATGCGGGCGCCGCCGCCACCGAAGTGAGCGCCACCGCCACCACCACCGAAATGTGCGCCGCCACCGCCGCCACCACGACCACCGTGACCCTGCGCGAAGCTCGGCGTCGCCAGCGGCAGAACCAATGCTACCGCCGCAGCGGCACTCAAAATTTTCAGACTTTTCATGAGTGAACTCCTTTTCCCGGAAGCAAACCCTGTGAAGGGACAGGGGTTCCTGGGATCACGCCGGTTTGCGCGTGAACGGAAGCCTCGCGCATGGCCGCTGTACCCGGCATGAACGGATCGCGTCCGATTTGCGGCAACCTTGGGCGCGAGGGCCGCGCATGCGGAGGGGACCGCCGCTCCCGCCGAACTGGACATTTCGCCGCCCGGATGGCATCAGGACCCGACGAAGCAGGGCCCTTGCCGCATGAAACAGTTCTTCCTCAAGTTCTTCACCTGGTGGAATGGCCAGACTTTTGGCACCCAGCTCTGGACCAGGCGATACGGCGAGCTGGTCGGCCAGGACGAGCAGGGCAATCTCTACTATCGCACCCGCGGCGGCGTGGTCGATCCGACGCTCGGCTTCGAGCGGCGCTGGGTGGTCTATAACGGCTATGCCGAAGCCAGCCGGATCCCGCCGGCCTGGCACGGCTGGATGCATCATACCGTCGATGTGCCGCCGACGCAGGACAACTACAAGCCGCGCGAGTGGGAAAAGCCGCACCAGCCGAATCTCACCGGCACGGCACAGGCCTATCGGCCCTCGGGGTCGACCCTGGCCAGCGGCAAGCGGCCGAAGGCGACCGGCGATTATCAGCCCTGGACGCCGGGCTAGGCTTTCCGTCCGCCATCAATCTCGATCGTTCGGTTGGATGCACCCGCATCCGCCTCACCATGCTGTGGACAACGGGAACAGCGGGGACGGCGTCGGCGCGGACGTTGCGGTCGCGCGAGCGATGCGGCTCAATGACACCATCTTACGGAGATGGGAGACCATCGCGTTCGGTTCGGGCAACAGTTCGCGACTGTCCCGAAATGCAGCGGCCGCCGACCAGGACTCGATCGGGAGATAGGCCCCCGGTCTGGAAGTTCCGAAATCGCCCGATGGAATGTGCAGCCGCCGTAAGACAGGAAAGGCCGCTTGGGAAACCGAGCGGCCTTTTTCTGTTGGGGACCGGCACGAAGGTCACGTGCCCCGGACGCGGCGCAGCGCGAAGTGATGCGCTGCAGAGCCGGGGCCCATATTGCAGCAAGCTGTGTGGGCCTGCTGGGTCCCGGCTCTGCGCAGCAGCGTTGCACGCTGCAGCGCGTCCGGGACATGAGAGGAGGAGCTAGTTCACCCGCTCCGCCGCGCGCTTGACCGCTTCGAGCCTCCGCGCCTGGTTTTGCGCGCCGCGCTCTCTCAGCAAGGCCAGCACTTCAGCAGGCGCCGTATCGGGCGAGCCCGAATTGAAGGGAGGGGCGGGATTGTATTCCATCTGGAGCTGGATTGCTTCCGCCGTGGTGCGATCGATCAGCATCGACACCAGTGTCAGCGCGAAATCGATTCCTGCGGTGACGCCGCCGCCGGTGATGCGGTTGCGGTCGACGCAGACGCGCGTCTTCGTCGGCGTTGCGCCGAATTGGCTCAGCATCTCCATCGCACTCCAATGGGTGGCGGCGCGGTAGCCCTTGAGCAGGCCGGCAGCGCCGAGCGCCAGCGACCCCGTGCAGACCGAGGTGACGTACTTCGCGCCTTCGGCCTGCTTGCGCAGGAAATCCAGCACCTCCTGGTCATTGAGCAAATCGTTGGTGCCGGCGCCGCCGGGCACGCAGATCACGTCGAGCTGCGGGCAGTCTGTGAACGTCGTGGTCGGCGTCAGCGTCAGCACCGAATCGCTCGGCACCGGTTCGATCCGTTTCCAGATCAGGTGCAGCTGTGCCCCCGGAACCATCGCGAAAACCTGCAAGGGGCCGGTGAAGTCGAGCTGGGTGACGCGCGGAAACACCAGAAGACCGATCTGGAGCGGTGACGACATCGGCAGGTCCTCCAAAGATGAGCTTGACGGGCGAAGACTGGCATGGTGCGGTCTTGTCTGAAATGGCGTAATTCCCTCTATTTCGGACACTGGCTATGATCGGCATCCTGATTTTCCCGGATTTCCAGCTGCTCGATGCGGCCGGCCCGATCTCGGTGTTCGAGGTCGCGGCGCGCTGCACAGGCAAGCCGCTTGCGCTCCGCGTGGTGGCCGCGAGCGCGGGACTGGTGCGCAGCTCGTCGGGCGTCGAGATGATGGCGCGTGATTTCAAGTCGGCGAATGCGATCACGACGCTGTTGATTGCGGGCGGCGCGGGCGTAGCGGACGCCGCGCGCTGCGAGATCACGCGCGCCTTCGTGCAAAGGCTGGCGCGGCGCGGTGTGCGTGTCGCGAGCGTCTGCTCGGGCGCCTATGTGCTCGCCGAGGCGGGGCTGCTCGACGGCCGCCGCGCCACCACGCATTGGGGACGAACGCGCGATTTCGTCGCGCGCTATCCGAAAGTGAAGTTCGAGCCGGACCAGATCTTCACCCGCGACGGCAATGTCTGGACCTCGGCCGGCATCACCGCGGGCATCGATCTGGCGCTCGCGATGGTGACGGAGGATCATGGCGAGGAGGTCGCGCAAGAGGCGGCGCGGCACCTCGTGCTCTACCACCGCCGCAGCGGAGGCCAGTCGCAGTTCTCCTCACTGCTGGAGCTGAAGACGCCGAACGGCCGCTTCGGCGCGCTGTTGTCCTGGGCGCGCGAAAATCTCGACGCGCCGCTGACCGTGGAGGACCTCGCCGATCGCGCCGGCATGAGCGCGCGGCATTTTGCCCGCGCCTTCGCCGCCGAGACCGGCACGACGCCGTCGAAGGCGATCGAGCGGCTCCGGCTCGAAGTCGCGCGCGAGCGCGTGCAGTCCTCGCGCGAGGCGATCGAGCTGGTCGCAGAGGCGACCGGCTTCGGCGATCCCGAGCGGATGCGCCGCGCCTTCATCCGCGCCTTCGGCCAGCCGCCGCAGGCGCTGCGGCGCGCGGCGCGGGCGGGGTAGGACGGGCACACGATCGTCAGCCGAAGGCCTTGCCGACCTCCCGACCGACCGATGCGATCACGTCATTCCGACCATTTGGGTCGAGCGATGCGCCGGTGAGGTAGACTGCGATGATGAGCGGCGAACGCTTGGGCGGCCAGACGATCGCGACGTCATTGGCAGTGCCATTTTCACCTGCTCCGGTCTTGTCGCCAACCCGCCAGCCTTGCGGCAGCCCGGCGCGTAAACGAGTATCCCCGGTCTTGTTGGCGATGAGCCATTGGCCGAGTTGATCACGCCCTTCCGGAAGCAGGACGTCACCGAGCAGCAAGCGTCGGTAGTTGGCGGCCATCGCATTTGGAGTCGTGGTGTCGCGAGGATCGCCGGGCTTGGCCTCGTTCAATTCGGTTTCAGTCCGGTCCAATCTCGTGATGTCGTCGCCGAGGCTCCGCGCAAAGCTGGTCAAGCCGGCTGGACCGCCGATATTCTTCAGAAGCGCGTTACCGGCCGTGTTGTCGCTCCGGGTGATGGCCGCGTCGCAGAGCTCGCGGAGTGTCATTCCTTCTCCGCCGATGTGCTCGCGGGTGACGGGCGAGTACTCGACGAGATCGGCCTGTTCGATACGAACGCGTCGTTCAAGCGCTTCCAGCTTGCTGCCCGCGGCTTTGAGGATTGCCGCGGAGGCCAGGACCTTGAACGTGCTGCACATGGGAAAGCGTTCGTCTCCCTTGTGATGGATCGGAACGCCGGTCATTGTATCGAGAACGGACACGCCGAGCCGGCCGCCACTCTTCAGCTCCAACTGTTTGATGGCTTCGATCAGCGATGCGGTTCCACCTGACGCGGCGCCTGAGACGCCCGGCAGGACAAGACTTCCGGCCACCGCCAGTGTTGATGAGCCGAACTGACGTCGTGTGAGCATCGTGACCTCCCGAAGATTGCAGCGAGGTTTTGCGTCTGGCTCCGGCAATTGACAAACGATGCTTCGTAAGGCCATCCATAAGCAAAACTTGGATCAGAATGGCCCGCCGTCCCGCCAGCATTTCCACTCTGCCTCTCAACGCGCTCCGCTCATTCGAGGCGGCGGCGCGCCATCTGAGCTTCACCAAGGCCGGTCTCGAACTTCGGGTATCGCAGGCAGCCGTGAGCCAGCAGGTTCGGGCGCTGGAAGAGAGTCTGCGCGTCAAGCTCTTCAAGCGACTGACCCGCGGGCTTGCTCTCACGGAAGAAGGCGAGACGCTACAGCCCGTCATATCAAGCGCCTTCAGCCAGATCAGTCAGGTCCTGGATCGGTTCGAGAATGGCCGCATGCGTGAGAGCATCGCCATCGGTGTGGTGGGGACGTTTGCGTCGGGTTGGCTGCTTCCTCGCCTCGGGAGCTTCACCTCGAGCCATCCGCATATCGACGTCAGGATCTTCGCGAACAACAACCGTGTGGACCTCGGCGGCGAAGGATTGGACTATGCCATTCGCTTTGGCGACGGTGCGTGGCACGGAACGAACGCCGAGCGTCTGGTCGAGGCTCACTTCACTCCGATGTGCGCGCCTGATGTCGCGAAGCGCCTCAAAGATCCGGTCGACCTCCACAAGGAGGTGCTGTTGCGCTCGTATCGGCCGGGCGAATGGGCGCACTGGTTCGAGACGGTAAAATGCAGGCAACCGCGGATGACCGGCCCGATTTTCGACTCGTCGGTCTCCCTGGCCCATGCGGCAGCTCAAGGTGCCGGCGTCTCGCTGTTGCCGGTCGTTTTGTTTTCCGACGACCTGGCGCGCAAGCGGCTGGTTTGCCCGTATGACAGTCAAGCCTTTCTGGGATCTTATTGGCTCACGTCCCTGAAATCGAAAAAGCTCTCACCTGCCATGAAAGCATTTCGCGACTGGATATTGGCCGAGTGCAAGAAGAAGAGACCACGCAGCGCATAAGCCTTCTCCATTCTGGCGAAGTGCGTTGAGCGCGGTCCTCGATGCTGACCGAAACTCAGGCGGGTCCCCGCCCTCCGGGCGGCAAGTCTCAGTGCTTGACGTCTCTGAGGACGCCCGCCAGGCCGTCGATCATGGACTTGACCCAACGGTCGTCTCTCGCGAGGGCCTCGGTCTTCAATCTCAGCTGATCTTCATCCGTGAGCGGCAGCGGTGGCGGCGGAGCGTTCTTTTCAATGAACATCATCACTGGACCTCTCAAGGGGCAAGACTCCCTGATGTCGATCGTTCCCGAGCGAGTGTCTTTTTGCACTCCGCGCCCCGGTCTGAGGTAAGTTCTCATCCGTCCAAAATAGGCCTTGCGCTGCCTCCGCAATGGGTAGCTACTGCGCGCCTCAGCGCGCCACGCTGCTCAGCCGTCGGAGGGCGCAATGCAGAGCTACGTAAACCACGAAAACATCAGACGTTACGAGAAGCTCATCGCGATCAGTGAGGGTGACCCGTCACGCGATGAAGCACGGTATCAGACGCTGTTGCGACTCCTGGCCGAGGAAAAAGCCAAGGACGTACGGCCGGACGACTGGCCGAACGTCTGATCTGGACCGCCCATTGGCGGCGTCGATCCAATTCGGCTTCAAGTTCCGCTTCGGGGCCGCATGTCCGATTTGCCGCCGAATCGGACATCCAGCAATTGCGGGGAGGGGGCGCGTCAGTGCTCTTTGCGCGCCGCCAGGCGACGCGCGATCGGCATCAGCATGTATGGGGCGAGGTGGATCGGAAACTGCGTCATCGCGAAATAGAGCCAGGTGGTGGGCGGCAATGCGCCGGCGGTTGCCGCAAGCATCAGGCCGAGATTGCGCTGTGACACCATCAGGCCGAGCGCCAGCGCGCGCCCGGTGCCGATGCGGCGGAACAGCAGCGTGGTGATCGCGAGCAGGGTGAAATAGATCGCGAACGAGAGAGCCGCGAGGCCAAGGGTGAATAGCGGCTGCGCGACGAGGTCGCTGACGACGTCGCCCATGATCGCGGCAGCGAAGACGAAGAGGATGATGATGTTGAGGCCGTCGATCGGCGTCTTGTGACGCTGGATCGCCTCTGCGCCGAAGATCCATCGGATGGCGGTGGCGGCCAGCAGCGATGCTGCGAGGATGCCGAGCAGTTTCAGGCCCAGCGTCAGCGGCGTGACGCTGAGCATGTCGCCGAGGAAGAGGCCCGCGAACAGCGAGGCCGTGAAGGGCACCAGCGCGGTCGACGTCACCAGCGTGATCAGCACCAGCGTGGCATCGAGCCCCATCAGCGCGGCCAGTGCCGGAGAGGCCATCATCGGCGAGGCCATGCTCTGGAGCATCAGTGCGAGCGAAAGCCCGGGCGCGCCGGCCGTGAGCCCGGTGGCGTGGGCGATCAACCCGACGATCAGCGGCACACCGATCGTGGTCCAGGCCGTGGCAGTTGCCACCAGCGCCGGCCGGCGCAGATGGCTGTAGAGGGCGGCCAGATCGACCCGCATGAAGGAGATGCAGAGCAGGCACAGGATGGCCTCGGTGAGATAAGGGCGCAGCAGCGCGCCGAGCGATGGCACCGCGGCCGCGATGAAAACGACGGCGGCAACCCCGCGCGTGCCCTGGCTGCCGAGCCATGACAGGACGCGCAGCGGGTAGGCGAGAGTCGTTGGGAGGGTGGACGGCATTGCGATGAGTGTCGCCTGCGTAGCCCGGATGAGCGCAGCGATATCCGGGACAGGTATTTGCGAGGGGTGAGAGCGGTCCCGCATGTCGCTGTCGCTCATGCGGGCTACGGAAGTTCGCTAACCCAATCCCTTTAGCCAAGCGCCGATCTCGCCGACGGCGACATTGGCCTGTGGCAGCAGCTTGCCCATGGTGAAGAAGCCGTGGAACTGGCCCGGATAGTGCTTGGTGGTTACGGGCACGCCGGCCTGCTTGAGCCGCGCGGCATATTCGTCGCCTTCGTCGCGCAGCGGATCGGCGCCGGCGGTCAGCACATAGGCCGGCGGCAGGCCGGCCAGGCTTTGCGCGCGCGCCGGTGAAGCGCGCCAGTCGTGGATGTCGGCGACGCCATTGAGGTAGTGGTCGCGAAACCAGCGGATCACCGAATGCGTCAGCAGCACGCTGGTCTCGGGCTCGCGGTGGGAGCCGTGGGTCATGGCGAAATCGGTCGCCGGATAGATCAGCACCTGGGCCGCGAGCGCAGGGCCGCCGGCGTCGCGCGCGGCGAGCGCCACGACCGCGGTGAGATTGCCGCCGGCGCTGTCGCCGCCAATCGACAGGCGCGAGGCATCGATGCCGAGATCGCGCGCGTTCGCCGCGATCCATTGGGTCGCCGCGATGGCGTCATCGGCGGCAGCGGGAAACTTGTGCTCGGGCGCGAGGCGGTAGTCGACCGAGATCACGATCAGCGCGCCGGCGTCGGCCAGCTGGCGGCAGACGACGTCGTGGGAGTCGAGATCGCCGATCACCCAGCCGCCGCCATGGAAGAACACCAGCGCCGGCGCCAGGCCGTCGTGCCGGCGCGGCTCCTTGGGCACGTACAGGCGGGCGGGGATTACCGCGTGCGGGGCCGGGATCGAGAGCGGCGTGACGCGGGCAAGTTCCGGCGGCTCGGGGTTGGTGGCAAAGCGGGCCTGCGAATAATAGGCGCGCGCTTCTGGCGCGGTCAGGGCTTCGTAGGCGGGGCGGCCGGCCTCCTGGAAGGCCTTGTAGACGGCGGCGGCATCGGGATCGAGCACCACGGGCATGGAACGGCGCACCTCTGGGTTTCCGGTTATCGTTGGACGTCGTTTTCGGGCGCGATGCCCGCTTCGCGCCCTTGGGAGGGGGGATTCGACTATCCCACCCGTCAGCCGGTCTGGCCAGCGGGCGGCGGGCAGGGCAGGGATGCCCGCCCTTCCCCCGCCGTATTCGCCGTGTTAACCGGAGGGCCTGCGAGCGGCGGTATCCCCTGTAGAATGTCCAACAAGCCCGATTCGCTGTTGAAGCCGCGCGAGATGTTTCGAACCATTACCCTGACAGGTCTTGCGGCGCTTTTGGCCGCCACCGCACTGACGGCTGCGACGCCGGCCCAGGCGCAGATCGGCACGATCTTTTCCGATCCGCCGCCGCTGCGGCCGCCCGGCAACATTCCGCGCGGTCAGCCCCAGCCGCAGCAGATCCCCGATGACGACGAGGAAGTGCCGGAGCTGCCGCCTCAGGGCCGCGTGCTGCCGTCGCGCCCGATGCCTCCGCCTCAGGGACGGCAGGGCAATGTGATGCCGGGACCGGTCGAGAGTCAGCCGTTGGCGCCGCCGCCGGGCTCCACCGTCGCGCCGCCGAACCAGCTGCCGTCCACCGCGGTTGCGCCGCCGGGCGCGCCGGGTCGCCAGCCGCAGCAGAAGGGCGGGCCGGGCGGCGCCGTGCCGCAGACCCCGGCCAGCCTGCAGCCGGGCGACGAGGTCGTGACCGAGCCGCCGGCCCAGAAGATCGTGAACAAGAAGGCGACCTTCTCGGGCCTCGACAAGATCACCGGGCGCATCATCAATTTCGACGAGGAGATCGGCGAGACCGTCCAGTTCGGCGCGCTCAGGGTCAAGACCGACGCCTGCTACACGCGGCCGGCGACGGAAGCCACCAACACCGACGCCTTCGTCGAGGTCGACGAGATCACTCTGCAGGGTGAGGTGAAGCGCATCTTCTCGGGCTGGATGTATGCGGCAAGTCCGGGCCTGCATGGCGTCGAGCATCCGATCTACGACATCTGGCTCACCGACTGCAAAGAGCCGCAGCAGACCATTGCGACCGCAGCGCCGGATCCTGCGACCAAGCCTGCACCTCCGCCGCCGGCTGCGCAGAAGAAGGCCGCGCCGAAGCAGGTGCAGCAGCGTCCGCCGCAGCCTCTGCCGCCGATCCAGCAGCAGCAACCGGCCCCGCCTCCGCCCCCGCCGCCGGAGCAGCGGCCGGGTCTGTTCGGCATCCCCGGGTTTGGCCGTTAGGCCAAATCCCCCAGGGTTGGCCGCTAGGCCTGGCTGTCGATCATTGCCGCGCGGCGATGATCTCGAGCGCGCGTGCGCCCGGGATCGCCTCACCCGCAGAGAGCTTCAGGAAATCGCCGGGATCGCCCGCGAGCGCCTTGTCGAGCAGCGCGGTGTAGCGCCGCCGCGAGATTTCGGCCGCGCCGAAGCTCTTCAGATGGTCCGTGACATATTGGGTGTCGAGCAGCTCGAAGCCGCCATGGATCAGCCGCGCGACCAGATGCACCAGCGCGACCTTGGAGGCATCGCGCGCGGTGTGGAACATGCTCTCGCCGAAGAAGGCGCGTCCGAGGCTGACGCCATATAGCCCGCCGACGAGGTCCTCGCCCTGCCACGCCTCGACGCTGTGGCAATGGCCGAGCTCGTAGAGGCCGCCGTAGAGGTCACGGATGCGCTTGTTGATCCAGGTGTCCTCGCGTCCGGCCTGCGGCGCGGCGCAGCCGGCGATCGTCGCCTTGAACGCGGTGTTGACGGTGACGCGAAACACATCCGAACGCACGGTGCGCGCGAGCCGCGAGGCGACGCGAAATCCGTCGAGGGGGATGACGCCGCGCAGCTCCGGCTCGACCCAGAACAGGGTCGGATCTTCGGCGCTTTCGGCCATCGGAAAGATGCCGCAGGCATAGGCGCGCAGCAGCACGGCCGGTGTGATTTCAGACGGAGCGGAGTCGCGCGAAGTCATGGTTCGCAATCATAGCAGGATCGCGATGCCGTTGCGATGGGGGGCGCGGCAGGGCGCGAAGATCAGCTCGCGGCCGCCGTGCTGGTCCTGTTGGGGGCTACGGGCATGCGCGCGAATTTCAGAACGATCCGGGTTCCGGAATGGGCGGGATCGCGCTCGACCACGGCGTCGAGCTTGGAGGCCATGGCCGCGACGATGCGCTGGCCCATGCCGGTGGAGCGCGGGTCGGCCTTGACGTTGTCGCCGACGCCGTTGTCGGTGATCGACAGCAGGACATCCTCGCCGTCGGCGTGCAGCTCGACATGAATCGGGCCGGCGCGGTCAGGATAGGCGTATTTCACCGCGTTCATCACCAGCTCGTTGACGATGATGCCGACGGCGACCGCGCGGTCGGGATCGATCTCGATCGGCTCGGCCTTCAGCGTCAGGCGCGACATCCGGTTGCCTTCGGCCGAGCGGCGGAGATCCTCGAGCAGCGAGTCCAGATACTGGTTCAGGACCACGCTCTTCAGATCCTGCGAGGTGTAGAGGCGGCGGTGCACCTGCGCGACCGCGGCGACGCGGCCCATCGCGTTGGTCAGTGCCGCCTTGACCTCGTCCTGGGCGGCGGAGCTTGCCTGCAGGTGCAGCAGCGAGGCGATGATCTGGAGCGAGTTGCCGACGCGGTGGTTGACTTCGCGCAGCAGCATTTCGCGCTCGGCAGCGAGAGCTGCATAGCGGTCGCGCGAGGCGTGGATCTCAGCTTCGGCTTCCTCGCGCGCCCTCTGCAATTCCGACTGGCGCAGCGCGCCTTCGGCGGCGACGTGGAGCAGGGGGATGAAATCGCCGGTGACGTCCTTGACCAGATAGTCGGCCGCGCCGGCCTTCAGCGCCGTGACCGCGATGCTGGAATCCTGCGAGGCCGTGACGAACACCACGGGCGGCGAGCCCGGGATCGCCATGATCTGCTCCAGCGTCTCCAGCCCGTCGAGGCCGGGCATGTACTGGTCGAGTGCCACCACGTCGATGATGCCGTCGATGTTGCTTTCGGCACACGCGCGGCGGATGCGATCCAGGCCTTCCTCGCCACTGGCGGCATGGACGACCCTGTAGCCGCGCCGCGTCAGGCCGCGATCGACCAGGCGCGCCAGCGCACCGTCGTCGTCGATGTAGAGCAGGGTTGGCGTGCGCTGGTTCATGGGGCGGCGGGCGGGACCTGGATGACCGAGAAGAACAGCCCAAGCTGCCGGATGGCATTGGCGAAATTCTCGTAGTTGACGGGCTTGGTGATGTAGACGTTGCAGCCGAGCTCGTAGCAACGCTTGATTTCCTGGGAATCGTCGGTGGTGGTCAGCACCACCACGGGCGAAGCCTTCAGGTATTTGTTTTCCTTGATCTGCCTCAGGATGTCGATCCCGCTCATGTCGGGCAGGTTGAGGTCGAGCAGGATCAGCAGCGCGTTGCCCTTCTGCACGAGTCCGCTGCCGTCGGCGCCGAACAGATGCTGCATCGCGTCGGTGCCGTTGGGGAAGGCGACGATCTCGTTGTTGACTCCCGAGCGGCGGATGTTGCGCTCGATCAGGCGGGCGTGGCCCTCGTCGTCCTCGATCATGATGATGGTAACAGGCTGGGTCATCGATCTGCGTTCCGGTTGTTCACGTTCCAGGCGATCGGCAACGTGATGGTGAAGGTGCTGCCCGCGTCCAGTTCCGATGATACCGACATGGTGCCGCCGAGGCGACGCACAAGTGCACGCACATGCGCAAGACCGATGCCCTGGCCAGGCTTGTCCTGGGTTCCCGCCCGGCGGAATAGGTCGAAGATCCGCTGGTGATCCTTCGGGTCGATCCCGCGGCCATTGTCGGTGATCTCGAAGATGGCGTAGCCGAGCTTGGTCCGCCCGCGGATTCTGATCTCGCCGGGCACTCCGCGCTTGAGATACTTGATCGCATTGTCGACCAGATTGGAGAAGATCTGTTCGAGTGCGAGCCGGTCGCTCACGATGTCAGGGAGGGGCTCGATGTGGATCTCGGCCTGCGCCTCGGCCGCCTGGTGCGCCAGCGTCGACACGATCGCCTCGATCAGTTCGCGCGTGTCGACCTTCACGGGCTGGAATTCGCGCCGGCCCTCGCGGGTGAGGTTGAGAATGGCCGAAATCAGCCGGTCCATCTTGGCGATCGACGTCTTGATGAACCTGAGCGCTTCGGAAACATCGTCCGAGAGCTGCTTGTCGGCCGCTTCGAGCATGATCTCGCCGGGGGTGCCGGGCGCCAGCGGCGGCCCGCCGGCGGGGACCTGGGTGAGGCCGCCGATGCGGCGGAAGACATCGCCGCTGAGCTCCTCGAGTTCGCTGGTGAAGCCCATGATGTTGACGAGCGGCGAGCGCAGATCGTGGCTGACGATATAGGCAAACCGCTGGATCTCGTTGTTGGCCTCGCGCAGGTCGGCGGTACGTTCGTCCACGATGGATTCGAGATTGAAATTGGCGTCGCGCAGCCGCGCTTCAGCCTCGTCACGGGCGCGGGCCGAGCGCCGCACCAGCCAGATCGAGATCAGCGCCAGCACCACGACGAGACCCGAGCCGATGCCCGTCATCGAAGCGGCGAGGGTCTGGCTGCGGTCGGAATTGGCGGAGCGGAGGCGGAACAGCCGCTCCTCCTCCTGGATCATCGCGTTCGCGATGGTGGCGATCTTTGCGGTTGTGTTCTGAGCCGCGGCCTCGCGAACCAAGGCCGTGGATTTGTCCGGCTGGCCCTGCTGGATGAAGCTTATCTCCTGCGCGAACTGGCTGATGCGGGTTTGGATCGCCTCATTCAGCTTCTGGACGTTCGAGCGTTGCTCTGGATTGTCACTGCTCAAGCGGGTGAGCTTGTCCAGGGCGGGGGGGATGGCGGCGAGCGCGGTTTCATGGTCGACCCTGAAATTGTCTTCCCGGGTTAGCAGGAGGCCGCGCACTGCGCTTTCGGCACGCCGGATTTCGAGCAGCAGCGCGTTGACCTGGTTCTCCACCTCGATGGTGTGAACCACCCATCTGTTGTCGTCCCGCGCTTTATTGACCAGGTAGACCGAACCGGCGCTGATGGCGGTCAGCACCAAAAGCCCCGCTGAAAACAGCAGGATCTGCCAAAATGTGCGCCGTCGTTGCGCGTCGACGGTCACGGCTGGTACGCCTTGTGAGACTCGGCCGAAATCAAAATGCCCCCTGGGAACTGGCCCCAACGTTGGGAACGCTATGGCGGCCTAAAGGTTCCACAACGAAAACGGATTTATCGCGGGGCGGGTTCCGCCTTGCCGGCGAGGTACTGTTCCAGCCAGTGGATGTGGTAGTCGCCGTTGATGATGTCGTCTTCCCGCACCAGCGCGCGGAACAGCGGCAGCGTGGTCTCGATGCCTTCCACGACCATCTCGTCCAGGGCCCGGCGCAATCGCATCAGGCATTCGGCGCGGGTCTTGCCGTGCACGATCAGCTTGCCGACCAGGGAATCGTAATAGGGCGGGATCGTGTAGCCCTGGTAGACCGCGGAATCGATCCGGACCCCGAGCCCGCCGGGGGGGTGATACTGCAGGATACGGCCGGGCGAGGGGCGGAAGGTCTGGGGATTTTCGGCGTTGATGCGGCACTCGATCGCATGGCCGATGACCTGGATATCTTCCTGCCTTGCCGGCAAATCGCCGCCGGCGGCGATGCGGATCTGCTCCAGCACGAGGTCGATGTCGGTGATGCTCTCGGTGACGGGATGCTCGACCTGGATGCGGGTGTTCATCTCGATGAAGTAGAACTCACCGTCCTCATAGAGGAACTCGATGGTGCCGACGCCGAGATATTTCATGTCGCGCATGGCCTTGGCGCAGGTTTCGCCAATCTTGGCGCGCGCGGCGGCGGCAAGGACAGGCGAGGGGCCCTCTTCCCAGACCTTCTGGTGACGGCGTTGCAGCGAGCAGTCGCGCTCGCCGAGATGGATCGCGCCGCCACGGCCGTCGCCGAGGATCTGGATCTCGATGTGGCGCGGCTTCTGGAGATATTTTTCGAGATAGACGGAGGCATCGCCGAAGGCGGATTTGGCCTCGTTGGCCGCCGTCGACAGCGCCATGAGCAGGTCGGCCTCGCTGTGTGCGACCTTCATGCCGCGGCCGCCGCCGCCGGCCGCCGCCTTCACCAGCACCGGAAAGCCGATTTGCTTGGCGATCGCCATTGCGTCGTCATCGGGACCGACCGCGCCGTCGGAGCCGGGCACCACGGGGATGCCGAGCTTCTTGGCGGTCTTCTTGGCCTCGATCTTGTCGCCCATCAGGCGGATGTGCTCGGCCTTGGGACCGATGAAATGCAGATTGTGCTCTGAGAGGATCTCCGCAAAGCGGGCGTTCTCGGACAGGAAGCCGTAACCGGGATGCACGGCATCGGCGCCCGTGATCTCGCAGGCCGCGAGCAGCGCGGGCACGTTGAGATAGCTGTCCTTGGACGCCGGCGGTCCGATGCAAACGCTCTCGTCCGACAGGCGCACATGCATGGCATCGGCGTCGGCGGTGGAGTGCACGGCGACGGTCGCGATGCCGAGCTCCTTGCAGGCCCTGAGGATGCGAAGGGCGATTTCGCCGCGATTGGCTATGAGGATCTTGTCGAACATGGTGCCTCGGGGGGAATAGCGAATGGCGAACTGGGAGGAGTAACTATTCGCTACTCGCTATTCGCCACTCCCTCACTCAATGATCACCAGCGGCTCGCCGTACTCGACCGGCTGGCCGTCCTCGACCAGGATCTGCGTCACCGTACCGGCGCGCGGCGAGGGGATCTGGTTCATGGTCTTCATGGCTTCGATGATCAGGAGAGTCTGTCCGACCGAGACCTTGCTGCCGACCTCGATGAACGGCTTGGCGCCGGGCTCCGGCGCCCAATAGGCGGTGCCGACCATGGGCGAACTGACGGCGCCGGGATGCTTCGACAGGTCGGGCCCGGCGGCGGCGGGCGCGGCGGCTGCTGCCGGCAGTGCGGCGGGCGCGGCTGCCATCTGCATCGGCATGGTCGCGGCAACGCTGACGTTGCGGGCGACGCGCAGGCGCAGGCCCGCACGTTCGATCTCGATCTCGGTGAGACTGGTCTCATCGAGCAGCAGGGCGAGCTCGCGGACGAGCGCGGAATCCTCGCTGGAAAACTTTGCGGCTGCTTTGTCGTCTGGCTGGCGCGCCATGTTGTTTGATCCGAATGTTCTGTTTGATGAGAGGCTTCAGGCCTTGGGCTTGATGGCAAGCTTGGCGGCAAGGCCCTGGATGGCGAGGCGGTAGCCCTCGATGCCGAAACCGCAGAGCGAGGCGAACGCCGCGCGCGCGGTGTAGGAGTGGTGACGAAAGCTCTCGCGGGCGTGGATGTTGGTCACATGCACTTCGACCGTCGGGATCTGCACCGCGAGCAGCGCGTCGTGCAGCGCGATCGAGGTGTGCGAATAGCCGCCGGCGTTGACGATGATACCCTTCATTTTGCGGGCATGCGCCTCGTGGATGAAGTCGATCAGCTCGCCCTCGCGATTGGACTGCCGGCAGTCGGCCTTGAGGCCGAAGCTGGCGGCCGTGTCCCGGCACAGCGCCTCGACGTCGGCCAGCGTGGCGTGGCCGTACTTCTCGGGCTCGCGCGTCCCCAACATGTTGAGGTTCGGTCCGTTGAGAACGAGGATCGTATCGGTTGCTGGTTCGGCCATTCCTATCCCGGCAGGTGCTTCGGCGTGGCGGGGTTATAGGTAACAAAGCGTCCTAGGGGAAGCCTTGAAGGGCCTCCCAGGGGCCTTCAAGTACCTCATCCCCGGTGCAAAAACCTGTGCGGAAGCCACGGAAATTGCTTGTTAACCAGTTCTAATCGTGGCTGCCGGAGGGAGGCTCCAAGGGGAGGGCAACGGATAGGCCAAAGGCCCCTGCCGATGTCTCGGCAAGGGCCCATTTGGCGTTCAGCGAGGCAGCTTAGCCTTCGATGATGTAGACGATCTCGCGGGTCTGCGGACGGACGATCACGTACTGGCCGCGGACGAAGATCACTTCATAGCCACGCCACTGCGGATAGATCTCGACGATCCGGGGCGGCAGCGGATGGAAGTGGACCGATGCCGGGATCGCGGTGCCGACCGAGATGTTGAAGTTAACGTTGGTGGTCTCCTCGATCTTGGTCGACTTGATCGCCGAGGAGATTTCAGTCCGCTTCTCGGCGGGCGGCGCAGCCGCGGTCGCGGGCGCGTTACCCGTCGTGGTCTGGGACTTGCTGTCGGTGGCGGCCTTGCTGTCGGTAGCGGTCTTGCCGTCCGCGCCCTTGGTCTGGGCGTTCATGTTGCCGCTCTTGGTGTCGGTCTCGGTGCTCTTGGACTTGTCCATCTGGGACTTGTCCATCGTGCTCTTCGACTTATCCTGCTCCATCGTGCTCTTCGACTTGTCCTGCGCGTTCTGCGTACGCTCGCCCTTCATCGCGCCGGCCTTGTCGTCAGCCGCGTTCTTGTTCATCGCGCCCGACTTCTCCATCCCGCCGGACTTTTCCATTCCACCGGATTTCTCCATCGCGCCGGAGGACTTCTCTTCAGAGGCTCCGCCGGGCTTCATGGCGCCGCCGGCTTGGCCGACGGTGCCCTTCTCCCGGCTCATGGCGCCGCCGTGCTCTGCTGCGCCACCCGAGGGCTGCGCATGCTGCGTCGGCGTTGCCCCGGCTGCACCACCGGTGTCGCCCTTCATACCCTGTGCGTTCGCCACACCGGCGCCCGCGACAAGTGCGGCCGCGGCAACCGAGATCATAAAACGGTTCAACATGGAAATTCTCCTCACGTGGTTCTTTGCGTCATTGCCCGCGCCGACAACGAAAGGGGAAGTGGGTTGTTCCGGAACTTAGTCAGTTCCGCGGCATTTGTTTGTTGAACGCCAGATGAATGACTTTCGCACGAAGCTGCCACGGTTCGTGCGCAAGAAAAAAGGCCGGCTCTCAAGCCGGCCTCCGGTGCGATCAGGATCGAAAGTCGTGTGATCAGCAAGTCGCCTTGCCGCAGCGGGCAATGCCGATCTTTTCTTTCAGACCTTCGACGCCGACGGCGCCGACCACGATCTGCTTGCCGATCACGTAGCTCGGCGTGCCGTTCATGCCCATCGCTTCGGCGAGCTTGAAGTTCTCCTCGATGGTGGCGCGCACTTCGGGGCTGGCGAGGTCTTTTTCGATTCTGGCAGTGTCGAGGCCGGCTTCCTTGGCGGCCTGAAGCGCGCGCGCCTTGTCGGCGGCGCCGCGGCCGCCGAGCAGCTTCTGGTGGAAGTCGAGATATTTCTTGCCGGAGGGATCCTGCATGCGCACGGCGACCGCGACCTGCGCCGCCTCGACCGAGCCCTGGCTCAGCACCGGAAATTCCTTCAGCACTACCTTCAGCTTCGGATCGCCCTTCATGAGCGTGAGCATGTCGTCCATCGCGCGCTTGCAATAGCCGCAATTGTAATCGAAGAACTCGACGAAGGTGACGTCGCCGTCCTTGTTGCCGAGCACGACCTGGCGCGGCGAGTTGAAGATCGCATCCGCGTTCTGCGCGATGCTGGCCTCGTGCTTCTGCGTCTCGGCCGCGGCCTGGCGCTTGCTCAGCTCAGCCATGGCTTCCTCGAGCACCTCGGGATGGCTGACGAGGTAGTTCTTGATGATCTTCTCGATGTCGGTGCGCTGGCCGTCGGAGAAGCTGTCGGCCGACGCGGGCGCGGCCGCGCCGAACAAAGCGAGCGCAAATAGCGCGGGAGCAAGCAGGCGCAGCGAAGGCATGGGTAAATCCTCTTATCCAAAGCAGGTTTCGGAATACGTCCCGGCGGACTTAAGCTCGGGGTCGTGACGTCGTGGGTTCGGGCGTCGTTCGAGTTCGTCAGTTCTTCGGCGGCTTCGCCGCCACGATGTCGTCGGCCTTGACCCACCCGGGCGTGCCGACGGCGAAACGGGTTTTCGCGCGCGTGGCGAGCTCGCGGGCGGTCTTGTTGTCGCCGCGCAGGTAAGCGGCTTGCGCCGAGGCCAGATCCGCTTCGGCATAGTCGCCCTTCCGGCCATAGGCCATCGCGAGCTGGGTAAAGCCGAGCACCGCCTCGGGCTCTCGGGCTACCGCACCGCGCAGAATCCGAACAGCGTCGTCGGTGTAGGCTTTATTATCGGTTCCAACCAGAGCCTGCCCAAGTAACATCTCGATGAGGGGGGCATTGTTGGAAAGCTGTGCGGCCTTGCGCAACGGCGCGATCGCCTCGGCCGGCTTGCCGCTCTCCAACAGGGCCTGGCCGCGCACCTCGTAGAAGTACGGGTTGTTGGGCTGGACCTGGATCAGTGCGTCGATCTGGGCGAGCGCGCTGCGCAGATCGCCGTGCAGATAGGTGCTGATGGCGCGGGCATAGCGCGCCGGCATGCTGTCGTTGGTCTGGGGATAGCGGCGGTACACCGTTTCCGGCCGCTCCATGAACGCGGAGATCTTGGCGCGAACCATGTCGTGGCGGAGCTGCAGCGCAGGATCGTCCTTCTTGTTCCAGTAGGGGCTGGTGCTGGCGAATTCCTGAAGCGCGGCGACGCGCTCGGCCGGCATCGGATGCGACTGCAGATAGGGATCGGCGCCGCGCGCGGCGAACAGGCTCTCGCTGGTGAAGCGCTTGAAGGTCTCGTACATGCCCTTCGGCGATTGCTGGGTCGCGGTCAGGAATTTCACGCCGGCGCGGTCGGCGTTCTCCTCCTGCTGGCGCTGGTAGGACAATAGCGTCCGGCGGATCACCTCCTGCGGAGCGGAGATCGCGGCGGCGCCGGCATTGGCGAGCCCGTTGTTGCCTGCGCTGCTGCGCTGGGTGCTGCCCGCGGCGATCGCGCCCGCGCCGAGCAGCATCGCGATGATCATCTGGGTCTGGGCGGCGGCGAGCTGCTCGCGCAGCTTGGACAGATGGCCACCGGCCAGATGCCCGGTCTCGTGCGCCAGCACGCCGATGATCTGGTTCGGCGTCTCCGATTGAAGCAGTGCGCCGTAATTGACGAAGATGCGGCGGCCGTCGGCGACGAACGCGTTGAACGAGCTGTCGTTGATGATCACCATCTGGATGTTCTGCTTCTCCAGACCCGCAGCACGCAGGATCGGGCGCGTGTATTCGCGCAGCAGCTGCTCGGTCTCGGTGTCGCGCAGGACCGGCGGCCCCTTCTGCTGCGCCCGCGCCGCCGGGAGCGGCAGCAGAGCGATCGCCGCGGCCGTGACGAGGGCGATGAGGGCGGAAGCCTTCTTGCGCAATGCGATCTGGAACGACATCAAACGGTCTTGGTCAAACGGTCAGGACAGCGGTTTCGTGATTGGTTTTGGCGATTGGCGGCGGACCGGATACGCGATATGCCCTTGTGAGCGTTACCCTTATGAGCCGTACAATGCGGCCAGTCTGGGGCGCAAGCGCCCCGTTTTACGGACCAGACGCACCGGTCCGCCAGCGAATAGCAGAAATCGATGCACGATGCGACATTGAGGACCCGGTTGGGGCAGTGGCTCGAGCCCTCCCGCCGCAGCGATGTTCCCCCGTTCATGGTGATGGACGTCATGGCCGCGGCCGCCCGAATCGAGGCCGCCGGCGGCCATGTCATTCATATGGAGGTCGGCCAGCCCGCGGCCGGGGCGCCCAGCACCGCGATCGCGGCTGCCCACGCGGCGCTGGAGGCCGGGCGGATCGATTATACCTCTGCGCTTGGCATTCCCAGCCTGCGGCAGCGCATCGCGCGCCATTATCGCGATGCCTATGGCTGCGACGTCAGCCCTGACCGGATCGTGGTGACCACCGGCTCCTCCGGCGGGTTCATCCTGGCCTTTCTGTCGATGTTCGAGCCCGGCGACCGCGTCGCCGTGACGGTGCCCGGCTATCCGCCTTATCGCCATATCCTTACCGCGCTCGGCTGCGAGCCGGTGCTGATCGAGACCACCCACGAGACGCGCCATGCGCTCACCGGCGAGGCGTTGCTCGCGGCGCATCGCAAGGCGCCGCTGAAGGGTGTGCTGGTCGGCAGTCCCGCCAATCCGACGGGAACGATGATGTCGCGCGAAGCGCTCGCAGGACTGATGACGGCCGCCGAAGACGCCGGCATCCGCTTCATCTCGGACGAAATCTATCACGGGCTCGATTATGCGTTTCCGGCAGTCACCGCGGCAGCGCTCTCCGAGCACGCACTCGTGATCAACTCGTTCTCGAAATATTTCTGCATGACCGGCTGGCGCGTCGGCTGGATGGTCGTGCCTGACATCCTGGTGCGGCCGATCGAGCGGTTGCAGCAGAACCTCTCGATCTCGGTGCCGTCGCTCTCGCAGATTGCCGCCGAAGCCGCCTTCGACGGTGCGGCCGAGATGGAGGCGATCAAGCACGGCTATCAGGAAAACCGGCGGATTTTGATCGAGGGTCTGCCGAAAGCCGGCCTCACCAAGTTCCTGCCTGCCGATGGTGCATTTTATCTCTATGCCGACGTCTCGGACTTCACCTCCGACAGTTTCGAATTCGCCAAGCAGATGCTCGAACAGGCGCGCGTCGCGGCCACGCCGGGGCTCGATTTCGATCCTGTTCATGGCCGCTCCTTCATCCGTCTTTCCTATGCGCGCTCGCCCGGCGAGATGCGCGAGGCAGTTGACCGGATCGCTCACTGGCTTAAATAGCCGCCAGTTTTCGACCAATTCCGGAGTTCAACTTGTCTGACCGATCTGTCCCGACCCCTGCCACGCATTTTCCTCTCGCCGCATTGATGTGGCCGACCCGACCGGGCGAAGCCGTTGGCGCGGTGCGTGCCGTCGTTCTGGTTGCGCTCGGCACCGCATTGATGGCGCTGTCAGCCAAGGTCAATCTGCCGCTGCCCTATGTGCCCATGACGTTGCAGACGCTGGTGGTGCTGATGATCGGCGCCGCCTATGGCTGGCGTCTTGGCAGCGCAACCATGATTGCCTACCTCGCCGAAGGTGCGCTTGGCGCGCCGGTGTTTGCCGGGCCGGTGGGCGGACTTGCACCGCTGTTTGGCCCGACCGCGGGCTATCTGTTCGGCTTCATTGCAGCCGCTTTCGTGACCGGCTGGCTCGCTGAACGTGGTTGGGATCGCAGCGTGATGCTGCTGTTCGCAGCGATGGCTGTCGGTCATATCGTCATTCTGGCAGCCGGCTTTGGCTGGCTGGCGTTCGGCCTCGGGCTGGGCGCTGCAAAGGCGTTTCAGGTCGGCATCGTGCCGTTCGTTGCGGCCTCGCTGGTGAAGAATGCGCTTGGCGCAACGTTGATGCCGGCAGCGCGCAGATTGATCGATCGCCGTCGGTAAAAGGCGCAGGAGCAAGCGGTTCCGATTGACAGGGCCGGCCAAGTTGATCTTGGCTGGCCCAGTATTTTGAGGGGGAGTAAACGATGACGACGACAACCATGACGGGGGCGCCGGTCGCGCCGCCCGTCGCCAAGCCGTGGTACAAGGTTCTCTACGTCCAGGTGCTGATCGCCATCGTGCTCGGCGCCATCGTCGGCTGGCTCTGGCCGACGGTTGCCACCAACGAATGGATCAAGGCGCTCGGCGACGGCTTCATCAAGCTGATCAAGATGGTGATCGCGCCGATCATCTTCTGCACCGTCGTCTCCGGCATTGCCCACATCCAGGACGCCAAGAAGGTCGGCCGCATCGGCGTCAAGGCGCTGGTCTATTTCGAGGTGGTCTCGACCTTCGCGCTGGTCATCGGTCTCCTCGTCGGCAATCTCGCCAGGCCGGGCGCGGGCTTCGGCAATGCGGCGGCAAACGAGGCGGCCGTTGCAAATTACGCCAAGCAGGCTGCCGGGCAGAAGTCCGTCGACTTCGTGCTGCACATCATTCCGGACACCGTGGTCGGCGCGTTCGCGCAAGGCGAGATCCTTCAGGTATTGCTGTTCTCGGTGCTGTTCGGCTTCGCGATCATGAGCCTCGGCGAGCGCGGCCACACCATCCGCAGCTTCATCGATGACGCCGCCCATGCCGTGTTCGGCGTCATCTCCATCGTGATGCGCGCGGCGCCGATCGGTGCGTTCGGTGCGATGGCCTACACGATCGGCAAGTTCGGCACCGGCGCCATCCTCAATCTGATCGGGCTGATCGCCACGTTCTACCTGACCGCGGCGCTGTTCGTCTTCGTCGTGCTCGGCATCATCGCGCGCCTGGCTGGATTCTCGATCTTCCGCTTCCTGGCCTACATCAAGGACGAATTGCTGATCGTGCTCGGCACTTCGTCCTCGGAAAGCGCGCTGCCGTCCCTGATGGAAAAGCTGGAGCGTCTCGGCTGCTCCAAGTCGGTGGTCGGCCTCGTGGTGCCCACGGGGTATTCGTTCAACCTCGACGGCACCAACATCTACATGACGCTGGCCACGCTCTTCATCGCGCAGGCGCTCGGCTACGATCTCAGCTTCAGTCAGCAATTGACCATCCTGGTCGTGGCGATGCTGACATCGAAGGGCGCCTCCGGCATCACTGGTGCGGGCTTCATCACGCTGGCGGCGACGCTGGCCGTGGTCGATCCGCGCCTCGTGCCGGGCATGGCGATCGTGCTCGGCATCGACAAGTTCATGAGCGAGTGCCGAGCCCTGACCAATCTGTGCGGCAACGGAGTCGCCTGCGTGATCGTCGCCTGGTGGGAGGGTGAACTCGACCGCGACAAGCTCAACGCAAACCTCTCCAGGCAGATCGATCCGACCGACATGGAGACGGCGATCACGACGGACTAATCTGGATCTGACAACGCGAGCTGCGTTGTCAGACCTTGAAGTAATGGGGCTGGTCGAGATCCTCGATCAGCCCTTTTTCCTTGGGCGCCCAGCCGAGCGCGGCCCGCGTCTTCGCGCTCGAGGTCGGAACGTCGACGGCCGCAAACCGCGCGAACCAGCCGAAATGAGATTCGGCCTCGTCGGGCGATTTCGAGATCACGGGCACGCCGAGCCTCTTGCCGATCACCCCCGCGATCACCTTGAACGGCACGCCTTCTTCGGCGATGGCGTGATAGCGGCGAGCGGATGCGCCTTGCTCCAGCGCGAGGCGATAGACGCGCGCGGCATCGAGGCGATGGGCGGCGGGCCAGCGGTGCATGCCGTCGTCGACAAAGGCCGCAGCTCCTTTCTCCCGGGCAATCGCAATCAGGCGCGGGACGAAGCCGTGGTCGCCCTCGCCGTGGGTCGTGGGCGGCAGCCGCACGATGCCGGCACGGACGCCGCGGTCGGCGAGCTCTTCGGCGGTCGCTTCCGACACGCGCGGAAAGTGGCGGGCCGCCGCATCGTCCTCGGTCGCGACCCGTCCGGGCGCGAGCAGCGCGACGCCCGAGGTGACGATCAGCGGACGCTCGGAGCCTTTCAGTTCGTCGCCGAGCGCGAGGATCGCACGGCGGTCGAGCTCGCAATTCTCGGTGAACTTCGAGAAGTCGTGGTTGAATGCGAGGTGAAGCACGCCGTCGGAGGCGGCCGCGCCGCTGCGCAACGAGGCGTGATCCTCAAGCGAGCCGCGATGGACCTCCGCGCCCATCGCGGTGAGGGCGGCGGCACCAGCGTCGGTCCGGGCAAGGCCGGCAACGCGATGTCCGGCGGCGATCAGGTCGGCAACGACGGCGGAGCCGACGAAACCGGTGGCGCCGGTGACGAATACACGCATGAGCAATCTCCAAGGAGGCAATCGGGGTTGGCGGAGACGAACATCGGCGCTAGATTTATCCAGGTAAAGCAGTGACCTTATCGGGGTATAGTAGCTAACAGGATGAGCGAGACCGCATCCGTCGAAAACCTGCTCGGGGCCTATTTGAAGGACCGCCGGACCCGGCTCGATGCCGCCGCGTTCGGTTTTGCCGGCAGCCGCAGGCGCACGCCAGGGCTGCGCCGCGAGGAGGTGGCGCAGCGCGCCAATATCAGCCCGACCTGGTACACTTGGCTGGAGCAGGGCCGCGGCGGAGCGCCCTCGGCCGACGTGCTCGACCGCATCGCCCGCGCCTTGCTGCTGACCGATGTCGAGCGCGAGCATCTGTTCCTGATCGGCCTCGGCCGCCCGCCCGAGGTGCGCTACCAGGCCAGCGAAGGCGTCTCGCCGCGGCTGCAGCGCGTGCTCGACGCGCTCGCATTCAGCCCGGCACTGGTGCGGACCGCAACCTGGGACGTCGTCGCCTGGAATCGGGCTGCAAGCACCGTGCTGACGGACTACGGCGCGATCCCGCCGGGACAGCGCAATATCCTTCGCTTCATCTTCTGCGACCCGCGCGTGCGCGCGGCGCAATATGACTGGGACAGCGTGGCGCGCTTCGTCGTGGCGGCGTTCCGGGCGGATGCCGCGCGCGCGGGCGCGGTGTCGCATGTTGCCGACTTCGTCGATGAGCTCTGCCGCACCAGTCCGGAATTCGCAGCGCTCTGGCGCGACAACGACGTGCGCCATCATGGCGACGGCACCAAGCGGCTGCTCCACCCGGTTCACGGCATGATGTCGTTCGAATATTCGAGCTTCAGCGTCGAGGGCCGCTCCGATCTCAGCATGATCGTCTACAACCCGGCGACGCCTGAAGATGCCGAGCGCATCAGAAAGCTGCTCGCGGCGCGAACGGATTGACGGGAGCAGGCAGCTTGCCCGACGGCTTAGAAGCGCCCCGGCCGGTACGGCGTCGGATCGATCGCAGGCGTCTCGCCGCTCATCACCTCCGCAAGCAGGCGTCCCGTCGCCGGGCCGAGGGTGAAGCCCTGGTGGCCGTGGCCGAAATTCATCCAGAGGCCCGGATGACCCGGCGCTTGCCCGAGCACCGGCAGCATGTCGGGCGTGCAGGGGCGGGTGCCGAACCACGGATCCGGCTCGACGCGTTGGCCGAGGTCGATCAGCTCGCGTGCGGAAGCCTCCGCGGCTGCGAGCTGCACCGGCGTTGCGAGCGCGTCGGGGCGCGTCAGCTCCGCTCCCGTGGTAATGCGAACGCCCTTGGCCATCGGCCCCATGGCGTAGCCGTTACCCTTGTCGATCAGCGGCAGGTCGAGCGAAGCGCCGCCGCTGTAATGCATGTGGTAGCCGCGCTTGCGCACCAGCGGAATGCGATAGCCGAACTTGTGCAACAAATCGGGCGACCACGGCCCGAGTGTCACGACCGCATGGGCGGCGTCGATGCGTCCCTGATCGGTATCGACCGACCAGCCGGTCGCGCTCTGCTTTAGCGACTGCGCATCGCCGATCACGATCGTGCCGCCGAGACGCTGGAACAGCTCGGCATAGGCGGTCACCAGCGCGCCGGGATCGGACACGGTCCAGGTGTCGAGCCAATGGATGGCGCCGGGGAGATCGTCGCGCAGGACCGGCTCGGCCCTGGCCAGTTCGCTGCCCGACAGCACACGAAAATTCACGCCGAACTCGCGCCGGTCTTGTTCGGCGTCCTTGATCGAGTGCTCCAGGGCGGCAGCATCACGATAGAGCGCGCGATAGCCGGCGCGGCGGATCAGATTGTCGGCATGGGCCTCGCGAATGAGGATGTCGTGCTCGCTCGTCGCGTAGGCGATCAGCCGCGCCCATGCCTCGATTGCCTCGCGATGGCGCTTCGGTGCCGAATGCCACCAGTAGCGGAGCAGGGGCTCGATATGGAGATGAAGCGACGACAGGCTGTAGCGCACGTCGTTGGTGCGGCCGGTCGCGATCTTCAGGAGCGTCGCAAGGTCCCGCGGCATCGGATAGGGGCGGACCGCTTCGGCCTGGATCATCCCGGCGTTGCCGTAGCTGGTCTCGCGGCCCGGCTCCCTGCGATCGACGAGCGTGACGGCCCAGCCGCGCTGCTGGAGGTGCAGCGCCGCGCTCACGCCGATCATGCCGCCGCCGAGAACGATTGCGCTTTGCATTGAAACTGACCTCGCCAAATCAAAAAACGCCCGGCTTGACCCGGGCGTTTTCTCTCGAATGTTCGGTTTTATTCGCCGCCGCCGAAGCGGCGTGACCACCAGCCGGCGCGACGTGGCGCGGCCGGCGTTTCGCTTGCCGGTTCCTGCGCGGGCTCGGCTGCCGGCGGAGTGGCCGGCTCAGGCGCCTGCGCAACCGGGGCTGTCGGCTCGCTCGGGCTGCTCGACAGGAAGCTCACCTTTTCCCGGACCGTGGAGCGGCGCCGCGCGGCCTTGTCGTCGGCGGGCTCTTCCTCTGCGGCAACGGGCTCCGGTTGGGCCGGCGCCACCTCGGTCTGCACCTCGGCGCGCGGCTCGGGCTGCGAGACCTGAGGCTCGGCGGTGTGCTCGGCCTGCGCGATCGAGGGCGCAGCCTCGCTGCCGAAGCCGTCGAAATCGGCCACGGCGTCGGATGCTTCCGACGGCTGACTGGTACCGAGTTCGTCACCGATCGAGCCGGCAAGACCCTCCTCGCCGCTGCCACGCCGACGGCGTCCGCCGCGACGACCACGCCGGCGGCGGCGGTCGGCGCTGCCTTGCTGCTCGCCGCGGGCCGCCTGTTCCTCGCCCTCTTCGCCCTCCTGCTCGGTGTCGGCATCCTCATCGCCTTCGCCAGCCGCGATAGCCGGCTCGGGGAGGGTGGCTGGGCTATCCTCACGCAACTCGCCGTCGCGCTGGCCACCGCGGCCGCGCCGGCGCCGGCGGCGCTTGCGGCGCTGGCCGTCCTGCTCGGAACCTGCCTCGCCCGCGGCCTCTTCAGCGAGACCTTCGCTTTCCTCGGTCTCGACTTCGGATTCGGTCTCAATGTCGAAACCGTCCTCGTCGTCAAAGGCTTCTTCCGCCAGCGGCGGCGGGCTCGCCGCGGCCTGCGCCGCGAGCAGCGCCTTGGCGGCCTCCAGCGTATGCACCTGCTCGCCGCGGTCGATCAGATAGGCCTGCGGTCCCGACACGCTGGGATCGGCGATGACCGACAGCGTCACCTTGAAGCCGTTCTCGAGGTCGCGCAGATGGCCGCGCTTGTGGTTCAGCACATAGAGTGCGACGTCGGTGCGGGTGCGGACCACCAGATTGTGGGTCGCGCCCTTCATCAGGATCTCTTCGAGGCCGCGCAGCAGCTGCAGCGCCACCGAAGACACCGAGCGGACATGGCCGGTGCCGCCGCAATGCGGGCACGGGTCGGTCGAGCTCTCGAGCACGCTGGCGCGGATGCGCTGGCGCGACATCTCGAGCAGGCCGAAATGGGAGATGCGGCCGACCTGGATGCGCGCGCGGTCCTGCCGCAGGCAATCCGACAGCTTGCGCTCGACCGCACGGTTGTTACGCTTCTCGTCCATGTCGATGAAGTCGATGACGATCAGGCCGGCGAGGTCGCGCAGACGGAGCTGGCGGGCGACCTCTTCGGACGCTTCCAGATTGGTCTTGAGCGCGGTGTCCTCGATATGGTGCTCGCGGGTCGAGCGGCCGGAGTTGACGTCGATCGAGACCAGCGCCTCGGTCTGGTTGATCACGATGTAGCCGCCGGAGCGCAGCTGCACAGTCGGCGAGAACATCGCGTCGAGCTGGCTTTCGACGCCCATGCGCGAGAACAGCGGCTGGCCGTCGCGATACTGCTTCACCGCGCTGACATTGGCGGGCATCAGCATCTTCATGAAGTCGCGGGCTTCGCGGTAGCCGGCTTCACCGGCAACCGAGATTTCGTCGATCTCCTTGTTGTAGAGGTCACGCAGCGAGCGCTTGATCAGCGAGCCTTCCTCGTAGACGAGGGTCGGGGCCTGCGACTTCAGCGTCAGGTCGCGCACCGTTTCCCACATCCGGATCAGATATTCGAAGTCGCGCTTGATCTCGGGCTTGGTGCGGGCGGCGCCGGCGGTGCGCAAGATGATGCCCATGCCCTCCGGCACGTCCAGATCCTGCACCACTTCCTTCAGGCGCGAGCGGTCCTGAGCGCTGGTGATCTTGCGGCTGATGCCGCCGCCGCGGGCGGTGTTCGGCATCAGTACGGCATAGCGGCCGGCGAGCGAGAGGTAGGTGGTCAGCGCCGCGCCCTTGTTGCCGCGCTCTTCCTTGACGACCTGCACCAGCATCACCTGGCGGCGCTTGATGACTTCCTGGATCTTGTACTGGCGGCGCGGGCGGAAGGTTCGCTCCGGCACTTCCTCCAGCACGTCGTCGCCGCCGACGGATTCGACGACTTCCTCTTCGGCTTCCTCGTCGTCCTCGTCCTCATCCTCGTCGTCTTCGCCGGTCGTTTCCGCAGCCTCGGCATGCGGGGCCTCGCCGTAGACGGCGTCGGCCGGCTCAGTCGAAGCGGTCACGGCCTCGGCGAGATCTTCGGCATGCGTCTCGTGGGACTCGGAGGCGTGAGCCTCGAAGGTCTGGGCCTCCTGCGGTTCGGCAGCAACCACGGGCTCGGCGCCGACGGCGGCGACAGGCGCGGGGGTCTCATCGACATGATGATGCTCGTGATGATCGTGGCCATGGTCATGATCATGCGCGTGATCGTCGCCATGGGCATGATGGTCGTGCGCGTGTTCTTCGTGGTCATGATCGTGGTGATCATGATGGCCATGTTCGTGGTGATCGTGCTCGCCCTGATGCTCCGCGTCGGCGTGCAGATGCTCGCCTTCGTGCGACGCGCCTTCGGTGAGCAGGGCCTCGCCCTCGACCGGCTGGGCCGTGGAATCGGTGCCTTCAACGATTTCGCTGCGGACGCGCTCGCCATGACCGCGGCGGCGGGAGTTGCGGTGGCGCGAGCGGCGGCGGCCCTGGGAGCGGTTCTCGCTCTCTTCCTCGGCCTCGCGATGGGCCTGTTCCTCGGCCTCGATCAGCGCCTGCCGGTCGGCGACCGGGATCTGATAATAGTCGGGATGGATTTCGCTGAAGGCGAGGAAGCCGTGGCGGTTGCCGCCATATTCGACGAAAGCGGCCTGGAGCGAGGGTTCGACCCTCGTGACCTTGGCGAGGTAGATATTTCCGCGAAGTTGCTTGCGTTGCGCGGTCTCGAAATCAAACTCTTCGACGCGATTGCCGCGGACCACGACGACCCGGGTCTCTTCCGGGTGGGTGGCATCGATCAACATCTTGTTGGGCATGTCTTAACTCTTGGCGGCGGCGGGCGCTATTCACCGTGGGCGCGAGCTGCGCTGCCGGGTGACGCGACGGTCCACCTGATTCGGGGGTGAGGGGAAGGCCGAAACGCCGTCTCTCGCGCCTTGCCGAACCGGAAGCCTCAGGGCCAAGGCGGCGCGCGGGATTTTCACTCCGCAGCGTCGCGAATGATCCTTCAGAATTCGTCGGCACAGTCTGGCGCATCAAGCGTCGGCCCGTATGAAACATTGGGCGGCGAGGCCGCCCTTCAATCAGTTGCTGCTGGCCAGGCATGGCGCGAGCGCGCTCGCCTTTGGGGGTCACGAACCGCTCCCTTGGGATCAAGGGACCGGGTAATGGGTTACGCCGCTGTCAGAACCGTCCCGGAAACACTGAGGTACCCGAGGACCGTCCGCCACCGGCGCTTGACCCGCTCCACCTCGCTGCCGCGCACCGCGCTGGTCTTTGAGAGGAACGGAAAACGCTGGAATTCCCAAACCTTGAGAGTTCCGGCGCTGCACCGGGAGGCTGAATGCGACACAACCGGAAATATCGGCCGTCAGCATTCCGTACATACGAGGAATGAGCCATCGGTGCAAGGGAGCGTCGCACGGCGGTCACAGTCAGCGAGTTTCGCGCTTCTGTCATTAAGGATCAATTAACCCTGTGGTTCTATTGCGTTAAAAGGGCTGCTCGGAGGCACGGAATCGGTGGCGAGCCGCACAAATCAACGGGTTTTGCTGGGATGCGCTCTGCTGTGCGCCGCAGCGTTGCCGTGTGCTGATTCCTCGCGCCTGAGCGCCGCGGAAAGCCAGCCGCAACCCGTTGTTGCGGCGGCGAGTTTTCCAGTCGCCTCCGCCGCCCGGCTGGCCGGAGATGGCCAGCAGACTCGCTTCATTCTCGACCTCGACCAGACCATCACCTTCCGCGCCGTCACGCTGGCCGACCCGTACCGGGTCGTCGTTGACGTGCCGCAGCTGAATTTTCGGCTGCCCGCGGGGGCAGGGGGCGGGGGGCGCGGATTGATCAAGGCCTTCCGCTACGGGCTTGTCATGCCGGGCGGCTCGCGAATCGTGTTCGACCTGACCGGCCCGGCCCGGATCGCCAATTCCTATGTGCTGGAGGCGGCCAACGGCCAGCCGGCCCGGCTCGTGCTGGAGCTGGAGGAGGTCGACCGGACCGCTTTCGTGCAGTCGCTCGCACCCGAAAGCCGCCCCGAACTGCGGCCGACGATTGGCGAGGCGCAGCCCGCAACGGCTCCCGCGACGGCAGCCCCGGACACGGCGCAGCAGAAGGCTGACGGCCGCCCGGTGGTCGTGATCGATCCCGGCCATGGCGGCATCGACAACGGCACGCAGTCGAGCGGCGAGAGCGAGAAGAACCTGGTGCTGGCCTTCGGGTTGGCGCTCCGCGACAAGCTGGAGAAGGCCGGCAAATACCGTGTGGTCATGACGCGGGACGACGACACCTTCATCCCCCTCAATGACCGGACCAAGGTCGCCCGGAATCTGAAGGCGGCCTTGTTCGTCTCCATTCATGCCGACGCGCTGCCCCGTGCCGAGGGCGATGCGCAGGGCGCGACCATCTATACGCTGTCCGACAAGGCGTCCGACGCAGAGGCACAGCGGCTGGCGGACGCTGAAAACCGGGCGGATGCGATCGCCGGCTTCAACCTCGCGGAGGAGCCGACCGACGTCGCCGATATCCTGATCGACCTCACGCAGCGGGAAACCCGCACCTTTTCAAACCGTTTCGCGCGCCTTCTGATGGGCGAGATGAAGTCGACGGTGCGAATGCACAAGCATCCCCTGAAGTCGGCGGGCTTCCGGGTGCTGAAGGCGCCGGACGTGCCCTCGGTGCTGGTCGAGATCGGCTACGTCTCAAATAAAGGTGACCTCGAGCATCTGGTCTCCGAGGGCTGGCGGTCCCGTGCCGTGGGCTCGATGGCGCAGGCGATCGATGGGTTCCTGACCAAACGGATGGCCACGGCGGGATCGTCAAACTGACGACCCGGGGATCGTCCAATTCACGCCCCGGGGATCGTCGTACTGACGACCCGGGGGTGTTCGAACTGAAAGGGTTTTCCAGTCCCGCCGCAAAAGCCCTAGTTTGGCCACAGCGGGCGCTTTATAAAAATGCCGCAGGGGGCTCGGAATCGGCGATAATCCTGCTTGGCAAGGGTCTTGAGCCCGGCACTGATGGTATGTCGTAAGCCGGCCAATTCGCGACGTGAGGTTGGCGCCTGTTTGGGGTGCGGTTTTGCGGTCCGATAGGGCTGATACTGGGCTGATCCAGAGTTTGAACGGATAAACACATAATGCGCTTGCTTGTGCGGTTCATGGGCTTCCTGTTCGCCGCGGGAACTGTGGTGTTCCTTGTCGGTGTCGGCGCCGTGGCAGGCCTGATCTGGCATTTCTCCAAGGACTTGCCCGACTACTCTCAGCTTCAGGATTACGAGCCGCCAGTGATGACCCGCGTGCACGCGGTCGACGGCTCGCTGCTCGGCGAATATGCCAAGGAGCGGCGGCTGTATCTGCCGATCCAGGCCGTGCCCAAGCTCGTGATCAACGCGTTCCTGGCGGCCGAAGACAAGAATTTCTACGAGCATGGCGGCATCGACTACACCGGCATGGCGCGTGCCGGCGTGGCCTATATCCAGAACTACGGCTCGAACCGTCGCCCGCAGGGCGCCTCCACCATCACCCAGCAGGTCGCCAAGAACTTCCTGCTGACCAACGAGGTCTCCTTCGCCCGCAAGATCAAGGAAGCCTTGCTCGCGATGCGAATCGAGAAGACCTATTCGAAGGACAAGATCCTCGAGCTGTATCTGAACGAGATCTATCTCGGTCTCGGCGCCTACGGCATCGCGGCCGCTTCGCTGGTCTATTTCGACAAGTCGGTGAACGAGCTGACGGTGGCGGAAGCTTCATATCTGGCCGCGCTGCCGAAGATGCCGGCGACGCTGCATCCGGTGCGCAACCGTGACCGCGCCATCGAGCGCCGCAATTACGTCATCGACCGTCTGGTGGAGAACGGCTGGATCAAGCAGGCCGACGCCGACAAGGCCCGCAAGGAGCCGCTGGCCGTCACCAGCCGGTCCAATGGCGCCCACACCTTCGCCGGCGAATATTTCGCTGAGGAAGTCCGCCGCGACATCTTCGAGCGCTATGGCGAGAAGAAATTGTATGAAGGCGGCCTGTCGGTGCGCACGACACTCGACCCGAAGATCCAGGTCATGGCGCGCAAGGCGATGGTCACGGGCCTCGTGAACTATGACGAGCAGCAGGGCTATCGCGGTGCCATCAGCAAGCTCGATATTTCGGGCGATTGGGGCGTGAAGCTCGCCGAGATCAAATCACTGTCGGACATCTCGCCGTGGCGCATGGCCGTGGTGCTGGAGACCAGCGACCAGTCGGCGCGGATTGGCTTCCAGCCGAACCGCGAGCTTGGCGGCGCCGTGAGCAAGCAGCGCGAGACCGGCATCGTTACGGCAGACGGCGTGCGCTGGGCGCGGGCCGCGCAAGGCGGCGCCAAAGGCAAGACGCCGACGGCGGTGTCGCAGGTGCTGCAGCCCGGCGACGTGATCTATGCCGATCCGCTTTACAAAGACGGTCAGCCCGTCGAGGGCCAGTACCGGTTGCGCCAGATCCCCGAAGTGTCCGGCGCGATGGTGGCGATGGATCCCTGGACCGGCCGCGTGCTCGCGATGGTCGGTGGGTTCTCGTTCGACCAGAGCCAGTTCAACCGCGCCACGCAGGCCTATCGGCAGCCGGGCTCGTCGTTCAAGCCGATCGTCTATTCGGCCGCGCTCGACAACGGCTACACGCCCTCGACCGTCGTGCTCGATGCGCCCATCGAAATCGACCAGGGGCAGGGCGCCGGCGTGTGGCGGCCTGAAAACTTCTCCTCGGGCAAGTTCCAGGGGCCGGTGACGCTGCGCAACGCGCTGCGGCAATCGCTCAACACCGTGACCGTGCGGCTGGCGCAGGACATCGGCATGCCCTTGATCGGCGAATATGCCCGCCGTTTCGGCGTCTATGACGAACTGCCGAACTATCTCTCCTACGCGCTTGGCGCCGGCGAGACCACGGCGATGCGCATGGTCACGGCCTACTCGATGCTCGCCAATGGCGGCCGCCGCGTAAAGCCGACGCTGATCGATCGCATCCAGGACCGCTACGGCCACACCATCTTCAAGCACGACCAGCGCGAATGCCGCGGCTGCGACGCGCCGGGCGGCTGGAAGAACCAGGCCGAGCCGCAGCTGATCGACCGCCGCGAGCAGGTGCTGGACTCCATGACCGCCTATCAGATCACGGAGCTGATGGAAGGTGTGGTTCAGGCCGGCACTGCGACCGTGGTCAAGGCGGTTGGCAAGCCGATCGCCGGCAAGACCGGCACCACCAACGAGGCCAAGGACGCCTGGTTCGTCGGCTTCTCGCCGGACGTCGCCGTCGCCATCTACATGGGCTACGACAAGCCGCGTCCGCTCGGCAAAGGCAACGCCGCGACCGGCGGCCATCTCGCGGCTCCTATCGCGCGCGACTTCCTCCAGCTCGCGCTCGCCGACAAGCCTGCCGTGCCGTTCAAGGTGCCGGCCGGCATCAAGCTGGTTCGCGTCGTCGCCAAGACCGGCATGCGCGCCGGCCCTGGCGAAACCGGTGGAACCATCCTCGAGGCCTTCAAGCCGGGCACGGCGCCGCCGGACAATTACTCGGTCATCGGCGTTGCCGATGCCGACGGGCGCGGCGGCGGCATGCCGGCGTCGCAGCAGCAGCAGCCGGATTCCGGCTTCTTCATGCGGCCGGGCACCGGCGGGCTGTACTAAGGCTTAGGACAAGACAGAGGATCCCGGTTCCGGCGGTTGCGCTTTGGCGCTGCCGCCGTTACATCCCGTCGAGCGCGATGTTCATCGCGCTTTGGATTTTGTCTTTGCGCATGATCGTCCGGGAAGCGGCCTCTCACTTTCCCGGATCATGCGCGCCACGCGGACCCATTCCGCGACATCAGAGAACGACATGCGCGCCGAAATCGAACGGTTGGTAGAAGAGATCAAGCAGTCAGTCGGGCTGCTGAGGAGGCATCTTTGACGTCGAGAAATCGACGGCGCGCCTCGCTGAGCTGAACAAGCTCGCAGAAGATCCAAACCTCTGGAACGATCCCCAGAAGGCCCAGAAGCTGATGCAGGAGCGGACCTCGCTCGAGGATTCGCTCTCGGGCATCGGCAAGGTCGAGCAGGAGCTCGAGGACGATATCGGCATGATCGAGCTCGGCGAGGCCGAGGGCGATGAGGGCGTCGTCACCGAGGCCGAAAACGCGCTGAAAGCTCTGAAGAAGGAAGTCGCCCGGCGCGAGCTCGAGGCGCTGCTCTCGGGCGAGGCCGATCGCTTCGATTCCTATCTCGAAGTCCATGCCGGTGCCGGCGGCACCGAGAGCCAGGACTGGGCGCAGATGCTGCTGCGCATGTACACGCGCTGGGCCGAGACCCACGGCTTCAAGGTCGAATTCCTCGAAGAGTCCGAGGGCGAAGAAGCCGGCATCAAGTCCGCGACCATCCAGGTCTCCGGCCACAACGCCTATGGCTGGCTGAAGACCGAGGCGGGCGTGCATCGCCTGGTGCGCATCTCGCCGTTCGATTCCAACGCGCGGCGGCACACCTCGTTCTCGAGCGTGCAGGTGTTCCCGGTCATCGACGACAGCATCAAGATCGACATCAAGGAATCCGACGTCCGCGTCGACACCATGCGGTCGGGCGGCGCCGGCGGCCAGCACGTCAACAAGACCGAATCGGCGGTGCGCCTGACCCACATTCCGACCGGCGTTGCCGTGGTCTGTCAGGCCGGCCGCTCCCAGCACAAGAACAAGGCGCAGGCCTGGGACATGCTGCGCGCACGCCTTTACGAGATCGAGCTGAAGAAGCGCGAGGAAAAGGCCGCCGCCGACCAGGCCGCCAAGACCGATATCGGCTGGGGTCACCAGATCCGCTCCTACGTGCTCCAGCCCTATCAGATGGTGAAGGATCTGCGCACAGGGGTGCAGACCTCGGACACCTCAGGCGTGCTCAATGGCGAGCTCGACGACTTCATGGCCGCGACGCTGGCGCAGCGCGCCTTCGGCACAACTGGTGCCGACATCGAGGACGTGGACTGACCATGCCCCGCATCGCCTTCATCGGATTGGGGCGGATGGGGCATGGCATGGCCGGCCGCTATCTCGATGCCGGCTATACGGTGACGCTGTGGAATCGCAGCAAGGCCAAGGCGGAAGATTTGATCGCGCGCGGCGCGCTTTGGGCGACCTCGCCCGAGGACGCTGCGATCGACGCCGACGCGGTCGTGACCATGGTGGCCGACGACGAAGCCTCGCGCGCGGTCTGGCTCGGGCCGAAGGGCGCGGCCAAGACGGCCAAGGCCGGCACCATCGCGATTGAATGCTCCACGGTCTCCTACGACCACGCCCGCGAGATGGGCCGCGAGCTCAACGCGCGCGGGCTCATCTATCTCGATTGTCCCGTAACCGGATTGCCGGACGCGGCCGCGGCCGGAAAGCTCACGCTGTTGGTCGGCGCCAATGCTGCCGACCTCGAACGCGCGCGGCCTTACCTCGTGCCGATCGGCTCGACCATCCGCCATTTCGGCGCGGTCGGCTCAGGCACCGTCTACAAGCTGATCAACAATCTGATGGGCGCGATCCAGATCGCGGGCCTGGCCGAGGGTCTTGCAATCGCCGAGCAGGCCGGGCTCGACATGAACCTCGTGCTGGACTCGATCCAGGCGGGCGTGGCCGCAAGCCCGCAGGTGCAGCGCCACTCCAAGCGCATGGTTGCCCGCGATTTTTCCGGCGCGACCTTCACCACGGCGCTGCGGCACAAGGATGCCGCCTATGCCTTGAGGCTTGCGGAGAGCCTGCTGGCCGGCAAGCCGCTGGTCGCACACGCTGCCGTCGAGTCCTACGCGCAGGCCAAGGTTGTGATGCCGGACGATGACGAAGGCAGGATGATCGAGCTGGTGTCGCGGAAGAAATAGGCCAGCGATGCGGGACTCGATATCGCAACCTGTAAAAAATGCTTGCACGCCACCCTTTGAGGCGACATGTCGGCGAGACGGTCATTTCGGAAGCTGAACGACGGGTTGAATGCGGAGCCGAATGCTCCGTGCCCGCGAGTGGCGATATCGGGCGACGACGTCCTGCTCCGCTTCCTGCTCAATCCCTTTCAATTCAAATCGTTTGCCGAGGAAGACGACGGCGTCCTTCGCTTTGCGAATTGCAACCGATATCGCCTCGGCGCAACCAACGATGAAGGATGGTACGGCGGCCAATGTCGCTACGGCAAGCTGGCGCCATGTTGGGGTGAATTTTACGAGATCGTTGGTCCCGATCCACATCTGATGGAACCGATCGACTGGACCCTTGTGAAAGAGACTTCGACATCGTCGCATCACTTCCTGTTCTATTTTCGCGACGAGACGTTCGAGTGCCTCGCTGCCGACTGGACGTTCGAGCCTATTCCAGAGAATGCGCTGATCCGTAAGTTGCGCGCCGGCTGAGGTGAGCCGTTTTGCATTTCTGACGGAAATCGGGTGGTGCAATCCGCCGGTCCGGTCTAGCTCGGGCGCAAAGGTCAAACCCATGCCCCCGAAAGACGACCGGATCGACGCGCGAGACTGGTCGCTGCTTGCCGTGCTCTCGATTCTCTGGGGCGGCTCCTTCTTCTTCAATGGTGCGGCGTTGCGGGAGTTGCCGCCGTTGACGCTGGTGTTTTTACGTGTCTCGCTCGGTGCGGCCATGCTGCTGCCGTTGCTGCGCATGCAAGGGATAGGTTTGCCGAGCGGCATTGCGGGGTGGACGCCGTTCGTCACGATCGGGCTGCTCAACAACGTCATTCCGTTCTCGCTGATCGTGATCGGCCAGACTTTCATTCCGAGCGGGCTGGCATCGATCCTGAACGCGACGACGCCGCTGTTCACCGTGCTCGTGATGGCCGCGACAGGCGAAGAAGCGTTGCAGATCCGCCGCGCGGCCGGTGTTGCGCTCGGCCTCGTCGGCGTCGTCATCCTGCGCGGATGGGGCATCGAGACGACGCCTGGGCAGGGGCTCGGCATCCTGCTCTGTCTGGGCGGGGCGCTCAGCTATGGATTCGCCGCACTGGCAGCGCGGCGATTGCTCAAGGATTCGCCGCCGCTGGGCACGGCGACGTTCCAGCTGATGGCATCGACGGTCATGTTAGCGGTCGTCGCCGGCGTGGCGGAGCAGCCTTGGCGCCTTGCGATGCCGGGCGTTGCGACATGGTCCGCCGTGCTTGGCCTTGCTGCGCTTTCGACGGCGCTCGCCTATATCGTGTTCTTTCAGATCGTGCGGCGCTCAGGCGCGAGCAACGTCATGCTGGTGACGCTGCTCATTCCCGTTACCGCCATTCTGCTGGGATGGCTGGTGTTGGGGGAGCCGATTTCCACGCGCGAGATCGCGGGCGCGATCATCATCGGCAGCGCGCTGCTGGTGATTGACGGGCGCGCTCTGCACCTGCTGCGGCGCAGCGTTTAGTTCCACATCCGCTGTTTCGCCTTGCGGAAAATCGTGGTGCTTGCCAGCCATCGTCCGCCTTGCGACACTCCCTGCAAAACAAGACTACAAAACGTAAGGGGAGAAAACGATGCCGGGTCGTCGCGAAAACCTTGCTGCCCTCGCCATTCTTGCCGGCGTGCTCGTCACGACGCCGGCCTCGGCGCAGAAGAAATACGATCCCGGAGCCACCGACACCGACATCAAGATCGGCAACATCATGCCCTATAGCGGGCCGGCGTCGTCCTATGGCGTGATCGGCAAGACCGAGGCCGCCTATTTCAAGATGATCAACGAGCAGGGCGGCATCAACGGGCGCAAGATCAATTTCATCAGCTATGACGATGCCTATTTGCCGCCGAAGGCGATCGAGCAGGCGCGCAAGCTGGTCGAGAGCGACGAGGTCCTCTTGATCTTCCAGCCGCTCGGCACGCCCTCGAACTCCGCAATCATGAAATACATGAACGCCAAGAAGGTGCCACAGCTGTTCGTCGCTTCCGGCGGTACCAAGTTCGGCGATCCCAAGAATTTTCCGTGGACGATGGGCTTCCAGCCGAACTACCAGAGCGAGGGGCGGATCTACGCGAAATACATTCGCGACAAGTTTCCGGACAGCAAGATCGCGGTGCTCTGGCAAAATGACGACGCCGGCAAGGACCAGTTCAAGGGCTTGAAGGATGGGCTCGGGGACAAGGCGAACATGATCATCGCCGACAAGTCCTATGAGGTCAGCGATCCCTCGATCGACTCGCAGATCGTGGCGCTGCACGATTCAGGTGCCGACATCTTCTTCTCGTGGGCCGCTCCAAAAGGTTCGGCGCAGGCGATCCGGAAGGTCGGCGAGCTCGGCTGGAAGCCGAAATTCTTCCTGGCCAACACGGCCACGTCCATCGCGTCGGTGCTGAAGCCCGCCGGGCTCGACTATGCCAAGGACATCATCTCGACTGCATATCTGAAGGATCCGACGGATCCGACCTGGGACAAGGATCCGGCCGTGGTGAAGTGGCGCGAATTCATGGACAAATACTATCCCGACGGCGACAAGGCCAATGCCAACAACCTCTATGGCTACGTCCAGGCCGAGGCGATGGCGCAGGTGCTGAAGCAGTGCGGCGACAACCTCACGCGTGAGAACGCGATGAAGCAGGCTACCAGCCTGAAGAATTTTCACACCGACCTGATGCTGCCCGGCATCATGGTCAACACCTCATCCGACGACTACTTCCCGATCGAGCAGATGCAGCTGATGCGTTTCAACGGGCAGGCCTGGGAGTTGTTCGGCGATGTCATCACCGGCGAGGTCGGCCACGAGCGAGGCCAATAGCTGGGGGTACCTGAAGCGCGATAAAATCGGGATGAATCGTCATCGCGCTTCAGGATGTTGTTTGGTCCAGCTCTATGGCATCTTGACGTTGGGTTCGCGCTCCCAGACCCGCAAATTTGCCAGGCTATCGACGAATGATTTGGCCTCTTTCGCGTTGCCAATGGCAATGCAGCCTTCGTCGAGATCCTCGGAGGCAATGCCCGCTTTCTCGAACAGGGGCAGTGCCGCATCGACGTAACCGATGAACTTGCAGTGCGCAAAGGCGTCGGCGACGAAGTCGCGCGCCGTGGATTCCAGTAGCAGATCGCCCATCGCGTCTTCAGCCGGCAGTAGCGCGACCGCGTCGTAGAGAACCGACGGGCCTCCGTCGATCATTTGGTCGGCCTCGATCCAGCTGCCGTCGCTGGCTTTGACACCCGTCACCTTCGGCGCAATGATCTCGAACGTCGCTGCGGCCTTGTCGAGAGCGGCCTTGAGGCCCTTGAGGATGCCCGCGTCCGAACCGTCGGAAACGAGGATACCCAGCTTGCGTCCCTCGAACCGCTCCGGGCCGTTTTCGACGATGCTCAGGGCTGGGGAGGGATCGAGATCCTGACGCGTGGGCACGGCTGCATCCGCAGGCTTCGGCATCTTCTGCAGGCCGAGTTTGTCTGCGACCTTGCTGGCCAGTGTTTCCTCGATGTTGAGAAGATGCGAGACCATCCGCTCGCGGATCGCGGGAATCTTCACCTTGCTGAGCTCGAACGTCAGGGCTGCAGCAATGTGCGACTGCTCGCCTGCAGTCTGACTGATGAAGAATTGACGGGCCTGACTGTAATGGTCCGCGAAGCTTTCGGCACGCAGACGGCGCTTTTCGCCGTCCACCGTTTCGGGGAAGGGCGTAAAGCCGCGCTGTGGCGACTCTCTCGGGCCTTCGCCGAAGGAGTTCGGCTGGTAATTGACGCGACCGACCGGATTGCACATCGCCATGTGTCCGTCCTGCTGGAAATGAGCGAACGGGCATTTGGGCGCATTGATCGGGATGTGCATGAAATTGGGGCTTCCCAGCCGTTTCAGCTGGGTGTCGAGATACGAGAAATTGCGCCCCTGCAGCAGGGGATCGTTGGAGAAGTCGATGCCCGGCGGCACGTTCTGGGTCATGAAAGCGACCTGTTCGGTCTCCGCGAAGAAATTGTCCGGCATCCGGTCGAGCACCAGTCGCCCGACTGGAATGGGCGGCAGAATTTCCTCGGGAATGATCTTGGTGGGATCGAGGACGTCGAAATCGAACTTGTCTGCAAAGTCCTGATCGAACAGCTGGAGCTGAAGCTCCCACTCCGGAAAGTTGCCGGTCTTGATCGCCGTCCAGAGGTCGCGCCGGTGGAAGTCGGGATCGGCGCCGTTGATCTTGACGGCTTCGTTCCAGACCACCGACTGCAGCCCGAGCTTCGGCTTCCAGTGGAATTTGACGAAGGTGGATTCGTTCTTGGCGTTGACGAGCCGGAACGTATGAACGCCGAACCCCTCCATGAAGCGAAATGAGCGCGGGATGGCGCGGTCGGACATCACCCACATGACCATGTGCATGCTCTCGGGGGTGAGGCTTATGAAGTCCCAGAAATTGTCATGAGCGGACTGGGCCTGGGGAAAGGCGCAGTCCGGCTCTTCCTTCACGGCGTGGATCAAGTCGGGAAACTTGATGGCGTCCTGAATGAAGAAGACCGGGATGTTGTTGCCGACGATGTCCCAATTGCCTTCCTGCGTGTAGAGCTTGACCGCAAAGCCGCGCACGTCGCGGGCGAGATCGACCGAGCCCTTGCTTCCGGCAACCGTGGAAAACCGCACGAACGCCGGCGTCTTTTCGCCGGCGCGCTGAAACAGGTCGGCGCGGGTGTATTTCGCCAGCGACTTGTAGGTCTCGAAGAACCCGTGTGCCGCGTATCCGCGTGCATGCACCACCCGCTCCGGGATGCGTTCGTGGTCGAAGTGGAAAATCTTCTCGCGAAAATGGAAATCCTCGAGCAGCGTCGGCCCGCGTGCGCCGACCTTGAGTGAGTTCTGGTCGTCGGATACCGGTCCGCCCTGGGCGGTCGTCAGAACCGGGGCTTTTCCCGTTGCAGTCTGATGAAGTTCGCCGCCTTCACCCCGCACGAGCTTCTGATCATGAATGGTTGCCGTTCCCGCAGAGGCGCGGGTTGGTTTCGTCGTTTTGGCCATGTGAGGATCTCCAGGCGCCCGTGGAGTCCTTCAATCCGGCGGCTTAGCTTACGTTCCTCTTTTGGAACGGCCTCACGGCTAGCCCGCGCTGAGGCGCACGCCGGCGCGCAGGAATTTCTGCGGATCGACCGCTTCGCCCTCGATGCGGGTCTCGTAATGCAGATGCGGACCGGTCGAACGACCGGTCGAGCCGACCAGACCGACGACCTGGCCGATCTTCACGATCTCACCGACCTTGACGTTGATCTCGGAGAGATGGCCGTAGCGGGTCGAAAGCCCGTTGCCATGGTCGACCTCGACCATGCGGCCGTAACCGCCCGACCAGCCGGCGGACACCACCTTGCCATTGGCGGTGACGCGAACCGGATCGCCGCTGGCGGCACGGAAATCGAGCCCGGTGTGCATCGCGGGCCGACCGAGGAAAGGATCGCTGCGAACGCCGAAGCCGGAGGTGAATTCGACCTCGCCGATGACGGGCTTGCGATAAGGCACCAGCGCCAGCGTGCGATTGAGGCGGTCCATCTCGGCGCGCGTGGTGTTGATGCGTGAGAGCTGCTTTTCGAACGGCCCGGCATTGGCCGTCAGTTTGACCGGTACGAACGGCCCGCCCATCGCGGTGCGCGGCACGGCGGATTCGAGATTGGCGAGATTCAGGCCGAGATCGCTGACGACACCGCGCATCCGGCGCATCCGTGAATCCATGCCTTCCTCGACGGCGCTGAGCGCCGCCATCTGGCGCCGCTCGACCTGGTCGAGCGAGGTCGTGAGCCGGACCAGGACGCTGTCGAAACCCTGATTCTTGGCGAATTGGTTGGTCGGGGGCGCCGCGACAGTCCGAGCGCGCGACTCGAGGCGCGCCTCACGATCCGGCGGCGCCACGAAGATCACGGTGTCGCTGATCGGCGAAGGCTTTGGCGTCACCTGGCTCGAATCGCCGCGCTGAGGCGTCGCTCGCGGAATCGAGCCGGTTACATCAGGCATGGCTCCGAGCGCCGTGGCTCGGGACTCCAGCGCCGTCTGGCGCTTCATGATCTGGTCGAGCTTCTGATCGAACTGTTCCTGGTCGAGCAGCTGGCGGCTGGTGGTCCGGTCGACCTTGGCGCGCAGCTCCGCGATGCGGTCCTCATAGGCGTATTGCATCTCGGCCTGGCGGGCGATCAGCCGGGTCAGGACGTCGTCACGGAACGCGAAATAGGTGGCGGTTGCCGCCGACCAGAGGCCGAGCAGCACCACCGTGCCGACCACGATCCAGAACACCACGGGTCCGAAGCGGACCTGTTTGCCGGCGTGGACGATGGTGTAGGCGTCGTCGGTTGCGGGAAGGGGAATCGCTGCGGCTGCCGCAATGGCAGGACGGCGTTGGAAGGCCCGACCGTGGTCGTGAGGGTGATGTTGGGCGTACTGCGAATATTGGGCAGAACTTTTCGACATCGGCACTCCCGCGCCGGTCGGATGAGTCCGTACGGCCTAATTGCCGCAGCAATCTGGGCCGCTCATGGTTAATTTTCCGGAAACGGGAACGCGCGAATTTAATGAGCTGGTTAAAGACTCCTTGCGGCTTCCAGCACCTCGTCGGCGTGACCGTCGACCCGGACATTGCGCCAGATCCTGGCCAGTTTGCCATCGGCTCCGACCAGTATCGTGGTGCGAAGAATTCCAAGGAAGCTCTTGCCATACATCGACTTTTCGCCCCAGGCGCCATAGGCTTCCAGCATCTGGTGCGTCTCATCGGAAATCAGGGGGATGCCGAGCTTGTGCTTGTCGCGGAATTTTTCCTGGGCCTTTAACGGATCGGCGGAGACGCCGAGCACGGCGGTGCCGGCAGCGGCGAAGGCGCCGGCCAGGCGGGTGAAGTCGATCGCTTCCCGGGTGCAGCCCGGGGTGTCGGCGCGGGGGTAGAAGAACAGCACGAGCTTTTGGCCGGCATAGTCCGCCAATGTGACGACGTCGCCGCCGTCGCGGGGCAGGCGGAAGGAGGGGGCCTTCTGGCCCTCGGCCAAGCCGGATTTCGCCTTTGCGGGCGGGGATACCGATTTGGACGAATTTAACTGTTTCGATGCGGCCCTATGTGATCCTGGTTTTGCTAAGGTCACGGCTGATTTGCTCGCCGGGGTCCGCGGTGTTTTTGCGGGCTTGGCCGGGATCGAGGCCCGCGTCTTGAGGGCCTTCTTTTTAGCGGTCGGACTGCCGGAGGACGTTTTGGACGATTTCGTTCGGGATTTCTTGGACATACGCCTTCCTTTCGACGCTTTCGGCGGGTCAACCGAAACGGTATTGCAGCTCTCGTCCGGCGTGCCGGAATCGCGCCCTTGGCTGGGCAAATCTGGCGGCGCCGGAGTATGGTTACAAGGAATTCCACGCACCACCCCACTGCTCGTTGAACGCGCTCCCGGGGCGAAATGACGAACAGCAGGAATATTCGAGGTATGGCGGCAATGCCGGCGCAGGGAGCTTCGCTTCCGGTGGACGGCTGCGGTCCCGACGGCGCTCAATCCTATGACGGGCGCCTGTATCGAGAGGCAATGGCAAGGAACAGGTCGCCCCAGGATTACAATCCGGACTTCGATCGGCGCGGCGTTCAGCAACAGCCGCAGGAATGGGACGACGCCGATTGGGATCCGGATCAGGAGGCGGCCGCGGGCCATCGCGCGCGCCGGCTGTTGTCGCGTTCCAATTCGGGCTTTCACCGCTTCGGTGACGGGTTTGGCGGGTTGCGGCGCTGGCTGGCCGCCGATCGCTGGCTGAAGCGGGTCGCGCTCGTCGTCGCAACTCTCGCCGTCGTCTTCGTCGGCTGCTTCGGGGCGCTGTGGTGGCGGCTCGGTGCCGGCCCCATCAATCTCGATATCGCAACGCCGTGGCTGGCGGCCGCGATCGAGGACAATATCGGTCACGGCAACACGGTCGAGATCGGAGGCACCCAGATCGAGCGCGCCGGCCGGGTCCGCATCGCCGTCCGCATCCGGGACATCATCGTCCGCGATCGCGATCATGCCATCGTTGCCAGCGCGCCTAAGGCCGAAGTGAAGCTGTCGGGTGCAGGGCTCTTGATGGGGCACCTGCGTGCCGAAAGCCTCAATCTGGTCGATGCCGAGCTCGCCATCCGCATCGCTCCCGACGGCACCGTCACCGTGTCCGCCGGCGATACCGCAAAGCCGCTGGCAACCGGCGTCGCCTCGAAGAAGGACGCGGGCCTGCCGCCGACCTTCCCGCGCAATGGCGTCCCGCCACCGCCCTTTGCGACGGCGCCTGCGAACCAAGATCCATCCCAAGCCGCCTCACAAGGCCCGCCTCAGGCGACGGCGCAGAGCGGCATCCTCCAGGGCCTCGACTGGCTCGACAGTCTGAGCATGACCGGCCTCGACGGCCAGAACCTCAACGAGATCGGCCTGAAGAACGGCAACCTGATCGTCGACGATCAGCAGCGCGGCAGCAAATGGTCGTTCGAGAACATCACGCTCAGCCTGCGCCGGCCGAACCAGGGTGGCGTCACGCTCAGCCTGGGCGAAGAGGGCGCGCGCCCCTGGATGCTGCGCGCCACGATCGGGCCGGCCGAGAACGGCGTGCGCTCGGTCGACATCAAGGCCGACAAGGTCTCGACCTCCAACATCCTCCTCGCGTTGCGGGTCAAGGATCTCACCTACACGGCCGACCTGCCGCTGACGGGCGAGCTCAAGGGCGAGCTCGGCCGTGACGGCGTGCCGACCTTCTTCCGCGGCAAGATCGCGGTCGGCGCCGGCAATATCATCGACACCGACACGCCAGACTATCCGATGGCGATCGACCAGGCCGAGATCAACGTCGAGTGGGACGCCAATCGGCGGGTGCTGGTCGCACCGTTCAAGATCCTGTCGGGCGCGAACCGTCTGACGCTTCTGGCCCATCTCGAGCCGCCCAACGGCACCGTCAATGACTGGCAGCTCGGCTTCAGCGGCGGTTCGATCCTGCTCGGCGGCATCGACAACGAGCCGCCGCTCGTCTTCAACCGCATCGCCGTCGGCTTCCGCTTCGACACCGACCACAAGCGCCTCTTGCTGACGCAGGCCGACATCAGCAATGGCGAGATCGGCGTCGCCGGCACGGGTGCCATCGACTATTCCGGCGAGCCGCGGCTGACGCTGGGCTTTGCGGGCACGCCGATGTCGGCCTCCGCGCTGAAGCGGATGTGGCCGACGCTGGTCGTTCCCGAGTTGCGCGAATGGGTGATCGAACGGATCGAGCGCGGTACGCTCCAGCGCATCGAGGTCGGCGTCAATTCGCCGACGAAGAACCTTCCGCGCAAGGGCCCGCCGATTCCCGACGACGGCCTCTCGGTCAATATCGTGGCGAGCGGCGTCGCGGTCCGTCCCGTGGACGGCATGCCAGTCGTGCACGATGCCGATCTGAAGGCGCGCGTGACCGGCCGCACCGCGACCGTGACCATCGGGCAGGGCATTGCCGACACGCCCGCCGGCCGCAAGGTCACGATTTCCGATTTCGTTTTCGAGGTGCCTGACATGGCGCCCAAGCCCTCGCCGTCGCGAACCAGGTTCCGCATCGACGGCCCCGTGTCTGCGGCGGCCGAGATGCTCTCGAATGACCGCCTGAGCGATCTGTCGTCGACCGTCATCGATCCCAACACCAGCAAGGGGACGTTCACGGCAAACATCCAGCTCGGCCTCCCGGTCAAGGGCGAGCTGACCAAGGCGGACACGACCTACGCCGTCACCGCCGATCTCAACGGTTTTGCCGCCGACAAGCTGGTGATGAACCAGAAGCTGGAGGCCAACACTCTCAAGATCGTCGCGAGCAACCAGGGCTATCAGGTCAAGGGCGACGTCAAGATCAACGGGCAGGCGGCATCGCTCGACTATCGCAAGCCGGCCGAGGGCGACGCGGATGTCAAATTGCAGGCGACGCTGGACGATGCGAGCCGGGCGCGGCTGGGATTCGATCTCAGCCCCGCCGTCAGCGGATCGTTGCCGATCAAGCTGTCGGGCAAGATCGCCGGCGGTCCCGAGCAGACGACCAAGCTCGGCATCGAGGCCGACCTGACCTCGGTCAAGCTCGACAATATCCTGCCGGGCTGGGTCAAGCTGCCGGGCAAGTCGGGCAAGGCCTCCTTCAAGGTCGTGCCGACCGCGCAATCGACGCGTCTGGAAGACATCGTCATCGAAGGCGGTGGCGCCTCGATCAAGGGCTCGCTCGAAGTCGACGCGAACGGCGATCTCATGAACGCGAACTTCCCGGTCTATTCGCCGTCTGACGGCGACAAGGCCTCGCTGAAGGTGGAGCGCAGTCAGGATGGCGTGGTCAAGGGCACCATGCGCGGCGACGTGTTCGACGGCCGCGGCTTCCTGAAGTCGGCGATCTCAGGCAATTCCAAGGACGACAAGACCAACAAGTTGAAAAACGTCGATTTCGACATCGACGTGAAACTCGGCGCCGTCGCCGGCTTCAACGGCGAGGCGATGCGCAGCGTCGACGCCAAGATGTCGAAACGCAATGGCGCCATCAAGGCGTTCACGCTGAGCGGCAAGGTCGGCAAGGACACGCCGGTGGCGGCGGATCTGCGCGGTGGGCGTGCGCAGGGTAACCGCGAGGTGATCTACCTCCAGACCAACGATGCCGGCGCGCTGCTGCGGTTCACCGACACTTACACCAAGGCGGTCGGCGGCCAGATGGTGGTGGCGATGGAGCCGCCGACATCCGATCCGAACACCTCGCGCGAGGGCCTGATCAACGTCCGCGACTTCACGGTGAAGGGCGAGGCGCAGCTCGAACGCGTTGCCGCCGGCGCGCCGAACGGCACCGGCAACGGGGTCTCGTTCAGTGCGCTCCGCGCCGAGTTCACCCGGCAGAACGGCGCGCTGACGGTGCGCGACGGCGTGGTCAAGGGTCCCATGATCGGTGCCACCATCGAGGGCTCGATCGACTATCCCGGCAACCAGGTCTGCATGAGCGGCACCTTCGTGCCGATGTATGGCGTCAACAACATCTTCGGCCAGATCCCGCTGTTCGGCATCTTCCTCGGTGCCAACAACAACGAGGGTCTGATCGGCGTGACCTATGAGGTCGTGGGCACGCCGGTTGCGCCCGTGATGCGCGTCAATCCGATCTCGGCGATGGCGCCGGGGCTCCTGCGCAAGATCTTCGAGTTCAACACCGGCAAGCAAAATGCGCCGTTCGAGGAATTCCCCTCGCAGTCGAACGACGGCTCCACGGGATCGACGCGCCAGCTCTCGAGCGGCTGCACCCTGACGCGGCGGTCTCAGTAGAAACTGCCGTTCTGGTATCCGCAGATGGTCAGCGCGGAGAACGTGGATGGCCGGGACAAGCCCGGCCATGACGCCTGTGGAGGATTTTAGCGCAGGAGATCTTACGCCGCGCGCACGCCTGCCAGGAACGTCCCGACTTCGCCGGAGAGCTGCTCGGCCTGCTTGGAGAGGTTGCTGGCTGCGGCGAGCACCATGCCGGCGGCGTTGCCGGTCTCGTTCGCGGCGGTCGAGACGCCGCCGATATTGGTGGTGACTTCCTGGGTGGCTTCCGCGGTCTGCGAAACGCTGCGGGCGATCTCGGCGGTGGCGGCGCCTTGCTCCTCGATCGCGGCCCCGATCGAGGTGGCGATGCGGCTGACCTCCTCGATGGTGGCGGTGATGCCGCCGATGGCGTCCACGGCCTCCTTGGTCGCCCCCTGGATCTGGGCGATCTTGTCGCCGATCTCGCGGGTGGCTTCGGCGGTCTGGCTCGCCAGCGACTTCACCTCGGAGGCGACGACGGCAAAGCCGCGGCCGGCCTCACCGGCGCGCGCGGCCTCGATGGTGGCGTTGAGCGCGAGCAGGTTGGTCTGGGCGGCGATGCTGGAGATCAGCTCGGCGACGTGCTCGATCTGCTGGGCGCCGTCCGAGAGCGCGCGCACGATGGTGTCGGTACGGCGGGCGCTGTCCACGGCGCGGCCGGTCACTTCGGCGGATTGCGCGACCTGGCGGCTGATCTCGGTGATGGAGGAGGAGAGCTCTTCGGCGGCGGCCGCGACGGTCTGGACGCGCTGGCTGGCTTCGGTCGCGGCGGTACCGACCACGACGGCGCGGCGGTTGGTGCCTTCGGCGGTCGACGACATCGACTTGGCGGTGGTCTCGAGCTCGCCGGAGCCGGAGGCCATCAGGCCGACGAGATGGCCGACGGAGGCATCGAAGCGGTCGGCGAGGGCGATCAGCGCGTCGCGCTTCTCCTGCTCGGTGCGGGTCTTGGTGGCGACCTGCTCGGCTTCCAGATTACGCGCCGTCAGCGCGGTCTGCCTGAGCACTTCGAGGGTTTCGGCCATGCGGCCGATCTCGTCGCCGCGGTCGGTCTCCTCGACCGGCTTGTCGATGGCGCCTGCGGAAATCTCCTGCATGCGGTTCTTCTGGCGATCGAGCGCGCTGAGCACGTCGCGGGCGATCAGCCAGGACAGAGCCGCCATCAGCAGCATCAGGCCGGCACCGATTGCAGCGAGTTGCAGCGTCAAGGCGCGAATGTCGGCGTCGATGTCGTCGACATAGAGGCCGTAGCTGATGGTTGCGTTCCATGGCGCGAATTTGCGCGCGAACACGGTCTTGCGCACGGGCTCGGTCTGGCCGGGGCGGGGGTAGAGATAGGAGGTCACGCCGCCCTGCGCGGTGTCGCTGCCGGCCTTGATGATGGCGTCGGCGATCAGGACGCCGTTGGAGTCCTTGGCCCCGGTGATCTTGCCTTCCAGCTGCTGGTTGGCGCCGTTCACCAGGATGGAGGTGTCGGGGTTGTAGACGACGGGGTAGCCCTGGTTACCGTTGAAGTTCATGCGGCGGCCGCGCTGGTGGAACTGGGCCTTGGCGTCGGCCGGCGTCAGCTTGCCGGCGGTCACTTCGTCCTGAAGCGATTGTGCGTAATTGTAGAGTAGCTCCACCGCAGTCCGCATCTGCTGGACCCGGTCCTCCATCATGCGGCTCTTGCTGAGGACCGACGAGACGCCGATGATGGCCGTGACCGTGAGCGCCGCAAGGCAAACCATGCTGGTAAGTTTGGTGCGGATCGTCAGATGGCTCAACAGCTTCATCACAGCCCCTACGGAATGGTTGTTGTTGCTCGCATGGGTAGCATGAAGTTCTTACCAATCATGAATTTACGCCTGCGGGCGCCGGCTGCGCGAGGGACGCTCCGCAGCCTCATGCGCAAGCGTGCAGGCAGAATGCCATGCATTGCCGTGCGCCCGTATTCTTGCGGGAGGATCTCGTACCCGGACTGTGTTGCTGATCGAGCGCTATCGGAGCGGCAATGAATCGATTCGCTCATCGCCTCATCATGGTGGTGCTGCTCGTGGCGGCCCTCGTTCTGATCTGGAACGTGCTGGGGGCGCGCTGAGTCGGCACCGGCAGATCCGCCGGTGCCGTCTTGCTTCCAGGTTAATTCGCGAGCGCCTCAGCGCCGCGCGAACGTGCAGTTAGTCCTTGCCCATCGCCGCATCGGCGCTGACCGAGCCGCCGCCGGCCGCCGACAGATAGAGGCAGGCGAAGCAGAACAGGATCGCGGCGGTGCCGCCATTGAGCAGCGGCAGGAATACCGGCGTTTCGCCCTTGAGCATGTGGCCCATGAAATAGGCGAAGGCCATCTCACCCGAAAGGATGAAGGCGGTGAGGCGGGTGAACAGGCCGATCATCAGCAGCGCGCCAAGCACCAGCTCGAGCGTGCCGGCGGCGTAGATCAACGGCGGGATGTTCGCGAAGTAGGGAAGCACCGGAAACTTGAACAGCTTGGCGACGCCGTACTGAAACAACAGGAGCCCGGTGATGAAGCGAAACAGGCTCAGAAGAACCGGTTGAAAGCGAGTGAGATAAGGAAAGTTCATTGGTTTGTGCCCTCCATCCAATGCCCGACTAGGATCGTATTCAGTTCAACCCCGCAAGCGACCCCGCGTCGATTTGCGCTGACATTTTTGTCATGTCGGACAAAACACCGCAGTTCGTCCGTTCACGCCGCTTGCGCCGGATTTTTTTTTCGTACGATGTCCGTCCATCATCCGTATTTTCCCGGTGACACCGAGGGATGCAGGTTACGTTGGGGAGACCTATTCCCGCAAGGCGGGCACGATCAGGAAGGGGATCATTCCGAGGATCACGCTCGCAAGTGCGAACACGAGCAGCAGGTTGTAGCCGTGGGTGAAATCGTGGATGAGGCCGCCGCTCCATGAGCCGAAGGCCGAGCCGAGGCCGCTGCCGATCGAGATGGTGCCGAAGATCGTGCCGACGCGCTTGCCGCGAAAGATCTTCATCGCGGTTGCCGTGATCAGCGGGCCGCGCGAGCCCATCATGCTGCCGAAGCAGACGACGAAGCCGGTGAGCAGGATGATGTTCGGATAGTACTGAAGCAGCCAGAGCAGGGCGATGCCCAGAATCGAGATCGCGTAGCTCAGCAGCACCGACGGCCGCCGCCCGATCAGGCCGTCGAGCGCGGACACGCCGAGCATGCCGAACACCAGCACGACGCCGGAAAAGCCCCAGGCTGTCGCGGCCTGCAGCGGCGGGAAGCCGGCATCGATCAGATAGGCCACGATCTGGGCAGCGATCGCATACATGCCGACCGCGGTGAAAAAGAAGGTCGAGAACAGCGCCCAGAACGCGTGGTGACGCATGGCGCTCGGAAGCGTCCAGCCATGGTCGATGAAGTCAGGATCGCTTCTCTTGGTCACATGCGGCGAGCCGGCTGAAAACATCCGCCAGGGCAGCAGCAGCAGCGGCACCAGCAAGCCGAGCGCGGCGAAGCCGAACAGCTGGTAGGTCTCGCGCCAGCCGAGATGGTCGATCAGGAGCTGCGAGGCCGGCAGCAGCGCCAGCACGCCGCCGCCCATCGCCGAATACACCACCGCCATTGCGGTCGGCAGCTTTGCACCGAACCAGCGGCCGAGCAGCATCGAGTTCGGCACATTGCCGATGAAGGCGACGCCGATGCCGACGCAGAGTCCGATGGAGAGCTGGAATTGCCACAGCGCCTGCGCCCGGCTCGCGATCAGGAAGGCTGCGCCGAGCAGGAATAGTCCGAGCGCGTAGACGATGCGCGGTCCGGAATGGTCGAACAACCGTCCCACCAGCGGCGCGGTGAGCCCGCTGATCAGCCAGGTCAGTGAATAGATCGAAACGACCTGCGCGCGGTCCCAGCCGAAGTTTTCGGAGATCGGTTTGAGGAAGACGGTGAAGCTCTCGCTCAGGCCCCGACCGAGAACTGCCAGCGTGAAGCACAATGCGAGCACGACGAGCGCGGTGCGAACCGCAGCTTGTTGCGAGCGCTCTGGTTCCGTGGCCGCTACCGCGGGTGCTTCCTTGGTCGTTTCCCTGGGCGTGTTCTGATCCATTGCGATCAGGGAGCGCGCATCCGCGCGCCCTGACAAGCATCAAAACCTCATACGCCTATGCAGGCTTGAGAAGGACGTGCTTCTTCTTGCCGAACGACAGCTTGATCACGCCTTCCGGCGTCAGATTGGCCGCCGACAGCGCCATCTTTTCGTCGGTGACCGGCTCGTCGTTGACGCGAAGGCCGCCGCCCTTGATCTGGCGTCTTGCTTCGCCGTTGGAGGCAACGAGGCCCGCCTTGACGAAGGCGTTGAGCACGCCGAGGCCGGCGTCCAGCTCGCCGCGCGGAATTTCCACCGTCGGCAGGGTTTCGGCGAGAGCGCCTTCCTCGAAGGTGCGGCGCGCGGTCTCCGCCGCCTCGTTCGCGGCGTCGCGGCCGTGCAACAGCGCGGTCGCTTCGGTGGCGAGCACCTTCTTGGCCTCGTTGATCTCGGATCCGCCGAGCGCTTCGAGCTTCCTGATCTCGGCCATCGGCAGTGTCGTGAACAGCTTCAGGAATTTGCCGACGTCGGCATCCTCGGTGTTGCGCCAGTACTGCCAGAAGTCATACGGCGAAAACGCGTCGGCGTTGAGCCAGACCGCGCCTTGGGCCGTCTTGCCCATCTTGGCGCCCGATGCCGTCGTCAGCAGCGGCGTCGTCAGCGCGAACAGCTGATGGGTGCCCATGCGGCGGCCGAGATCGACGCCCATGATGATGTTGCCCCACTGGTCCGAGCCGCCCATCTGCAATTTGCAGCCGGTGCGCTTGGCAAGCTCGACGAAGTCGTAGGCCTGGCAGACCATGTAATTGAACTCGATGAAGCTCATCTCCTGCTCGCGCTCGAGGCGCAGCCGCACGGAGTCCATGGTCAGCATGCGGTTGACCGAGAAGTGCCGGCCGACGTCGCGCAGCATCTCGATCCAGTTGAGCCTGGTCAGCCACTCCGCATTGTCGAGCATGATCGCGTCGCTCTTGCCCTCGCCATAGCGCAGCACCTTGGCGAACACGCCGCGGATCGATTCCTTGTTGGCCTCGATCTCGGCGACGGTGCGCATCGCGCGCGTCTCGTCCTTGCCGGAGGGATCGCCCACCATGGTGGTGCCGCCGCCCATCAGCGTGATCGGCTTGTTGCCGGACTGCTGGAGCCAGTGCAGCATCATCATGGTCAGGTAATTGCCGATATGCAGCGAGCGGGCGGTGCAATCGTAGCCGACATAGGCGGTCGCTTCGCCCTTGGCGGCGAGCGCGTCCAGCCCCTCGAAATCGGAGCATTGGTGGACGAAGCCACGTTCCTGCAGGATATTGAGGAAATCCGATTTAAATGCAGTCATCTGTCGGCATGCCCAGAAATTCTTGGTTTACTGTTTTGGGAGCAGTTTAAGGGTCTTCCGTAGGAACCCGATCGCTGCCCGCCACTTGGCGCTGTGGCATTATAAGATGTGTCCCTCTGGCACAAGATCGGCATGCCGGAGGGGTGTTTGAGGGCGCTGATCCCATGATGTTGACGGCACTCGGTTTGATGAGCGGCACCTCGCTGGACGGGGTGGATGTCGCGCTGATCGAAACCGATGGAAAGCAGGTGAAGGCGTTCGGGCCGTCCGGCTACCGGGCTTATAGTCCGGCGGAGCGCAATCTGCTGCGCCAGGCGCTGAGCGAGGCCGTGCACCTGTCGCAACGTGACGCCCGGCCAGGCATCCTGGCCGAGGCCGAGCGCGCAGTGACACGGGCCCATGCCGAGGCGGTTGCCGCCTTCTTCGCCCAGCACCGCATGAGGCCCGAGGACATCGACATCGTCGGCTTCCACGGCCAGACCGTGCTGCATCGCCCCGAGCGGCGGCTGACGGTGCAGATCGGTGACGCCGCCTCGCTGGCGAAGGCGATCCATATCCCCGTGATGCATGATTTCCGCGCCGCCGACGTCGAGGCCGGCGGGCAGGGGGCGCCTTTCGTACCAGTCTACCATCGCGCGCTCGCCCACTCGCTGGATCGCGAGGGCCCGATCGTCGTCGTCAATATCGGCGGCGTCTCCAACATCACCTATATCGACGGCAACGACACGCTGATCGCCTGCGACACCGGGCCCGGCAACGCACTGCTGGACGATTTCATGTACCGCACCATGAACAAGTCGTTCGATGCGGAAGGAAAATTCGCAAGCCTCGGTAAGGTCGATGAGGCCTGGATTGCCCGCGCGCTGGAGCTGCCGTTCTTTGCGCTGCCTCCGCCGAAATCGCTCGACCGCAACGATTTTGCGGCGCTCAGGCTCGGCGAGGTCGCCCCTGCCGACGGCGCGGCGACGCTCACCGCTTTCACCGCGGCGGCGATCGCCCGAATCATCCCGCTGCTGCCGCGGCGGCCGCGGAGCTGGATCGTCTGCGGCGGCGGCGCGCGCAACCTCACCATGCTCAGGATGCTGAGGGAGCGGGTCGGAACAGCCACCGTCGAGGCCGCCGAGGCGCTCGGCTGGGCCTCCGACGCCATCGAGGCGCAGGCCTTTGGTTTCCTGGCCGCCCGCGGCCTGAAGGGCCTGCCGTTGTCCTATCCCGCCACCACGGGCGTGCCGATGCCGATGACGGGCGGGGTGATCGCGCGGCCCTGAGGTTGATGCATTTGCATGGACCTTGACATGTTCATGCAAGTGCATCTATCTTGACGGCGTTTGCACCAAACCGCCGGGATCATGGCCATGACGACTTCATTTGAAACGACCGCTTCGCTCAAACTGATCAGCCACAAGCTTTGCCCCTACGTGCAGCGCGCCGTGATCGCGCTGAAGGAGAAGGGTGTTCCGTTCGAACGGATCGACATCGATCTCGCCAACAAGCCCGACTGGTTCCTGAAACTGTCGCCGCTCGGCAAGGTGCCGGTGCTGGTGGTAACGACCAAGACCGGCGAGGTCGCGCTGTTCGAGAGCAATGTGATCTGTGAGTACATCGAGGAGACGCAGGGTGGCGCGAAGCTGCATCCGGTGGATGCGCTTAAGCGGGCCGAGCATCGCGCCTGGATGGAGTTCGGTTCGGCGATCCTCGGCGATCTCTGGGGGCTGGAGACAACGACGGAACCGGCGACGTTCGAGAGCAAGCGGCAGGCGCTCGGCGCGAAATTCGCGCGGGTGGAAGCCGCGCTTGGCGAAGGTCCGTATTTTGCCGGCGAAGCGTTCAGCTTGGTGGATGCGGTGTTCGCGCCGATCTTCCGCTACTTCGACCTGTTCGACGAGCTGACCGAGCACGGCATCTTCAAGGACGTGCCGAAGGTGCGGACGTGGCGCGTTGCGCTGTCAGAGCGTCAGAGCGTGCGGACGGCCGTCGGCGAGGATTATCCGCAATTGCTGCGCGCGTTCCTGGTGCGCCACGATGCGCATCTGCTCAGGCTTGCGGCCTGAGACCGGATTTCGCACCCGCTTAACTCCATCGCGGCGACGTATGGGCCCCGGCTCTGCAGCGCAGCGCTGACGAAGCGCTGCACTGCGTCCGGGGCACGGGATCGTTGCAAGCGCATTCATGTTTGCTGTGTCCCGGACGCGCTGCAGCGCCCTTGCGCTGCTGCGAGCCGGGACCCATGCTGCTGACCGAAAGAGAAAGATGGGCGCCGGCTCTGCGGCGCATCACTGCGTGATGCACCGCGTCCGGGCACGTAGAAGCCTCAGCGAACGTTCGCCAGCCGCATGTCCAGATACGCCGTGATCGTTTCCATCAGTGGCTCGAGCTTGGCGTCGAAGAAATGGTTGGCACCGGGGATGATCTGCTGGTCGATCACGATGCCCTTCTGCGTCTTCAGCTTCTCGACCAGCGTGTTGACGTCCTTGGGCGGCACCACCGCATCCTTCTCGCCATGCACGATCAGGCCGGAGGACGGGCAGGGCGCAAGAAACGAGAAGTCGTAGAGATTGGCCGGCGGCGCGATCGAGATGAAGCCCTCGACCTCGGGGCGGCGCATCAACAGCTGCATGCCGATCCAGGCGCCGAAGGAGAAGCCGGCGACCCAGCAAGCGCGCGCTTCGGGATTGATGGTCTGCGCCCAGTCGAGGGCTGCGGCGGCGTCCGACAATTCGCCGGTACCGTGGTCGAACGAGCCCTGGCTGCGGCCGACGCCGCGGAAGTTGAAGCGCAGCACCGAGAAGCCACGATGCGCGAACGCATAGTAGCACTGGTACACGATCTGATGGTTCATCGTGCCGTGAAACTGCGGATGCGGATGCAGGATCATCGCGATCGGCGCGTTCTTCTGCTTGGCCGGGTGATAGCGGCCTTCGAGACGGCCGGCAGGGCCAGTGAAAATAACTTCAGGCATCGATGATCTCTTGATTGATTTGCTGGAGCGACGATCCTCGGCAATCAACCGATTGTGGCCTCATCGGCAGGTGCCGACGGAAGCGAATGAAGGGTGAGAAGGCGCGCCTTGCGGTGATGCGCAAAAGGCGCGCGGTGACTTGACGGTGCGGGTTCTAACATAGGCTGAGGGTCAAAAAGCAAGCATCTTCGACATCTGCCAATGTGCTCAAGAGCTTAGCCGGTCATCGCAGTGTCACGCCAATGGCGGCCGAGATCGAGCCGGGGCATGGCCAACCTCGCCCTTGTGGGGGCAACTGATTGGAATCACGATTGTTTATCGCCTGTCGGGCGATCCTGGAGGCGATTCACAGAGGCGCCGTGCGGCCTCCGAGCGAGGCGACCGCGGACCTGTAGCGGCGGCTGCCCCCGAGCGTCTTCCCGTTGTCGAATGTGAGCTCGAAATCGCCTGAGGGCTTGAAGTCCACGCCGCTTACCCGGTCGAGATTGGCAAGCCTTGTCCGGTGAACGCGTACGATGGCGAATCGGGCGAGTTCGTTTTCGGTCGCGGCAAGCGTGCCGCGGATCAGGTGCTGGGTGCCGCTGGCGAGGCTGTATTCGATGTAGTTGCCGGCGGAGGCAACCCACAGAATATCACGCGGTGCAACGCGAATGCGGGTGGTTCCGTCCCGGAGCCAGATCAGATCGGGAGATGGCTGCTCCTGCGGGCCGGTTGGCTTGGCGTGGGCTTCTCGCACGGCCTTGCGCAGTTCGCGGCGGCTGTCGATCAGCCAAAGCGTTGCCCCGATCAGCAATGAGGTCACCGCGTCCTTCCGAAACTCGTACAGAACTGACGCCACCGAGAAATGGAAGTCGTAAGCACTGCCCGCCAGCCAGAGCACTGACTTCCGCAAGCCCACCATGCCGGCGATGTGAAGGGCCGAGAAACCGAGCAGGGCGGCCGCACCGATTCCGATCGTCGCCGCCAGGTTTGTCGTCCGGCGCATGCGCCGGACTGACAGCATCAAGCCCGGCACCAGTACCAGGATCACGAGGATGCTGGTCATCTCCCAGAACATGCGCCGGCCGATGTCATAGCCGTCACCGCGCCAGGCGGCGTCCTGGGCGCCGGATAGTGCATTGACGATGCCACTGGCGAACGCGATGGCGGCGATCGCAGCGAACAAGGCCCAGTCGCCGCTGATCCCGCGAACCCCACCGCTCGTCCCCGAAGACGACGCCTTGTCCCCTGGCACCTGGTTCCGATCCCAAACCGTCTCGACGAACTCCGCTTCCGGAGCATTTTGGCGGTCAGCCATGGCGCCAAAACCGCTGATGTCGTCTCGTCAAGGAGCAGAAACCCATGTCAACTCCACAGCAAGCATCCAACCCGGAACGACGCATCGATCTGGATTGGGTGCGGATATTAGCCTTTGGGCTCCTGATCTTCTACCATGTCGGCATGCTCTACGTGTCCTGGGGATTTCACATCAAGAGCGAGCACCGGCTGACCTGGCTCGAGCCGGTGATGCTGGTGCTCAATCCCTGGCGCTTGTCGCTGCTGTTCCTGGTCTCCGGGGTCGCCAGCCGTTTCATGCTGGACAAGTATCGGCTCACAACCTTTGCCCGCGCGCGATCGACGCGGCTGCTGATCCCGCTGATCTTCGGCATGCTCGTGATCGTGCCGCCGCAGTCCTACCTCCAGATCGTCGAAAGCGTTGGTTACCCGGCAGGTTTCGTCGATTTCTATGTCCGCCACTATCTGGCGTTCAGCTCGGAATTCTGTCCAAGCCCCTGCATCGTACTGCCGACGTGGAACCATCTCTGGTTCGTGGTCTATCTCTGGGTCTACACGATGGCCCTGGTTGGCGTGCTGTGCTTGTGGCCAGAGGCAGCGGATTGGATCGGCGAGCGGTTGACGGCCGCGCTCGCCAGGCGATGGCTGCTGGTGTTGCCGTGCCTGTTGTTTGCAGCCTGGCGGCTATTTCTGTCGCCGGCCTTTCCGTCGACGCATGCGCTGTTCGGCGACTGGTACAACCACGCGGACTACGCGACCGCGTTCCTGATCGGCTTCCTGCTCGCACGCGAGGGCGGCTTCTGGCGCGACATCGAGCGGCAACGGTGGATGGCGTTGATGCTCGCAATCGTTTGCTTCACCGCCTTCATCCTCGTTTATGCCGGCTTGTTCCCGCGGTCGCCGGTGCTGAGATGGTTCGCCGGCTCGGCCTATGGCTGCTATCAATGGATCACGATGGTGGCGGTGCTCGGATTTGCGCGGCGCCATTTGACGGCCGATGATGGTCCCTTACGCCGCTATCTGACCGATGCGATCTTTCCCTATTACATCGTGCATCAGACCGCGATCATCGTGATCGCGCACGCGCTGCGGGGGAGTGGCCTGCCTGCCGGAAGCGAGGCCGCCATCGTGATCGGCGGCACCGCTCTTACCTGTCTGGTCAGCTACGAGGTCGCGCGGCGCATCGGCTGGTTGCGTCCGCTATTCGGACTGCGGCCGGTGTCCCGTTCAACGGCCGGGATCGCGCAGCAACAGCCGGCCTGATGTGCGGCGGCTCCCGATTGGCGCGATGGGGAAAGGTGCTAAGAGGGCGCTATGCCGAGCCGCGTCTACCTCGACTGGAATGCGACCACACCGCTGCGCCCCGAGGCGCGGGCTGCGATGCTGGCTGCCTGGGAGCTGATCGGCAATCCGTCCTCGGTCCATGCCGAGGGGCGGGAGGCGCGGCGGCTGGTCGAGGACGCCCGTGCCGTACTGGCGGCGGCCGTGGGCGCGCTGCCGCGGAACGTCGTCTTCACCTCGTCCGGAACCGAGGCCAATACGCTGGCGCTGTCGCCGGGTCTGCGCCGCCCGTCCGGAGAGCCGGCGCGGCGGCTCCTGGTCTCCGCGGTCGAGCATCCTTCGGTGCTGGCCGGTGGCCGTTTCCCGCCGGATGACGTCGGCCAGATCCGGGTCACGCGCTCCGGCGTCGTTGATCTCGATCACCTCCGAGACCTGCTTGCGGGTGGCCGGCCGGCTCTGGTCTCGATCATGGCGGCCAACAACGAGACCGGCGCGCTCCAGCCGGTCGCTGAGGCGGCGCGGATCGTCCACGAGGCCGGGGGCCTCCTGCACGTCGATGCGATCCAGGCGCTTGGGAAAATTCCAATCGAAATCAATGCGATGGGTGCGGATCTTGCGACTTTTTCTGCACATAAGGTCGGTGGCCCCAAGGGCGTCGGCGCCCTGATCGTGGCGGAGGGACTGACGGGATTGGAGCCTTTGCTGCGGGGAGGCGGCCAGGAGCTGAACCGGCGCGCGGGAACCGAGAATGTTGCGGGAATTGCCGGCTTTGGCGCCGTGATGAAGGCTGCGCTTCAGACTCTTTCGGAAGATGCGGAGCGGATGACAAGTCTCAGAGATCGCTTGGCAAATGGCATTCGCGCGATTGCCGGCGCGACCATCTTCTCGGATGAGGTGGAGCGGTTGCCAAATACCGTCCTGTTCACCGCGCGAGGCCTCAAGGCCGAGACCGCCGTGATCGGCTTCGACCTCGAAGGCATCGCAGTCTCCTCGGGTTCGGCCTGTTCCTCGGGCAAGGTCCAGCCGTCCCACGTGCTGTCGGCCATGGGGTACGATCCTGTCGTGGCCCAGGGAGCGGTGCGCCTCAGTCTGGGCTGGTCCACGGAACCGGATGACATCAACAGGGCGTTAGAGGCTTGGCGAAAGCTCGGTAATACCCTACTTAGAGCGTAGGCGACGAAACACGGCTTGAACGGTTCTAAGCCCGTGCTTTCCGCCAAAAAACATCGTAATAGACATCGTAATACTCGTCCGAGTTTGATCCACCGCGGTCCTTGAAACCGCGAGCGGAGGATAGAATGCCAGCCGTCCAAGAGACGGTCGAGCGCGTCAAGCGCATCGACGTCGACCAGTATCGTTATGGGTTCGAGACCCTGATCGAGTCCGACAAGGCCCCGAAGGGGCTGTCGGAAGACACCGTCAAGTTCATCTCGCAGAAGAAGAACGAACCCGCCTGGATGCTCGAATGGCGGCTGGAGGCCTATCGGCGCTGGCTGACCATGACCGAGCCGACTTGGGCGCGGGTCGATTATCCCAAGATCGACTTCCAGGATCTCTATTACTATTCGGCGCCGAAGCCGAAGAAGACGGTCTCTTCGCTGGACGAGATCGATCCTGAGATCCTCAAGACCTACGAGAAGCTCGGCATTCCCCTGCGCGAGGTCGCGATGCTGGAAGGCGTCGAGCCCAAGCCCGGCGAGCAAGACCCGAACCGTCGCAAGATCGCGGTCGACGCCGTCTTCGATTCGGTCTCGGTTGCGACCACCTTCAAGGCGGAGCTGAAGAAGGCCGGCGTGATCTTCATGCCGATCTCGGAGGCCATCCGCGAGCATCCCGAACTGGTGCAGAAATATCTGGGCTCGGTGGTGCCGACCTCGGACAATTTCTACGCGACGCTGAATTCGGCGGTGTTCTCCGACGGCTCGTTCGTCTACGTGCCGCCGGGCGTGCGCTGCCCGATGGAGCTGTCGACCTATTTCCGCATCAACGAGCGCAACACCGGCCAGTTCGAGCGCACGCTGATCATCGCCGACAAGGGCGCCTACGTCTCCTATCTCGAAGGCTGCACCGCGCCGCAGCGCGACGAGAACCAGCTGCATGCCGCCGTGGTCGAGCTGGTCGCGCATGACGACGCCGAGATCAAATATTCGACGGTGCAGAACTGGTATCCCGGCAATTCGGAAGGCAAGGGCGGCATCTACAATTTCGTCACCAAGCGTGGCGATTGCCGCGGCAACAATTCCAAGATTTCATGGACCCAGGTCGAGACGGGTTCGGCGATCACCTGGAAATATCCGAGCTGCATTCTCCGCGGAGATAACTCCCGCGGCGAGTTCTATTCGATCGCGATCTCGAATGGCTATCAGCAGGTCGATAGCGGCACCAAGATGATCCATCTCGGCAAGAACACGTCGAGCCGCATCATCTCCAAGGGCATCGCCGCCGGCAAGTCGCAGAACACCTATCGCGGCCTGGTGACGGCGCACCGGAAGGCGACCGGCGCGCGCAACTTCACGGCCTGCGACTCGCTGCTGATCGGTGACAAATGCGGCGCGCACACCGTGCCGTACATCGAGGCCAAAAACTCGTCGGCAACGTTCGAGCACGAGGCGACGACGTCAAAAATCTCCGAGGACGTGCTGTTCTACTGCGTCCAGCGCGGTCTTTCGCAGGAAGAGGCGGTCGGCCTCGTCGTCAACGGCTTCGTCAAGGACGTGCTGCAACAGCTGCCGATGGAATTCGCGGTGGAAGCGCAGAAGCTGATCTCGATCTCGCTTGAAGGCAGCGTGGGTTAGCTCCGACCTCATCCTGAGGAGGCCGCGCAAGCGGTCGTCTCGAAGGATGGTTACGGAAAGATTGTTGGCCTCAATCCTTCGCGATGCGCCTTCGGCGCTCCCTGGGATGAGGGGATAGATGGAAAAACATCAATGGCTTTGCTTGAAGTGAAAGACCTCAAGGTTCGTGTCGAGGAGCGTGAGATCCTCCACGGGCTGAATCTGACCGTGAACGAGGGCGAGATCCACGCCATCATGGGGCCGAACGGCTCCGGCAAGTCGACGCTCTCGCACGTCATTGCCGGCAAGCCCGGCTACGAGGTCACCGACGGCCAGATCCTGTTTCGGGGCGAGGACCTGCTGGAGATGTCGCCGGATATGCGTGCGGCCAAGGGCGTGTTTCTGGCGTTCCAGTATCCGGTCGAAATTCCCGGCGTCGCCACCATGAACTTCCTGCGCACGGCGCTGAACGCGCAGCGCAAGGCGCGCGGCGAGAGCGAGTATTCGACGCCGGACTTCCTCAAGAAGGTCCGCGAGGTCTCGAAGTCGCTGAACATTCCGCAGGACATGCTCAAGCGCGGTGTCAATGTCGGGTTCTCCGGCGGCGAGAAGAAGCGCAACGAGGTGCTGCAGATGGCGCTGTTCGAGCCCAGCCTGTGCATCCTCGACGAGATGGATTCCGGCCTCGACATCGACGCGCTGCGCATCGCCGCCGACGGCGTCAATGCGCTGCATTCGCCCAAGCGCGCGATGGTCGTCATCACCCATTATCAGCGGCTGCTCAACTACATCGTGCCCGACATCGTGCACGTGATGTCGAAGGGCCGTGTCGTGAAGAGCGGCGGCAAGGAACTGGCGCTGGAGCTGGAAGCGTCCGGCTACGCCCAGTTCGAGGATGCCGCGTAAGGAATTTTGCGATGAACGTTGCTGTGGCAAAGACCGGAAAGGGCCGCGCGGTGAGCGATCTCTTCACCAGCGCCGAGGGCCGCCTGCCGGGTTCGCCGGCGGTTGTTGCGGTGCGCCGCGAGGCGTTCGAGACCTATGAGCGTCTCGGCCTGCCGCACCGCCGGATCGAGGAGTGGAAATACACCGATCTGCGTGCGTTGGTCGGCGAAGTGCTGCCGCTGGCGGCCAGTCCCGATGCAGCCGCGCTGAAGCGCGCCGCCGAGGCAGTGAAGGTGCATGCGATCGCAGGTGCCCGCAAGCTGGTGCTGGTCGACGGCGTGTTCGCAGCCGACCTCTCCGACGTGAAGGCGCTTACTGCCGAGACAGGCTTCAGAACGCTGCGGGAGACGCTGGAGAAGGACGCAGGCCTGCTGAAGACCGCGGCCACCGATGCCGTGATCGCGCTGAACGCGGCGATGGCGACAGATGGCGTGGTGCTGTCGATTGCCGACGGCGCGCAGCTGTCCGCTCCGATCCAGATCATCCATATCGCGACCGCGGCATCGGCTTCGGCCTTCACCAGGTCGCAGATCGCGGTCGGGAAGGGCGCGCGCGCCACCATCGTCGAGACCTTTGTCGCGGCGGGTGCCAGCGCCTACCAGGTCAACGACGCCGTGCTCGTCTCGGTCGGGGACGATTCCGACGTCGCGCATATTCGTTTGATGGACGATGCGCCTGATGCCGTGAACGTGACCTCGCACTTCGTCACCGTCGGCGCCAATGTGAGGTTCAGGTTCTTCAACATGACCACCGGCGCTGCGGTGAGCCGTCTGCAGGGCTTCATCAAGATGGCGGGTGAGGGCAGCGAGCTCTCGGCCAACGGCGTCAACCTGTTGCAGAAGACCGAGCATGGCGACACGACGCTGGTGGTCGACCATGCCGTTCCGAACTGCGTCAGCCGCGAGATCTTCCGCGCGGTGATCGACGATCGCGCTCATTCGGTGTTCCAGGGCCGCATCATCGTTCGCCCCGACGCGCAGAAGACCGACGGCAAGATGATGACCCGCGCGCTGCTGCTCTCGGACGAGGCCGAGGCCGACAACAAGCCCGAGCTCGAGATCTTCGCCGACGACGTCTCCTGCGGCCACGGCGCTACCGCCGGCGCGCTCGATGACAGCCTGTTGTTCTATCTGAAGGCGCGCGGCCTGCCGGAGAAGCAGGCCCAGGCGCTGCTGATCCAGGCCTTCGTGGGCGAGGCGATCGAGCAGATCGCCGATGACGGCTTGCGCGAGCATGTGATCGGCATCGCCGAGCGCTGGCTGGAGCGCCGCCAATGAGCACGCATCCGGCAGTCAAGAACGGCACCTACGACGTCGCGCGCGTGCGCCAGGATTTTCCGGCGCTTAGCCTGCAGGTCTACGGCAAGAATCTGGTGTATCTCGACAACGCCGCTTCGGCTCAGAAGCCGAGTGCCGTGCTCGACCGCATGACGCAAGCCTATACGAGCGAATACGCCAACGTGCATCGCGGCCTGCATTACCTCGCCAATGCCGCGACCGAAGCCTACGAGGGCGGTCGCACCAAGGTGGCGCAGTTCATCAACGCGCCCCGCACGGAAGAAGTGATCTTCACCCGCAACGCGACCGAGGCGATCAATCTGGTCGCCTCGTCCTGGGGCGGGCCGAACATCAAAGAGGGCGACGAGATCGTCCTCTCGATCATGGAGCACCATTCCAACATCGTGCCCTGGCATTTCCTCAGGGAACGTCAGGGTGCCGTGATCAAATGGGCGCCGGTCGACGACGAGGGCAATTTCCTCATCGAGGAGTTCGAGAAGCTGCTGACGGCGAAGACCAAGCTGGTCGCGATCACGCAGATGTCGAACGCGCTCGGCACCATCGTGCCGGTCAAGGAGGTCGTGAAGATCGCGCACGCCCGCGGCATTCCCGTGCTGGTCGACGGCAGTCAGGGTGCGGTGCATCTGCCCGTCGACGTCCAGGACATCGGATGCGACTTCTACGTCTTCACCGGCCACAAGGTGTATGGCCCGACCGGCATCGGCGTGCTCTGGGCCAAGTACGACCACCTCGTCGCGATGCGGCCCTTCAATGGCGGCGGCGAGATGATCCGCGAGGTTTCGCGCGAGATCGTTACCTATGGCGATCCCCCGCACAAATTCGAGGCGGGCACGCCCGCGATCGTCGAGGCGGTCGGCCTCGGCGCTGCCATCGACTACGTCAATTCGATCGGCAAGGAACGCATCGCCGCACACGAGCACGACCTCACCACCTATGCCCAGGAGAAGCTGCGCGAGATCAACTCGCTGCGGCTGATCGGCACCGCTCGGGGCAAAGGTCCGGTGATCTCGTTCGAGCTGAAGGGCGCGCATGCCCATGACGTCGCCACCGTGATCGACCGCCAGGGCATCGCGGTGCGCGCCGGCACCCATTGCGTGATGCCGCTTTTAGAGCGGTTCAACGTCACGGCCACATGCCGGGCGTCGTTCGGCATGTATAATACACGGGAAGAAGTCGATCATCTGGCACAGGCGCTGTTGAAGGCGCGGGATTTGTTCGCATGAGTGACACGGCCGAAATCAAAGCTAGTCCAATGGAAACCCATTCGGCGCTGCCGCCGGAGGAAACCGAGCGTCTCACAACCGAGATCATCGCCGGTCTGAAGACCGTGTTCGACCCGGAAATCCCCGCCGACATCTACGAGCTCGGCCTGATCTACAAGGTCGAGATCAAGGACGACCGCTCCGTCGACGTCCAGATGACGCTGACGACGCCGAACTGCCCGGCCGCCGGCGAGCTGCCGACCATGGTCGAGAACGCGGTCGCCAGCGTTCCCGGCGTCGGCGTGGTCGACGTCAAGGTCGTCTGGGAGCCGCCGTGGTCGCCCGAGCGCATGAGCGACGAGGCCCGCCTCGTCCTCAACATGTGGTGACGCGTAACGCTTGCTTTGAATCCTCGGCATTGAATTCGCGCCGCAACGGACCACATCATTGACATGACCCAGATATCGTCAGGCTCGACACCAGCATCCCCCCCGAAGCCGCGGCGGCCGCGCCCGCAGGTGATGCGGCTGACAGACGCTGCCGCCCAGCGCATCAGCGAACTGACGAGCCGCGCGGACTCCGAGATCGTGGGCCTGCGGGTTGGCGTGAAGAACGGCGGCTGCGCCGGTCAGTCCTACACGGTCGAATACGCCCATGACGTCCGCCCGACCGACGAGGTCGTCGAGGACAAGGGCGTCAAGATCCTGGTCGACCCCAAGGCCGTGTTGTTTCTGCTCGGCACCGAGATGGACTACAAGGCCGACAAGATGCAGGCCCAGTTCGTCTTCAACAATCCCAACCAGATCTCCGCCTGCGGCTGCGGCGAGTCGGTCGAGCTGCGCCCGGCCAAGATCGACGGGTAGCGTCTCCCCCAATACTCTCGTGTCCCGGACGCGCTGCAGCGCTCTTGCGCTGCTGCGCAGAGCCGGGACCCACGCTATAGTCGTCGGTGCAGAAATCTGGGCCCCGGCTCAGCAGCGCCATAGCGTGGCGAAGACGCGCGTAAACGCGCTTACGCCACGCTGCGCTGCGTCCGGGGCACGAGGGTGCCCATGGACCGCGAATTCCTGACCGACCTGTTCGCCGATTTCGGCCCCGTCACTATCCGGAAGATGTTCTCGGGCTATGGCATCTCAGCCGACGGCATCAATTTCGCGCTCGCCTTGCGGGCCGGCCTGTTCTTTCGGGCCGACGAGATGACGATCCCGGACTTCGAAACCGAAGGCTCGAAACCATTCCAGTATTCGACCCGCGCCAAGACCGTGGTGGTCAACTCCTATTGGGAGCTGCCTGCGCGCCTGTTCGACGATTCCGAGGATTTCGTGCAGTGGGCGAGGGCGGCGCTCGCGGCCGCCCAGCGCGCCAAGGTGAAGACGCGGCCGAAGGGGAAGAAGGTCGCGAAGAAGAAGGTCGCGCCGAAGAAGTCTCTTGCGAAGAAGGCTGCCAAGACGACGGAGCGCAGGGTGGGCAAAGCGACTTGTCCGCCAGAGCGCGAAGAGCGACGGCGGAAGCGTGACCACCGTTCGAAATAGTCATGACGACATCGTGGGCACGGCGTTTTGCGCCTTTGCCCGCCCTACGAGCGTTCAATCCACGGCCTTCGTCAGGCCCACTCTCATGTCTTTGGCCGTGAACACGCAGACGCCGTCCGCGAGCACACGGCCGTCGGCAATTCCGAGTACCAGCTTGCCGCGCCGGACCATACGCATGGCGACCTCGTAGCGCACGTGCCGCGTCCCCGGCGTGACCACTCCGGTAACCTCTACCTCGCCGACGCCGATCGCCCGGCCCTTGCCGGGTGAGCCCGACCAGCCGAGCCAGTAACCGACCATCTGCCACATCGCATCCAGCCCCAGCGTTGGTGGCATCACTGCGTCGCCGCGGTAGTGGCAATCGAAGAACCATTGAGAAGGCGCAATATCCAACTTGCCAACGATATGGCCCTTGCCGAACTCACCGCCGTCCAGGCTGATGTCCGTGATGCGGTCCATCATCAGCATCGGCGGCGCCGGCAATTGCGCATTGCCCGGCCCGAAATAGCCGCCGTCGCTCGATCTCAGCAGTTCGTCCCTGGTGTAGGACGGTTGCGGCGTGTGGAAATCGTGGGGATTGGGCACGACGACAATTCCTCGGTGCTCGCAGTCTGGCGGCGCGGAGGATGTCGGTCGTCAGGTTGGAATGTCAAGCGCAGCCGTCCGGCATGCCGCAACCGCGTCACGCCACGCGGCTGTGGGTCTCGACCGCGTATTCCGGATCGGCCTCGCAGATCACGCGGTTGCGGCCGTTGCGCTTGGCGGCGTAGAGGCAGGCATCGGCGCGCTCGATCAGCGCATCGGTGTCGTCGCCCGGCTTGAGCATGGAGACGCCGACGGAGATGGTGACGCGGCCGAGGATCTCGCCGGTGGACTTCTTCTTCAATTCCTTCGCCATCACCGCGCGGCGGATGTGGTCGGCCACAGTGAGGGCCTGGCGCAGGGCGGTGTTGGGCAGCACGACCGCGAATTCCTCGCCGCCATAGCGCGCGGTGATATCCTGGCCCTTGATGGTCTGCTTCAGCGAAAGGCCGACGAGCCGGAGCACCTGGTCGCCGGTGAGATGGCCGTAGGAATCGTTGAACGACTTGAAGTGATCGATGTCGAACAGCAGCAGCGACAGCGGCTCGCCCGAGGCAAGCGCGCTCTGCACCGCCATGTCGATCATGCGGTCGAAATATTTGCGGTTGCCGAGTCCTGTGAGCGGATCGGTCAGGCTTTCGGCGCGGATCGCCTCCAGGCTCTGCTGGAGATTGCTGATCTCGTTCTTCGACAGCGTCAGCCGATCTTCCAGCGCCTTGTTGGTCTCGCGCATCTCGCTGGTCGAACGCAGCAGCGTTTCGACGATCGACTTGATCTGCTCGCGGCTCTTGGCCGAGGCCAGTTGCTGGGTGGCGCCCGACAGGCTGGCATCGTAGGAGCCGGTCACGCCGAGTGCGTCGCTCAAGACCTTCATCACGTCGTCGATCTCGCCGATGACGCGCGCGCCGACCTTGTCGATGCGGTCGGTGGTCTTGATGTGGGAGAGGTAGGTTTCGTAGATCTGCTCGAGATCGCCTTCGGTCAGTTTGCCGCTGCGCGCCAGCGTCTCGTTGACGATCTTGTTGAGCGGCGCGTTGTAGCCGGTGGCGTAGACGTACCAAATTTCATACGTGCGGGGAATTGCGGTCTGCCGCAGCGATCGGATCTGACCGAGCGCTACCTCGGCGAACGCCATCGTGCGTTCATGTTCGTCGAGAACCTTGACCACAGAACATACCCCACAGCGGTCGAGGTGCGCCATCGACCGCAGCAATGCTTAAATTATGTTCGTAGGCTAACGGACGATCGTGAACACCCCGTAAATATACGTCCATGGATGCTTCTAAAAAATTGTGCAGCGGCTTTGCTCAACCGAAACCTGGGGCGCCTTGCGCCTCAGGCTCCGGCGGGGGAGCGAACCGGCCGCAGCAGAAACGCCGGCAGATGCGAGTGATCGCCGGGCTCGCTGTCGGCCTCGCGCTGGCGGCGGGGCTCGGGCCGGCCGATCGACGGCACATGCGACGGATTGGCCGGCTGGCGCGCGCCATGACGCGGCTCGGACGATTGTCGGGCTTCCCGCGGGGGCCTCGGCTCGCGTGCAGGCCTCGCCTCGGGGGCGGGCCGCGCTTCGGCCGACGGCGTTGTCTCGGAAGCGTGCCTCGCTTCGCCACGCGGTTCGCGCGGCTCGTGGCTGCGCTCACGGTCGCGACCGCCGCGCTGCGGCTTGCCGCGTCCGCCACGTGAACGCTCGCGGCCGCGCGACTCGCGCGGGCGATCACTATGTTCGCCAGTGTCGGCACTCACTGCGTAGTCGCCTTCGGCGCGCGGAATGCTCTGGCCGATCAGCTTCTCGATCGCCACCATCGACTTCTGGTCGAGCGGCGTCACCAGCGAGATCGCGGTGCCGGTGCGACCGGCGCGGCCGGTGCGGCCGACGCGATGGACGTAATCGTCGGGATGGTGGGGAACGTCGAAATTGAAGACGTGGCTGACTTCGGGGATGTCGAGGCCACGGGCGGCGACGTCGGAGGCGACCAGCAGAGGCAGCTCACCCTTGCGGAACTGTTCGAGCGCCGCCGTGCGGGCCGACTGGTCCATGTCGCCGTGCAGCGCGCCGACACTGAAACCGTGCTTCTGCAGCGATTTGTGAACGATCGCGACCTCGCGCTTGCGATTGCAGAAGATGATCGCGTTCTGGAGATCCTTGGCCTCGCGCAGCAGGCGTCGCAGCAATTCGCGCTTCTCATGCGCTTCGCGCCCGGCCGGGACCTGACACTGCGTGACGGTCACGGCGGTGGTAGCGGGCTTGGAAACTTCGACCTTCTGCGGGTTGTGCAGGAAGGTCTCAGTGATGCGCCGGATTTCCGGCGGCATGGTCGCGGTGAAGAACAGGGTCTGCCGCGTGAAGGGGACGAGCTTGCAGACGCGTTCGATGTCGGGGATGAAGCCCATGTCCAGCATGCGGTCGGCTTCGTCGATGACGAGCAACTCGACGCCGGTGAGGAGCAAACCGCCGCGCTCGGTATGGTCGAGCAGGCGGCCGGGGGTGGCGATCAGCACGTCGACGCCACGCGTCAGCTTGGCATCCTGGTCGCCGAAGGAAACGCCGCCGATCAGGAGGGCGACGTTGAGTTTCTGGCCGGCGCCGTAGCGGTCGAAGTTTTCCTTGACCTGCGCCGCGAGCTCGCGGGTCGGCTCGAGGATCAGCGTGCGCGGCATGCGTGCGCGGGCGCGACCCTTTTCGAGGATGGTGAGCATCGGCAGCACGAAGGCCGCGGTCTTGCCGGTGCCGGTCTGGGCGATTCCGAGCACGTCCTTGCGTGCGAGGACGTGGGGGATCGCCTGTTCCTGAATGGGGGTGGGGGTGGTGTAGCCGGTGGCCGCGACTGCGGCGAGGACTTTTTCGGATAGTCCGAGATCTGAAAAGGACATTGAGCCTCTGGTCGAAACCGCCGTTCGGAATCGAGGGTAATAAGGCTGTCGCGTTCCACCCCGAAACGGCGCGCTCTCAAAGAAGCTGGGGGTGCTGACTCACGCGAACAAAGCGCCAGGCTCAGGAATCGCTCTTCGATACCGAGCCGCGTCGACCCGGAACATAGGCGGGAATCGGCCAAAGTCAATGGAGCGGCGCGGGAAGGTCCTAAAAAACCTGAGGTTTTACCAAATAGCGGGCGCGGCTGGGTTTTTCCGCCCAGCCGCACGCCCAGGCCGGGGCCGCCAAAATGGCGGCTAATGCCCATCCGAGCCCCGCGCCCGGAAGTCACCGGGGGCCATGCCATAGGCGGCATTGAAGACCCGGTAATAGGTCGCGAGGCTCTCGAAGCCACAGGAGGTGGCGATGTCGGCGATCAGCCGCTCCGGTGCCTCCCGCATCAGGCGGCGGCTCTGCTTCAGGCGTTCGTCGGTCACGGTCTGCGAGAAGGTCTTCGCCGCGGTCTCGAACAGCATGTGCAGGTGGCGCACGGACACGCCGAGCTGGTCGGCCACCATCGTCGGCGCCAGATCCGGGTTTTGCAGGTGGCCCGCGATCAGGCGCCGGGCCTGCGAGAGGCGGGCGGTCCGCAGCGCAGCCTGTCCGCGCCGGCTGCCGGGCCTGACGATGCCGCGCTCGATCAGCGCCAGATGGGCCAAAGCCTGGACGAGCGAGGTCGCATCGACGGCGCTACCATCAGCGGCCTCATCGAGATCGGCAAAGCAGGCGCCGAGCAGCGGCGCCAGGCTGGGATCGCTGAAGGTCCGGGGCGCCAACTCGCGCATGCGCCTGTCCTGCGTCGGAATGCTGCCGAGCGGGATCTTCAGGATCCGCAAGTGGAAGCCTCCGGCGCCGAGCGGCGCGGTGCGGTAGGGTAGGTCGGTATGGCTGGTGGCGAAACTGCCGTTGGCGATCGCGAAGTCGTTTCCGCGCATGCCGCCGAACCAGCCGCCGCTGCCGAGCTGCTGGTAGACGCAGATGCTTTCGCCGGGTGCGTCGGCGATGTCGGAGCTGCTGCGTTCGACCGTATATTGCGAGGCCTTCAGCTCGACGAGGCCAGCGCCGCCGAGCTGGCGCAGCGAGAACTCGCCGAAGAAATCCCCGCGCCGTTCGCGCTCGAGTTCGGCGGTAACGCCGAACAAACCCTTGGAGCGCACCTCGCGCCAATAATCGAAGCGATCCTTCGGCTCCACCTCTTCGGTACACCAGCGGTACACGGCAGCCCCCTCGCTTCCAGTGCGTTGCCCGATGCCAAAGAAAGAGCAGATTCCAGCGCAATCTGCCATAGGCAGATCGTGGAACCGGGGCCCGGGCGCTTGAACCCTCGCTACGTCTGGGCCGACTATCACACAGCGGCAGGGGGGCCAATGAACTGCCGTTCGAGGGAAGCGGCGTGGCGCCGTTCTGCAACGGGAATTTTGCGATGACGCGTCGGCTTTTTGGAATTTTGGCGGCCCTTGGCCTGGCGGCGAGCCTGAGCGGCTTCGTCGCGCCCGCCCATGCCGAGAAACGTGTCGCGCTCGTCGTAGGCAACAACGATTACAGGAACGTCCCGAAGCTGCTCAAGGCGGTCAACGACGCCCGCACCATGGGCGATACGCTGAAGCAGCTCGGCTTCTCGGTGATGGTCGCCGAGAACCAGAGCCGGCAGCAATTCTCCGAGACCCTGCTTGCCTTCGACAAGGCGATCGAGCCCGGCGACACCGCGTTCTTCTTCTACGCCGGCCACGGCTTCGAGATCGCGGGCCAGAACTATTTGCTGCCGACCGACGTGCCGGCGGCGACCGAAGGTCAGGAAGAGCTGGTGCGCGACGCCTCGATCCTGGCTGACCGCATCGTCGAGCGCCTCCAGAACAAGAAGGCGCGGACTTCGATCCTCGTGTTCGACGCCTGTCGCAACAACCCGTTCGAGCGCAAGGGAACCCGCGCAGTCGCCGGTGGCGGCGGGCTTGCTCCGATGGTGCAGTTGCCCGAAGGCGTGTTCTCGGTGTTTTCGGCCGGTCCCCGCCAGACTGCGCTCGACCGCCTCTCCAACGACGACGCCAATCCCAATTCGGTGTTCACGCGCACTTTCGCCAAGGAGTTGCTGCAACCCGGCGAGAACCTCGTGCAGGTGGCGCAGCGCACCCGCCGTCTCGTCAGCGCGATGGCCGACACCGTCAAGCACAGGCAAGTGCCGGTCTATTTCGACCAGATGGTTGACGACGTCTTCCTCAGCGGCACGGCGAAAGATGCCGTCGCGCGGCCGGCCGATCCGCCGCCGCAGAAACTCGCGGCGCTGCCGCCGGTGTCGGTGCCGCAAATGCCGAAGGAAGAATCCATCAACGCGCCGATCGCGAGCTTCTCGCGGCACAATGGCGGCTGGAGCGTCGTGTTCTCCTTTGCCGACCCGACGCTCGGCATTTCCTGGCGCATGGCCGGCAAGGGCGATTTCCGCGAGACCGGCTTCATCGACACGCTCGATCCGCGCACGCGCAAGCGGATGCCGAACCCGTCGATCGAATTGCCGCCGGATGCTGCGGCAGGCACCATCGAGGTTCGCTATGTCGATCAGTCCGGGGACATGCAGGGGCCGTTCCCGATCCGGTTCGATCCCGAGGCCGCACTGATCCGGGACCAGCGCAAGATCCTCGACATGACCGCGACGAGCTGGCTGTCGTTCCGCGAGTTCAACGGACTGCTGGTCTACTACACGCACCTCGTGTCCTATCGCTGCGCCATTCGCGAGGTGCGCATCGGCATCGACAGCGCCGTGCCCAACCAGGTGCTGAAGATGCCCGCTTGCGACATGCGCGATCCCAGTGCGATCACCGCCGGCATGCCGCTCTACATGAAGCTCGCGCCAAGCACGCAGTCCATCTCGGTGGAACTGACCTATCGCGACGGCAGCGTCTCCGAGATCAAGAGTTTTCGGGCCGCGAACCGCAGCAACAATTGAGGCCGTGTTGATCGGGCGGGGCGTGACGGGGTGGACGAAGTTTAATCGGACAAGCCAGGGGTGGAAGTGTTAGAGGCGGGGATGATAAAATTCATTATCGTCGCGCTGCTCACGACGCTTCCGGCATTGGCGCAAACTACTCCAATCCCCACGCCGCCAGTCACCGACAGGGAACGCGTCCAGGCGGACCGTGCGAAAGCCGCCGAGGATGAAAAAGTGGCTCCGGCCGCGCGTCCGTGGGATCGCGACGCGGACGGCAAGCGTCCGTGGGAACGGAAGTCGTCAAAGCCCTGAGCCGAGCAAAGAGCCGTTCGCCGCAGGCGAAAGGAACAACTCCTCGGTCACCTGGATTGTCCACCAAACCAGGGAGACGATCCATGATACGCAAGTCCATCCTCGTAGCCTTCGCATGCGCTGCGCTTTCGACGACCGCTTTTGCTCAGGGAGGCGGTGGCGGAGGAGGTGGTGGTGGTGCGGGTGGCGGCGCCGGCGCGGGATCCGCGGCCAGTTCGGGTGCGGGAACAGGCACGTCATCCAGCAGCGCCAATTCGGGGCCGTCGGCTCCGTCGGGGATGGGGACCCATGGCACCACCACGGGGGCCAACGTCAACACCAACAACAGCCAGAACAATCCGAACGTTCAGTCGCCGACTGCGAATGGTACGTCCCCGACAGCCGCGCAAGCTGAGCGGAACGCTGGGGTCGGTCATGCGCCCAACGGGCTGCCGATCGGCAGCCCGGGCACCGGGACCAGCAATGAGGATCAGAAATAGTTTGGCATCCGTTCATGAAAGGCCCGCAGTGCGGGCCTTTCTGTCTCCGCGACGGCCTGTCTCGGGGCGGCCGGCGGCCTGACGCGCACGGCAGATGCAGGTGGCTCCTGCCGCAGACAACGCTAGGCACCCGGCTCTAAACCCGCGGCTCGCTCTCTTCCGCATCGCGGCTTCGGCGCGTGCGCAGATAGACGAGCGCGATATTGATGGCCAGCCAGGCTGCCACACATGTCAGCAACCATGCCACGTTGAACATTCCCTCTCATGCTCTTCTTGGTCGTATATCCCATAACAACCCGGAGCCCCCGTTTATTCCCGGGACGCGAAGGGCCGGCGTGATCCGGGCTGCCGGCCGGTCCGAACATGGCGCATCCAGATTCAGGCTCAGCCCGGCCGGAATCGGCGTTATATTGCCCGCCATATCTTGACCGATACTCGCATCGCGGATCGTGGCTGCCATGACCACCGACCGACAACCGAACCGGACGAAAAAAGTCCGCTGCTGCATCGTCGGCGGCGGCCCCGCCGGGATGATGCTCGGCTATCTCCTGGGGCGCGCCGGCATCGAGGTCGTGGTGCTGGAGAAGCATGCCGATTTTTTCCGCGATTTCCGCGGCGATACCGTGCATCCCTCGACGCTTGAAGTGATGGACGAGCTCGGCCTGATCGACGGCTTCCTGAAGCTGCCGCATCAGCGCCTGCAGAAGATGGACGGCCTGTTCGGCGGCACGCCGGTGCGCATCGCCGATCTTTCCCGGCTCCACACCAAATACCCCTTCATCGCCTTCATGCCGCAATGGGACTTTCTGAATTTCCTGCGCGAGGCCGGCCGGCGCTTTACCTCGCTCGAGGTGATGATGAGCACCGAGGCGGTCGATGTGATCCGCCGCGGCGAGACGATCGCCGGGGTGCGGGCGAAAACGCCTGACGGCATCGTCGACATCGAAGCCGATCTCACTATCGCCTGCGACGGCCGGCATTCGACGGTGCGCGAGCGTGCGGGCCTCGGCGTCGAGGAGATCGGCGCCCCGATGGACGTGCTGTGGTTTCGCGCCGGCCGCAGACCCGACGAAACGGAAAACGTGTTCGCGCGCGTCGAGCCCGGCAAGATGATGATCACGTTCGATCGCGGCGACTATTGGCAATGCGCCTATGTCATCGCCAAGGGACAGTATCAGGCGGTGAAGGCGAGGGGCCTGCAGGCGCTGCTCGACGACGTCGTACGCATGGCGCCGATGCTGAAGGGCGGCATCGCCGACGTGAAGAGCTTCGACGACGTCAAGCTGCTGACCGTCGCCATCAACCGCATGGCCCGCTGGACGCGGCCGGGCCTGCTCTGCATCGGCGATGCCGCGCATGCGATGTCGCCGGTCGGCGGCGTCGGCGTCAATCTCGCCGTGCAGGACGCGGTCGCGACCGCCAATCTCCTGGCGGACAAGCTGCAGCGCGGCTGCCCGTCCGAGAACGATCTCGATGCCGTACGCCGTCGCCGCGAGTTCCCGGTGAAGATGACGCAGCGGATGCAGGTGGTCGTGCAGAACAGGATCATCAGCGGCGCCCTGCAGGGGAACGACCGGCCGCTCCAAGTGCCGCTGATCGTGCGCCTGATCACCGCGCTACCGTGGCTGCAGGGCATTCCGGCGCGCCTGCTTGCGCTCGGCGTGCGGCCCGAGCATGTGCATTCGAAGGCTGCGCCGGCATCGTAGCGCTGCAATTCGGTAGGGATAACGTCGCGTTAAATCGCGCATGCGGCGTTGCGCGCGTGCAACAGCGCCGACGGATTTGCGGGCCAGTGCGTGCCATGCGCCGCGTTAACTCTGTTGATTCGAATTTTAGTAACACCCGTCTGTGACCGTGCGTGCATCAAAGGACACGGGGTGTACCATGCGTAACAAGTTGATTGCCGCCTTTGCCTGCACGACAGCTCTGGTTTCGACCGGCGCGGCCTCCGCCGCCGATCTCGGCGCGCGCTACACGAAGGCGCCCGCCTACGTGGAGCCGCTGTTCAACTGGACCGGCTTCTATGTCGGCGGCCACATCGGCGGCGCGTGGACCAACGAGCAGTTCATCAACAACGGGATCGGCGCGCCGTTCGGCGATCTCGTCCCGGGCCAGGGCTATCGTCAGCGCAGCGCAGGCATCATGGGCGGCGCCCAGATCGGCTACAACTGGCAGGCCAACAACTACGTGTTCGGCATGGAAGGCACGATCTCCGGCCTCGACAACAAGGGCTCGTTCACGAACACCGCGTTCGGTGCAGGGGACGACGTGTTCTCCTGGCGCGCCAACGTGCTCGCGACCGTGGTCGGCCGCGCCGGCTTCGCCGTGCAGAACAACCTCTTCTACATCAAGGGTGGCTATGCCGGCGTGAACAATCGTCTCTCGGTGACCGACACGGTTGGTCCGGCGACGGGCTCCGGCGGTCAGACTCACTGGGCCAACGGCTGGACCGTCGGCGCCGGCTGGGAATACGGCGTCACCCGCAACTGGATCGTCGGCCTCGAATACAATTACGCGGCCTTCGGCAGCCAGACCTATCAGCTCGGCGGCACCTCAGGGAATTACACCTTCGATGCCAAGCCGCGCGACATTCAATGGGCCGTCGTGCGCGCGAGCTACAAGTTCGACGCCCCGACCATCCGTTACTGAGCAAGTCGACCGCAACGCGACCAACGATCAAAAAAAGCACTGCCAAAATTCAAAGCCCCGGACTTGTCCGGGGCTTCTTTTTTGCGTCGTCGGATCTCGTGCGGTCCGGCCTCAGGCCATCACCGAGAAGCCGCCATCGACGGGGATCGCGGTGCCCGTGACGAAGTTCGATGCGGGCGATGCCAGGAACACGGCGATGCCGGCGAAATCGTCGATGTCGCCCCAGCGCCCCGCAGGCGTGCGCGCCAGCACCCGCTCGTGCAATCCCGATACCTGTTGCCGCGCGCCGCGGGTGAGGTCGGTGTCGATCCAGCCCGGCAGGATCGCATTGACCTGGATGTTGTCGGGCGCCCAGGCATTGGCGCAGGCCCGCGTGTACTGCACGATGCCGCCCTTGCTCGCAGCATAGGCGGTGGCGAAGCTCGCGCCGAAGATCGACATCATCGAGCCGATGTTGATCACCTTGCCGTTGCCTGACGCCTTCAAGGCCGGGTAGGCGAGCTTGGAGCACAGGAAGGCGCTGGTGAGGTTGGTTTGGATCACCGTGTTCCACTCGTCGAGTTCGAGCTCGTGCGGCGGCTTGCGGATGCTCATGCCGGCGTTGTTGACGAGGATGTCGATGCGGCCGAGATCCTTCACCACGCGCGCGATCATGGCCTCGATTGCTGCCTTGTCGGTGACGTCGGTCGCAACCGCGATCGCCTTGATGCCGCGCTGCCTGAGATCTTCGACTGCTGCCTTGGACTTGGCTTCGTTGCGTCCGACCACGGCGATGTCGGCGCCGGCATCGGCAAGGCCGCGCGCCATCCCGAGCCCGATGCCACCATTACCTCCCGTGACGATCGCGACCTTGCCGCGGAGATCGAACCGGCTGGATGTCATGCTTGTATTCCCTGGTTTCTTTTATTGGTTGCTCTGCCAGATCAGCACCAGCCCGAAGCCGGCCATGGCGGCGCCATAGCCGGCCCAATGCAGCTGGTTGACCATGAAGCTCGATCGCGGCCAGGGAACCGTACCCGTGCCCTGTCCGATCCAGAGCAGCCCGACGGCGAGGGCAAACAGGCCTGCTACAAGCAGAAATCTGCGCATGCATTCCTCCCCGTCGGTCCGCTTCCCTCGCGACTCGCGGCATGAACGATTGCCGTGGCCACGAAAGCTTGGGGCGCACAGTAACCGCAGCTTCGGTTCGGATACAATGGCGCGGCCGGCAGAGGCCAACGCGGCGAAGCCCGGCGCATGTCGCGATACGCGGGCGCGCGATCACCGAATTCTGGTGAGTGACCGATGTCCGGCTCGCCGCTGCGTATGGCGCCGAAATCGAGCTTAGGTCGTCGACCAATCCATAACGAAAAAGCCCCGGCGATGGCCGGGGCTTTGACGTCTGAACTTGCGTTCGGATCAGTCCTTGGTCGCTCAGTACTTGGCGACGACCGGACCGGTCCAGTTGAAGCGGTAGACCAGCGAGGTCGAGATCGTCTGGTTCCAGCTGTTGGCGCGGATGTCGCGGCCGACCAGGGCGTTGGTGCCGTCGAACAGCTCGTTCTGGGTCTTGGTGTTGTAGAAGGCCGAACGATACTCGGTCTTCATGAACCAGCCGGGCGAGGAGACGCCGAAGATGTTCAGGCTGTTCTCGACGCCGCCACCGACGAACCAACCATTGCGGTTGTAGCTGTTCAAGTGGATGCCAGCCGGAGTGCCCACAACGTTCGTAAAGTTGGTCTGGCCGAAGTGAGCGCCGGAGTAACCGCCGTTGACGTAGGAGAGAACGTTCGGGGCAACCAACCAGCCGAGGCGAACACCAGCGGCCCAGGAGGTTTCAAGCTTCTGGTTGCCGGTGAGGCCGCCGATCGGATCCTGAATGGTGGCGCGGAGGCTGCCGAACTGACCGTCAGCGAACACGCCGGCGACCCAGGTGCCGCTGAACTGCCAGTCGTAACCGGCGCCGACCGTGCCGAACCAACCGGAGCCACCCTGGCGCTGGTCGATCGTCAGCGCGGTGTTGGTTCCCGTGGTCTGGACGTGCTGGTCGGCGTTGGAGAGGCCACCGCCGCCGCCGCCGAACACGTAGAAGCCGGTCCAGTTGGCGACGGGCGCCGGCATGGGGGCCTTCACGTAGGGACGGGCACCGAGATCAGCGGCCGAGGCCGAACCGGTCATCGCGGCAACCGCGGTCAGAGCGAGCAAAATCTTCTTCATGTCAAAATCCCCAACCTTGGTCTGTGTAGCAGGCGCGAGCGCACTGGAGTTCGTGTCAACTGATGCCCGGACTATAGACGTTTCCTGCCGAAATGCTGTTGCCGGGCAAGCACAGTCGCCGGAAAACGCCGGTGCGCGGGTATTTCGGCGGCAATTGCCGAAATCTGAAATAATTGCATATAATCAATAACTTGATCGGATTCCCCAATTTCAAATTCGGGTAGGATTTCGTTAGGAAATTCGACCTTGTCCGAAATAGAGGCAGCCGTGCCTCGGCTTGAGCGCCGTGAGTCGTTGGCCGAGTCGCAGCGACGGCCCTGCGAGTCGCTCAATGCCATGCCGGCCGCGGCGACGTTGTCGCGCCCCCTGAACGCAAAAGAGCCCCGGCTTTTCGCCGGGGCTCTCGACGGAGCGCTACTGCGCCGCAGACTCAGACGTCCAGCAGCTCGTCGCTGGCGAATTCGGCCTTGTCCGTGATGAAGGCGAATCGCGCCTCGGCCTTGGTACCCATCAGGCGCTCCACCGAATCCGCGGTGGTATCGCGGTCGTCGGCGAGCAGCACCACCTTGAGCAGCGTGCGCTTGGCTGGATCCATCGTGGTCTCCTTGAGCTGCGCCGGCATCATCTCGCCGAGGCCTTTGAAGCGGTTCACCTCGACCTTGGCGTTGGCATTGAACGCGCTCTTGATCAGCGCTTCCTTGTGCTTGTCGTCGCGCGCGTAGACCGACTTGGTGCCGTGGGTGAGCTTGTAGAGCGGCGGCACCGCGAGGAAGAGGTGGCCTTCGTCGATCAGCCGCGGCATCTGCCGGTAGAAGAAGGTGATCAGGAGCGAGGCGATGTGGGCGCCGTCGACGTCGGCGTCGGTCATGATGATGATGCGTTGATAGCGCAGATCCTCTTCGCGGTATTGCAGGAGCTGGCCGCAGCCGATCGCCTGCACGAGGTCGGAGAGCTGCGCGTTCGCCGTCAGCTTGTCCTTGCCGGCGGAGGCGACGTTGAGGATCTTGCCGCGCAACGGCAGCACCGCTTGCGTCTTGCGATCACGCGCCTGCTTGGCACTGCCGCCGGCCGAGTCGCCTTCGACGATGAAGAGTTCGGAGCCGTCGGTGCCGGCGTCGGTGCAGTCGGCGAGCTTGCCGGGCAGGCGCAGCTTCTTGCCGGCGGTTTTCCGCGCGGTCTCTTTCTCCTGCCGCCGCCGCAGCCGTTCCTCGGCGCGGTCGATCACGAAATCGAGCAGCCTGTTGGCCATGTTCGGATTGCCCGACAGCCAATGGTCGAACGGATCCTTCATCGCCTGTTCGACGATGCGCTGCGCTTCCGCCGTTGCGAGACGATCCTTGGTCTGGCCCTGGAATTCGGGCTCGCGCACGAACACCGAGAGCATCACGGCGGCACCGACCATCACGTCCTCCGACGTAATGGAGGAAGCGCGCTTGCCCTGGCCGACGCGCTCGGCGTGATCCTTCAGGCCGCGCAGCAGCGCGCTGCGCAGGCCGGATTCGTGCGTGCCGCCATCGGGTGTCGGGACGGTATTGGTGTAGGAGGACAGGAAGCCGTCGGCATCCGCGGTCCATGCCACCGCCCATTCGCAGGCGCCATGGGCGCCGTTGCGGCCCGACTTGCCGGAGAAGATATCCGGGTGCACCAGCGTGTCGGCGTGGATTGCAGCCGCAAGATAGTCCTTGAGGCCGCCGGGGAAGTGGAACGTGGCTTCGGCCGGTACGTCCTCGATGCCCTTGAGCAGCTCGGGCGCGCAATTCCAGCGGATCTCGACGCCGCCGAACAGGTACGCCTTCGAGCGCGTCATCTTGAACAGACGCTGCGGCTTGAACGCAGCCTTGGCGCCGAAGATGTCGGTATCGGGCTTGAAGCGGACCCGCGTGCCGCGGCGGTTGTTGATCTTGCCGAGGTCCTCGAGCTTGCCCTTCGGGTGGCCCCGCTCGAACGTCATCCGGTAAAGCTTCTGGCTGCGCGCGACCTCGACCTCGAGCAGCGAGGAGAGGGCATTCACCACGGAGATGCCGACGCCGTGCAGGCCGCCCGAGGTCTCGTAGACCTTGCTGTCGAACTTGCCGCCCGAATGCAGCGTACACATGATGACTTCGAGCGCCGACTTTTTCGGGAACTTCGGATGCGGATCGATCGGGATGCCGCGGCCATTGTCGGTGACCGTGAGGAAACCATCCGCGGAGAGCTCGACACCGATGAAGGTCGCGTGTCCGGCCAGCGCCTCGTCCATCGAGTTGTCGATGACTTCGGCGAACAGATGATGCAGCGCCTTCTCGTCGGTGCCGCCGATATACATGCCGGGCCGCCGCCGCACCGGTTCCAGGCCTTCGAGCACCTCGATGTCGGCCGCGGTGTAGTCAGCTTCGCCGCCGGTTCCGCGCGGCGCCGCCTTGGGGGCGCCGCGGGGTTTCGGCTCGTCGCCACCGAAAAAATCGTCTTTTGCTTTTGGCTTCAACTGCTTGGACATATATCTTGATACGCTTTGAGGGCCGCATCAGCGGCGAATCGGTTGGGCCGACTATGCCACTTCTGACTTGGAAAGGTTACCGCGAGGCGGGCCGGGCGGCGTGGTTGGAAGCCAATCCCGGCGAATTTACGCCGCAGGCCCTGCAATTGCCGGCAATTTGACCGGTTGTCCGGGCCCAGCCGAGTTTTGTGACTTGATGTCACACAAGCCCTTGGCTTACCAGTCTTTTTCATCGAGCAGCACCTTGAGACGGGGCGGGAAGGCTTTTTTAGATGGAGCAGTTTGCGCACGCCCTGGCCGATTTCGTGCGCGCTCACCAGGCCTGGGCCGCTCCGATCGTGTTCGTGCTCGCCTTCGGGGAGTCGCTGGCCTTCATCTCGCTGCTGATCCCGGCCTGGGGCGCGCTGGTCGCGATCGGTGCGCTGATCGGGGTGAGCGGCATCAGCTTCTATCCGGTCTGGATCGCTGGCGGCCTCGGCGCGGCGCTGGGCGACTGGGTCTCGTACTGGTTCGGCTACCGCTACAAGGAGAAGGTCGCCCAGATGTGGCCGCTCTCGCGCTATCCGGAACTGCTGCCCAGAGGCGAGGCCTTCGTGCGCAGCTGGGGCATCCCCAGCATCTTCATCGGCCGCTTCTTCGGCCCCTTGCGTGCTTCGGTGCCGCTGGCGGCCGGCATCTTCGAGATGCCTTATTGGAGCTTCCAGGCCGCCAATTTCGTCTCGGCCCTGATCTGGTCGGCCGTGCTCCTGCTGTTCGGCGACGTGCTGGCCAAGATCATGGAATGGATCTGGCGGGTGATCTGACGCCGAAACCTTGACGAAAGCCTGATCTAGCCTTATAGCCGCGCGCCATGATCAACGCCGCGACCATCCTGTTCGCCCGTCGCCGCCGCCGCAGTCTTGCGGTTTGGGCGGTCGATCGCGTTTGAGATCATCGTCTTTGCCGCTGGATCCGATCCGCGGCATTCTCTCTCCTGTCAGCGCGATCTGATCCGGCGGCCCCCAAAGAGGCTAGCAGGAGACCACGATGTACACGCCACCCTTTTTCAAGCAGGACCGCGCCGCGAGCCTGAAATTCGCCGAAGAGCGCGGCTTCGGCACCATGTGTGCCTTTGACGGCAAGAAGCCGGTGGCTTCGCCGCTGCCGTTCTATCTGACCTACGCCGCCGACGGCACGCCGCAGGCTGCCTTTCATGTCGCCCGTCACAATCCGCTGCTAAAGCTCGCAAGCGGCGATGCGTCCTGGCTGCTCGCGGTCAACGGCCCCGATGCCTATGTCTCGCCGGACTGGTATGTCTCGCCGGACCAGGTGCCGACCTGGCTCTACCAGTCGGTGCATCTGAGCGGGCCGGTGCGGATGTTGTCGGATGACGAGCTGGCGGTGCAGATCGACACGCTCAGCGACAAGTTCGAGAACTGGCTGTTGCCGAAGACGCCGTGGACGTCGGACAAGATGACGGCCGGACGGCTCGAGGCGATGAAGAAGGCGATCGTGGGCCTGGTTATGAATGTTGAGGAGGTCGAAGGCAGCTTCAAGCTCAACCAGCACAAATCCGACGCCGACTATACGGCGATCGCCAATGCGCTCAGTGCCGGCGATGCCGACGCCAGGCAGATCTCACATTTGATGCGGCAGGCAAGGCCGCAGGTTTTCGCAGACGACACGAACATGCTCGAAGGGAGCGCGCCATGAGCCTCGCTGACATCAAACAGGCCCCGAAGGGCGCTGCCACCAACCCCGCAACCGTCTTCGTCGACGGCGGCTCCGGCACCACCGGTCTCGGCATCAACGAGCGACTGAAGCACCAGAAAGACGTCGTCGTGAAGACGATCCCTGACGACAAGCGCAAGGACCCCGCTGCCAAGAAGGCGCTGATGGAGGAGGTGGACCTCGTCATCCTCTGCCTGCCCGACGATGCCGCCAAGGAGACGGTCGCGCTGGTCGACAGCATGGGCGGCTCGGGCCCGAAGGTGCTCGACGCCTCGACCGCCTACCGCGTCGCGCCCGATTGGGCCTACGGCTTTCCGGAACTGACGCCGGACCAGGCCGGCAAGATCAAGGCGGCGAAGAAGGTCTCCAATCCCGGTTGCTATCCGACCGGCGCGATCGCGCTGCTGCGGCCGATCGTCGATGCCGGCCTGCTGCCATCAGACTATCCCGTCACCGTCAACGCGGTGAGCGGCTATTCCGGCGGCGGCAAGTCGATGATCGCAAGCTTCGAAGACGGCAGTGCGCCGTCCTTCGAGCTCTACGGCCTCGGCTTCGAGCACAAGCATCTGCCGGAGATGCAGCTCTATTCGAACCTGACGCGGCGGCCGATCTTCGTTCCGTCGGTCGGCAACTACCGGCAGGGCATGCTGGTCTCGGTGCCGCTGCAACTCGACACGCTGCCCGGCAAGCCCGGCGGTGCCGATCTCCAGGCTGCGCTCGCCAAACGCTACGACGGCTCGAAATACGTCAAGGCGATGCCGCTGCAGAACGAAGCATCGAAGGGCGGGCGGATCGAGCCGGAAGCGCTGAACGAGACCAACATGCTCGAGCTCTACGTCTTCGCCAGCGACAAATATCACCAGGCGGTGCTGGTCGCCCGGCTCGACAATCTCGGCAAGGGTGCCTCCGGTGCAGCCGTGCAGAACATGCGGCTGATGCTGGGGCTGGCAGAGGAGTAGCTGATCGAACGTTGCTCGCGGCGCCAACCCGTTGGACGGCGCGATGCTACGATTTTCTGCCCCGGCAAGACCGATCAATGACGCCTAAAAGGGACGCGTGATGAGCTCGAAGAAGATCGGCATTCTCGGCGCCTCCGGTTACACCGGGGCGGACGCAGTGCGCCTGTTGGCGCGGCATCCGAATGCCGAGATCGTCGCGCTGACCGCCAACACCCACGCCGGCAAGTCGATGGGCGACGTGTTTCCGCATTTCTTCATGCTGGACCTGCCGACACTCGTTGACTGGGAAAAGGTCGACTGGAGCAAGCTCGATGCGGTGTTCTGCGGGCTGCCGCACGGCACCACCCAGGAAATCATCGCCGCTGTCCTCAAGGCAAATCCTGAAATCAAGGTGCTCGACATGTCCGCCGATTTCAGGCTGCGGGACAAGGACACCTATGCGCAATGGTACGGCCATGAGCACCGGGCGCTCGAGCTCCAGGGAGAAGCGGTCTATGGACTGACCGAATTCTATCGCGAGCAGATCACATCGGCGCGGCTGGTCGCCTGTCCCGGCTGCTATCCCACGGCGGCGCTGCTCGCGCTGGTGCCGCTGGCGAAAGCCGGACTGATCGACGTCGACGACATCATCATCGACGCGAAATCGGGCGTGACCGGCGCCGGCCGCGGGCTGAAACAGAATACGTTGTTCAGCGAGGCGGGCGAGGGGCTGTCGCCCTATTCGGTCGGAACCCACCGGCACGCGCCCGAGATCGAGCAGGAGCTCGGCGTCGCCGCAGGCTCCGCGGTGACGATCAACTTCACGCCGCATCTCATTCCGATGGCGCGCGGCGAACTCTGCACGTCCTACGTCAAGCTCACCGGCGCGACGCCGGACGATCTGCGAGCCGCGCTGGAACGGGCCTATGCCAACGAGCCCTTCGTGCATGTCGCGCGGAAGGGCGTGCTGCCGCAGACCCAGAATGTACGCGGCTCCAACTATGTGCAGATCGGCGTCGTCGCCGACCGTATCAGGAACCGGGCGATCGTGATTTCCACGCTCGACAATCTGGTGAAGGGTTCGGCCGGGCAAGCGATCCAGAACATGAACCTGATGTTCGGGTTGCCCGAGACGACGGGACTGGAGCAGATCGCGCTGTTTCCGTGAAACGAGGTGCTGCGGTGGACGAAGCGACCTTGCAATTCTACCGGAGCAACGCCGAAGCCTATGCCCAGCGCGAGATCACTTCGCGCAAGGCGCGGCTGACGGCGTTTCTGTCCCGGCTCATGCCGGGCGCTTCCATTCTCGAACTCGGATGCGGGGCCGGTGGCGACACGGCCGAAATGCTGGCGCGTGGCTTCGCGGTTCGCGCCAGCGACGGATCGCCGGAAATGGCGGAAGTCGCCTCACGCCGCCTTGGGCGCCCCGTCGAGACCCTGTTGTTCGACCAGCTCGACGACACCGAGGCCTATGGCGCCGTCTGGGCCAATGCGTGCCTGCTGCACGTGCCGAGACCCGAGCTCGCGGGCGTTCTCGGGCGCATCCGGCGTGCGTTGAAGCCCGGTGGCTTTTTCTACGCCAGCTACAAGACCGGCGAGGTCGACGGCCGCGACACGCTGAACCGCTACTACAACTATCCCTCGCCGGACTGGCTGCGGGCGACCTACGCAGAGGCGGGCGACTGGAGCGAGGTGTTGATCGACACCGGCGAGGTCAAGGGCTTCGACGACAAGCCGGCATCGATGCTGTTCGTCGTCGCCCAGAAGAGCGGCTGAGCGCCGCTCGCTCACACCAGCTTGAAGATCGCCAGCGCCAGCACGGCCTGGGCGAGGAAGCCGACGGTGAAGGCCAGCGTGCGGAACACGGGAATCCCGAGCGCGTAGACGATCAGATGCGCGACGCGGGCCCAGAAATAAACGGCGCAGGCGAGCACGGTCCATTTCGAGGAATAGTCGATCGCATTCAGGATCAGCACGAGCGGTGCGAATACGATCAGGTTCTCGACCGCATTGTCGTGCGCGAACATCAGGCGGTTCGCCCATTCCGACTGCGGCTTGTCACCACGCGAGGGGTTGGCCATCGCGCCGGAGAGACCGCGGATCTGGCACCGGTTGATGGTGTAGGGAATCCAGAGGATCCCGGTCAGGATCACCGTCAGTGTCAGCCAGAACAATTCGCGCGTCATGGTTCGATCCCCTCTGTCGTCGCTGCGTTGAGCGCGAGTCTATACAAAAGCGTGGAAGATTCCGCTATGCGCGAACCCTGACATAGCTGCCGGGCGCGTCCTCGATCGGCGGGAAGGCGTTGCCGCCCGGTATGCGGGCGGGGACCTGCTCCGGATCGAGCTCGCCCAGCCACTGCCGCCAGTCCGGCCACCACGAGCCCTTGTGCTCGACCGCGCCCTTCAGCCACTCGGCGACGTTGACGTCCTTGATGTTGTCGTTGGTCCAGTACTGATACTTGTTCGAGGCGGGCGGATTGACCACGCCGGCGATGTGGCCCGAGCCCGACAGCACGTATTTCACGGGACCGCCGAAGAACTGCGAGCCGTACAGCACCGATTCAGCGGGCGCGATGTGGTCCTCGCGGGTGGCGAGGTTGTAGACGGGCACCTTGACCTTGGAGAGATCGAGCAGCGTGTTGTCGAGCACCATCGTGCCGGTGGAGAGCCGGTTCTCAAGATAGCAATTGCGCAGATAATAGGAATGGTTCGATGCCGTCATGCGTGTCGCGTCGGAATTCCAGTGCAACAGGTCGAATGCGCTCGGCTGCTTGCCCTTCAGATAGTTGCTGACGACGTAGGACCAGATCAGATCGTTGGAGCGCAGCATGTTGAAGGCCATCGCCATCTTCGAGCCTTCGAGCACGCCGGCGGCCTTCATGTCCTGCTCCAGCGATGCGATCTGCTCCTCGTCGACGAACACCAGGAGGTCGCCGGCATGGCTGAAGTCGACCTGTGCCGCGAAGAACGTCGCCGACGACACCCGCTGGCGGCGCTTCTCGGCGAGCCAGGCCAGCGTGGTCGCGAGCATGGTGCCGCCGACGCAATAGCCGGCGGTGTGCACCTTCATCTCGCCGGTGACCTTCTCGATCACGTCCATGGCCGTGAGCGGGCCTTCCTTCATGTAGTCTTCCCAGCTCTTGTTGCCGAGCCGCTTGTCGGGATTGACCCATGAGATCACGAACACGGTGATGCCCTGGTCGACGCACCATTTGATGTAGGATTTCTCCGGCTTGAGATCGAGGATGTAGAACTTGTTGATCCAGGGCGGCACGATCAGGAGCGGGGTGCGCAGCACCGTCTCCGTGGTCGGCGAATACTGGATCAGCTGCATCAACTCGTTCTGGTAGATCACCTTGCCCGGCGTCGTCGCCATGTTGACGCCGACGACGAGATTGTCCGGATCGGACTGGCGGATCTTCAGCATGCCATTGCCGGCGGCGATGTCCTCGGCCAGCATCTTCAGGCCGCGCGCCAGATTCTCGCCGCTGCTCGCCATCGTCTCGCGCAGCACTTCCGGATTGGTCAGCACGAAGTTGGAGGGCGACAGCGCGTTGGTGAGCTGCTGCATGTAGAACTCCGCCTTGCGGCGGGTCTGCGGATCGAGCCCCTCGGCGTCGCGCACCAGCTCCTGCGCCCATCTGGTCGTGAGCAGATAGAGCTGCATGACGAAATCGAAGAACTGGTTTGATTTCCACTCCGGGTCGGCAAAGCGCTTGTCGCGCGGCGAGGGCGCGATTGCGGGCGCTGCGTCCTGGCCGGCCATGCGGCGCGCCGCCGAACCCCAGAGGTCGAGATAGTCCTTGGCGAGCTTGATCTGCAGATCGGAGGAGCGGGACGTATCCGACAGCCAGTACTCGGCAACCGACGTGAAGGTCTTGACGACTTCGGTGAGTTCGGCCGGCGGGCGATCCTGCACCTCGCCGCTTTCGCGCGGCTTCAGATAGGCGGCGAGCGCCTTGCCGCCGTTCTCCATCGCCCGCGCGACATTCATCGCAAAGGCTTCCGCATCGAACTTCGGCTCGGGTTTGGGCGTATCGGTCGTGGCCATACTCATGAGCAGAACAGTAACGATTCATTCCGTATTCGTCACCGCGAAGCTCGCATGTTTGACGTTAAACCCTCTCGAAGATGTGTTGCACTGCGACAAATCTTCTCGGTTCCGTCACATTCGGGCCGCACGGCTCGGTTTGGTGGGCAATGGCTGTTTTCTCGCTCGCACCATTTGGGCAGCAATGGTTTGAGCTTGGGCGCGGTCTTGGGTAAGATTGCCCGGGGCCGTGCTTTGGGACGAGTAGGGGATTTCCCAGGTGTTGGCGTTATGGGACCTGCAAAAGACGCTGCCGATCCGCGGCGCGCTGCTGATCGCGGCGCTCGCCGTCGGCGGTTGCTCGAGCCAGCTCGCGGATATGACCCCGACGGACGCGCAGGCGCATCCCAGGGAGCCCGGCACCTATCTGCCGGTGCACGACCTGCCGCCGGATCGCGATCAGGCGGTCATCACGCCGGAGCAGCGCGCCAAGATCGAGGCCGAGCTCGCCGCCGCGCGCGATCGCCAGGCGGTCGCCGGCAAGGATGCGAAATGAGCCGCTCCAACGTAATCGCTGGCGCCCCCGCCTTGCCGTGCTAAAAGATCCCGGTTCAGCCGAGAGTCAGGGCGAACGACTTCAGTCTTCGTCGTCGATGATTGCTCTAAGCATTTGATTTTGAGTAATTTTCTCGACGAGGATGGACGCCTTTCCGAATTGCCGTCCCGGCCTGTCGATTCTGTCCTGACCGGTTGCCCCGGAGCCCAGAGAGCCATGGAAGAATTTTACCGCATCCGCCGCCTTCCGCCTTACGTGTTCGAGCAGGTCAATCGGGCCAAGGCGGCCGCGCGGAATGCCGGCGCCGACATCATCGACCTCGGCATGGGCAACCCGGACCTGCCGGCCCCGGCGCATGTGCTCGAGAAGCTGAAGGAGACGCTGGGCAAGCCGCGGACCGACCGCTACTCGGCGTCCCGAGGGATCAACGGCCTGCGCAAGGCCCAGGCCGGCTACTATGCCCGCCGCTTTGGCGTGAAGCTCAACCCGGACACCCAGGTCGTGGCCACGCTGGGCTCCAAGGAAGGCTTTGCCAACGTGGCGCAGGCGATCACCGCGCCCGGCGACGTCATCCTCTGCCCGAATCCGAGCTATCCGATTCACGCCTTCGGCTTCCTGATGGCCGGCGGCGTGATCCGCTCGGTGCCCTCCGAGCCGACGCCGGAATTCTTCGAGGCGGCCGAGCGGGCGATCGTGCATTCGATCCCGAAGCCGCTCGCGCTCGTCGTCTGCTATCCGTCGAACCCGACCGCCTATGTGGCGAGCCTCGATTTCTACAAGGACCTCGTTGCGTTCGCCAAGAAGCACGAGATCCTGATCCTGTCCGACCTCGCTTATGCCGAGGTCTATTTCGACGAGAACAACCCGCCGCCCTCGGTGCTCCAGGTGCCCGGCGCGATCGACGTCACCGTCGAGTTCACCTCGATGTCGAAGACCTATTCGATGGCCGGCTGGCGCATGGGATTTGCGGTCGGCAATGAGCGCGTCATCGCAGCTCTTGCCCGCGTCAAATCCTACCTCGATTACGGTGCCTTCACGCCGGTGCAGGTCGCGGCGACCGCCGCACTGAACGGCCCGGACGATTGCATCAGGGAGATGCGCGATACTTACCGCAAGCGCCGCGACGCGCTGGTGGAATCGTTCGGCCGCGCCGGCTGGGAGATCCCGCCGCCGGAGGCCTCGATGTTCGCCTGGGTGCCGCTGCCTGAAGCCTTCCGCAGCGTCGGCAGCATGCAATTCGCAACCCTGATGGTGGAGAAATCCGGTGTCGCGGTCTCGCCCGGCGTCGGCTTCGGCGAGCATGGCGAAGGATATGTCCGCATCGCCATGGTGGAAAACGAGCAACGGATCAGGCAGGCCGCACGCGGCGTGCGACGCTTCCTTGAAAGCGGCATCGAAACGTTGCACAACGTCGTTCCGCTCGCCAATCGGCGTTAAGTTCTCTTCGGCAGGTTTTCTAAGTCATCATGGTTGCACCCCTGAAAGTGGGCATAGCGGGGCTCGGCACCGTGGGCGCCGAAGTTGTCCGTTTGATTGAAGCGCAGGCCCGCGTGCTCGCAGGCCGCAGCGGCCGCGGCATCCGCGTCGTCGCCGTCACCGCGCGCTCGAAGGCGAAGAAGCGCGGCATCGACCTGCGCGGCGTCGAATGGGTCAGGGATCCCATGGCGCTGGCCACGCATCCGGACGTCGATTGCTTCGTCGAACTGATGGGCGGCGCCGGCGACCCGGCACTCTCCACCGTCGAGGCCGCGCTCAACGCCGGCAAATCGGTCGTCACCGCCAACAAGGCGCTGCTGGCGAAGCACGGTTTGAAACTGGCGAAAGCCGCTGAAAAGCACGGCGGTGCGCTGAATTACGAGGCAGCCGTCGGCGCCGCGATCCCCGTCATCAAGACGTTGCGCGAGGGTCTCGCCGGAACCGGCATCAACCGCGTCTACGGCATCCTCAACGGCACCTGCAATTACATCCTGACACGGATGGAGCAGGAGGGCCTGTCCTTCGCCGAATGCCTCGCGGATGCGCAGCGGCTCGGTTATGCCGAGGCCAACCCGTCCTTCGACGTCGACGGCCACGATACCGCGCAGAAACTCGCCATTCTCGCCAGCCTCGCCTTCGGCACGAAAGTTGCTCAAAGCGCTGTGTATGTCGAAGGCATCTCCTCCATCGCGCCGGAAGATCTGCGTGCGGCGGCCGATCTGGGTTACCGCGTCAAGCTGCTCGGGGTTGCGGTTCGCACCGCCAAGGGCATCGAGCAGCGCGTGCATCCGACCATGGTGCCGAAATCCTCCTCGATCGCGCAGGTGATGGGCGTCACCAATGCGGTTACGATCGACGGCGAGGGCATTCCCCCGATCACGCTGGTCGGCCCCGGCGCGGGCGGTGCTGCGACCGCATCCGCCGTCGTTGCCGACATCGCCGATGTCGCGCGCGGCATCCGGGCCAACCCGTTCGGCCGGCCCATTTCGCAACTGCGCGACACCAAGAAGGCGCCGATGGAGCGGCACGAGGGCGGCTATTACATCCGCCTGCTGGCGCGCGATTTCCCCGGTACCGCGGCTGCGATCGCGACCCGGCTTGCCGAGCAGAAGATTTCGATCGAGTCGATCGTGCAGCGCCATCCCAATGGCGGCGCTGCGCCAGCCGACGGCAAGGCGGTCCCCGTGCCGGTCATCCTGATCACTTACGCCACGCACGAAGACGCCGTGCGCCGCGCGCTCGCGGCCGTGCAGAAGGACAAGGTCATCAGCGGACGGCCGCAGGTGATCCGGATCGAGAAGAATTAGAGCTTGAACAGACGAGCGGTTCGAACGAACCGTGGGTGTTGCGAGTTGATGCGGACGGAGATTTCCGTCCCAAACGTTTCGAAGGAGTGAGCCGATGTCGACCCATATTGAAGTCCCTCCGCACGCATTGCTCGAGCGTATTCTGACGCTGGAGATCGTGCGCGTGACGGAGCGGGCGGCGGTGTCGTCGGCGCGCCTGCGCGGGCACGGTAACGAGAAGGCGGCCGACCAGGCCGCGGTGGATGCGATGCGCCGCGAGCTCAACAAGCTCCCGATCGAGGGCACCATCGTGATCGGCGAGGGCGAGCGCGACGAGGCGCCGATGCTCTTCATCGGCGAGAAGGTCGGCATGAACGCCGGCCCGCAGGTCGACATCGCGGTCGATCCGCTCGAAGGCACCACGCTGTGCGCCAAGAACATGCCGGGCTCGATCGCGACCATGGCGATGGCCGACGGCGGCACGCTGCTGCACGCGCCCGACGTCTACATGCAGAAGCTCGCGATCGGACCGGGCTACGCCAAGGGCGTCGTCGATCTCGACGCGACGCCGGCCGACAACGTCCGCCGTCTCGCCAAGGCCAAGGGTGTGCAGCCCGACAACATCACGGTTCTCGTGCTAGATCGGCCGCGCCACGCCAGCATCATCGAGAGCGTGCGCTCGACCGGCGCTGCCGTGCGCCTGATCACCGACGGCGACGTTGCCGGCGTGATCCATTGCGCCGATCCTGACAACACCGGCGTCGACATGTATCTCGGCACCGGCGGCGCGCCGGAAGGCGTGCTGGCGGCCGTGGCGCTGCGCTGCATCGGCGGCCAGATGCAGTGCCGCCTGATCCTGGATTCCGCCGAGAAGATCGAGCGCGCGGCCAAGATGGGCGTCAACGATCCCAAGATGATCTACGGCATCGAGGACATGGCGCGCGGCGACTGCCTGTTCGCAGCCACCGGCGTCACGACCGGTTCACTGCTGTCGGGCGTCAAATTCCGCAAGGATGGCGTGATCGAGACCGAGACGGTGGTGATGCGCTCCGTCACCGGCACCGTGCGCTACATCAAGGCCGAGCACCGCGAGCTGGCGAAGTTCCATCTGGACTGAGACTGCGGGCCCGCGCGCGATCGTTCGGCTTATCCGATCGGACGCGCGCCGCAGACGTGACTCCACGCTTGTCTGCTATGGGCTGCGGAGCGGCGCGGGGACGAACAGGAACGCGTCGCAAACGGTTAGGGCGACCTTGAGGGCCAATTGAATCTTTCCAACTTCGTCGGCCCAGGGCTGGAGCATGGCCCTGGCGGACGCCGGATCTCCATTCGCTAGAGCGCGGCGTGCGTTTGAATCTGCCTCGGCATAGCCTTCCGTTGCGATCATGCAGGACAGGGCCTGCGAAAGTGCTCGGTCGAAGCCCTCGAGGCGGACCTCCGATTGATAATGATCCGGCCTGAGCCTGATCAGGTTCTGAACCTTTGCCGGATCGAAAAGCCCGACTTTGCCAAGCATGACCAGCAACGGATGATCTCGGGCGATGGTCGAGGGAATGATCGGAAAGGTTCTGACTCTCCCGGATCGATCATCAAAAGACTCGAACGAAATGACGGGCCCGATGTTGAAGCGGGAGTTGCGGTAAAACATCTCGACGCGATGATCAATTTCGAAGTCGGCCTCGAACACGGTGCCGCTCTTGGGCCAGTCGTCCAGGCCGCGGGCAATCAGGTTGGATGAAAGCTGGGCGACACGGGAGGTGACGGTGCGTTGATCGAGCCCATCCACCTCGAATTCGATCTCTCGTCCCGTGAATGCGGACAATCCGATCGTCAAGGCTCCCAGGGTCTTGCCCGCAAGATAGGGGACGATCTCGATCCACAATGCGAAGGGTTGATCTGGATAGGGAGCAAAGGCGTTAAGTGACTGGTCCAGCCACATCTCGGGCGAGCGGCCGACCTTTCCCTGCCAGACGACAGCAGCAACATCCGGCGATGCCGCGACCACGGCCCCGGCAAAAGCGGTCGTGAGCTGTGTTTTCTCAGTATAATTCAGCGCCTTCGTTGCCTTATTGCTTTCGGCAGTGCCCATCGTCGCCACGATCAGGTGCGCACGATGCCGGCCAACGGCGTGGAAAGCTTCCGGCCAAAGCCAGGAAGCCCGCTGCCACAATTCCTGATCGTAAGGTATCGGCGCCGGCATCATGAGGATCGTCATGAGATGATCGCCGGCGCGGATGAACATCGGATGGTCAGCATCGTGGCTGCGTAAGACCCCGCCGGGGCTCCACTGCACGTCGGGATAACGAGTGCGCAATGTCTGAATCAACGCCTCCTCATCCGGAAGGTGGGCATGATCGAGCAGAACGTATGCGACAGGGAAGTCTGTCATGACAGATGCATGCGCACGCTGGGGCGAAAGATTTTGCTCGTCGCGGACGAACAAGGTCTGGCGGACAACTGCTATTGTTGCATGGAAAGGATCATGCTTTAAAGCCCTCGATCTCAGCCGGAGCCAACCGGGCGCAGGAAAAATCCGCGGAGCGAAACATGACGCGAGCATCCGATCTCACCGTGGTCAAAGCCCTTGTCTTCGACGTGTTCGGCACCGTCGTGGACTGGCGCACCAGCCTGATCACCGATTTCATGTGGTGGAGCAAGCAGCGCGGCATCAGCGCCGACTGGACCGCCCTGGTCGACGGCTGGCGCGGCATGTACATGGCCTCGATGGACGACGTGCGCAAACACCCCGAGCGCGGCTACGTCATGCTGGACGATCTGCACCGCCGCTCGCTGGAGAAGCTGGTTGCGCAGTTCGCGATCAAGGGTCTCACTGACGCCGATCTCGATCATCTCACCAAGGGCTGGCACCGCCTCAACCCCTGGCCGGACAGCGTCGCCGGCCTGACGCGTCTCAAGACTAGGTTCGTGATCTCGCCGCTCTCCAACGGCAACGTCGCGTTGCTCACCAACATGGCGAAGTTCGCCGGCCTGCCGTGGGATCTCATCATGTCGGCCGAGCTGTTCCAGCACTACAAACCGGATCCGGAGACCTATCTCGGCGCAGCAAAGCTGCTGTGTCTCAAGCCGGAAGAAGTGATGATGGTCGCCGCCCACAATGGCGATCTCGCCGCCGCGCAGAAGAACGGTCTCAAGACCGCATTCGTGGCGCGGCCGACGGAGTACGGACCGCTCCAGAAAGTCGACTTCGAGGCCACCGGCAACTGGGACATCGTCGCCAAGGATTTTGGCGGGATCGCCGACAAGCTTGGCTGCTAGACTGCGTCTGGTGAGGTGCTAAGGCTCCGGTTTCGATGCGTTACGCCGCCAGCCGGCGCCGACACGATAACAAGGCGTGGAAACGATGAGCAAACCGGTTCCCGAGCGCTATCGACACCTCCGGACATTTGCATTCGGGGATAATCCCGCGCTTGCGGATGAATTGGTCGAACTCGTCATCAAGGGTGTCAAGACCGCGACGTGCAGCACCGAGGACGAGCCGAACACCTCGGCGCCCGGTGAGCGCTGGGTCGTCCTCGACGGGCGAGCGGAGCCGCGCTGCGTCATCGAATCCATCGAGGTGACATATCGTCGCTTCAACGAGGTGGACGATGCGTTTGCTTATGACGAGGGAGAAGGTGACCGTAGCCTGGCCTATTGGCGCCGCGCCCATCAGACCTACTTCGGCAGACTTGGACGCTATAGCGACGACATGATGCTGATGTGCGAGCGTTTTCGCTTGGTTGAGGTCTTCGGCAATGCTCCGGCGGAGCCATAGCTACCAAGCCGTGATTGGCGGTGCCGGCTTGTTCATGCGATCGCTCTGAGGGTCGTCCTGCGCGCTGGCGCATGGTCCGGGCGGCTCGCGCCGCCCGAACCTGATCGCGAGAACCTACAGCGTCATCTGCATCGGTTCGGGATAATAGTGGAAGCCGTCGCCGGCCTTGGCGACATGGCCGTAGCCCGGCCAGGCGAAGTGATAGGACATCACCGGCGTCTTGTTGGCCGCGAGCATCGTCAGTAATTTTACGCGCGATTCCGCTGCCTGTTTCGGGTCGGTGTCGTAGGAGAATTCCATCCGCGGCCGCTCGAGCAGCAGCACGGAATGGTGCGAGAGGTCGCCGAGGAAGGCGAACGATTTGCCGGCCGACGACACCATGAAGATGGTGTGGCCGACGGTATGGCCGGGCGCGGAGATCGCCTGCACGCCGGGCAGGAATTCCTCGCCGTCCTTGAAGAACTTGATCCGCTCGCGGACCGGCAGCAGGTTCTTGCGGGCGTGAACGACGAAGTCTTTGGCCGGGCTGCCGAGCTTGCCTTCGTCGGTCCAGAAGTCGAAATCGGTCTGGGAGATGTAGATCTGGGCGTTCGGAAACAGCGGCTTGTCGTTGGCATCCACGATGCCGCCGATGTGGTCGATATGGGCATGCGAGCAGACCACGGCGTCGATGTCTTCCGGCTTGATGCCTGCCTCCATCATGCTCTTCTGTTGCCGCCCGGTGCTGGCGCCGAACATCTTCGATGAGCCCATGCCGGTGTCGAACAGGATCAGCTTGTCGCCGGTGTTGACGATCGGCGAGTTCTGCTCGAGCACGACGTTGTCCGGCGACAGGAAATTTTCCGCCAGCATTTTCTTCACCTCTTCCTTCGGAACGCCGGTGAAGGTTCCGGAGGGATCGCCGAGCGGAAGCGGGCCGTCGGAGACGACGGTGATCTCGGCATCGCCAAGTACGAAGCGGTGCCAGTAGGGCGTCTGGGTGCCGAGCTTGGGAGCCCGCGCCAATGCGCTGGTGCCGAGCATGGCGCTGGCACCGAGGCCTGCGCCGAGCGTGAGTAGGGATCGACGTGTGACATCGACGGTCATTCGTTTCCTCCGCTTTGTTTTAAACCTTGCGCAATTCTTTGCGCGTTGCGGCCGACCAGAAGCAGCCAAGCGCCTGCGATCGGCATGGCGTATGCTGCGCCGGTTCCGATGAGCTCGCAAGTCAAATTGGTCCGTAGCTGCAATCGGCCGTGGATTCGCGCGTTACGCAATTCTCCGCGCGAGGTCGGCGCCTTCGGTCTCCGCAAAACCTGCCTGCAAGACTTCTTCGCGCTTGTGCCGTAAATGCGCCCGCAAGATGTGGGAGAGGCCCGCGCCATCGCGGCGCTGAAGTGCATTCAAGATGCCTTCATGCTCCCGGACTGCGACCGCCCAGCGCTGCGGTGTCATCGGCGTGACATATCGCGCGCGGCGGATGCGGGCGGTCACGGATGTGTAGAGTCCGGTCAGCACGGGATTACCGGCCGCGCTCACGATGCCTTCGTGGATGGCGCGATTGCCGCGATAATATTGGATCAGGTCACCCTCACGATAATGCAGCACCATGGCCGCATGCGCCGCGGCGATCGCGTCGATCTCGGCGTCGGTGATGCGTTCGCAGGCGAGCTCGCCGGCGAGGGCTTCGAGACCCTGGCAGACTTCGAACAGGTCGCGCATGTCCTTGTCGGTCAGTTTTGCCGCGCGCGAGCCGCGATGCGGCAAAAGCTGCACCAGCCCCTCGGCGGCGAGCACCTTGAGCGCCTCGCGCAGCGGCGTGCGCGAGATCTCCAGCCGCTCACACAGCTCGCGCTCCGGGATCCGCGCACCCGGCGGGATTTCGCCGTCGAGCAGGATGGCGCGGATACGGCCGACGACCTCCTCGTGAAGCATGGACCAGCGCTCCAATTTGAATGCAAAACTGGGATAGACGACCGCTATTTTTCAAGTTCCAGCTTGCTAAACGCGAATTTTGCATTCAAAAATGTAAAAAACAAGAGGATATGGGGAAATGGACCTGGCGGTAGGGGCAGACGACCTCGTTTTTGAATGCAACGACGGCATCGGGCGGATCACCTTCAACCGCCCGCAGGCCCGCAACGCTTTCACTTTCGCCATGTACGAGCGGCTCGCCGCGATCTGCGAGCAGGCCAACAGCGATCATGCGATCAAGGTGCTGGTGCTGCGCGGGGCCGGCGACAAGGCGTTCGCCGCGGGCACCGACATCAACCAGTTTCGCGAGTTCAAGACGCTGCAGGACGCGATCGACTACGAGAAGCGGATCGATCGCGTCCTGACCACGCTCGAACAATGCCGGGTGCCGACCATCGCGGCGATCAACGGGTTCTGCACCGGCGGCGGCGCCGGTATCGCCGCGGCCTGCGACCTGCGGATCGGCACACGCAGCGCCCAGATGGGATTCCCGATCGCGCGGACGCTCGGCAACTGCCTGTCGATGTCCAATGTCGGCCGTCTCACGGCGCTCATCGGCGCCGCGCGCGTCAAGGACCTGATCTTCACCGCGCGTTTGGTCGATGCCACGGAAGCGGCGAGGGTCGGACTGCTCGGTGAGATCGTCGAAGATCTGGCTGCGTTGGAGCGCCGCGCCGACGAAGTGGCCCGGCTCGTCGCCAGTCATGCGCCGTTGACGCTGAATGCGACCAAGCAGGCGGTCGGCCGGCTGCAACGGCGGCTAACGGGAGACGAAGACGAGGACCTCATCCTGATGTGCTACACGAGCCAGGATTTTCGCGAAGGGCTCGATGCTTTCCTCAACAAGCGCGCCCCGCAATGGCGCGGCCAATAGGACGCTCCGATGCAAAGCGATCGATCGCAATCCGCCTCCCGCCGTGCGGGGCCGCTCGCCGGCCTCAGGGTCGTCGACCTCACCCATGTCATGGCAGGGCCGACCTGCACGCTGATGCTCGCCGACATGGGGGCGGACGTCATCAAGATCGAGAAATCGCCGAACGGCGACGACACCCGTCATTCGGTGCCGCCGAAGATCGGCGAGGAGGCGGCGTCCTTCCTGATGATGAACCGCAACAAGCGCGGCATCGTGCTGGACCTCAAGACCGAGGGCGGCAAACAGGTGCTGCGGCGGCTGATCGCGGACGCCGACGTGCTGGTCGAGAATTTTGCGCCGGGCGCGATGGAGCGCCTCGGCTTCGGCTACGAGGCGCTGCACCAGCAATTCCCGGCGCTGATCTACTGCTCGCTGTCGGGCTTCGGCCGCACCGGTCCCTACAAGGACCGCCGCGGCTTCGACCTCGTCGCGCAGGCCATGAGCGGCATCATGAGCTTCACCGGCGAACGGCCCGACGGTCCGCCCGTCAAATGCGGCCCGCCTCTCTCGGACATCACCGCCGGCCTGCTCGCCAGCATGGGCATCCTCGCCGCCTATGCGCACCGGCTCAAGACCGGGCAAGGGCAGTGGGTCGAGACCTCGCTCTATGAGGCCGCCCTGGTGCAGACCTATTGGCAGTCGACCATCGCGCTCGCCGCGGGCACCGCGCCGCGCGCGATGGGCTCGGCCCATCCGCTCAATGCGCCGTATCAGGCGTTCGAGGCCTCCGACGGCTGGCTCGTGGTCGGCGGCGCCAACAAGAAGCACTGGCTGTTGATGCTGGAAGCGCTCGGGGCAAGTGAGCTCGCCGCCGATCCGCGCTTCGTCAACGGCGCCGACCGCATGGCCAATCTCAAGGAGCTCGAAGCGGTCCTGAGCGAGCGTTTCCGCACGAAGTCACGGGCGCACTGGCTCGCGGCGCTGGACGAGAAGGGCGTGCCGTGCGGACCCGTGCACGACATGCTGGAGGCGCTCAGCGATCCCCAGACCCTGGCACGCGAGATGGTCGTCGAGGTCGAGCATTCCACGCTCGGCCCGGTGAAGACCATCGGTCTTCCCGTCAAGTTTTCAGAGACCCCAGGCAAAGTGCTTTCGGGTGCCCCGGTCTATGGTGAGCATACGAGCGAGGTTCTGGCCGAATACGGGTTCGACCAGAAGCAGATCGAAGCGCTCGAAAAAGAAGGCGCAATCGTCCTGGCATCGGGAAGACGCGAGGAACGCGTTGCCTGAGCGGACGTCGATACGACAACGATAAATCACAAAAATCAGCTGGAGGAAATCATGGGTCGGACGTCGATATTTATGCTCTCCGCAGCCGCGACGGTGCTCGCCGGCACGATGCCCGCGCTGAGCGCCTGGCAACCGCAGAAGCCGATCGAGTTCGTGGCCACCGCCGGGCCCGGCGGCGGGACCGACAACCTCGCGCGCGCGGTGCAGAACATCATCACCAAGCACAAGCTGACGGAGCAGCCGATCGTCGTCGTCAACAAGGGCGGCGGCAGCGGCGCGGAAGGCTATGTCTACGGCAAGGCCTCCGCCGGCGATCCCTACAAGGTGATCTTCGGCACCTCGAACGCCTGGCAGCAGCCGCTCGTCTCCAAGGTCGCCTTCAACTACACCGATCTCACCCCAATCGCGGCGATGGCGCAGGACGAGTTCCTGCTCTGGGTCAAGCAGGACGCGCCCTACAAGAATGCGGGCGACTATCTGAAGGCGGCCGGATCGGGCGAGTTCAAGATGGGCGGGGCGCAGTCAAAGGACACCGATGAGGTCTTGACGCGCATGATCGAGAAGGCCGGCAAGGTCAAGCTGACCTACATCCCCTTCAAGAGCGGCGCCGAGACCGCCGTGCAGCTCGCCGGCGGACATCTCGACTCCCACGTCAACAATCCCAGCGAAAGCCTGGGGCAATGGCGCGGCGGCACGCAGCGGCCACTCTGCGTCTTCAGTCCGAAGCGGCTGCCGCAGGGCGCCAAGGTCACCGCGACCGAAGGTTGGGGCGACGTTCCGACCTGCGTCGAGCAGGGGCTCGACATCAAGCAATATGAGCAGCCGCGCACGGTGTGGTTGCCCGGCAAGGTCACGCCGGATCAGGCTGCGTTCTATATCGACCTCATGAAGAAGGTGCAGGCGACGCCGGAGTGGAAGGACTACATCGAGAAGACCTCCCAGGTCGACACCTTCCTGACCGGTGCCGAGTTCGACAAGTTCATCAAGGAGGACCTCGATCACGTCAAGCAGGTCGCGGGCGAGCAGGGCTGGCTGGTCAAGTGAGGCGGGGGATGGGCTTCGATCGCGCCGCCGACTGCAGCCCTGGTCCTCATCCTGACGAGCCCGCCGTAGGCGGGCGTCTCGAAGGATGGCAGCGGATGCAATGTCGCCTGGAGCCGTTCTTCGAGACGCGCGCCAAGCGCGCTCCTCAGGACGAGGACTGTTTCCCCGGAGCTGCCAATGATCTCGCGCCGCGCGCTTGAACTTGCGACTGCAATCCTCACCAGCGCCTTCGGCGTGGCCGTCGTGGTCCAGAGCCTCGACAACGGCATCGGCTGGTCCAGCGCGGGCGTCGACGCCGGCACGTTTCCGTTCCTGACCGGGACCATCATCGTGCTCGGGTCCCTCTACAACCTGGTGCGGGGTGTGTTGCCGGTCGCGTCCCTGGCCAATGTCCCCATCGCGATCACGTCGATCGAGCTGCGCCGGCTGGCCGGCCTGTTCGTGCCGGCCGCGATTTTCGTGGCCGCTATCCCGCTCGCGGGGATGTACGTCGCCTCGGCGCTTTATGTCTTCGCGGTGCTGGCGATCCCCCGGCATCAATCGGTGCCGCGCGCGCTGGGGATGGCGGCGGCGACGGCGCTGGCGCTCTATGTCGTTTTCGAGCGCGCGTTCCAGGTCAGCCTGCCGCACGGCGCGCTCGCCGCCGCACTCGGCTTCTGAGGGCGGGTCCGATGGACAATCTCGGGGAGCTCCTGCACGGCTTCGGCATCGCGGTCACCGTGCCGCATCTGGTGCTGATGGTCGTCGGCGTGCTGCTCGGCATTCTCGTCGGCGTGCTGCCGGGGCTGGGTGCGCCGAACGGGGTGTCGCTGCTGTTGCCGCTGACCTTCGGCATGCAGCCGGTGTCGGCGATCATCCTGCTCTCCAGCATGTATTGGGGCGCGTTGTTCGGTGGCTCCGTCACCTCGATCCTGTTCAACATTCCGGGCGAGCCGTCGTCGGTCGCGACCACCTTCGACGGTTATCCGATGGCGCGCGACGGCAGGCCGACCACGGCGCTCGCCACCGCCTTCGGCTCGGCGGCATTCGGCGCGCTGGTCGGCGTCATCCTGATCACCTTCCTGGCGTCCTGGGTGGCGCAGGTCGCGCTCGCCTTCGGGCCGGCGGAATACTTTGCGGTCTATTTCCTGGCCTTTGCCAGCTTCGTCGGCATGGGCGGTGCCGCGCCGATCAAGACGGTCGTGGCGCTCGCGATCGGGTTTTCGATCGCCGCGATCGGCATCGACACCGTCTCCGGCAGCGTCCGCCTCACCATGGGCGTCGATGAACTCGTCAAGGGCGTGAGCTTCGTCGTCGCCGTGATGGGCCTGTTCGGGATCGGCGAGCTGCTGGTCGCGGTCGAAGAGGAATTCCATGCCCGCGCGGTGTCCTCGAAGATCGATTGGCGCGAGGTCTTTCGCGCGGTCGGACGCCTGCCGCGGCATGGCGTTGCCTTGCTGCGCAGCGCCACAATCGGCTGCTGGATGGGGATCACCCCGGGCGGGCCGACCGCGGCATCCTTCATGAGCTACGGCATCGCCCGCCGCTTCTCGCGCCGTGGCCGCTATTTCGGCACCGGAGAGGTCGAAGGAATCATCTCGCCGGAGACGGCCGATCATGCCGCCGGTACCAGCGCGCTGCTGCCGATGCTTTCGCTCGGCATTCCCGGTTCGGCGACCGCCGCCGTCATGATGGGCGGGCTGATGATCTGGGGCCTCAATCCCGGACCGATGCTGTTCGTCGACCAGAAGGACTTCGTGTGGGGCCTGATCGCCTCGATGTATGTCGGCAATATCGTCGCCGTCGTCCTGGTGCTGCTGACTGTCCCGGTGTTCGCCGCGCTGATGCGGATTCCCTTTGTCATCATCGCCCCGCTGATCGTGATCATTTGCGTCGTCGGCGCCTATTCGGTGTCGAACTCCTACCTCGACGTCGTCATGATGCTCGGATTCGGAATCGTCGGCTATCTCTTCAAGAAGCTGTTCTATCCGCTGGCGCCGCTCGTGCTCGCCATCGTCATCGGCGACAAGGCCGAGGATGCATTCCGGCAATCGATGCTGATGTCGAAGGGATCCCTTAGCATCTTCTTTGCCAACAAGCTGGTGACATGCCTGATCGTGGCCGGCATCGCGCTCTTGCTGCTGCCGCTCGTGCTGCAGCTTACGCGTCTCCGGCGCAAGCCCGCAGCCCCCGAAACCTCCGCCCAGGAGAAGGTGATCATATGACCGCAAAGCCGCTGATTGCGCTGGCCATGGGAGATCCCGCCGGCATCAGCCCCGAGCTGACGGCCAAGCTGACGGCGCAGGACGACATCCGCGCGAGCTGCCGGCTCGTCGTGATCGGCGACCGCCGCATCTTCGAGGAGGGCGCGCGCATCGCCGGTGTCAAGCCGGCGCTGAAGATGGTTGAGCAGGGGGTCGATCTTCGCGCGGCGGAGGGCGAGGCGCTGTTTCTCGATCTTCGTCACCTCGATCCCAAACAGGTCGAGCCGAAGACCGCAACGCTTGCCGGCGGCAGGTTCGCGCTGGCGAACTATCGGCACGCACTCGAGCTCGGCCGCGACGGCAATGTCGATGCGGTCTGCTTCACTCCCTTCAACAAGCAGGCGATGCGGCTCGCCCGCGCAGAGTACGACGACGAAATCGCGTTTTCGGCCGAAGTGGTCGGGCTCAAGACGCCGGCGAGCGAGTTCAACGTGCTGGACCGGCTGTGGAACGCGCGCGTCACCTCCCACATCCCGCTGAGGGACGTCGCTGCCAGGCTGTCCGGCGAACGCATCCACCGTGCGCTCGAGCTGACCGATGCCTGCATGCGCAACGCCGGCTTCGCGCGGCCGCGCATCGCGGTTGCCGGACTGAACCCGCACGCGGGCGACGGCGGCAATTTCGGCCGCGAGGAGATCGATGTCATCGCGCCCGTGGTCGCGGCCGGCCAGCGCGAGGGCATCGCGGCGGAAGGGCCGTTTCCCGCCGACACCGTGTTTCTGCGCGCCAAGGGCGGTGCCTTCGATGCGGTGCTGACGATGTATCACGACCAGGGCCAGATCGCGATGAAGCTGATGGGCTTCGATCGCGGCGTCACCTTGCTCGGCGGCTTCCCGTTCCCGATCTGCACGCCCGCGCACGGCACCGCCTACGACATCGCGGGACAGGGCATCGCCTCGATCGGCGCCAGCCGTGCGGCGGTGTTGCTCGCGGCGGAGATGGCGGCTCACCGCGCCGTGTAATCCTTCCGGGCTATCGCCTATGGGCGGCGCCGGCTCATTGACGCCGTGGCTTGGACTCAGTGGCTCGCGAGCCATGTTGCCAGCGGCGTCGACCCGAGGCGCGCCTCGCCCAGCGGGTTCAGCGACGTGTCGTCAATGGGGCCGCCGTAATATGCCGCCTTGGGGTCGCCGGTCACCGGACGGGTGTCGCCCGACGCCTTCAGGCGGCGTGCGATGAATTCGTTGAAGGGAGCCTTCTCGGGACCTGCGATGTCGATCGTGCCGTTGAGCGGCTTGCCTGTCGCGACCTCCGCGAGGCGAAAGGCGACGTCGTCGGCGGCGATCGGCTGAAACAAGGCCGAGGGAACGACGATCCTGCCGTCAACTGCCCCCATGTCGGCAATGGCGGCGAGGAATTCGAAGAACTGGGTGGCGCGCACGATCGAGTAGGGGACCGGGGAAGACTTGATGATCGTCTCCTGGGCGAGCTTGGCACGGAAATAGGCGTTGTCAGGCGACCGTTCGGTCCCGACAATCGACAGCGCCACGTGATGCTTCACGGCGGCGGCGGCCTCTGCCGCGACCATATTCCTGCTCGACCGCTCGAAGAACTCGAGCACGGCGGCGGGCTCCCAGGACGGCGCATTGGCGACGTCGACGACGACATCCGCGCCTGCCAGCGCCGCGGCGAGGCCTTCGCCGGTCACGGCATTGACGCCCGATTTCGGTGAAGCCGCCACGGCCTCGTGGCCTTGCTGCCTGAGCCGCGCCACCAGCTTGGATCCGATCAACCCGGTTCCGCCAATCACGACAATCTTCATGACCTGTCTCCTTGGCATGTGACGAGCGCGAGGTGCCGGTGCGGGTTGGCGCTCACGCCGGTGAACGTGATGCGAAGCGACTCTACTCGATCAATGAGGCGGGCTCTTGCCTGTAACGGGCGCGGCTTGCTGGAAAATGCTTCAGAAGCCGGGGTGCGATTTCACAAAGCCGCTAGGGGGCATTCCTCGTGCCGCAACACACTCTGCGATGATCGCAGATTGCCAGTGTTTTGCCCGTCGTGTCAAAACTTCGGGCGAGGGGGGCCAAAGGTTGGACTGAAAAGGCCAATGAAAACAACCCTCCGGCTACTGTGCATGGGGTTGTTTTCGCGTTTTTAGCCAGGCCTGCCGCTTTACGCCCCGCAGGCGATCACACCGTACCAGCCGAGCCCGCGATAGGTCTCATAGCCCGGCGTCGCGTGGAAGGCGATCAATGCCCCCGTGCGGTCGTGATAGAAGCCGGAGGCCTGGCCGTTCAGCGAGATCGAGATACGCTCGCTGAGGATGCCCTGGCCGTCCGACGCCGCGATCACGCGGAAATTCGAATCGACCAGCAGCACGCGTGCCTTGTCGCTGTCGCCGACGCGCACGCCCTGGACGATGGCGCGGGCCTGCGGCTCCCAGTCGAAATGGATGGCGAGCACGCCGATCGGGGCGCCATTGGCCTGGCCGCCGGCCCGGACGCTGGCGCAATAGGTCGCAACCTGCGCGTTGCCGAGCAGCGGCTGGTTCTCGACGTCGCCGGCAACGTAGTCGTCACCCGACCGCAAGCCCTTTGCCTCGCGAAACCATTTGGTATGGGCGACGTTCTGGCCGACAGCGCGGAAGCGGTCGGCGCGGCCGTTGGCGATGACGTTGCCGTCGAGGTCGCAGAGCCAGAGGTCGAGATAAACGGTGTAGGCCCCGAGGATGACGCCCAGGCGCTGCGAGGCGTGGGAAACGGCCGCAGCGCCGGGTGAGGCGGCGCAATCGACCACCGCGGAATCGGTCGCCCACCAGCGCACGTCGCAGGTGCGTTCATAAAGGTTGCGGTCGATCAGCTCGATCGCGTTCAGCGACAGGTCCATCATGCGCTCGCCGCGCGAACGCCGGCTCATGCGTTCGATCGAGGAGACGAGATCGCCCGTGCGCTTCGTCAACTGGCTTTCGAGCTCGCGGGCGATGGTCTCGACCTGCTGGCCGACGCCGCGCACCTCCTGGGCCACCACCGCAAAGCCCGCGCCTTGCGCGCCGGCGCGCGAGCTTTCGATCAGCGCGTTCAGCGCCAGCATCTTCATCTGGTTGGTGATCTGCTGGATCGACTTGGTCTTGTCGACCGCGATCTGGTTGACCTCCGCGGTCAGGCGGTTGATCAGCGCGGAAATGTCGGAATCATCGTCAGCGGGTTCGGTGGCGATCGGCTTGGCCTTCAGACCCAGCGCAGCAGACATCGGGAACTTCCCTTGGCAATGAGGTCTGATCTGCAACGAACCCGGACAATCGCTCACAGATCGAATACGATTCTTTTTCGAAGATTCCGCCTAACGCCCGCTTAATTTGCTGCTCGCCGGAATGCCCAAATGATAGTCAGTCGGCGCAGCAGATCGGCAATCCACCGCTTTGTGCGGCGCAGAGATTGCAAATCCCGGAGGATTCCGGGTCAATCGTCCTGCAAGCCGGACCGACGCGATACCGTCGATTGCGGGTTCCTCAAACCAACTGTAACCCATGACGCCGCCTGCAACCGCCTTGCCCGTCGAAGCGCCCCAGGCGTTTCTCGGCGTCGCGCGCTCGTTGACCGACAAGCTCTGGCGCGACCGGCTGGATGCCCGCGGGGCGGCCCAGGCGCTCGCTATCGTGCAGCGGCACCAGCTCCCCGAACTGCTGGCCCGGGTGCTGGCCGGCCGCGGCGTCGACATCGACGCGGTGCCCGACTTTCTCGATCCGACCATCCGCAAGCTCATGCCGGACCCCTTTACCGTGACGGGAATGGAGGCCGCGGCGAAGCGGATCGCGGATGCCGCGGTGAAGGGCGAAAAGGTCGCCATCTTCGGCGACTACGACGTCGACGGCGCGACCTCGGCGGCGCTGCTCACCTGGCACCTGCGCCATTGCGGGCTCGACCCGCTGATCCACATCCCCGACCGCATCTTCGAGGGCTATGGCCCTAATGTGGAAGCCGTTCGCGGGCTGGCGGCCAAGGGCGCCACGCTGCTGGTCACCGTCGATTGCGGCACCACCAGCATCGAGCCGCTCGCTGAAGCAAAACGGCTCGGCATGTCCGTGGTCGTGATCGACCATCACCAGGCCGGTACGGAGCTCCCGGAGGTCGACGCGCTGGTCAATCCGAACCGGCTCGACGATCTTTCCGGCCTCGGTCATCTCGCCGCGGTCGGTCTCGTGCTGGTGACGCTGGTTGCGGTCAATCGCGAGCTGCGCCAGCGCGGTTTCTGGAATGCGGAAATGCCCGAACCGGATCTGCTCGGCATGCTGCACCACGTCGCGCTCGGGACGGTTGCCGACGTCGCCCCCCTGATCGGTCTCAACCGCGCTTTCGTCGCCAAGGGGCTGATCGCGATGCGGCGGCGCGACCATGTCGGCCATACCGCGCTGATGGATGTGGCGCGGCTCAACGGGCCGCCGGAGGCCTGGCATCTCGGCTTCATGCTGGGGCCGCGCATCAATGCGGGCGGCCGCATCGGCCGCGCGGATCTCGGCGTGCGGTTGCTGCTTGAAGGCGACAGCGTCGAGGCCGCGCGGATCGCCGCCGAGCTCGACCGTCTCAACAGCGAGCGGCGCGTCATCGAGCAGGCGGCCGAAGCGCAAGCCGAAGCCGAGGCGTTGGCCTCGATCGGGCTGGAGGACAAGCTCAGCGTCATCGTCACGGCGTCCGAAGGCTGGCACCCCGGCGTCGTCGGCCTCGTTGCCTCCCGCCTGAAGGAAAAGTTTTCGCGACCCGCTTTCGCCATTGCGCTCGAGCCCGGCGGCATTGGCACCGGATCGGGGCGCTCGATCGCAGGCGTCGATATCGGCAAGGCCGTGCGGCAGGCGGTCACTGACGGCATTCTGCTGAAAGGCGGCGGCCACGCGATGGCCGCGGGCGTGACGTTGCGGAAGGAGAAGCTCGCCGAATTTCGCGCCTATCTCGAGAACGCGCTGGCGCGGGACGTCGCCGAGGCGCGCCACGTCAACGAGCTCTACATCGACGGCGCGGTCTCCGCGCGCGCCGTGACGACGGAGCTTGCGGCGACGCTGAACCGCGCCGGTCCGTTCGGCAGCGGCAATCCGGAAGCCGTGCTGGCGCTGCCGGCACACCAGCTCGTGTTTGCCGACGAAGTCGGGCAGGCGCATCTGCGCCTGCGCTTCAAGTCGGGCGATGGCGCCATCGTCAACGGCATCGCGTTCCGCTCGGTCGGCCAGAAGCTCGGCAACGCGCTGCTGGCCAATCGCGGCCAGCAACTGCATGTCGCCGGCTCGCTCTCGGTCGATCGCTACCAGGGCGCCGAGCGGGTGCAATTCCGCGTCATCGACGTCGCGCTACCGGACCAGGGGCCATCCGTGATTAGATAGAGCAGGATCCGACGCGACAAACGCGGAACGCGTTTGCGCGGAGATCATGCGCAAAAATAAGATCGCTCAAACAACAAAAAAGGGAGTGAACATGGCAGGGCAGGTTGAGGGCAAGGTCGCGCTGGTGACCGGCGGCGCCTCGGGTATCGGCGAGGCCATCGTCGAGCTGTTCGCCCGCGAAGGCGCGACTGTCGTCATCACCGACATCGATGAGCTGCGCGGGCCCGAGCTCGCCAAGCGCGTGACAAAAGCAGGCGGCAAGGCGATCTTCCTGGAGCAGGACGTCACCAGCGAAGAGCGCTGGAGCGAAATCGTCGGCGAAATCGCCAGGCGCTATGGCCGGCTCGATATCATGGTTTCCAATGCCGGCATCGGCATCGCCGTGCCCTCGATCACCGACATGACGCTCGCCGACTGGCGCAAGCAGAACGCCATCAATCTCGACGGCGTGTTTCTCTCGGTCAAGCATTGCCTGCCGCTGATGCGCAAGCATGGCGGCGGTTCGATCGTGATGATGTCCTCGCTCGCGGGCCTGCGCGGCGCGCCGGGCTTGTCGGCCTATTCGGCGACCAAGGGCGGCGTGCGGCTGTTCGCCAAGTCGATCGCGATGGAATGCGCGGCGGCCGGCGACGGCATCCGGGTCAATTCCGTGCATCCCGGCATCATCGACACGCCGATCTGGGGCAAGATCCCGACGGGTGCGACCGGCGCCGGCCAGAACGCGCCGATTGATCCCGAGGAGCGCGCCAAGGTCGCAACCCCGCTCGGTCGCGCCGGGCAGGCGGCCGAGATCGCTTCCGGCGTGCTGTATCTGGCCTCCGACGCCTCGCGCTATGTCACGGGCAGCGAGCTCGTCATCGACGGCGGCATGAACGCCGGCGGCGTGCCGCGGCGGGCCTGAGCCGCGCAGGGCAGGGCGGCACGCGCAGGGGCTGACGCGCAGGCGCAGCCCCTGTACAAGGCGGACAGCTTTCGACTGACAGAGGTGTCCTTCGCCATGGCGCACAGCCTTCACGCTTCCTCACCCGCGCCCGGCCCATTCCGTTCGAACCGGCCGGACCTCGCCACCGATGCGATCCGCACCGCGCGCGAGGATCTTGCCGCCTGTTTCCGTATGGCGGCGCGCAACGGTTTTGAGGAAGGCATCTGCAACCACTTCTCGGCTGTCGTGCCCGGCCATGACGATCTGTTTCTCGTCAATCCCTATGGCTATGCCTTTCGCGAGATCACGGCCTCAAGGCTCTTGATCTGCGATTTCCACGGCAACGTGCTCGACGGCGAAGGCGTACCGGAGGCAACCGCCTTCTACATCCACGCCGAGATGCACAGGTTGCTGCCGCGGGCCAAGGTCGCGTTCCACACGCACATGCCTTACGCGACGGCGCTGTCGATGACCGAAGGCGAGCCCTTGATCTGGGCCGGCCAGACTGCGCTGAAATTCTACGGCCGCACCGCTGTCGACCGCGACTACAACGGCCTCGCGCTCGACAACCGCGAGGGCGCGCGGATCGCCTCGGCCGTGGGGGATGCCGATATCGTCTTCATGAAGCATCACGGCGTGATGGTACTGGCCCCGACCATCGCGGAAGCCTGGGACGATCTCTATTATCTCGAGCGCGCCGCCGAGGTGCAGGTGCTGGCGATGTCGACGGGACGAAACGTGCTGCCGGTCGATCCCGCGATTGCGGCCGAGACCTACCGGCAGATGCGTGAGGGCGATTCCGAATCCGCCCGGCTGCATCTCGCCGCGATCCGCCGGCAGCTGGATGCGGAAGAGCCGCAGTACCGGCATTGACAACGGCCGCGTAGCCCGGATGGAGCGCAGCGTAATCCGGGGCTGCTACATGCGGAGGCAAGCGTCCCGGATTGCGCTCCACTCGGGCTACAAGCGCGAGCTATCATCCGCCCTGCCGCAGCTTGGCCAGCACCTTCAGCCCGCCATAGCCATCCGCAGGCGCGATCCCCGCGCGCTGCTGGAAATCCTTGATCGCCTTCATGGTGTCGTTGCCGACGCGGCCGTCGGTGCCGCCGGTGTCGAAGCCGGCTTTGGTCAATCGCGTCTGCATCTCCTGCACCTCGGCGAGCGTCAGCGCTCGCTCGGAGCCGGGGAAGGGCTGGATGAAGGGCGGCCCGCCGAGGCAGCGATCGCCGAGATGGCAGATCGCCAGCGCATAGTTCATGGAAGGGTTGTAGCTCTTCACCGAGTAGAAATTCGGTCCTAGCAGGAATGTCGGTCCGCCCGCGACCGGCGTCCACATTTGCGCGGATGCGTTCGGCTGCGGGAAAGGCTGGCCGTCGGCGCGGGTGACGCCGGAAGATGCCCAGGCCGCATAGGTGCGGCTGCCGCTGACATTGCCGGCCGCCCGCACTTCGTAGCCCCAATGCTCGCCGCGATGCCATTTGCCGCGATTGACGAGATATTTCGCGGTAGAGCCCAGCGCGTCGTCGGGCTTGCCGAAGGGTGAGACCTTGCCGTCGCCGTCATAGTCGATACCGACATTGAGCCAGACTTCCGGCATCCATTGCGAATGGCCCATCGCGCCGGCCCAGGATCCCTGCATCTGCTCCGGCGTGCTCCAGCCCTTGTCGACGATGCGCAGCGCGTTGATCAGCTCGGTCTCCCAATAGGCCTTGCGGCGCGGCTCGTTCCAGGCGAGCGCGGCGAGTGAGGGAAACACCGGCGTCATGTGGTTCTGTTGCACCAGGGGATCGCCATAGGCGGACTCGACGCCCCACAGCGCCAGCAGCGTGCCGCGTTCGACACCGAAATCCCGCTCGATGCGCGCCAGCAGCGCCTCGTTGTTCTTCAGCGCGATCTTGCCGTTGATGATGCGCCAGTCGGAGACGCGGCGGTTGATGTATTGCCAGACCTGTTCGTGGAATTCGGGCTGGCTGCGCATCTGCTTGAACACGCTCATGTCGGGCTCGACCCGTGCCATCGCGCGCTGCCAGGTCGCGGCCGAGATGCCCTTGGCCATAGCCCGTGCGCGAAAACTCTCGCGCCATTCGTCGAAGCCTGGAGGCGCGGCGAGTACGCCTGCGGGTGTCGCGAGGACAGTGCCTGCGCCGAGCATCGACTTCAGCAATGTGCGGCGGGTGTGATGGGCCGAGGAATCAGCTTGTTTCATGGATCCAGTCTAGCGGGAAACATGGCCGCTGTGAGCCGGTTCCGGGGACGCCGGAAGAGGCCGTGCATGCGGAACAAAGTGTCGCAGTCCCGCATTCTCTCCCCACGACAACGAGGAGGACAAGATGAGGAAATATCTGTTTGCTGCCGCCATGGTGACCGCCATCGCGGCTCCGGCGTTCGCCGATGAAGTTGGTGTTCACGTTGGCCCGGTCGGTGCCGGCGTCACCGTTGGCCAGTCGCCGGACTATCGCGTCCGCGAGCGTGACCGCACCACGGTCATCCGGGAACGCGAGCCGTCGAGCCGCACCACCGTGATCAAGAAGGAAGATGCGTACGGCAATCGCAGCAAGACCGTGATCCATCACGACAACGACTGACGGGAATTGGCCCCGGCCTGAGCGCCGGGGCCAATCATTCGTCGAGAATTCGGGGTGGAATGAAGATACGCGCGCATGCGGAAAGCCACGTCGTCGAACTCGACGACGGATCGCAATGGCAGATCTTTCCCGGCGATCTCGCGACCACGCTGAGCTGGCAGCCCGAGACTGATCTGCACCTGGAGCCAAGTGGCGACCGGGTGAGTTCGCATGTGCTGGTGAATACCACCGACAACAGCCGCGTCCGGGTGATCGCGGCGGACGGGACCTGGGTCGATGGTGAGGTTAAGAATGTGTTGAAGGACGGTTAGCCGGCTCCCGCGCTTTCCGGATATCCCTGACTTTTAGGCCTGTCGTTTTACGGTCGGTTCGTCTCCGTCTGCGCAAGATGCGGTATGCGGGAGCTTTTCGACCTCATCCGTGCCAATCCCTGGCCCTTCGGCGCCGGGCTTCTCGTCGTCGTCCTGATGATCATCGCCGAGAATTTTGGCCGCGGCATCCAGGGCGTCGATGCCGGAGGAGGCGGCGATTTCTTGGATGCAGCCGGCTGTGACGGCGGCGACGGGGGAGGCGGCGACTGATCCTCGCCTAGTCCTCCTGCAACTCCGTCGCGACGTTAGCGAGCCAGCGGCGAATGCTCGCCTCGGCCTTGGCGTCGAGCCCGCCAGCCAGACGCTTCTCCAGCGCGATCACGCGCTCCCTGCACGCCTTCAACAACGTCGCTCCCCGCTTGGTCAGTGTCCATTGCTGGATGCGGCCGTGGACGGGATGAGGCGTCATCAGGATCGCGCCGTCGCGCTCGAGGTTGCGGATGATGACCCCGACCGTCTGCGGGGTGAGGAAAGTGAGGCGGGCCACGTCGGCGCCCGACAGGCCCGGATAGGCATTCAGCATCGTCAGCACCGCAAATTGCGGCGAAGTCACGCCGAGGTCTGCGAGCGTCCGCTCCATCGTCAGGCGGACCGCGGCATGGGCCTGGCGCAGGAGATAGCCGAGATAGCCTTGCTCCCCGCGCTTGCCTTCGCCCGGGGCGGGTACCTGCACGGGACCTGGCTCGGCGGTTTTGCCCAGGGATTTCGATCTCGTGATAGTCGGTGTCTTGCGTAACATATAAGTGCTCTTATAAGATATCAGCAATCTTATAATAGACGAGGTGGACGGCAATGTCACATGCCCGCAGTGAATACGAGGAGTTCAAACGGATTGCGCCCGATGCGTATGATCTGGTGCTGGCGCTGGGCCAGCTTGCGGCCAAGGCCGGCCTCGACAAGCAGCTTCTCGAGCTCGTCAAGCTGCGCGCCTCGCAGATCAACGGCTGCGCCTTCTGCGTGCAGCACCACGTCCTGCTGTCGGAACGGATCGGCGTGCCCGTCGACAAGCTGCATCTGGTCGCGGTCTGGCGCGAGGCGCCGATCTTTTCGCCGCGCGAGCGCGCCGCGCTGGCCTGGGCCGAGGCGCTGACCCTGCTGCCCGACGGCGTCAGCGAGGACGTCTATGCCGAAGCTGCCCTGGAGTTCTCCGAGACCGAACTGATGTACCTGACCTCGGCGGTCGCCTCGATCAATGTCTGGAACCGTTTCGGCGCTGCGTTTCGCTGGACGCCGGCGCCGCGGCCGGTGGCCGCGAATGCGGCAGCATCCTGATCGGCACGAACGGAGGTTACGATGACAGCAATGAGTTTATCTGCCGTACAGCGGCCGGCGCCGTCACGTTCGACGGCGCTTGCCGTCGTCGCAGGACTTGCCTGCGCATTTGCGATCGGCAAGACACTGCCGCTGACGATGGACGCCGTCTCTGGCGCGCTGGCGCCGCTCTGCGCCACGGCGGCGGAGAGTTCGCCGCTCGACAAGGTCGAGCCGATCGGGTCCTACGCCTTGCCGAACGTGCCGGGCAAGCGCGTCACCATCGTGCGCGTGACCTATGGTCCAGGTGGATTCTCGCGGCCGCACCGTCACGCAGGATCGGTGACCGCCTACATCACCAAGGGCGAGATCCGCTCCCAGCTCGGCGGCGGTCCCGTCGAGACGTTCGGCGTCGGCCAGTCATTCTTCGAGCCGCCAGGCTCGACGCATCTGGTCTCGGCCAACGCCAGCATGACAGAGCCCGCGGAGTTGATCGCGGTGTTCGTGGCCGACGAGGGCGCGCAGCTCACGACGTTGCTTGAATAGCCGGCAGCCTTCAGGCTTGCCTCAAGCCCTTCAACCGCTTCCATGCCGGCGAGAGACCGTATTGGACTGCCGGAATTGCAAGTGCGCCGACGATCAATCCAACGATCCCTGAGATGGCCGCTTCGACCGACCATTCGATGACACCGCCAATGGAGGGAAGGGCGTGCGCTGCAGCCTCGGTTGCGGCATGGACCGTGCGGCCGACCACGGGCGGGCCGTATTTTTCGATGCCGTGCAGGATGATGCCGCCGCCAACCCAGATCATGGCGGCCGTGCCGATGGTGCTCAGCACTGCCAGGAAGGTAGGCATACCGCGGACCAGTGCGCGTCCAAGCGAGCGGACCGCGGCGCCAATGATGGAGGCGCCATCGTAGCGCGCAAGGGCCAGCCCGGCATCGTCCGCCTTCACGATCAGGGCCACCACGCCGTAGACCCCGACCGTGATGCCGAATCCGACCAGTGCCAGCACCAATGCCTGGGTCCAGACATTGCCTGCGGGGATAGCTGCCAGCGTGATCGCCATGATCTCCGCCGACAGGATGAAATCGGTCTTGATGGCGCTCGCGACCTTCTCGTCCTCGACCGACCTGGCATCCGCCGCCATCGGCTGGCGCTGGGCCTCGTGGTGCGCATGGTGCGGCATCACGGCTTCGAGCACCTTCTCGGCACCCTCGTAGCAGAGAAAGGCTCCGCCCAGCATGAGCAGCGGGGTCACCGCGGTTGGAAGGAAATATCCAAGCAGCAGAGCAACGGGAAGCAGAATCAGCAATTTGTTGCGCAGCGATCCGACCGCAATCTTGCCGACGATCGGCAGTTCACGCTTCGAGGCAAAACCGATGACGTAGTTCGGCGTGACGGCCGTGTCGTCGATGACCACGCCGGCCGCCTTTGCGCCCGCCTTGGCAGCCTGGCCCGCCACGTCGTCGAGCGAGGCCGCTGCCACCTTTGCAATTGCCGCGATATCGTCGAGAAGACCGATCAGTCCGACACTCATCAACCCGATCCCTTGTTCGTTCGAGCCGGCGGTGTCCGCGACTGCATGCACTTGCACCGCCCTTCATTTGGAAGCGAGCAAGCTCTCAATTCTCTTCGCCGCCTGACCCCTCGCGCAAGTCCGGCTTGATCGCGTCGTCGGGCAGCGCATGGGCCACCGGCTGCGCCGTGACTGCGATCTCCGGGCCGATCTCGCGGCCGCGGGCGCGGATCAGGCGTTCGTAGGCGGAGACCAGGGTGACGTAGGGGCTGACCCAGATCCAGCCGTCGCGCGTGAACACCTGCACGTCGAAATGCAGATGCATCGATGTTCCCGCGGGATGGTCGAGATAGTTCGAGATCACACCGATCTTCTCGCCTTCGGTGACGATGCGGCCATTGAGCACGCCATCGGCATTCATCGCCTGCGGATTCATGTGCATGTAGCGGAAGCGGATGTGCTCGGTGCGGCTGTTGACTTGAAGCGTCGCGGCCTGGTCCTTGGACGCACGGATCACGATGGCATCGCGCACGGCGACGACGCCGCGCTGCTTGGGATCGCAGGGCTCGCGGCCTTCTCCGGGCGGCGGGCAGTCGGCGGCGCGGATGTCCTCGCCCTGATGGCCGTAACCGCCTGCGCATTGCCAGACCTCGAAACTGCGTGACTCGCAGAAATTGTCGCGCCAGGGATAGGCGGTCGTGCTCTCCGTCTTGTCGCGCTTGGCATAGGATTGCGAGCGGACGAAGGCGGGCGCCTTTTCGAGCGGAAAGCGGATCTGTGCATAGGCCATCGCGTCCGGATGGCCGCCCTGCTTGCGATAGCCGGTGTTCGGGATGATGTCGCCGCTCGGCCGGTAACTGAAATCCGGTGAACGCCCGGCCGGACGATCGAGGACGTTGGAGGCGATATCCGTCAATGGCCGCATGCGCTGGCCGCCGGCGACGCGCAGGGCCTTCAGGAAGCGCTCAGCGACCGGAGAGGCTTCCTTGCAGGCGAGCCGCCGCGGCTTGGCGACGCTGTCGAGGCATTGGATCGACACCACATAGGCGGCGCCGAACCGAGTGAAAGCGTAACGGACATAGCCTTCCCGGATGAACCTGCGCAGGTCCGGGTAGGTTGTCGCGAGCGGTTTGACCGGCTCGCCCTTACCGCCGGCGGGATCGGCGATGTCGTAGACCAGCGCCGAGCCCGTGATCTGCACCTCGACCGGCCTCGTGAACACCCGGCTCGGCATGCCGTCGCCGGCGCCGGGCTCGAGCGAGAAGGTCGCGCTGTAGCCGGCGGGGCCGGCATCGAACATGTCGACGGGATTGAAGTCTGCCTGGTAGCGGGACAGCGCCAGCGTTGCCGTCGCGCCGCTGCGCTGCGCCTCGAGGTAAGCAGCGGCGTCGAACGGCAGCAGCACCGGCACCGGACTGCGGGTGATGCCGATGAAGAATCGCGAGGAAACCGCGTTGAGCTGCACCAAGGCGGGCATCGCGCGGGAATCGTAACGCGGCACCGAACGGCGAGGCGCGAAGATGAAATCGTCCGCGACCCGGGGACGGCCGTTGATCTCGGTGCGGAGCTGGTCGAGCGCCGCGCGCCAGTCGACGCGCAGGGCCGTGAGCGAAGGGCTGCGGAATTCATCCGCAGCGAGCGGAGTGGCAATGAGGAGCGAAAGCGACGCCAGAAACAGCGAGACGAAGCGGAAACCCTTCCCAACCACTGTCTCGCCCCCCGGCGGCACCTGCGCTCGCTCTGTTCCTCGTCAGCCCTTGATCAGTCCTTGGCGCGTTCGGAGTAGGAGCCGTCCTCGGTCATGACCACGATACGGGTACCGACCGCGATGTGTGGCGGCACCGTAGTGCGCACGCCGTTGGAAAGCACCGCAGGCTTGTAGGAGGACGAGGCGGTCTGGCCCTTGGTCACCGGCTCGGTCTCGACCACTTCCAGCGTGACGCGCTGGGGCAGCGCGAGCGAGACCACGTTGACGTCGTGGGTCGACAGCTTGACGGTCATGTCCGGTTGAAGATAGGAGGCCGCGTCGCCGACGACGTCCTTGGAGACCTGGACCTGATCGTAGGTCTCCGGGTTCATGAAGTGGTAGCCGTCGCCATCTTCATACAGGAAGGTGTAGTTGCGCTCTTCGATGGTGGCTTTTTCGACCTGGTCGGTGGTCTTGTAGCGTTCGGAGATCTTTACCCCGTCCGAGATTCGGCGCATTTCGATCTGGCTGACCGGGGTGCCCTTGCCGGGATGGATGTTCTCGGCGCTCACGACGACATAGAGCTTGCCGTCTTGCTCGATCACGTTGCCCTTGCGAATAGAACTGGCGATGACTCTCAAAGCTATATTTCCTGCTTGCTTGGCCCGGCACCGGCCAGGACGTGATCAAATTGATGGGGGACCTGGGGCCTCAAATCAGACCGCGGCACCCGTTTCGGGCCGCAACATACTGATTTTGCCGTTAGATGCCAGCATTTTGCTCAGGTTCGGGGCGGTCGGGTAATGGCTGGGGACAAGCCCATCTCACCATTCTGGTCGCCCGGGCGGCACCTCGACCGCCGGCCGTTCCTCCAGGCCAGAGGGGCCATTACCGGGTCTCTCAGGGGCTTTTTTGCCGAGCAGGGGTTCGTGGAGGTCGAAACCTCCATCCTCCAGGTCTCCCCGGGCAACGAGACCCATCTGCACGCCCCCCGGACCGAGATCATGCGGCCGGACGGCAGCCGGGCCAGCCGATATTTGCGGACTTCGCCCGAATTCGCCTGCAAGAAGCTGCTGGCGGCGGGCGAGACGCGGATTTTTGAGCTCGCGCGCGTGTTCCGGGATCGTGAGCGCGGTGACCTGCATCTGCCCGAATTCACCATGCTGGAATGGTATCGGGCAGGCGCCTCCTATGACGCCATCATGGCCGATTGCGTCGTCGTCATCGCCCGCGCCGCGCAGGCGACCGGCATCGGGACCTTCTCGTTCCGTGGCCGGACCGCCGATCCGTTCGCCGAGCCCGAACTCCTGACGGTCGCGGGCGCCTTCGAACGGTTCGCCGGCATCGACCTGCTGTCGACAATCGGGGACGGCGAGGGTAACCGTGCCGCGCTGGCCGAGGCGGCCAGCGGCAAGGTCCGTGTGGCCGGGGACGATACCTGGTCGGATCTCTTCAGCAAGGTCCTGGTCGAGCATGTCGAGCCGAATCTGGGGCAGGGGCGTTTGACCATTTTGTTCGAATACCCATCTCCGGAGGCGGCGCTGGCGCGGGTGAAGACGGGGGATCCCAGGGTCGCCGAGCGCTTCGAGGTCTACGCCTGCGGCGTCGAGCTCGCCAACGGCTTTGGGGAACTGACCGATGCCGAGGAGCAGCGCAAGCGCTTCACGGAATCGATGACGGAGAAGCAGCGCCGCTACGGCGAAGCCTATCCGCTCGACGAGGACTTTCTGGCCGCGGTCGCCGCAATGCCGGAGGCGAGCGGCGTCGCGCTCGGCCTCGACCGGCTGGTGATGCTGGCAAGCGGCGCATCGCGGATCGATCAGGTGGTTTGGACGCCACCTGCAAATGAAGCATCTTTCGAGACATGATGAAAACCAACCTTGCACGCACTCTGCGAGAGCCGGCTGAGCTCGTGGCCGAAGGGCTGGCGCCCGCAGCGGCGCTGCCGGCGCTTGAGCGCGTTGCCGCACGCTATGCCGTGGCGATCACGCCGGCGCTGGTCGAACTGATCGATCCGTCCGACCCCGACGATCCCATCGCACGCCAGTTCGTTCCGAGTGCAGCCGAATTGGAGATGCAGCCGGGCGAGAACGCCGATCCGATCGGAGATCATCCGCACTCGCCGGTCTCAGGCATCGTGCACCGCTATCCCGATCGCGTCTTGTTCAAGCTGGTGCACGTCTGCGCGGTCTATTGCCGCTTCTGTTTCCGCCGCGAGATGGTCGGACCCGGCAAGGAGAATGCGCTGTCGGACAGCGCCTATCGCGCGGCAATCGACTACATCCGTTCGCATCACGAGATCTGGGAAGTGATCCTGACCGGCGGCGATCCGCTGATGCTGTCGCCGCGGCGGATGGGCGAGATCATGGCCGAACTCGCGGCGATCGATCACGTCAAGGTCATCCGCCTTCACACAAGGGTGCCGGTGGCCGATCCCGCGCGGATCAGCGACGAGATGGTCGCGGCGCTGAAGGTCGAGGGTGCCACCACCTGGGTGGCCGTGCATGCCAACCATGCACGGGAATTGACGGGAACGGCGCGCGCCGCCTGCGCGCGGCTCGTCGATTGCGGCATTCCGCTGGTGAGCCAGTCCGTGCTCTTGCGCGGGGTCAATGACAACATCGCCGCTCTGTCGGATTTGATGCGAGGTTTCGTCGAATGCCGGATCAAGCCTTATTATCTGCATCACGGCGATCTTGCGCCGGGTACCGTGCATTTGCGAACGACGTTGGCGGAAGGGCAAGATTTAATGCGGCAGTTGCGCGGGCGGGTGTCAGGGCTCTGTCAGCCGGACTATGTCATCGACATTCCCGGCGGTGCCGGGAAGTCGCCGGTCGGACCGAACTACGTGTTGGCGGCGCAAAATACCGCACCTGACGCGCGTGATGCCGACACCGAAACGCGCTATCGTATCTTGGATTATTGCGGCGACGTTCATCTCTATCCGCCCGAGACCTGAGCGGTGAAGGCGGCGGCGCTGGTTTGAGGAATGGAGGAGAGACATGAAGAAGATCATCGTGGCAGCATCGCTCGTGGTCTTGCTCGGTGGCGCGGCGGTCGCGCAGACCGGGAGCAAGGGATCAACGTCGGGCGGCGCCACGTCGGGGCAGTCGGGCTCATTGCCGCCTGCACCCGTCGGTCATCGTCAGCCGCGCGCCGGCGACGTGCCGAATGAGAAGAATTTGAGCGATCCGAACGATCCGCTCAGCAAGGAAAATCAGGCGCTCGACAAGAAGATCAAGAGCATCTGCCGGGGCTGCTGATCGTCGACCGTTGCGGGCAGGGCACGACAGTCCGCCCCACCCGCGTTTGCCAGCTTACGCTGTCCGCTCGTGCAACCCAGCGCGCTGGGCGTTGCGGCGGATTTCGACCGCGTCAGCAAGCTGCTCGAGCGTGGTTTTGGTGGTTGCCCAGTCGATGCAGCCATCGGTGATGCTCTGGCCGTAGGTGAGCGGCTTGCCCGGCACGACGTCCTGACGGCCGGCAATGAGATTGCTCTCGATCATCACGCCCATGATGCGGTTCTCGCCGCCGGAGATCTGGCCGGCGATGTCGGCCATCACGAGCGGTTGGTTCTCCGGCTTCTTGCTCGAATTGGCATGGCTCGCGTCCACCATCACCAGCGGTGCGGCACCGGATTTGGTCAGCTCGTTGCAGGCGGCCGCGACGCTTGCCGCGTCGTAGTTCGGCTTGCTGCCGCCGCGCAGAATGACGTGGCAGTCCTCGTTGCCCGCGGTCGAGGCGATCGCCGAACGGCCGAGCTTTGTCACCGCCATGAAGTGATGCGGATGCGAAGCCGACTTCACGGCGTCCGCTGCGATCCGCACATTGCCGTCGGTGCCGTTCTTGAAGCCGACCGGACAGGACAGGCCCGAGGCCAGCTCGCGATGGATCTGGCTCTCGGTCGTGCGCGCGCCGATCGCGGCCCAGGAAACCAGGTCGGCGATGTATTGCGGCGTCGTCATGTCCAAGAACTCTGTGCCGGCGGGCAGGCCGAGATTGTTCACGGCCGAGAGCACGTTGCGCGCCAGCCGCAGGCCCTTGTTGATGTCGAAGCTGCCGTCGAGATCGGGATCGTTGATCAGGCCCTTCCAGCCGACGGTGGTGCGCGGCTTCTCGAAATAGACCCGCATCACGATTTCGAGCTGGTCGGCGAGCTCTTCGCGCAAGTTCGCCAAGCGCTCGGCATATTCCAGCGCGGCCTTGGGGTCATGCACCGAGCAGGGGCCGACCACGACCAGCAGACGGTCGTCCTGGCCGGCGAGAATGGCGTGGATGGCGTTGCGCGCCGCCATCACCACGCGCGTCGCGGTGAGCGTGCGCGGGACTTCCCGCATCACCTCTTCCGGCGTGCTCAGCTCTTTCAGTTCGCGGATACGAAGATCGTCGGTCGTGCTCAGCACGGCGGGCTCCTGTTTGTTTCGAACCTGCCGGCCAATAAAAAAGCCGCCAGGTCTGGCGGCTTGTTCGGACGTTTGCTGCAATTTTCAGATTGAGCGCGATCCTCCTGCCGCCAGCGAGCTGTCGTAGCTAAAGTACCAAAAATAGCTGGTGGCGACGGTGATCATGGAGGGGCATATAGCGCGCCATCGGCGGATTGTCACCCCCCAATCGCCGCGGCAGGTAACGAGGCGCCTCAGGTGTTGCTGTTGCGCGCCGCCAGCGCCAAGCCGATCAGGCTGGCGCCGCCGAACAGCAGGTTGATACCGACGAGGACGCCGATCGCCCATTCCGCCGAGCTCGGCAGTCCGGTGATCACCATAAACGAGATCGCGATGTCGACGAGGCCCGAGATCAGAAGCCACGACCAGCGGCTGCTCAGCTCGCGGCGGTGCTCCAGCGCGTACATGATGGTGGCGACGCCCTCGGCCAGGAAGTAGGCGCCGACGACGATGGTCAGCGTCAGCACGGCCTGCATCGGCCGGGCCAGCAGCAGCAGGCCGGCAAGCACGGCGAGCGCAGCCGAAATCAGCGACCACCAGAAGCCCGGGGTGCTGCGCGCCCAATAGGTCACGATCAATCCGCCGATACCGCTGATCAGGAACATCCAGCCGAGGAAAATCGCGATCGCGAGGCTTGCGAGCGGCGGCAGGATCAGCGCCGCGACGCCGAGAATGGCGAGCAGAATGCCCTCGAACAGGAAGGCCTTCCAGTGGGCCTTGACCGTCTGGTTCATCATGGATTGCAGCCGTGAAAAATCTTCGGGCGACGTCATCGGCAGGCTCCAGATCGAAAGGTCAGCGCTCAATCTAGTATGCGCGCGGCGCGCTTGCCATCCCGCGGCTCATCCGCCGCCGGGGGCCGAGGAAAAACCTTCTGCGCTGGTGCGGATGCGGTTGCGGCCGAGAACATAGATCGCCGTTGTGACAATCAGAAGCGCCAGGCCGAGCAGGATCGAGACGAAACCGATCGGGATCAGGGCCAGCGTCAGATTGCGCTCGGGGTTGATGAGCCAGTGATGGATCGAGGTCAGCACGAAGGCGAGGCCGAGGAAACCGACGCCGCCACCGGCCAGCAGCAGCGCCCACATCCGCCGGAGCTGGCTGAGCCGCTCCCGTGCGACATCGGTCCGGGGGGCATGGTGGCGGGCGACGCGCCGGACCAGACGGATCGCGAAGGCGATCGAGCTGAAGCCGATCAGGAGGCTGGCGGCACCCAGCCACATCCGGAGCGTCGGATCGAGGTCGGGCATTCTTTGCAGGGTCAGCAGCGGAAAGTCGAAGGCCGAATGCAGCGCGAGCGGGCCGGCGAGCATCAGCAGGCGGCTGGAGAGGCGGGCCCAGTCGCGATGGTGGCGGTTCGCGCCGAGCGCCGTGCCGGCGCGCGCGATCGTCAGGTAAGCGCCCGCGATGATGCCGAGCGCGCCGTGGAACGGCACGGTCAGGACGCTGCGCAAGGCGGCCAGCGAGCGCCACATCTCGGCGTGCTGAACCAGATAAGCCAGGTTCTCGTAAGCGGCGAAGCCGAGGCCGACCGCGGCGCCGTAGACCACGGTATCCATCGGATTGGCAAAGGTCCGCCGCTTGGTCGAGGCGATCAGCACGATGGCGATCACCTTGACGGCTTCCTCAGGCAGCGCGACGCCGAAGATCGAATGCATCGCCAGCGCCGCCCAGGGGTCGTCGGGCGCCGCGACCATCTTGGCGAAGGGGGCGCGGGCGAGGCCAAGCAGCGAGATGCTGGCCGCCCCTAACAGAAACGCGGTCCAGACCTGGGCCGGCGGGCCAGGGCGCTCCTCGGCGGCGATGACAAGCCACAGCATCAGCAGCGCCGGGGCGATGGCGGCTGTTCCGATAACGGTGGGCAACGCTTCAATCAGGTACATCGGCGCCGAAAATAGGTTCCCTTGATCCGCTTATCTACATTCACCGATGCGACCATCTGTCATGCGCGCTGTCGGCTCGCTTAATGGACGCGATAGCTTGCGTTCACCTGCAGTCACCCGCGGGTGCAAAATACACGCGAAATCAATTGCATGACAGCACCCGTTCGTCATCCCTGACAACGACTGCCCGACCAAGGTCGGGACGCGATTGGCAAGCTGGATCAATGAAGTGCGCAAGTTTCTTCGATTCACCGCGCAGCGGCGCGCGAGATAGGCCAGCTAGCTGCGCTTCGTTGGTCCCCGACGGGGCGGTGAGGTGATCCGGCGGGTCCGCGTCTGCTCCAGCTCCCAGAAGGCGCGTACGAGGCACGTGCCGAGGCAGAAGACGATGAGCAACAGCAGGAAGGCCTGGTCCACGGCGGGGATGTGTATCATGGCGATGATAAAGCAACGCCCATGCCATGCGTTCCCGGAACGGCCGGCGTTTTTCGGCTTCAGTGCGTGGTGAACGGCGGCGGCGCCCCGGGAGCGACGTCGAAGGCGCCGAGATGGAATTCCTCACCGAGGGATGCGTCGGCCTCGCCCGGTTGCGTCAGCAGCGTGAACGCGGCCTGCGGGTAGAGCCTCCAGATCTCCAGATCGCCGGCGGTGATGGTGAGCCAGCCGAACGTGTACATGTAACGTCCGGGCTCCGTGACCCGGCCGACCCTGTCCCAAGTGATCTTGCCAACTGTGATTTTGTCCACTGTGATCTTGTCGACTGCCATTCGGTCCCCCGATCGCAAGTCTGCAAATGACGCCGGCCCTTGGGGCACGGGCGTTCAAAAACTGATCCCGCAATGGGGCCGCGATAGGGCGACGATGCGGAGGCAAGACGGCTCCAGCTGAGGTCGGGCAGGCCGGCTTCAGGCCGACTGCTGCAGCGGCGAGCGCACGATGAGCCGGACCAGGTCGTCCCGCGGCAGTTTTTCGGCGAATTTGACCGCAAAGCCGTTGTCGAATTTGCGGATGACCCGCCCGACGCAGGCGCCGACGGCAAGCGGGGTTCCCACCGGTGGGTCGTACTCGCAGGAGATCGCCACCCCCGCCGTAGAGACGTCGATGATGAAGCAGGCATAGGTGTGGCCATCGGCGAGCGTCAGGACAGTGTGCGAGACCTGCGGAACGAAACGTGCGTCGCGCCGCAGTTCCTTGACGCTGTCGTCCTTCTGCTTCTTTTCGAGCCAGGTGAGCTTTTCCGACATCCAGGCGCGCCGCGCCCGCGTCATGTCGAGCTCCATCAGGAAACCCGACTTCAGCGTCGCGCTGATCGTGCACTGGAATTCGCCGAAATCCTGGAAATAGGAGGTGAGGCGCTCCCCGACCTTACCGACGACGGGCACGTCCACGATCATGCGGAAGGGCGAAACGCGCTTGGTGCGGCAGGCGAAGCTGCGCAACTTGCCCTCGCAATCGTACCAGCGCGGCAGCGAGTAGCTGCCGCTCACCGTGACATCCACTGCTCGTTGCCTGAGGAACTCTGCGACGGACATGCGGGCCAATCGTGTTTCGGATCATTTCCGTAATTCCACGGTAGCGGTCAAATTCTAAGTAAATGATACCAGCGCTCAGGAGCAGGGGTAAATTTCCGGTAAATGCACGCCTCGGTCGCGTAGCCGAAAGCGCGGCAAAAGGAGCCGTTAGGCTGCAGGCCGTCTCACAACCTCGTCATTGAGGGCTCGGTGAAGCAACGAGGCGCCGCGGCACAGCTAGAGAAATCCGAACAGCACTAGTAAAGCCAGCGCGCCCACGGCCATGACGAACTGGATCGTCATCCATGTCAGGCCGTTCGGGCTGATCTCCAATCCCAGCGGCGGGAATGCACGCCGCATCGCCAGCGCCGTGGAGGCCTCGGCGGTGGCGAGCAGGAGGGCGATGCCGGCAGTGAAAGACCATGACTCGGCCGGAGGCATCCATGATGCGAGCCAGGTGGGAACGGAGCCTTTCAAGGCGGCGAGCAACGCGAACCAGCCGAACCAGAATGCGGAGCGCTTGATGATGGCGGGGCCGATCGTTTCGGGCTCGAGGCGGATACCGATCGTCGCCAGCGCGCTTTCGATGCGCTCGGCGTCGGTCAGGACGACGAACCCGCCGAGATAGAGCGGAATGCGCGACTGGAAGAGCAAAGCGAGGATGCCGAACACGATGGCGTAGCCGATGACATCGCCGAGAATATCCTTGGCGCTCCGGTCCGGCAGGCCAGGCGCGACCGGAGCAGATTCTGGCTGCGGCTGCGGAAGCGATCTGGCGCGCGCCAGATGCTCCAGCATTCTGGCACGCCGGTCCGGCGAATATGGCGCCGCGCGGCGCATCCATGCCGGTGGCGTGGTCGTCATCGCGGGGGCGGCGGAGTGGCCCTCCGGGGTCGATTTGCGCTGTTCCATGAGCCGAACCAGATCCATCCGTGACGCCATCGCTGCGCGCGAGGCGGTTTCTTCCGGACGTTGGTCGGAGGCAAGGGCCGGGGAGGTTCATGCGGAGTGACGGATATCGCCGTTCGTCGCCCAGGGCCGGGGGCGAGTTGGCGGCGGATTTCAGATTTCACCTTCCTGCCGAAGGTGCTCCGCGACCGGCGGCAATGCCTGGTCGACGATCTTCTTGTTGATCTCGTCCCACAGTTGCGCTTGAGTGCCGGGAGGTCTGGGGGGACCCCATTGATGTCTATTTTTTTGGCTGCGGCGTCTCGCGCCGCGGTATTGGATTTTGCAGTCAATTTCAGTTCGGGCAGGCTCAATGAAACCTGCATCTCGCCATGGACATGACCGTGATGTCCGGCGGCCTGTCGCCGCGGAAGGCAGGCGTTCTCGATCACGCGGACCGTATCGCCACGGATCGCGTGGCATGGCGCGCGAAGAACGGCTTTTTCCACGACGAGGATGAACGCTATCTCCGGTTTCTGATCCCGCCGGGAAGTCGCGTCCTCGACATCGGCTGCGGCATCGGCGATACGCTCGCGAGTCTCGCGCCGTCACACGGCGTCGGGGTCGATTTCTGTCGCAAGCAAATCGCGATCGCGCGGCAGCGCCACGCCGACCTCACTTTCGTCGAAGGCGATGTCGAGAACCCCGCGACGCTCGACGCGGTGCAAGGTCCGTTCGACTATATCCTCGTCCTCGATACGATCGGTTCGATGGAGGATTGTCAGAAGTTCATCGCCCAGCTGCATCCGTTCTGCACGCGGGATACGCGGCTGGTGATCGGGTACTTCTCGCATCTGTGGTACCCCCTGCTGAAGCTCGCCGAGTTCGTCGGGCTGCGGATGCCGCATCCGGACCAGAACGTGCTGTCTCCGTCCGACCTGCGCAGCCTTGCCGGGCTTGCGGATTTCGATCCGGTGAAGTCGGAGCAGCGCGTGCTCTCGCCGGTGCGGATGTTCGGGCTCGGGCGCTTTCTCAATCGTTTCGTCAGCGTGCTGCCGGGAATCCGCCAGTTGGCGCTTCGGCATTATCTGGTCGCACGGTCCAGCCGCAAGGCGAGGGAAGAGTTCGCCTCGGCCACCGTCGTCGTCCCGGCGCGCAACGAGCGCGGCAATATCGAGCCCGCGGTCCTGCGAATTCCCGACTTCTGCAGCGACATCGAGATCATCTTCATCGAAGGCCACAGCCAGGACGGCACCTTCGAGGAGATGGAGCGGGTCAGGCAGGCGTATCCGTCCAAGGACATCAAGGTGATGCGCCAGCCCGGCAAGGGCAAGGCCGACGCCGTCTTCACCGCGTTCGATGCGGCGCGCGGCGACGTGCTGATCATTCTCGACGCCGACCTGACCATGCCGCCGGAGCAGATTCCGAAATTCGTCGAGGCGCTGCTGGCGGGCAAGGGCGAGTTCGTCAATGGATCTCGCCTGGTCTATCCGATGGACGACGGCGCGATGCGCTTCCTCAATCTGATCGCCAACAAGGTCTTTTCCTATCTGTTCTCCTGGCTGCTCAATCAGCGCTATACCGACACGCTGTGCGGCACCAAGGTCCTGCGCCGCAGCGACTATCGGCGCCTGAAGGCCGGCAAGGCCTATTTCGGTGATTTCGATCCGTTCGGCGACTTCGACCTGATCTTCGGCGCATCGAAGCTCAACCTGAAGTCCGTGGATCTCCCGATCCGCTATGCCGCACGCACCTATGGCGAGACCCAGATCTCCAGGTTTCGCCATGGCTGGATGCTGCTGAAGATGGTGGCTTTCGCCTTCCTCAAGATCAAGGCGATCTGAAGCGCGGGAGCCACGGTTCGACGACGATGATGCCGGACGATTGCTGCTTCCCCGACGCGCACGTGAGCGGGAGGATCAGAACGCTGCTGATCCTCGTCGTGCCGTTGCTCTATCTGGCGGCGACGCTGCTCTATTCGGCCGACCAGGCCGTCTGGGGCGTCCAGGTCGATCCGGAATCGGCGTACACCATGAACGGGCTGGTGGCGGCGGCAGGATACGGCTCACTGAAATTCGATCATCCGGGAACGACGACGACGCTGCTCGTCGAACTGATCGTCAGGGGCTGGGCCCTGTTCGCCGGGCCTAAGGATATCGTCGCGTTCGGGCTCGAACATTACGATGCGATCACATCGGCGGCGCGCGCCGGCGAGGCGCTGCTGCTCACGGCCGCGCTGCTGGCCGGCGGGATCATCGTCGGCCGGGCGACGCACAGCGCGATCGCTGCGATGCTGTTTCAGGCCGGCGCGTTCGTGCACGCGGACACGTTTCACTTCCAGATGGTTGTTGCGCCGGAAAGCCTGATGGCCGCGATCGCGCTGTTCGGCATGGCGATCGTGATCAAGGCCGCGCTCGATGCGCATCCGCCGTCGACGGGGCTCGGCGTCGTCTGCGGGGTCATCTTCGCGCTCGGGTTCGCGACGAAATATCTCTATCTGCCGCAGGCGCTGTTCGCCGTATGCCTGCTTGGAAACAGGCGCGCCTTCGTCGCCGCCACGGTCACCGGGGCGATCGGCTTCGTTGGCTTCAGCCTGATCTTCAATCCGGGAACGATCACGCGCGGGTTCGGATGGCTCGTGCAAATCGCCACCCACAAGGGAAATTACGGCGAGGGCGAGCCCGGCTTCATTGATTTCGGAACGTTCTGGTCGAACATGGCCGAGATCATCAAGGCGGCGCCGCTCGTGTTCGGCGTGTATGTCGCAGCGGCGGCCGCGGCGCTGGCCTGGTGCATCAAGAGCAGGAACTGGCGCGATCCGGTCAGCCTGACGCTCGGTGCCGCCGTCCTCATCCATGCAGCACATCTCGTGGCAACGTCGAAGCATTATGCGCTGCATTACATGATGGTGCCGTGGGTCCTGACCGGAGGCGTGCTGGTCCTGATCGTGGTGCAGGTCAGGCGGCTGCTCCCCGCCGTCCCTCCGGCCGCGCTGAGCCTGCTTGCCGGCAGCCTGTGTGCCGCCATGAGCGCGATGACGCTGATCGACGCCCGCGCCGCAGCGCTGCAGGCGTCTCAGTCGAACGCGATCGGGGCCCGGCTTTCGAAGGCCGTGGTCGCGGCGGGTCCGGCCTGCGCCAACGTCTCCGGCATGTTCGTGCGCGCGCCGGAGAACGACATGAACCACGGCTGGGACATGACGCTGCAGCTCTGGGGCGACCAGGCGATGCGGGACAGGTTTTCCGCGGCCTATGCGAGCGCTTTCAGGGTCCCGCTGCTGGACCACAATGGCTACACGCATGTCCTCAAGCAAAATTTTCGTCCGGACAGCTACGCCAGGCTCGGGGCGGACTATCCCTGCATCATCGTCCGCTCGGCGGTGGTGCTCGATGCCGAAAATTCGATCGGACTGCTGGCGCTCAACCCGGACCATTGCGTGATCGAGGGGATCCACGTCTATACCGTCGGGCTCGCCTGCGCGAAGGTGCGCGGCAGCTTTCTGGAGCAGAGGTGAGGGGAACCCGGGCTGCTGGCGCTCCCTAGCGGAATCGAACCGCTCTCTCCACCGTGAAAGGGTGGCGTCCTAACCGATAGACGAAGGGAGCAAACGCAGGGCCCTGCCGATTTTGCCGACACGACCGCTGCCGGCCGAGTCGGGCCCGGCGGCTTGCAGCGGGCGAACGTATAGTGTCCTTTCTGGCTCCCCGCAAGCCGTCCGGGACCGGTCTTTTGGGACCGGTGGACAGCGCCGGCCCGGGATGATCCTGAGGCGATTTCAACGGTTTCTTAGGGTTCCCTGCGTAGCGCTGGACGAGGAGATATTTGCCAATGCCACCGCCGAAAAAGCGCGCCAGCCGCAAGCTGCTGTCGCAGCAAGCCTGGATCACGCTCGACGGCGGCTTCGCCGCGCGGCAGTGCCTGGTCAAGGACATCTCGGATACCGGCGCCAAGATCACGCTGGACGAGGACGCGAGCCAGCTCCCGGGCATGATCCGGCTCGCCTTCGCACGCGATGCGCGCACCGGGCGGAGCTGCCAGGTGGTCTGGCGCCGCGGCAAATCCGCCGGCATCAAGTTCATCTGATCGCGACCGCAGCCGCCCCAATGGCGCGCGGCACCCGTCCGGGCTAGAACGCCGCCATGCGCGTGCTGCTTCCCATCCTGATCCCGTTGCTGGCCGCAAAAGCCGCGGCGACTGAGGCCGTTCGTCTGCCGCCCACGGAGCGGCCGCAGGCCGGCAAGGCGCTTGCCGCTGAAGGGCGCGGGCGGGAAGGCCCAATCAGGCTCCTGCGCCAATTACGGCCCGCGCTTCGTCATGGTCGAGGGCACCGGGACCTGCGTGAAGATCGGCGGCTCGATCAGCGTCGACACCACCGTCAGGCGCTAAAGCCGATGCCCCAGGATCTGCTGCGCCTCGACCTCGTCGTTCCCGTGCTGATGTATTGCGCGCTGCTGTGGTGGGTCGGCCGCGGCCTGAGCTGGACGGCACGGCTGGCGACCGCGGCGGTGACCTTGGTGCTGATCGTCTGCGTGCTGCTGGTCGAGCGGGGCTGGGGCTGAGCCAAAGTAAAAAACGCGAAAACAACCCCATGCACAGTAGCCGTCAAGTGCCGGTTTGGCGCCGGAGCATTGCGCCGAAACGCGGATTCGGCGCGCTCTTGCCGCAGCTTGCACCGCGCTTCCCGCTCATGACATCGGCGGAGCGACATGTTGTGCAAAACCGGGCCGCTTGCCGAGCTCGGCGAGCCAGCGCGTCAGATGCGGCTGCGCCGGCCGGGTGATGCCTTCGACGCCGAGCCAGCGCCGCGCATAGGAGCCGAGCGCGATGTCGGCGAGCGTGAACGCGTCGCCCTCCAGGAAGCGGCGCGAAGACAGCAGGCGGTCGGCGATCGCCCACACCTCGGCGGCGGCATCGGCATCGCGCTGCACCTGGATCATGTCGCGCTCGGCGGGCGCCGTGCGCACGATGCCCCAGAACACCGGGCGATCGACCGGCTGCACCGTCGACAGCGTCCAGTCGAGCCAGCGGTCGACCGAGGCGCGCAGCTTCGGCGCCTCCGGATAAATCGGCGTACCGCCCCCATGCGCGAGGCAGAGATAGCGCATGATCGAGTTGGACTCCCACAGCACGAAATCGCCCTCGACCAGCGTCGGGATCCGCGCATTGGGATTCATCGCGAGATAGTCGGCCTCGCGGGTCCGGCCGTAGCTCATGCCGGCGTCGATGCGCTCATAGGGCAAAGCAAGCTCGGTCAGGCACCACAGCACCTTCTGCACGTTGACCGAATTGGCGCGGCCCCAGATCGTGAGCTTGGTGTCAGGCATGAAGCGTCTCCCCCGCGTTTGTTCGGTGTCGTAGCCCGGATGAGCGCAGCGATATCCGGGATGTCTCGCGCGACCGTCCCGGGTATCGCTGCGCTCACCCGGGCAATGGGTCCTCACCGACGCGGGTGATAGCGGAATTTCGGATGGCCGAGGACGGCGATTGCGGCGCGCCTCTCATGCAAAAAGCTCCGCACGCGGCGGAGCTTTCGTTGCAAGACAGCCTGGTTGAACCCGCCGCTCAGCGGCCGAAGAACAGCCACAGCAGAATGATGACCGGAATCGGCACGCCCAGCATCCACAACAGAATTCCGCGTCCCATGATGTTCTCCTCCAATTGCATTGTCGGAGGGTGAACGCGGGCGGCGAGGGCTTGTTCCAGTGCTTTTGCCTACCAATGGCCGGTATTGGGCATCGACGCCCAAGGCTCCTGCGGCGGCTTCGGATCGCCCTTCTGCAACAGCTCGATCGAGTGCAGATCCGGCGAGCGGACGAAGGCCATGTTGCCGTCGCGCGGCGGGCGGTTGATGGTGACGCCGGCTTTCTGCAGCTTCTCGCAGGTGGCGTAGATGTCGTCGACCTCATAGGCGAGATGGCCGAAGAAGCGGTCCTCGCCATACTTCTCCTCGTCCCAATTCCAGGTGAGCTCGACCAGCGGCGCGCCGCGGCTCGAGGGCTGCTTCTTCAGCGCCTCGAGATCGTCCGACGAGCACAAGAACACCAGTGTGAACCGCCCCTTGTCGTTCTCGATCCGCCGCACCTCCTTCAACCCGAAAGCATCGACATAGAATTTCAGCGCGACATCGAGATTGCGCACGCGCAGCATGGTGTGGAGGTATCGCATTTTCTTATCTCCTTGAGAACGTTTTAGGACTTTGCGACCTTGGTGGTGCTATGGAGCATCAAATAGCAGTAAAATCCGCGGCCGTGCACTACCATACGTGCGGATTACGTGCGGGTCAGAGCCATTTTTGGTCTGATGGCCCGAATGCAGAATCTGGGGCCGGTATTTGGCTCGCACTGCATCACGCTCGAAGCAGCGCTGCCATCTCTTTCCAATGATAGGTTCGCACCTTCTCCGTTTGATGTCGCGCGGCTTTGACGATGGCGTGCGCGATGTCGTTGCCGGCGAGCCCGCGGTACCGGTCGACCGGACCAATGAGCAGCGGATTGAGCGCGCCCCATATCCGAATGATGAGGCGTTCACGCGGGCGGTCCTCCTCGCGCTCGCCGAGGATCATCGAGGGGCGGAAGATATGCGTGTGCTCGAAACCCAGCGCGAGAATGTCCCGCTCCACCTCGCCCTTGGTCCTGAGATAGAACACGCTGGAAGCGGCGTCGGCGCCGACGGCCGTGACCAGAAACACCGACCGCGCGCCGTTTGCCCTGGCGATCTCGGCCGCCAACAGCGGATAATCGTGATCGATCTTATAGTACTCAACCTCGTCGGGCGTGTGCTTGCGCGTCGTCCCCAGCGCGATGAAGATCTCGTCCGCAGCCAATTGCGGCTTGAGCGCGGGCAGGGAAGCTAGATCACCGATCAGCACCGTCAGCTTCGGATGGCTTACCGCCAGCGGCTTGCGGGCCACCGCGACAACCCGGGAATAGTCGGGACTGTCCAGCAAGTCGCGCAGCAAATGCGAGCCGATGAAGCCAGTCGCGCCGAAGACAAGTGCGGTTTTCATTCAAGCCACCGTTTGCGTTGATTGCCCGAGCGTTTGTTGAAAGTCTGGGGAAGTGGCGCCCGAAGGTCTTAGCCGAGGAATGTGCGTAAGCTTGTCGGATGGGCATTTGCGAAACCTATCATATTTCGTCACGCGAACAGGGCCAGTGCCTCGTCGTAGCGGCTCGCGTTTGGTCGACACCGCGATGACCGCCTCATGAACCCAACTGGCGGCGGCGCCGACCAAACGCCATGGCCGCATTCGTTGCAGAACTCCTGTTTGATCTCGTCAGAGCCATCGTTGGTCGCTGGCTGAGAGAGGCTGCGTTCGCCATCTGTGGGTGGCTCGATACGAAGATTCATAGCCGCGTTGCACGCATTTTCGTCGGCCTCCTGCTCGGGGCGGCCGCCTTTTTCCTCATTCCTGCTATCATCGGTGCGCTGGGTCTTTGATGCTCTCCGCGAGAACGAACCTCGTCATCGCATTGGCTGTGGGGGCGCTCATTTCGGCGGTGCTCCTTGTCCTGGAGCCGCTGACCGACTTTGCGTTTCTTTGGCTGGAGTGGCCGGGCATCAGCGCCGCGTATTTTTTTGGGGGAGCGGTCGGAGGATCCACCTCCCTTGGTATCGCCATTTGCTGGGTCGTGAACGCACTGATCTATGGTCTGAGCGCTCTCGTCATCCTCAGCGCCTTCAAGGTGCTGAGGGAAGCATGATGCGCCGGCTCCGACGTGAGTCACCGAAGGCGGATCAGACGAGCGTCACGCCGCCTTCTCCTCACCCTTCGCGATGATCTCGACTTCGAAATAGCCGATGTCGCGGAGCTCGGCGGCCTTCTTCTCGGCCGCTTCCCTGGTGTCTCGTTTCAAGATGATCTGGCCCGCTCCGTCGCGGGCGCAAACGAAATAAGGCATTTTCGATTCCCAATTTCGTTTGCATACACACGGCCGCGGGGTCCCGCAATCGCATGGGTCAGTGCTCCAACCCGGCTTTTTGCCGCATCTTGTCGATCAGCTCGGAAGCCTCGGCCTTGGTCAGGTCGTCCTCGGGCGGGCTCTCCTGGGCCTGCTCGGCGAGGGTCTTGAGATAGGATTCCTGGGCTCCGGTCATCGGGTCGCTGCCGGAAACCCAGTCTTTCGGGTCCTTCTCGGTGTTGTCGGCCATCGCGCATCTCCTTATTTCGGTCTCCGTACAACGTCGGACTCGACACGCCGTTCCGTTTTTGTTCTCATGCTGCCATCTTCAAATCGCGAGGCGGAACAATGCCGGACCTGGACTATGTCAGGCGGGAAATCGAACGGATGCGCATTCAGATCGGCAGGCAGCGCAAGGAGATCCTCCAGCTCCAGCGTGCGGGCATCGGCACGGCCTCGGCCGAGGCGCTGCTGTCGCGGATGGAAGCGAAGGTCGAGACGCTTTGCGCCGAGCGGGACACGCTGAAGGCGGCGCAGCCACGCGCGGCCAAGGGCAGGGTGCTCGGCGGGAGGACATGGTGAGCAGGCGATGGTTCGACGACGAACGAGAGCTGTCGCCTTTCCTGACTGCGCTCGAGGACGTCCGCCGCCGGGCGACGCGGGAAGGGTGGTGCTATGCCCACGTTCAGGCCATCATCGTGGCCATCGACCAGTACGCGGAAGCGGCGACCGGCAACCGTGAGTATTTCCTGAACAAGCCGGTTTCGATTGGTGACAGGCGGAAGGCCGCGGACATTCCGTGAGGGCGCCGGCCCCATGATCCACCGCGACGCGCGTGCCCGAGTTGCGTCGTCGCGTTCCGGTCGTCGGAGTGTCAAGTCCAGCCAGACTGCGATTGCGCGTTCCGAAAATGGAACGTCGATGGCTTGAGAGCTTGTTAACCGACCACCCTCAGGATGCCGCCCAAATTAGAGGAGACGGTGATGTCGGACCTGGAACAAGCGATCCGCGAACGTGCGTATCAGCTCTGGATGGAGAGCGGTGCGGAGCACGGCCACGCCGAACGACATTGGCTCGAAGCGCAGCGCGAAGTTCTCTCGGTCTCGTTGGGCGCCGTCGCGCGGGTCTCGAAGGTGAGCTCCGACAAGAAACCGAAACCGGCAGCTTCGCGAAAGAAGCGTCGCGCCGCCTGATTCGATAAGGCGCCGCAAGCCTCCTGTCGCCGACTCTTCCTTTAGCGCAGACACACGAAAAGCCGCGCCGCTCCGCAAGGGAACGACGCGGCTCTGAAGCCGTCTGTTGCGACGACCTTACTTCATGTTGCTGCGGGTCTTCGTGCCACCCTGGTCGCTGCCGGGGCCGGAGCCGCCCTGGCCGGAGGCGTCTGGCTTCACCATTCCGCCCTTGTTCATGCCGTCATTGCTCATGCCGGTCGTGCCGTGATTCATCGAGCCCTTGTCGGTGTTGGTCATGCCGGGCTTCTGCATGTTGTTGGACTGCGCGGCCGGGCCGGTCTGGGTCTGCGCAAAGGCGGAGCCGGACATCAGACCCAGGGCGGCGGCGGCAATCATGAACTTCTTCATCGCAAACTCCTCATTGGTTGTGGAGGGCCAACAGGAGCGTGGAAGTTATGTTCCTAAATGCGATGCGCGAAAGGAAGTTTTCCTGGGGAAGTTCCAACTTGGGCGCGAAGCGAATGATCACTCGCCATCGCGCCTCGAGTTGTCGTTGAAACGCAATCCCGGCACAAATGCGCTTCGCGTTCGTCGCGAGGGACAACCGCGGCGCGCACTTGCAGGATTGAGCTCAGGCCGCAATCCGTTGTTCGACCGGGGCCGTCAGCAGCTTGAGCGCTTGTGCATGTTGCAGGTCGGGGACTGCGATCGCCGTATGGCTGTAGACCGCGTGCGTCCTCGAGTTTGCAATCGTGTCCAGGATCTGGCTGCCCTTGATGACGTGAAGGCCCATGCCTTCGTCGGTGGGGAAGATTGCCAGCACCACGTCATAGGCCGCGATGACGGCTCTGAGCGCCTCGGCCTTGTCTTCGGCAACGTCGACGAAGACACGAACATCAGCCGCGAGTTCGCGCAGCTCGTGAAAATCCAGCACTGTGGGGTTACTCCAACGCAACGATACTGAATGGAGCTTGGCGGCGTTGGGTTACTGAAGTGTCAACAAGGCGTGCCGGGCCACAGGTTTCACGACGAGGTGACCTCAGGCTTTAGCGCTTCGCTTCTTCCTTGCGAAGCCGCGCCTCGGCGGCCTCGTCGACGAGATTCAAGGCGAGGCCGTCGTAACTCAGTTTGAGCCCACGGCCGACGATCCATGTCCAGCCCTCGCGCTCCCTGATGGCTTCCGCGTTGAACTGGTCGGAGATCGATTTGACGGCAGCGTCCTGTGCCCCCGGATTGTTCAACTCTGCCTTGACGCGCCAGATCGGGTGCCTGGCGTCGGCCTCGTCGCTGTCGACCGAAACCTTGGCGCCGTTGATGTCGCACTCGAAGGTATAGGAGTCGTGGCTTCGGCGGCAGAGATAGCGGCGTTGACTGACGAGCTTGATGGTCTCCTCGAACGTCATCCCGGGCGAGAAGCCGAAGATGTCGGACTTTTTCACCAAAGCGAGGGAGGCAGGCTTCAGGAAGCTGGGCTGGATCGCGACGAGGGCAGCGACGGCAACGACGATCAAGCCTGCGATGACGATAGCGACCTTCATGAACACCCCTCGGGAAACCTTCAGACCATTATAGGCAGACGGGGCGTTGTGCCATGCCCCCAAAAGCGAAAACCCCGCCTGGGGGAAGCGGGGCTTTCTGGTGGGGTGAAGCTTGGGGACTTCAATGATATGACGCGCCGGCCGCCAAATGGTTCAAACGGAAATTGCGTGTCGCTGCGGCATCTTGCACAGGAAGTCGGGAACCCCGCAGAACCCCTGCTTGCGTTTTTGGCCTTGATAGGCTCTAAGCCCGTCACTTCATGACCTCCGGGCATGAATCAGAAGCGCGCCTCCGCGGTCCGGCCGCGTCACAGCAGAGTTATTCGCGCGCACCCTTCAAAGGAATTCAGACATGGCGAAGATGACGAAGACCCAATTGATTGATGCAATTGCCGAGGGCACGCAGCTTTCGAAGAACGACGTGAAGTCGGTGATCGAATACATGGCGACGGTCGGCTACAAGGAGCTCAACGAGTCCGGCGAGTTCGTCATTCCCGGCTTCGCCAAGATGTCGGTCGTGAACAAGCCGGCGACCGAAGCCCGCATGGGCGTCAATCCCTTCACCAAGGAGCCGATGCAGTTTGCCGCCAAGCCCGCCAGCAAGTCGGTGAAGGCTTCGCCGCTGAAGGTCGCCAAGGACGCCGTCTAAGGCGATGTCGTTGCGGCCGGGAGATGCCGCAACGCGAGGACTGAAGACAAGGCGGTGTCCGGCGATCGCGATCCCGGACATCACCACGACGACCGGGACGAACCTCCGAGCCCGCCGCGCCTTTTCAGCCAGACACATCGCTTCGAAAGAAAAACCCCGCGCTTTCGCACGGGGCTCTTCTGGCTGACGACGTTGGGATTTCAGCGCCTGGCCGCCAGCCGTATTCCTAACTTAAAGTTGAAAATCCAAAAGGCAACCGCGCCGCGATGACGCATAGTTCGTCCACCGCGTCGCTGCGATAGCACTGGACGCTGAAATTCCCAGCTTCCATGGGTCCAAGCGGCGTTGAAGAGGTTCAACGCGACATGCCGGGAAAGCGCGCATGGGGCTGGACTTTTTGTTCTTATTTTGTTCTAGTGAGCCACCTTAGGGACCGCTTGGGAGGTGACTCATGACCGTCGAAAAGCAGCGCGAGGTGATCCGGCTCTGGAACGAACTCCGGAAGCTCGAGGGCCCGGCCGCCGAAGAGCTCCGCATCCAGATCCTGGAATGCTTCTCGGAGAAGGGCAGGGCGAAGCAGGCGGCTTGAGGCGCGCCGGCGGACGGCGACGACATCAGGCACACGGCAAGGCGGTCTCGATCGGACCGCTCGCGCTTGATCTGTGGTTGCCGCAGCCGCGACGAGGTTGAGCATTTTGAAGTGCGTCCCGGTTGGGGCGTTGCGGCGCAAGCATTCACCGCTGATGCTCCAGGAACGAACATGTGCCGGCAGCGTTCGGCCTGCATGACATGCCCGCGATACGCCAGGCCGATGATGGCGACGTCCGCCAACAGCTTTCGATGCGAACCCTGCCGCGAGATCGTCATCGTGTTCGCAGTCGTCTCGAAATTCCTGCCGCCGAAAAACGTGCCGACGGCGAGTCTCGTCGCCGAAGGAGTTGCATCGTGCGCTTTCATCGATCGTTAGGAATCGCTTCGCTCTGATTTTTCCGACTCCGATTCGTTCTTCGAGAACGAAATGGAGTCGGATGCAGAACATGTTGCACCTGCCGGCGACGGTGCGGTCGTGCGCATCATAACGAGACAGCGTGATGCTTCGCACAGTCGCGTCCCCGCCTCCTCCGTAAGCCGTAAGGCGAGGGAGAGCGACATGAATGCATGCTGGTTTCTTGCCGAGATCGCGAAAGTGTTCTGGTACGATCGGCACCCGCGCTTGCGGAAAGGCAAGCCGTCGGTGCCGCAAGTGCCGCCACCGGGATCGAAATCTCCCGATGCATCGTCTCCCGACGCGACGTAATCCGATCGTTGCGCGTACGTTTTGTTAATACCTGGTCCGCGCCGATTTCTTCGATTCCGATTCGTTCTTCGCGAACGAAATGGTGTCGAAGCTGGAACAAAGCCGGTCGGCGGAGCACGGCAGGTCTCAGCTTCACGCAAGACCCGTCGCTGCTCGTCGTGACGGAGGCGTCCTTCAATTCCTAACGAGAGTTTGCGCCGAAGCCGCTAACCCTATTCGGTTAGGTTAAAAGCCCAATTGCGTTGCGCCCGGCGCTCGTTGCGGTAGGTGTCTGGCAAGGACAAGCAAGAAACGACTTTTGCCAAGAAGCAATTTTGCCATGACACCTTTTTCAGAGCCGTCCTTTCACCAAGGCGACCGTCACACCTACCGGCGCGTCGCCATCGTCGGCACGCTGTTCTGTCTCGCTTTCGTGCTGATCAGCTTCTCGCTGCGGCCGCAGCTCGATGACACGCGCGTCGCGGTCAAAGCCGACAGGCTGGTGCGCACGGCGGGACAACCCGCGCACGCGAATTAGCTCTCATCGCGATGAATGCGATGGTCGGCCGGTGCCTCCAGGCCCGCGGCACCGCGCGAGGCGAACGCCACGAAGCCGGCATAGCCGGTCAAATTGAGCAGGATATCGAGCCACGCCGGCATGTCGGCCTCTTTCGCTGAGTGAAGACACACCCAACGAACGCGCGCGAAGCCCGTTCCGCTCCGTTGCGAACTCAGAGCGGAGAGGAGGGGTCGAGCCGGCGGCCGAGGGTCGCGACGGATGCGCTCGACGGCTGCTGTTTCAGGAACTCCGCGATCGCCCGCGCCAACTCGCCGTCGCTCATCGGCGTCGGCGGCGGGTGCAGCGTGCCGACGCCGAAGTTGCGAACGATCTCGTCGTAGTGCCGATCGTCGGATCGGGGAACCAGCCTGCGGATACGGGCCAGCAAAGCGGATAACGGCAAACTCTCCTCCTCGGTCGTTCGCCCCGCTGGCAGCAATCATCGACTGCTGCCATCTGCTCCCTTGAAACCGAAAACCCCGCCGGCATCGCGGAGATGCTGACGGGGTCTCGGTGCTGTCACCTCAACCGGATGGCAGAGGCTCCGCACTTGAGACTGCAATCTGCCACTGGCGGTTTCGTTCCGGCTGTATGGAATATTTTTGCTGTGGCCGGTTCCGCACCCTGTGCGCAACCATCGCAGGCGCTCGCCGTTATCTCTGCGAGACGTGAAGGAGAAGAGCATGAAGAAAACACTGGCAGTTCTAGCCACCGTCGCAGCCGTCGGCGTCACTGCGGTCGCGGCTCCTGCGCCTGCCGAGGCGCGCGGGCGCGGCATCGGCCCGGGCCTCGCATTTGGCCTCGCGGCCGGCGCGATCACCGCGGGCGCCGTCGCAGCGTCGCAGCCCTACGGCTACGGTTATGGCCCCCGCTACGGTTATTATGGCGGGCCCGGCTACTACTACGGTCAGGGACCCTACGCCTATTACGGCGGCGGACCGTACTACCGGCACCATCGCCATTGGCGCCATTGGTAGCCACTCCAAACGAAAAGCCCGGAGCGATGCTCCGGGCTTTTTTCATGCGCAGTGATCGGACGCGCGTTACGGCCAGAGCGAGGGCCGCTCGACCTTGCGGGCGTTCTGCAGCGTCGACACGAAATACTCTTCGCGTTCGCGTTTGAATTTTTCCTGCGTGGCACGGAAGGCGGCGACACGGGCGGCGATCTCGTCGCGCTCACGGGCTTTGCGTTCTTCGTCTTCGGTCATAGCGTTCCCCTCAAGTTTGCTACTGAACCCAAGCACTGCCGCCGCATCATCTTGAGTCGCATCGACACATCCATTGATGCTCCTGATTGGGGCGTCAATGGGGAGGAGGCATTGCAGGATTGTGATATGCGAGGGTCGGAAGAAATTGCCGAGCGCATCGCGTTAGCGCTTGATAAGAGCGTCAACAATCTTGCCGCTTGCGCTTGTTGCTGTCAGGCAAAACGAATCGGGAGTTGCGATTGATTGCATCGGATCTTCAGAGCGGCGTAGAACGGCTCGGCGAGATGATCGCCGGGGCGAGGGTCATCGTGCCGTTCACCGGCGCCGGCATCTCGACCGAATGCGGCATTCCCGACTTCCGCTCGCCGGGCGGAATTTGGACGCGCAACCGTCCGATCCCGTTCGACGAGTTCGTTGCGAGCCAGGAGGCGCGGGACGAATCCTGGCGCCGCCGTTTTGCGATGGAGGAGGTCTTCGCGGCGGCGAAGCCCGGCCGCGGCCATCGTGCGCTGGCGTCGCTGTACCGCGCCGGCAAGGTTCCCGCCGTCATCACCCAGAACATCGACAATCTCCACCAGGCTTCCGGCTTCGCCGGCGAGCACGTGATTGAACTCCACGGCAATACCACTTATGCGCGCTGCATCGGATGCGGGCAGGCCTATCCGCTCGATTGGGTGAGGCACCGCTTCGACGGCGACGGCTTCGCGCCCAACTGCACGGGGTGCGATGAACCGGTGAAGACCGCCACGATTTCCTTCGGCCAGATCATGCCCGACGATGAAATGCGGCGCGCGACCGCGCTGTCGCAAGCCTGCGATCTCTTCATCGCGATCGGTTCCTCGCTCGTGGTTTGGCCCGCGGCCGGCTTTCCGATGATGGCGAAGAATGCCGGTGCTCGTCTGGTGATCATCAACCGCGAGCCGACCGAACAGGACGACATTGCCGACCTCGTCATCCATGACGACATCGGCGAAGCGCTCGGGCCCTTTGTCGCCAATTGAGGCGTCAGTTTGATTCGCGGCTCTGCAAGCTGTTCATAGGTTCCGCCGAATCTCTTTTTTGTCTATGCCTCGCAACCGGGAGTGTTATCTTTTGAGTCGAAAGATTCGCGTCGCGTCCAATTGAGAACATTCTCTTAAGACGCGTGATTCGAGCGCCGCCGATGTGGCGGGTTGCATGGCAGTGTGGGGTCCGGGGTTATGGGGTCGTCGGACGGATTTGAGTCCAAGAAGCTCGGGGTTCCCGGGCAGGGAGTATCGTCCGGGCGGATCTCGCCGGGCGAACACGGCGATGCCGGTCGCGACAGCGCTCTCAGTCCGTTCAGCGGATTGGGGGAGGCCAGCGCCAATCTCGTCGAAGTCCACGGCGTCATCAAATGGTTCGACGCTTCCAAAGGCTACGGCTTCATCGTTCCCGACAACGGCTGGCCGGACGTACTCCTGCACGTTACCGTGCTTAGGCGCGACGGCTTCCAGACCGCCTATGAGGGCGCCCGCATCGTTGTCGAGTGCATCCAGCGCGCCAAGGGTTACCAGGCGTTCCGCGTGGTCTCGATGGACGAGTCGACCGCGATCCATCCGGCGCAGATGCTGCCGCCGCGCACTCATGTCACGGTCACCGCGACCAGCGGGCTGGAACGGGCCCAGGTCAAATGGTTCAACCGGCTGCGCGGCTTCGGCTTCCTGACCTGCGGCGAGGGTACGCCCGACATCTTCGTGCACATGGAGACGCTGCGCCGCTTCGGCATGACCGAGCTCAGGCCCGGCCAATATGTCCTGGTCCGTTTCGGGCCGGGCTCCAAGGGCATGATGGCGGCCGAGATCCATCCCGAGACCGGATCGCCGGGATTGCAGTCGCACTAAGTGCGGCGCAGCTCGGGCTCTGGCTTTCATTTCCCGCAATCGTGAGCAGGGGCGTTCTGGGAGGCCGGCGCGGCTCTGGCTTTTCCGGCGACTGCCGCGTAAGGACTGGTCCAGTCCCACGCCTCGAGTGCCCCCATGAATCCTGATCGTAAGGCTGTCTGGTCCGCTCTGAAGGGCTGGCTTGCTGCCGTCCTCGTCATCGCCGGCTGTGCCGTTGCCGGCGCGCCCGCCCGAGCCGCCAGCTTCCAGCCGCTCGAGATCGTCACCAAGAACGGCGTGCAGGTGTTCTCGGTGGAGATGGCGACGACCGAGGAGGAGAAGCAGACCGGCCTGATGTACCGCAAGGAGCTGGCGGACGGCAAAGGCATGCTGTTCGACTTCAATCCCGAGCAGGAGGTGTCGATGTGGATGAAGAACACCTATGTCTCGCTCGACATGATCTTCATCCGCGCCGACGGCCGCATCCTGCGCATCGCCGAGAATACCGAGCCGATGTCGACCAAGATCATCTCGTCTCGCGGGCCTGCCCGGGCCGTGCTGGAGGTGGTGGCGGGAACGGCGCAGAAATACGGCATCCGGCCCGGCGACCGCGTCGGCCATCCGCTGTTCGGCAGCAAATAGCGCGGGCTGGCGACCGCCTTGGAGCCTTGATGGCGCCGGTTTGTAAGCTTGCTGGCGCCTTTGGAAGCGTGTATCGACGGGGCTCGCCGGACATTCGGGGTATAGCGCAGCCTGGTAGCGCGGCAGTTTTGGGTACTGCAGGTCGTTGGTTCGAATCCAGCTGCCCCGACCAGTCCCGACGTTGAATCTCCTGAGCTTTTTCCCTGCGATTCTGACGTGATTCTGACAGCCCGCCGCTTGTGTCGTCGAGCGAGTTCTCCGCGATGTTTCAAGCCGTTGCGCCTGTTGGACCGGAGGCAGAATTACCAACGCCGCATCGAACCTTTGGCTGTCGCCATAGACATATGTCTGTTGGGGATTTCAGCGCCCAATGTCTAAACGGACGCCGCCAAGCGATGATATTCCGCTTGCGCGGCGTTGCGCTTTTCCAGGTATCGCTTTTCGAATCTGGCCGATCAGTTCGAGGCGTACCAGCCGAGTGGAAACGGCAGCAGCGGCCATATCCCGTGATTGTCGTTGGCGGCTGTCGGCTCTTGCGCCGGCGTCCTTGTGATGGGCGCAGGAGGTGTCGATGCCAGCGCCAGGCGCAGGCGTTCACATTGCAAATTCATTGTGGTCGCCCCAACGAGTCGTCTCGAAATTCAACTTGGAAAATTAGACGTCAGCTCAATCAAATAACTACGCGTCCCGATGACGCGGCATTCTCAAATCGTGAGCGCATTCTAGTTAATTCGGCGGCAGCTTTCAACTGATCTCGGCTCGAGGCCGGGAGAGGTAAGGTTGACCGGTTAGGTTAAGGGAGAGCGGTTGTTGCGGCCGCTTCGGCGTTCGTTATCAGATCGATTCCGGCTCGCGATGGGCTGCCTGAAATTCTTGCTCACACAAGGTCACGGTTCGTCGTAGCGCGCGTATCCTGTGAGTTCTGCGTCATGTCCTTCGATCGCAACTTCAAAACCGCCGGTCCGCAATCGAGCTGGAGCGAGATCTGGCACCTCTGGACCGTGATCGTGCCCCGCCGCTCGATCAACGGGCAGCTCGTGGTCGGCAAGGTCTGGCGCCGCCACGACGGCCGCGACTGGATCTACAAGAAATTCACCGAGTTCGACGGCGAAGAAGCCGCCTGAAGCGCGATGCGCTTGGAATGAGCCATCATTGCGCCCCGCGCTATTTGCGAGGCCGTGCGGCCCCCCAACCCGCGTGCCGTTCGCCCGCAACCTATCCGGGCGCCTGGACGCGCGGCAGCGGCAGCTTGAAGTGACGTTTCGCATAGGCGACGATTTCGGCGTCCGAGGGATGATCGGCGGCTTCCACCGCGGCAATCCGCTTGGCGACATCGGGTGCGCTCGCGCGAATGTGGCTGGCAAGCTCGGTCTTCGCGCTGGCCGGACCGATGATGAGGATCTCACCGGCGTCGGCCAGGGCTTTGGTCACCTCGCCGTAGAACGCCTTGTCAGGGGCGGCATGGCCGCTGCCGATTGCGTTGGCCTTGTGATGAAGGTGGCGCGTCGCCAGTTGCGGATGCAACGTGATTTCGTCCGAGCCGCTCAGGCCGAGATGGAAGATCCTGGCCTGCGAATGGTCGATCCATACCACGGCGTGAAAATGAGAGGGCATGTGCTTTTAGCCTTGTCCGAGGGAAGGCCGCCGGTGCGGCGGCGCGTGTCGCAACGACACTAGGCCGACCGCCGCCGCCTTTGGTTGACCCAAGTCAACCGGTCTTTGTCAATCGATCTCGGCCATGGCGATTGAAGGGGGAACTCCAACCGGCAAGCGCTCCCGGCTCAGGCCGCTTTCGCCGCGGCTGCCGCTGGCTTGGGGGGCGGTGGCTTGAGCGGCTTGTCCTGCTTCTTCGACCACGAAATGTAATAGGCCACCGTCGTCATGATCGCGATGCCGGCGATGCTGACGAAGATCTGCGCGAGCAGCGAGCCGGAGCTCATCGACAGCTCGAAATGGCCGACGAAGGACAGGAACACGCCGACGCAGAACACGGCGAGTGATTGCTGGCCGCAGACGATCAGGGGATCGAACACCTTCCATTCCAGCCCCGGCCATTCCTTCGGAACGAAGCGGATCACCAGGATCACGATCACGACGAAGTGGATGAAGCGGTAGGGCGCGAGGTTGGTCTTGTCGTTCGGGTTGAAGGCCGAGAACAGCCACTCCGGGAACATGCCGCCGAACGCGGGGAAGCGGCCGGCCATGGTCATGACCAGCGCGAACAGGAGATAGCCGAGACACAGCCACAACGTGATCGGCGAGTTGATCACCGCTCCGGAGCGCCGCGCCCCGCCCATCGCGCACCATGCGCCGAACACGAACAGCACCTGCCAGCAATACGGGTTGAAGTACCACTGGCCGGCCGGATAGGCGGTCAGATTCCAGCCGAAATGGCGCGCAGTCAGCCACAGCAGGATCGACAGCCCCATCGTCAAATCGGGCTTGCGCAGCATGAACCACAGCACCGGCGGAAACAGGCCCATCAGCACGATGTAGAGCGGCAGCACGTCGAGATTGAGCGGCTTGAAGCGAAGGAACAGGCCCTGGCGCAGCGTCTCGGTGGCGTTGTCGACGAGGCCGGCGACGTTGAACTCGTTGATCATCTCGCTATCGCCGAAGCGCAGCGCCAGATAGCTGATCGAGGCGATATAGATCACGAACAGGATGATGTGGGCGACGTAGAGCTGCCAGACCCGCTTGGTCAGCCTGGTGGCGCCGACCAGGAAGCCGCGGTCGAGCATCATCCGGGCATAGACGAACGAGGCGGTATAGCCGGAGATGAACACGAACAGGTCGGCGGCGTCGGAAAAGCCGTAATTGCGCGTCGTCACCCAGTTCACGACGTTGTCGGGAATGTGGTCGAGGAAGATCGCCCAGTTCGCGACGCCGCGAAACAGGTCGAGCCGGAGGTCACGGCCTTTTTCAGGAAGCGTGGCGTTGATGTTCAGGAAGGCCATGCGACGGAAGCTCTCGAAGGGGACGGGTACGCCGAGGTCGGCGAGGTGGTGCCGCCGGGCGGGACCCCGGCGCGGAAGGCGGGTACGCAATTGTCACGGTGCAGCATAATGACTATACCGTCGCGGAGGGTGCCGGGGCCGGAATCACCGATCAGTTCCCAACCGGTGTCTCTATACTATGCCCGCGGTTTCCACCAACTGCTACCGTGACGCAGCGAAATCGACGAAAAGACGAAAGAGGCCCGGATCATCCATGACCGCACGCATTTTCAAGCCCGCCAAGAACGCGATGCAATCCGGCCGGTCAAAGACCAAGGAATGGCAGCTGGACTACGAGCCGGAGCAGCCGCGCTCGGTCGAGCCGCTGATGGGCTGGACCTCTTCCGGCGACATGAAGCAGCAGATCACGCTGCGCTTCCACAGCAAGGAAGAGGCGGTCGCCTATTGCGAGCGCAAGGGCATCGCCTACCAGGTCATCGAGCCCCAGGATTCGATCCGCCGTCCGGTCGCCTATGCCGACAATTTCTCGTTCCGGCGCGGCGAGCCCTGGACGCATTGAGGGGCCGGCGCGCAGGCGCCCCTAGCCACGCGTGAAAGGGCCGAAAGGCCGAAATCCCGGTCGCTGGCAGATCGTCAGCCCCGGCAAGGAGCCTGGTCGCGGCCGACCAGGTTGCCGGTCTCATTCCCAAGAGAACAGCACCCCGACAGCCGACACCTGCTTCCAACCCAAAGGCGCTCTCTTGCGATATACAGACCGATTGGTCTATATATGAGCAATGAGGTCCCGAACCCCAGCGCAGTTGCCCCGTGGCCGGCCACGAGGTTTCGACTTGGACGCCGCTGTGGAACGCGCGATGGGCGTGTTCTGGTCGCGCGGATATCACGCGACGGCGCTTCCGGATCTTCTTCGTGCGACGAAGCTGTCGCGTGGCAGCCTCTACGCCGCTTTCGGTGACAAGCACTCGCTCTTCCTCCGTGCGCTCGATCGCTACATCGCCGATGCAGTGACACGGATGGATATCGAATTCGATCCCCACAACGAGCCGGTCGATGGCCTGCGGGCCTACCTTGCCGGCTATGTCGAGCGCACGAGCGGTGCCAATGGCAGGCGCGGATGCCTGCTCGTGGCTACGGCCATGGAGCTGGCCGGCCAGGATGCCGAAGTGGGTCGTCGCGTCGCGGGCTTTTTCAAAGCCATGGAGGCCAGGGTGGCGGATGCACTTTCCCGTGCGAAGGCGGCAGGCAAGTTGGCTGATGGCGTCGAGCCTTCAAGCGCCGCCCGAATCCTCGTCTGTTTCGTCGAGGGGCTGCGCGTAGTCGGCAAAACGGCGCCGACACGGATCACGTCGCAAGCAACCGTTGAGGCTCTTCTCGGTCGCTTCATCGAGTGAATAACCCGTGGCGTAGCTCCGCTACTGGCACGCCCATATCTGGACTGATCGGTCTTTAAAGGAGGGGTGCGATGTCTGCCATCCAGATCATTTGCGCGGTGGCCGTTCCCTTGCTCTGGGGTTACCAGTTCGTGGCGATCAAGGCGGGCGTCACGGAGTTTCCGCCGCTCTTCTTCCTCGCACTGCGCTTCCTGGCCATCGCGCTGTTGCTTGTTCCGTTCGTCAAGAGGCCCGCACGCGAGCAGGTCGGCCCTGTCGCCGCCATTTCGATCTTCCTTGGCGGTCTGAACTTTGGGCTGTTCTATATTGGCCTTGGGCTCGGCTCCGGAAGCATGTCGGCCGTCGCATATCAACTCGCCACGCCGTTCACGGTCCTGCTGGCATGGCCGCTGCTCTCGGAGCGGCCGTCACTCACCACGTCCGCCGGCGTGGTGCTCGCTTTCGTCGGCGTGGTTGTGTTGGCGGCGGGGCCTGGCCTGTCGGCAAACGCGCTTCCGCTATTGCTTGTGGTCGGGGCGGCCTTCGCTTTCGCGGTGTCCAACGTCCTGACGAAACGCTACGGCCCTTTTGATCCGTTGATGCTGATGGGGTGGTCGTCACTGCTCACGGTGCCGCAGGTCATGTTGATGTCGTTACTCATTGAGGATGGTCAAATGGCGAGCCTTGTCACGGCGGATGGACGCGGTTGGCTGGCACTCGCCTACACGATTTTCATCGGAGGAATTGTCGGGTTCGGCCTCTGGTTTTGGCTGATCGCCCGTTGCTCCATGAACCGCATCGCGCCCTTCGGCCTGCTCCTTCCGGTGTTCGCCCTGATTTCGAGCGTGTTGTTCCTTGGCGACCGCATGACCCCAAGGCTGATCGTCGGTGGGCTGCTCGCGATCGGCGGCGTCGCTATGACACAAGTCAGGCCGAGTGCTCGACCAGCTTGAATTCCTGTCCTGTTTCAGCTGCGATATCGGGCGCCCAACACAATCCGCCAGGATTCTTTTTACGGCCCTTGGCACCAATTCCGCCGCATGCTTCGCTGGTCTCGACATCACAGGACCACGACGGAGGTGGGGTATGGCCGGGCGTGACCAGCTCGACGGCATCGATCTGAAAATCCTCTCCGAGCTGCAGCAGGACGGACGTATTCGCAACAACGAGCTGGCGCTGCGCGCTGGCGTGTCGGCGCCGAACTGCCTGCGGCGGCTGAAATCGCTTTTCAGCCGCGGCGTGATACGGGCAGTCCGGGCCGTCATCGACGAGCGGCGGCTCGGCTACGAGGTGGTGTCGTTCGTCTCGATCCAGCTCGGCAGCCAGGCCCAGCCGGTACTCGAGGCGTTCGAGAGTTCGGTCGCTGCGATCCCGCGCATCCAGCAGTGCTGGCGGATTTCCGGCGACACCGACTATCTCCTCAAATGCGTCGCGCCGAGCGTCGAGAGCATGCGCCAGCAGCTGCTGCATTTCGCCGCGATGCCTAACGTGAAGAACGTCCGCAGCTTCCCGGTGCTCGGTGTTGCGAAGGATGTGCCGCTGCCGTTGCAGGAGGTCGTGCCAGCGTCGGCGGGATAGCGCCTCAGCGATACTGCCCGCGAAACTCGCGCGGGCTCGCGCCTGTCCAGGAGCGGAAGGCGCGGGAAAAGCTCTTCTCGTTGCGGAAGCCGGCGATCTCCGCGATGCGTTTGATCGGCGTGCGGCCGCGCATCAGCTCCTGTTTTGCCAGTTCGAATTTTGCCTCTTCCTTGAGGTTGCGCAGCGAGGTGGCTTCCTCGCGCAGGCGCCGATGCATGGTGCGGGTGGAGAGCGCAAGCTCGCTTGCGACATCCTCGGCACCGAGACTGCGTCCACGCGCATTGCGCAGCACGCGGCGAACACGCTCGACCAGCAGCCGGTCGCGCCGATAGGGCAGCACGGTCAGCCGCAACGCACCCTTGAGCATGTTGTCGAGGTCGGCGGCGCTGCGCGTCAGCGGCAGCGAGAGATAGTGCTTGTCGAAAGTGATCGTCGCACGGTCCGCGTCGAAGCAGATGTTGCGACAAAAGATGGTGGGATAGACCGAGACGTGGGGCGGCTCGGGATACGGAAACTCCGCGGCGCGCAATGCGATCCTGGAATCGACGGCCCAGCAGGAGAAGCCGAGCACGTAGCGGAGCAGGGTGACCAGGCAGAATTCACGCAGCGGCCCGAGATCGCGCAGTTCCCGGACGGATACCGAAGCGGTCTCCTCGCCGACCTCGAGATCGAGCAGCACGTCCTCGGTGAGCAGGCGATGATGCCGGCACCAGCGCTTGAGCGCCACCTCCAGCGTCGGCGCCGTGATCGAGGCGCGGCACAGCATGCCGTAGGTGCCGAAAGGCAGGCGGCGCGAGAACCAGCCGAGCGCCTCGTCGTCGAGCTCGCGCATGGCATGGCCCGCCAGCGCCTCGAACTGGGCGGCCGTGACCCGCCCGTCCGGAGAATTGACAAGGTCCGGCGCAACCTGACCCCGCTGCAATGCCTCGGCCGGATCCCGCCCGTATCGTGCATAGGCGGCAACCACGCCCCGCACGAAGGCGGCGGGGGTGACGGCGCGGCGCGGGATTGCGGTTGCGGCTTGAAAAGGCATTGCGACCTTTGGGAACTCCCTCGGGAAAATCCTCGCCAAGTTTGGCGGAAAATGCAACCTTTTCGACCGCAAGAGGGCGCCGACCCCGCTAGGTTCGGTCCCCAAAATACGGAGGAATCGCCTTGAACATCCCGAGCATCGACTTCGATCTGGGCGAAGACATCAGCATGCTGCGCGATACGCTCCGCGCCTTCGTGGAGGCCGAGATCACGCCCCGCGCCGCCGAGATCGAAAAGGCCAATCTGTTTCCGGCCGACCTCTGGAAGCGCCTTGGCGACCTCGGCCTGCACGGCATGACCGCGCCGGAGCAATATGGCGGCTCGAACATGGGCTATCTCGCCCACATCGTCGCCATGGAAGAGGTTTCGCGCGGTTCCGCGGCCGTCGGCCTGTCCTACGGGGCCCACTCCAACCTCTGCGTCAACCAGATCCGCCGCAACGGCAACGACGCGCAGCGCCAGCGCTATCTGCCGAAGCTGATCTCCGGCGACTTTGTCGGCGCGCTCGCGATGTCGGAGCCGGGCGCGGGCTCGGACGTCGTCTCGATGAAGCTGCGCGCCGACAAGCGCGGCGACCGCTACGTTCTCAACGGCTCGAAGATGTGGATCACCAATGGCGGCGATGCCGACGTGCTGGTCGTCTACGCCAAGACCGATCCCGAGGCGGGCCCGCGCGGCATGACCGCTTTTCTGATCGAGAAGGGTTTCAAGGGTTTTACCCACGGCCAGCATCTCGACAAGCTCGGCATGCGCGGCTCCAACACCTATCCCTTGTTCTTCGACGAGTGCGAGGTGCCGGAGGAGAACGTGCTCGGCAAGGTGGGCGAGGGCGTCAAGGTGCTGATGTCCGGCCTCGACTATGAGCGCACGGTGCTGTCGGGCGGTCCGCTCGGCATCATGGCGGCCTGCATGGACGCGGTGGTGCCCTACATGCATGAACGAAAACAGTTCGGCCAGCCGATTGGCGATTTCCAGCTGATGCAGGGCAAGCTCGCCGATATGTACGCGACCTGGCAGGCCACGCGCGCTTATGTCTACGCGGTGGGGAAGGCTTGCGATCGTGCCGACCACGCCCGCACGCTCCGCAAGGATGCGGCGGCCGCGATCCTTTATTCGGCGGAGAAGGCAACGTGGATGGCCGGCGAGGCGATCCAGGCGCTTGGCGGGGTCGGCTATACCAGCGAATTCCCCGTGGGGCGACTGTGGCGCGACGCAAAACTGTACGAGATCGGCGCGGGGACGTCCGAAGTTCGCCGCATGCTGATCGGCCGCGAACTGATGTCCGAGACGGCTTAAAACCTTCACCTCATTGGAATCAACATGCCGCTCCATTCCAGCATTGATCCGTCTTCGTCAGACTTTGCGCGCAACTCCGAGGCCATGCGCGGGCTCGTCGCGGACCTGCGCGAGAAGCTCAGTCAGGTCGCCGGCGGCGGTGGCGAGGTCTCGCGCAACCGCCACACGTCTCGCGGCAAGATGCTCGCGCGCGAGCGTGTCGACCTGCTGGTCGATCCCGGCACCTCGTTCCTCGAGCTGTCGCCGCTCGCGGCCTACGGCCTCTATGGCGGCGACGTGCATTCGGCCAGCGTCGTGACCGGGATCGGTCGCATCGCGGGCCGCGAATGCGTCATCGTCGCCAACGACGCCACCATCAAGGGCGGCACCTATTATCCGATGACCGTGAAGAAGCATCTGCGCGCGCAGGACGTGGCGCGACAGAACAATCTTCCCTGCGTCTACATGGTGGATTCCGGCGGCGCCTTCCTGCCGCTGCAGGACGAGATCTTTCCGGACGAGCGGCATTTCGGCCGCATATTCTACAACCAGGCGCAGATGTCGTCGCAGGGCATCCCGCAGATCGCGATCGTGATGGGCTCCTGCACCGCCGGCGGAGCCTATGTCCCCGCGATGTCCGACGAAAGCATCATCGTGCGCAACCAGGGCACCATCTTTCTCGGCGGCCCGCCGCTGGTGAAGGCCGCGACCGGCGAGGTCGTCAGCGCCGAAGAACTCGGCGGCGCCGACGTGCATTCGCGGCAGTCGGGCGTCACGGACCACTACGCCCAGAACGATGCCCATGCGATCGGCATCGCCCGGCGCATCGTCGGCACGCTGAAGCCGAAAGTCACGCCGAACCTCAACATGCATCCGCCCCGCGAGCCGCTGTTCGCGGCCGAGGAGATCTATGGCGTGGTGCCCGTCGACGGCAGAAAACCGTTCGACGTGCGCGATATCATCGCGCGCGTGGTCGATGGCTCCGAGTTCGACGAGTTCAAGAAGCTCTACGGCACCACTCTGGTGTGCGGCTTCGCCCATATCTGGGGCTATCCGGTCGGCATCATCGCCAACAACGGGATCCTGTTCAGCGAGAGCTCGCTGAAGGGCGCACATTTCATCGAGCTGTGCTGCCAGCGCGGCATCCCCCTGGTGTTCCTGCAGAACATCACCGGCTTCATGGTCGGCAAGAAATACGAGGCCGGCGGCATCGCACGTGACGGCGCCAAGCTGGTGACGGCGGTTGCGACCGCCGCGGTACCGAAATTCACCGTGGTGATCGGCGGCTCCTATGGCGCCGGCAATTACGGCATGTGCGGTCGCGCCTATTCCCCGCGCTTCCTCTGGATGTGGCCGAACGCGCGTATCTCGGTGATGGGCGGAGAGCAGGCCTCCATGGTGCTGAGCCAGGTGCGCCGCGACAACATCGAGGCCAAGGGCGAGAGCTGGTCGAAGGACGAGGAGGACAAATTCCGCGAGCCCATTCGCGCGCAATACGAGAGTCAGGGGCACCCCTATTACGCGACCGCGCGTCTCTGGGACGACGGCGTGATCGACCCCGCCGACACGCGGCTCGTGCTCGGCCTTGGCCTCTCGGCGGCGTCGAATGCGCCGATCGAGCCGACGAAATTCGGCCTGTTCAGGATGTGATGCGATGGACCGTACAAAACTCTACCGGCGTTTTCGCACGCTCCTGATCGCCAACCGCGGCGAGATCGCAGCCCGCGTCATCCGCACCGCGCGCGCCATGGGCTTGCGCACCGTCGCGGTCTATTCCGAGGCCGATCGCGACGCGATGCATGTCGCGCTCGCGGACGAAGCCGTGCTGCTCGGTCCGGCGCGGGCCCGCGACAGCTACCTCAACGTCGAGCGGCTGATCGAGGCCGCGCGCAAGACCGGCGCCGAGGCCGTGCATCCCGGCTATGGCTTTCTGTCGGAGAATGCCGAATTCGCACAAGCCTGCTTCGATGCCGGGCTGGTGTTTGTCGGCCCGACTGCCGACATGATGAATGCGATGGGCTCCAAGTCCGGCTCGAAAGCGCTGATGGAGAAGGCGGGCGTGCCGCTGGTGCCCGGGTATCACGGCGAGGCCCAGGATGATGCAACGCTGGCAAAGGCCGCCGAGAAGGTGGGTTTCCCGATTCTGGTGAAGGCCTCGGCCGGCGGCGGCGGCCGCGGCATGCGCATCGTACGCTCGGCCGACGAACTGGTGCCCGCGATCGTCAGCGCCAAGCGCGAGGCCAAGGCCGCGTTCGGCGACGACCGCATGCTGATCGAGAAATATGTCGATAATCCCCGACATATCGAGGTGCAGATCGTCGGCGACAGCCACGGCAATCTGCTGTCGCTGTTCGAGCGCGAATGCACCTTGCAGCGCCGCCATCAGAAGGTGATCGAGGAAGCGCCGTCGCCGACGCTCAATCCTGCCCAGCGCGAGGCGGTCTGCGCCGCCGCGCGAAAAGCGGCCGGAGCGGTGAACTATGTCGGCGCCGGCACCATCGAGTTCGTCTCCGACGGCAAGGACGTGTTCTTCATCGAGATGAATACCCGTCTCCAGGTCGAGCATCCCGTGACCGAACTGATCACCGGGATCGATCTCGTGGAGTGGCAGCTGCGCGTCGCTTTCGGCGAGGCGCTGCCGCTCAAGCAGGACGAGATCCGGCTCAACGGCCACGCGGTCGAGGCGCGGGTCTATGCGGAGAACCCGACCAAGAATTTCATGCCGTCGGTCGGCATGATCTCGACCTGGCGGCTGCCGGCGGAAGGCGGGGGCTTGCGGATCGATGCCGGCTATCGCGAGGGTGATAGCGTCTCGCCGTATTACGACGCCATGCTGGCAAAGATGATTGCGTGGGCGCCGACGCGGGATGTCGCCATCGAACGGTTGAACCGGGGGCTGGAGGAGTCCGACGTTCGCGGCATCGTCACCAACATCCCGTTCCTGTCGGCGCTGATGACGCATCCGAAGGTGCGGACCAATGCGATCGACACCGGCTTCATCGAGCGTGAGCTGGCGGTTCTGACACAGGTCTCGCCGGCGCCGGGCGAGCTGGAGCTCTGCGGGGCGGTGGCTGCTGTCGTCAACGACGAGCGGAGGGCCGCTCAAAGCGAGGCGAATTCTCCCTGGCAGACCTTCGGCTGGCAACCGGTCGGCCGCCGCCAGCGCAGCTTTGCCTTTCGCGTCGGGCACGGGCCCGAGCAGAAGGTCGTGCTGAACTACGGCAGCGGACCGTCGACGCTGGTCATCGGCGAGCGCGAATTGGCGTTCGCGGCCGTAGCGAAGGACGGCGGCTTCGACCTGACGCTCGACGGAGTCAAATCGAGCGTGGCGGCCGTGATCGACGGCCACGAGCTGTACCTGCGCACGCGCAACGGCCGCTTCGACCTGCACTGGGTGGATCCGTTCGGCGGCGAGACCGAGGAGCAGACCGGAGCGGACAAGATCGCGGCACCCTTGCCTGGCACGGTCGTCGCCGTGCTGGCCGAGGAGGGGGCAAAGCTGGAGAAGGGCGCGGCGATCCTCACGCTCGAAGTGATGAAGATGGAGCAGACGTTGCGTGCGCCCTATGCCGGCGTGCTGAAGTCCATCAAGTGCAAGGTCGGCGACATCGTGCAGGAGGGCGTCGAGCTCGCCGTGGTCGAACCGGCCGGAGAGTGACATGAGCGACCCCGTCCGCATCATCGAAATGGGGCCGCGCGACGGCCTCCAGAACGAGAAGACATCAGTCAGCGTCGAGGCGCGCATCGCCTTCATCGAGGCGCTGGTCGGAGCCGGGCTCGATACGGTCGAGGTCGGCGCCTTCGTCTCGCCCAAGGCGATCCCGCAGATGGCAAGCTCCGATGCCGTGCTGCGCGGCGTGAGCCACATCACGGGCGCCGAGTTCCACGTGCTGGTGCCGAACGAGAAGGGCTATGACGCCGCGCGCGCGGCGGGCGCGAAAGTGGTCTCGGTGTTCGCCGCGGCGTCCGAGGGCTTTTCGCGCGCCAACATCAATTGCACGGTCGCGGAATCCATCGAGCGCTTCAAGCCTGTGCTGGCGCGCGCCAAGGCTGATGGCGTCAAGGTGCGCGGCTATATCTCCTGCGTGCTGGGATGCCCGTTCGACGGCGAGATCAAGCCGAAGGCCGTCGCCGATCTCGCGGGCACGCTGTGGGATATCGGCTGCTACGAGGTTTCGCTCGGCGACACCATCGGCGTCGGCACGCCAACCAAGGCCAAGGAGATGCTGCGCGCGGTGGCCGCCAACGTTCCCGCAGCCAGGCTCGCGATGCATTTCCACGACACCTACGGGCAGGCGCTGGCCAACCTCTATGCCGGCCTGGAGGAGGGCGTGCGCGTCATCGACGCCGCCGCCGGCGGCCTCGGCGGCTGTCCCTATGCCCCCGGCGCGACCGGCAATGTTGCAACGGAGGACGTCGTCTACATGCTCGAAGGCATGGGCGTCAGGACCGGCGTCGACATGGAGAAGCTGCTCGCGGCCACCAATGCGATGAGCGGTGTGCTGGGCAAGCCGCCGGTCAGCCGGGTGGCGTCCGCGCTGAATGCGAAGAAGAAGCGGGCCGCTTCGCAGGTGCCGTAGGGTGGGCAAAGGCGCGTAGCGCTGTGCTCACGTTCTCGCCTTGATAGTCAACAGATGGTGGGCACGCTGCGCTTTGCCCACCCTACGGCATTGCAAGTGCCGCTACCTGCTCCCGTCGGGCCCCATCACAAGATCGGGCAGCCCGGTCGAGATTTCCGGCACGAAACACAGCAGCAGCACCGCGAGCATCATCAGCAGAACGAAGGGCAGCGTGCCCCAGATCACCTCGCGCAGGGGAATGTCCGGCGCGACGTTGCGGATGACGAAGATGTTGAGGCCGACGGGAGGATGGATCAGCCCCATCTCCATCACGATGGTCATGACCACGCCGAACCAGATGATGTCGAAATTGGCGGCGCGTAAGGGCGGCAGGATGATCGGCGCGGTCATGAGGATGATGGAGACCGGCGGCAGGAAGAAGCCGAGCACGACGACCATGACGAGGATGGCAAACAGCAACTCCCAACGCGGCAGGTGCATCGCGACGATGGATTCGGCGACCGATTGCGAGATGTGCAGGTAGCTCATCACGTAGGAATAGAGCAGCGACATGCCGATGATCATCATCAGCATGGTCGATTCCCGGATCGTCGACTTCATGATGGGGGCGAGGTCGCTCGGCCGCCACACGCTGTAGATCGCCGCGATCAGGGCCAGCGCCAGCAGGCCGCCGAGGCCGGCGGTTTCCGACGGTGTGGCATAGCCGCCATAGAGCGCGATCATGACGCCGGTCAGCAGCAGCACGAACGGGATCACGCGCGGCAGCACGCTGAAGCGTTCGGCGAGCGTGTATTCGTCGCGGGCGAGGATCGCCGCTTCCGGGCCGCCGTTCTTGTAGACGGCCTCGGCCGCCGCATATTCCCGGCGGAAGCGGTACACCGCATAGAAGCCAAACAGCGAGACCAGCAGCAGGCCGGGTCCGATGCCGGCAAGGAACAGCCGTCCGAGCGATTTTTCGGCCGCGACCGCGAACAGGATCATGGTGATCGAGGGCGGCAGCAGGATGCCGAGCGTGCCGCCGGCGGCGATGATGCCGGCTGCAAAGCCGCCGGAATAGCCGCGCTTGCGCATCTCGGGGATGCCGGCCGAGCCGATCGCCGAGCAGGTCGCGGGCGAGGAGCCCGCCATCGCCGCGAACAGCGCGCAGGCGAACACGTTGGCGACGCCGAGCCCGCCGGGCACGCGGTGCAGCCAGGCATGCAGCGCCGAATAGAGATCCTGGCCCGCGCGCGACTTGCCGATCGCCGCACCCTTCAGGATGAAGAGCGGGATCGACAACAGCGTGATCGAGGCCATTTCCTCGTAGACGTTCTGCGTCACCGTATCGAGGGACGCGGAGGGCATGTAGATGCCCATGAACACGATCGCGACCGCGCCGAGCGCGAACGCGATCGGCATGCCCGAGAACATCACGAGCAGCGTCGCAACGCCATAGGCGACGCCGATACCGAACACGCTCATGAACGCCTGGCTCCGGTGAGGGGCAGCGCAAGCTGCACGAGGATCTGGATGCAGAGCAGGCTCATGCCGAACGCCATCAGCGAATAGGGGATGGCGAGCGGCGGCGACCACATCGAGTTCGAGACCTGGCCGTCGACATAGGCCTCATGGGCCAGTGTCCAGGACTTCCAGGCGAAGAAGGCGCAGAACAGGAATGTGACAGCATCGACCAGCCAGAGCCGGATCTTGTTCGCCAGCGGCGACAAGAGGCCGACAAAGGCCTCGATGCCGATATGACCGCGGTTCTGCTGCACATAGGCGGCCGTCATGAAGGTCGCGCCGACCAGGAGGAACACGGCGGCCTCGTCCTGCCAGTAATTGGCGGCCTTGAACAGCGCGCGGCTGAGCACGCTGTAACTCAGGATCGCGCAGGCCGCGACCAGTGCGATCGCGGCGAATACGACGATGATGTTGTTGAGGATGGAGAGACCGCGATCGATCGCCGCCGCAGGGCCCGTGCCTGCGGCAGCGTCGGAGCGGACGTCACGATCCGGAATCGGACCGTGGCTCATGCCGCGACGTCGGTGGCGAGCTTGAGCAGGTTTGCAGCGGTCGCGGTCTTGGCGCTGTAGTCCTTCCAGGCGGTGTCCCGGGCGATGTCGCGCCACTTGCCGACGGTCGCGGCATCGAGCGCCGAGACCTTGGCGCCGGCCTTCTCGTAGACCTTGGCGACCTCGATGTCGTCGTCCTGCGCGCCCTTGCGGCCAAAGGCTTCGAGCTCGGTGCCGACCGCGAGCAGGATGTCCTGCTGGTTCTTCGGCAGCTTGTCGAAGATCGCCTTCGACATCATCAGCGGCTCGAGCATGAACCAGTAGGATGCGCCGGCCCCTGACGTCAGCGACTTCGCGACCTCTTCCAGCCGGAACGAGATCAGGCTGGTCGAGGAGGTGATGCCGGCATCGCAGGCGCCGGTCTGCATCGCCGCGTAGATTTCGTTCGAGGGCACCGACAGCACCGAAGCGCCGGCGGTCTGGAGCACCATGTCCATCTCGCGCGAGCCGCCGCGCACCTTGAGGCCCTTGGCGTCTTCCGGCGCGACGATCGGCTTGGAGCGGCTGGCAACGCCACCGGCCTGCCACACCCAGGTGAGCAGGATGATGCCCTTGTCGGCGAGGAAGTCGGTCAGCGCCTTGCCGACCGGCTCCTTCTTCCAGCGCATGCCCTGGTCGTAGGTGGTTACGAGGCCGGGCATCAGGCCGATATTGGTCTCCGGCAGCTCGCCGCCGGCGTAGGGCATCGGATAGAGGCTGATGTCGAGCGCGCCCTTGCGCATCGCGGAGAACTGCGCGTTGGTCTTGATCAGCGAAGAGTTCGGATAGATCTCGGCGGCGATGTCGCCGTTGCTGCGCTTGGCGACCTCGGCTGCGAACATGCGGCAGAGCCGGTCCCGGAAATCGCCCTTGTCGATAGTGCCGCCCGGGAACTGATGCGAGATCTTCAGCGTGGTCGCGGCATGCGCGGTGCCGATGCCGAAGCGGAGGATGGCGGGTGCAGCGACAGCGGTCGCGAGCAGATGGCGGCGCGTGAACATGGTGTGATCCCCTTGAGCGTTTCTTCGGACGGTTCTTGTTGGCGTGATTTGGGCGGGTCATTGTGACCGGTGCGTAGGCCCATCCTAGCCGGTCTTTCACCCAATATTCTCTCATCTGATAGTTCGAGACCGAAGGCGGGGGCAAGGGGGTGGCCGTGCTGCGCTGCAGCACCTGGGCCGCTTGCCATCGGTGCGGCTCGCGCGGACGTGATCGCGATGAACGGCAGCGGCTTCAGAAATTTATTGGCGAGGCCGTAACAAGGCCGGGCGTCAATCCGTCGAGATTGAATAGCGGCGTCCGTCGCTGGCAAACTCCATCCCGAAGGGAATTAACTTATGACCATTCGTACCCGCATCGTGCTCGGCGTCTCCGCTGCCGCCATCTCGCTTGGCCTCGCGCTCGCGCCGGCCGCCTTTGCCCAGGACAAGATGGGCAAGGATGACGGCATGATGAAAAAGGACACGATGTCCAAGGACGGCATGATGAAGAAGGACACCATGTCCAAGGACGACGGCATGAAGAAGGATACGATGTCGAAGGACGGGATGAAGAAGGACGATGGGATGATGAAGAAGCACTGATCTTCCATCGCCGGCGAAGCGTTTGCGACAGGCAAGCGCTCGCTAAAAGTCCTGGGGCGGTCACGTGGACCGCCCCAGAGTCATGTTTCAGTCCAAACCAGTCGAACGCGACCGCGCCCGCGAATGCTACTTGCGCTTCGCCTTGCGGGCGGCGTAGCGCGCGTCACGCTTGGCCTTTTGCTCGGCCTCGGCTTCAGCCGCCTTCGCGATGGCTTCTTCGGCTTCGCGGGCGATCCGGGCGGCCTCGAGCGCGGCAGCCTCTTCTGCAAGGCGCTTCTGCTCGGCCTTCTCGGCCTCGCGCGCAGCCTTCGTCTCGGCCCGCTTGGCCGCGAGGGCCTCGCGCTCGGCACGCTTCGCCGCGACCGCGGGATCGTCGGCCCCGGGCTGCGACTTGAATTTGTTTAAAAGGTTTTTGCGTGCGTCCTGCGCCGCCTTTTGCCGGTCTGCGAAACCGGGTTCCCTGAATCCACTCATCGACGAGCCTTGTCTTCCTCGCTTCCGATCCTACATCACTTCGATTGGTACGTCGGCTGGGCATAGCAGGCGCCACGCGACGAGGAAGCGTTTACATCGCCGCGCGTCGCGACGCCACCCATAATCGCAGCCGATCAGGTAGACGAAAAGTCGCCGCCCAGACGACCTCATCGTAGCCCGGAAAAACTGCCGAATTGTGATGTCCCTCATAAGGGACCACGAGGGCGACGCCTAGCGTCCGCCCCGATACGTGACGGAGCACGGGCATGACGATCTTCCACTTCCGCCTGAAGGCGCTCGCAATTGCGTTGGCTCTGGTCGCCGTGGCCGGCGCCGCGCTGCTGCTCGCTCGTCCGCAGCCCATCGAGAGTGCTGTCCTGGGGGCCGACTGGGAATGCACCCAGACCGCGTTCGTGCTCACGACCTGTGCACCGCGGCTCCAGCAGGCTGTCCCCGCGGTCGAAACCTCGCGCAAGGATGCGATCCGGGCGACCCGGGGCTGAACCTGACGAGTTGGGCTGTTCGGGATGTGACGGGACGTCGCACAACTGGTAAGTCGGCTCGCCCGCGCGGTAGGTAGCCATATGCCCACGTCCAAGCTCGAGTCCAAGCCCGAACCGGGCGAGAAGCCGAAATCCCGGCCGAAGCCTCAATCCGGTGACAACCGCCGCGGTGCGATCGCCGGCTTGATCATCGCAATCCTGATCCTCGGTATCGGCTGGTGGCTCGCGCGAGACCTCACCGCGGCCAGCAAGATGCAGGACTGCCTGATGTCCGGGCGACGCAATTGCAACGTAATCGAGCCGGCCCGCTAGAAGCGCTCCTGCACGGCCCGTCGAGCCGAAAAAATGCCGTGATCTTAATCATTTGTAACGCGACTTCGCCGACCAGGCGGGTCAGCTATATCAGCCGGCATCAAGCCAAGCGCGATTCGAATCGTCTGTCGCGCCAGGCACCACGGCAATCGGGAAAGTAGGGGTCAAGCACGCATGAGTGCGTCCAGCCGCATGAAGATCATCATTCCTTTGGTTTCGGCCGTGTCATTGCTCGCGCTTTCGGCGCAGGCCCAGGACGCCAGGCCACCGAGGGACGCCGGCCAGCCTCCGGCCCGCCCGGGCGCAGGGGCACCGCCTCCGGACGGTCAGAACATCCGCAAGGGCCCGCCGCCGCAGCAGGCGGCCCGACCCGCGCCGCAGCCCGGGGGCCAGCCCCATGCGGGTCCCGGTCCGCACGGCGCCGGCGGTCCGCCGCCGGGACGTTATGTCGCCCGCGGTCCCGCTCCGACGCGCGACTGGGGCGGACATGCCTATCGTGGCAATCGCTCCTGGGACGGCGGGCGCTGGCGCCACGAAGTTCACAACGGCCGCTCCGGCTGGTGGTGGGACGTTGGCGGTGTCTGGTATTATTATCCGCAACGGATGGCTGGCCCGCCCGGCTATATCTCTGAAGAGTATTACGACGACGTGCCGGTGGCCTATGCCCCGCCGCCGCCCCCGGTCGCCTATGCACCGCCACCTCCGCCTCCGCCGCCGGCTGATCCCGGCGCGAGCGCGCTGGGCGGCGCCATCGTCGGCGGCGTGTTGGGCGGACTGATCTCGGGCAACGCGACCGGGGCTGCCGCGGGCGCGGTCCTCGGCGGCGCGACCGGAGCCATCGCCGGTGCCACCGCAGCATCCCAGCCGGGCTACTACTGGTCACAGGGCAATTGCTACTACCGCTATCCGGATGGGCAGTACGTGCCGACCGATCCGCGGGCGTGCCGCTAAGGCACCGCTCGCATCCTGAGCTTGAAAAGAGGCGGGCGAATTGCCCGCCTCTTTTTCTACGCTGGTGCCGTCAACCGATTGTCTCGATGCGTATCTCGGGGCGGCGTTCGGCGCCGCACAACAACTGCCTCAAAAAAGCACTGGCTACCGGTGCCGCTTCACGCGATTCTCAAAAGAAAAAAATTGGGAAAGCGATTCGCGGGGACGTGGGACATGCTGGATGCAATCCAGATCAGCTTGGCGCTTTGGGCTATGATCGTTTGCGGCGGGATCAAGCTGGGGCAGGTGCTGCACTGCCTGTTCTAAAGCGGCGCGAGCCTGCGCGCCAACGCGACGGATCGCGCTGCGTCACACCAGCCAGTTGAAGAACGCAATCGCGCCCCAGACCAGGCCGGCGATCCAGGCCAGCATCACGACGCCGATGGTACCGAGATAGGCGATGCCGAGCAGGTCGGTCCTTTGTCGTTGCGTCGGGACGTTGGCCGGAGCTGCTGCTTCTTGTGTCATGACGGGAAATACCATCGGTGCCTCCGCGTGCTGCTGGGAGCGTCGAGATATGGTTTAACCGAGATACCGATCGCAGACTGTGACGCAATTCACAGATCGCCCGGATGAAGCCGAGCCAAATGGCTTCGCAATCAGCGCATGCATCGTGAGTCAATCGCGCCGGCGCGTTTGCCCCAGTCCGGCGGACGCAGCGTTACCCCGCAATCTTACGGACGAAATTGCCATGGGCTTGTCCAGATGGCCGGCTAGAGTTCGGTGTCATGTGTACCAAGTTCGACCCACAGCACGAAGCGGAAGCCGCAATGAAGCGGGCCGCGGCATCGGAAGGCGCCGACCGGCAGCGGCTGATCCAATTGGCCCTGGCCTGGTACGAGTTGGCCCGTGATCGTCGCGGTGAGCGGGCGGACTGAGGGCATTCGCAGGGGATTTTCGCGTCACACGATGCAGGTCGAGATCGGGTCTGACGGTTGATCTCGATGAGAAAGCCCCGTGCTCGGGGGACAAGCACGGGGCCCTTCAAAGCCGACCGGGGCAGGGAGGTCGGCACCACCTGATTTCATGCCATCCAACGTGCCGGTCGTGATCTCGTTCCGCGCCACTGCGCATTTTGTTGTGCCGTTCTCGATATGCCTGGCGTTGCGCGGGCGGCTCGGATTGCTCGCGCTCGAACAGGAACCTCCGTTCCTCGCGGACGTTTGCCGTTCATGACCGACCCCGAGTTACGCGCACAGTCCTTCGACATCGCCTGGAAATATCTAGACCGATCCGGCTTGCTCACAGGCCAGCGCGACGACTCCGCCCGCTTCATCCTGAACCGGATCGACAGGTTGATGCTGCGAGGGGAGCGGCGCAGGCTGCTATTGTCGAATGCCGCGATCGACGCTTACCGCTTGCGACCGATGCTCGTGTCCATGGCTACGTGATCGATCCATCGAAACGCGACGTTAAGACATGGGCCGCGCCGATTGTGCGGTTACGATTCGTGCTTTTGGAACGAAGCGGAGTCGGATCGTGAACAAACAAAAGGCCCTCGAAGGGGCTCGATGTTCAGGCGGCTTCCGTCTTCGGTACGGCGCTGGCATTCATTGAAGGCTTGGCGACATCGCCTTCGACGGCACCGACATATTTCGTGTCGATGTATGATGATGGTCCTTGTGACCTTCCGGGCTGTCCTTCCGCGTCAGCTTGATGCGGTTGGCCTCGACGCGGTCGATCGTGCCGACACGGGCGCCGTCCTTGCCGATGATTTTGAAGGTCCGTTTCGATCAACCAAGGCCTCGAGCTGTGGATACTTCGATCCAGCAAATGCGCATGGAGACCATTGAAGCCTGTCTCAAACGGAAGCAGGGAGAATTCAGGCTGTTGCGGAAGAGGGGGCCTCGATCAGTCGATCGCCAGGCAATGCTCCAGGACCGGCTTTTCGTTGTTGTCACGGCTGGGACGCGCCCAGTCCCGAACGGCGAAGGAAAGCTGATGCTGGCCCATGGCGGCACCAATGATCGACGCTTGAGCCACTTTGATGGGCCTCGTGACCACACTGGTGTTCACGACGCCTGCGTCGATTGCCAGATACGAGATCGCGACGATTGCCACCGCAGAGGCGATGGCCATTCTCGTCCATTCAGCTGGAAGCATCGAAGTCCTATAGGGCGCACTTCGCCCGGCGCTTACATAGGACTGATCGACGCCGTTCAAAGGCCGGCGTATGGTTACCCACGCGTTCGTGAAGGGCGGTGGTTTAGAGTGAGGCTGGCGATCCCGGCAGGAATCGAACCTGCAACCCTCAGAGTAGAAATCTGATGCTCTATCCAGTTGAGCTACGGGACCGTCTTGAGCCGCCCAGAGACGAGGCCGGCCGTTCATCTACCATGCCAAATATGAAAAATATCGTCTTTCGCCAAGTCTGAACCGAACCGTTTTGCTCAGAGCCGCGACAAAGCGAGACGGTGGCATGTCAGGGTGCCGGGTTGAGCGGCAGCGGACTGGACGATGGATCACATCGCCGGGAACGCTGGCCAGCTTCCGGGGCGTGGCCGCCGGTCGACGGGTCGGGTATTGCTGCGCCATCAGGACGGCGTGAGCGGCGGTATCTTGATCGGTCTCCTCTGGGCTTGCCTTTCCATGGCGAATGCGACGATCTGCACCTTTGGTTCCATCGCCTTGAGTCCGTCACCTTTCCGCGCATTTCATGCTGCCTGCGGGCGGCTGTCCGCGATTTCCGGGAGTCCATCATGATCGGTCTTGTTCGCGCCGTCACAATCTGCGCCACGCTGGCGCTCGGCCTTGGCGCGGCACATGCTGCCGACAAGGCGTTCAAGCGCGACGACCTCGCCGATTCCGCGATCAAGCTCGAGGCCCAGATCAAGAGCGAGGCGGGGCCCGTCGCCAAGACCAATGCGACTTTGAAGACGGACGCCGACGCCGCCTTCCGACGCAATGATTATCGTACCGGCCTGTCGGTCCTCGGTCAGATCGCGGCGACCACGCCGGAGGACGCCGGCAACTGGCTGCGGCTCGCCAAGGTCATCTTCCAGATCTCGCCGAAGAACTCGAGCGAGCAGACCTTCCTGCTGGAACGCGCCTCGACCGCGGCCTATATCGCCTACCAGCGCGCCGGCAATCCGGGCGAGGAGGCCGACGCGCTTGCGGTGCTCGGCAAGTCGCTGTCGGAGCGCAAGCTGTGGCGGCCGGCGCTGGATTCGCTGCGATTGTCGCTCGACATGCGCGAGGTCGCCGACGTCCGCGGCCAATACGAGAAGATGCGCGACGAGCACGGCTTCCGGCTGCTCGACTACACCGTGGACTCGGATTCGGCGAGCCCGCGCGCCTGCTTCCAGTTCTCCGAGGAATTGGCCAAGCGCACCGACTTCGCGCCGTACCTGGCGCTGGCGGGGCAGGACAAGCCGGCACTGTCGGCCGAAGGCAAGCAGCTCTGCGTCGACGGGCTGAAGCATGGCGAGCGTTACAACATCAATCTGCGCGCCGGCCTGCCGTCCACGGTGAAGGAGGGGCTGCCGAAATCGGCCGAGTTCAACGTCTATGTGCGCGATCGCAAGCCATTCGTGCGCTTCACCAGCCGGGCCTATGTGCTGCCCCGAACCGGCCAGCGCGGCATTCCCGTGGTCAGCGTCAATACGCCCGCGGTCAACATCAACGTCTTCCGGATCGGTGACCGCAACCTGATCAACACGGTGGTCGACAGCGATTTCCAGAAGACGCTGTCGAAGTACCAGCTCTCCGATCTCGGCGACGAGCGCGGCGTCAAGGTCTGGACCGGCGAGCTCGCGACCGCGATGACGCTGAACCAGGACGTCACCACGGCGTTCCCGGTCGACCAGGCGCTCGGCGAGCTCCAGCCCGGCGTCTACGTGATGACGGCCGCCGCCAAGGGCCCGGGCTCTGACGACGATTACCAGCTTGCCACGCAATGGTTCATCGTCTCCGATCTCGGCGTTGCCGCCTATTCCGGCAATGACGGCATCCACGTGTTCGTCAACTCGCTGGCTTCGACCGATCCGGTCGGCAAGGCCGAGGTCCGGCTGGTTGCCCGCAACAACGAGATCCTTGCCACCCGCAAGACCGACGACAGCGGCCATGTGCTGTTCGAGGCGGGCCTTGCGCGCGGCGAGGGCGGCCTGTCGCCAGCGATGCTGACGGTGACCGGCGAGAAGGCGGACTATGCCTTCCTCAGCCTGAAGTCCTCCGCCTTCGACCTGTCCGATCGCGGCGTCTCCGGGCGCGCGGTGCCTGCGGGTGCCGACGCCTTCGTCTATGCCGAGCGCGGCGTCTACCGCTCCAGCGAGACCGTCTATCTCACCGCGCTGTTGCGTGACGGGCAGGGCAATGCCGTCAGCGGCGGTCCGCTGACGATGGTGATCGAGCGCCCCGACGGCGTCGAATACCGACGCGCCGTGCTCGCTGACCAGGGCGCCGGCGGCCGTACGCTGTCAGTGCCGCTCAATTCGGCCGTTCCGACCGGGACGTGGCGGGCGCGTGCCTTCACCGATCCGAAGGGCGCCTCGGTCGGAGAGACCACCTTCATGGTCGAGGACTACGTTCCTGATCGGATCGAATTCGACTTGTCTACCAAGGACAAGCTGATCAAAGCTAACGCTCCAGTGGAGCTTAAGGCGTACGGCCATTTCCTCTATGGCGCGCCGGCCTCGGGCCTGCAGCTCGAAGGCGACATGCTGGTCGCGCCCGCGGCGGAGCGCCCGGGTTTTGCCGGCTATCAGTTCGGTGTTGCCGACGAGGAGACGACTTCGAACGAGCGTACGCCGCTGGAGAACCTGCCCGAGGCCGACGCCAACGGCGTTGCGACCTTCCCGGTGACGCTGGACAAGCAGCCGGCCTCGACCCGTCCGCAGGAGGCGCAGATCTTCGTGCGCATGGTCGAGACCGGTGGCCGCGCCGTCGAGCGCAAGATCGTGCTGCCGGTGGCGCCCAATGCGGCGCAGATCGGCATCAAGCCGCTGTTCGGCGCCAAGAACGTCGCCGAGGGCGACAAGGCCGAGTTCGACGTTCTGTTCGTCTCGCCCGAGGGCGAGAAGCTGCGCCGCGACGGCCTGCGCTACGAACTCCTGAAGATGGAGTCGCGCTATCAATGGTATCGCCAGAACAATTACTGGGAGTACGAGCCGGTCAAGTCGACCTCGCGCGTCGCCGACGGTGACGTGACCATTGCGGCCGACAAGCCGGCGCGGATTTCGCTCAACCCGCAACCCGGCCGCTACCGCCTCGACGTGAAGTCGAACGATGCCGATGGCCCGGTGACCTCGGTGCAGTTCGACGTCGGCTGGTATTCCGACGGCAGCGCCGACACCCCGGACCTGCTGGAGACCTCGATCGACAAGCCGCAATACGCCTCCGGCGACACCATGACCGTGTCGGTCAACGTCCGCAGCGCCGGCAAGCTCACCATCAATGTGCTCGGCGACCGCCTGCTGACGACCCAGACCATCGACGTCAAGGAAGGCACTGCCCAGGTGAAGCTCCCGGTCGGCAAGGACTGGGGCACCGGTGCCTACGTGGTGGCGACGCTGCGCCGCCCGCTCGATGCCGCGGCCCAGCGCATGCCGGGCCGGGCGATCGGGCTAAAATGGTTCGGCATCGACAAGCAGACCCGCACCCTTCAGGTGAAGCTGTCTCCGCCCGCGCTGGTTCGACCGAATTCGACGTTGAAGATTCCGGTCAAGCTCGACGGGCTCAATCCGGGCGAGGACGCCAAGATCGTCATCGCTGCTGTCGATGTCGGCATCCTCAACCTCACCAATTACAAGCCGCCGGCGCCGGACGACTACTATCTCGGCCAGCGCCGCCTGAGCGCCGAGATCCGCGACCTCTATGGGCAGCTGATCGACGGCATGTCGGGCACGCGCGGCCAGATCAAGTCCGGTGGTGACGCCGGTGCGGCGGAGCTGCAGGGCTCGCCGCCCACTCAAAAGCCGCTCGCGCTCTATTCGGGCATCGTGACGGCCGGCGCTGACGGCACCGCCGAAGTCAGCTTCGACATTCCGGAGTTCGCCGGTACTGCGCGCGTGATGGCTGTGGCGTGGACCGCGACCAAGCTTGGCCGCGCCAACACCGATGTCGTGATCCGCGACCCCGTGGTGCTGACCACGACCCTGCCTCGCTTCCTGCTCAATGGCGACCACGGCACGGTCAACCTCGAGATCGACAATGTCGAAGGCCAGGCCGGCGACTACGTCATCAACGTGAAGACCGGCGGCCCGGTGAAGATGACCGGCAGCCCCGCGACCACGGTCAAGCTCGCCGCCAAGCAGCGCAACTCCTCCGCGCTCGCGATCGACGCGACCGCGGCGGGGCAGGCGACGCTCGACGTCGACATCAAGGGACCGAGCGGCCTGACGCTGGCGCGCCATTACGCGTTCGACGTCAAGGCCGCGACGCAGGTGCTGGCGCGGCGCTCGATCCGGACGCTGGCGAAGGGCGAGAGCCTGACGCTGACCTCGGACATGTTCTCCGACCTGGTGCCGGGCACCGGCAGCGTCTCGGTCTCGGCCAGCCTGTCGACCGCGCTCGACGCAGCGACGATCCTCAAGGCGCTCGATCGCTATCCCTATGGCTGCTCGGAACAGATCACGAGCCGCGCCATGCCGCTGCTCTATGTCAACGACCTCGCCGCCGGTGCTCACCTCGCCATGGACACCGAAGTCGATCAGCGCATCCGCGATGCGATCGAGCGGCTGTTGGCCCGACAGGGCTCGAACGGCTCGTTCGGCCTGTGGTCGGCCGGCGGCGACGATGCCTGGCTCGATGCCTACGTGACGGACTTCCTGACCCGCGCCCGCGAAAAGGGTTTTGTGGTGCCGGACGTGCTGTTCAAGAACGCGCTCGACCGTGTCAGAAACTCCGTCGTCAACGGCAACGAGCCGGAGAAGGACGGCGGGCGCGATCTCGCTTACGGCCTCTACGTGCTCGCCCGCAACGGCGCAGCTCCGATCGGCGATCTTCGTTATCTCGCCGACACCAAGCTGAACAACCTCGCGACCCCGATCGCGAAGTCGCAGCTCGCGGCGGCGCTGGCCCTGGTCGGCGACCGCAACCGCGCCGAACGGGTCTATGGTGCCGCGCTCGACAGCCTCGCGCCAAAGCCCGTCCTGGAGTTCGGCCGCACCGACTACGGCTCGCAGCTCCGCGATGCCGCAGCGCTGGTGTCGCTGGCCAGCGAAGGCAACGCGCCGAAGGCGACGCTGACGCAGGCGGTGTCGCGGGTGGAGACCGCGCGCGGGCTGACGCCTTACACCTCCACGCAGGAGAATGCGTGGCTGGTGCTGGCGGCGCGCGCGCTGGCCAAGGAAAACCTGTCCATGGACGTGGACGGCCAGCCGGTCAAGACCGCGCTCTACCGCAGCTACAAGGCTGCGACGCTGGAGGGCAAGCCGCTGAAGATCACCAACACCGGCGACGCGCCCGTGCAGGCGGTGATCTCGGTGTCGGGCTCGCCGGTGACGCCGGAGCCGGCCGCCTCCAACGGCTTCAAGATCGAGCGCAATTTCTTCACGCTCGACGGCAAGCCGGCCGACATCAGCAAGGTCAAGCAGAACCAGCGCTTTGCGGTGGTGCTGAAGATCACCGAGGCCAAGCCCGAGTACGGCCACATCATGGTGTCCGACTATCTGCCGGCGGGCCTCGAGATCGACAACCCGAGGCTGGTGTCGTCGGGCGACAGCGGCACGCTGGACTGGATCGAGGACGGCGAGGAGCCTGAGGACACCGAGTTCCGCGACGACCGCTTCACCGCCGCGGTCGATCGCGCCGCGGACTCCAAGTCGGTCTTCACCGTCGCCTATATCGTGCGCGTGGTCTCTCCCGGCAAATACGTGCTGCCGCAGGCCTATGTCGAGGACATGTACAATCCCTCGCGCTACGGTCGGACGGGCACGGGGACCGTCGAGGTGCGGGCGGCGAAGTGAGCGGTGGGCTCGAATCCGAGTGAAGTGATGAGCACAGCAGAGCCGCATGACGGCGTGGATGGCCGGGTCAAGCCCGGCCATGACGGGCGGAGAGGGTGGCTTGCCTTTCGGGTTCTGTCGGTGGCCGCGCTCACCCTCGTCCTCGCCATCATCGGCTTCGTCGGCTGGGTCTATTCCCTCGGACCTCTCCCGCTCGACGAAGCCCGGCACGTCTCCACCACCATCGTCGACCGCAACGGCAAGCTGCTGCGCGCCTATGCGATGCCGGACGGTCGCTGGCGGTTGCCCGTCGATGCCAAATCCAACGTCGATCCGACCTATCTGAAACTGCTGTTCGCCTATGAGGATCAGCGCTTCTACGCGCATAACGGTCTCGACCCGCTGGCGCTCGGGCGTGCCGCCCTGCAGCTCGCGACACGCGGCCACATCGTGTCGGGCGGCTCGACCATCAGCATGCAGCTGGCCCGGCTGATGGAGCCGCGGCGGCAGCGTTCGCTCTACGCCAAGCTGCGGCAGATGGTTCGTGCGATCGAGATCGAGCGCAGCATGAGCAAGGCGCAGATCCTCGATCTCTATCTCGCGCTGGCGCCTTACGGCGGCAATCTCGAGGGCATTCGTTCCGCCTCCATCGGCTATCTCGGCAAGGAGCCGAAGCGCCTGTCGCTGGCCGAGGCGGCGCTGCTGGTCGCGCTGCCGCAATCGCCGGAGACGCGGCGCCTCGACCGCCATCCCGAGGCCGCGCGCAAGGCGCGCGACCGCGTGCTCGACCGCATGGTCGAGGAGCATGTGGTCAGCGTGGACGACGCCAGGCAGGCCAAGGCCGTGCCCGTGCCAAAGCTGCGCAAGCCGATGCCGATTCTGGCGCCGCATGCCTCCGATACCGCGCTGTCGACGGTCAAGGACACGCCGGTCATCAAGCTGACGCTGGATGCGAATCTGCAGAAGGTTCTGGAGCCGCTGGCGCGAGATCGCGCGATCGCGCTCGGCCCGAACATCTCGGTCGGCATCATCGTGGTCGACAATGACAGCGGCGACGTGCTGGCGCGTGTGGGGTCGGCTGATTATTTCGACGAAAGCCGGGCGGGGCAGGTCGATATGACCCGCGCGATCCGCTCGCCGGGCTCGACGCTCAAACCCTTCATCTACGGGCTCGCCTTCGAGGACGGCTTCGTTCATCCGGAGAGCCTGATCGATGATCGTCCGGTCCGCTTCGGCTCCTACGCGCCGGAAAATTTCGACATGACCTTCCAGGGCACGGTACCGGTCAGGAAGGCGCTGCAACTCTCGCTGAACGTGCCGGCGATCGTGTTGCTCGATCGCGTCGGCTCCAGCCGGCTGGCGTCCCGGCTGCGGCAGGCCGGCGGCAATCTGGTTCTGCCCAAGGACGAAGCGCCGGGCCTCGCCATGGGGCTTGGCGGCGTCGGTGTGACGCTGCAGGATCTCGCCCAGCTCTACACCGGCTTCGCCCGGCTCGGCACCACCAAGCCGTTGCGCGAGGTGATGGCTGACAAGGACGACCGGGAGCCGCTTCGGCTGCTGGATCCCGTCGCGGCCTGGCAGGTCGGCAACGTTCTGCTGGGAACGCCGCCACCGGAGAATGCCGCACACAACCGCATCGCCTTCAAGACCGGCACCTCCTACGGCTACCGCGACGCCTGGTCGGTCGGGTTCGACGGCCGGATGACCATCGGCGTCTGGGTCGGTCGTCCCGACGGTGCGCCGGTTCCGGGCCTGATCGGCCGCGTCGCCGCCGCACCGATCCTGTTCGATGCCTTCGCGCGCACCGGCAAGACGCTGGCCGCATTGCCGAAGCCGCCACGGGGAACCCTGGTTGCCAGCAATGCCAAGCTGCCGTTGCCGCTGAAACGGTTCCGGCCGGTGGGAGAGCTGGTACGGACCGGCCGCGAGCAGGCGCTGCACATCCAGTTTCCGCTGAACGGGTCGCGGATCGATGTCGATCGCTCCGGGGGCCAGGAGAGTGCAGCGATGCCGGTCAAGGTCGCCGGCGGCGTGCTGCCCATGACCGTCATGGTTAACGGTACCGCGCTCGGCGAGATCGACGGCCGCCGCCAGCGCCTGATCGATCCACCGGGTCCCGGCTTTGCGCGGCTCACCGTGATCGATGCCACTGGCGCCGCGGACACAGTCGTCATTCGAATTCAATGACCCCGCCTCAAGCGGTTGTGGCGATGGCGGTTTCGGCGTAAGCGGAACCAATGGCCGAGACCTATCCTACCCCCCGTTTTGGAGCGCCCCGCGAGCCGAAATCGCCCGCGAATCCGGGCAGCCGGCTCGTGAGCATGCTCGATGTCGTCACGGCCAGCCATGCCCGCGCCGTCGCCTTCCTGCTGGTGTGCGCGCTGCTGTTGTTCCTGCCGGGCTTCTTCACGATCCCGCCGGTCGACCGCGACGAGGCGCGGTTCGCCCAGGCCACCAAGCAGATGGTCGAGAGCGGCGACTATGTCGATATCCGCTTCCAGGAAGACGTCCGCTACAAGAAGCCGGTCGGCATCTACTGGCTGCAATCGGCGGCAGTCGAGATCGCCTCGGCGTTGAAGCTGCCCAAGGCCGAATTGCGGATCTGGGTCTACCGGATTCCGTCGCTGATCGGCGCGGTCGGCGCTGTGCTCATGACCTATTGGGCCGCGCTCGGTTTCGTCACGCGACGCGCCGCGGTGCTGGCGGCGCTGATGATGTGTGCGTCGGTGCTGCTCGGCGTCGAGGCGCGGCTCGCCAAGACCGACGCGATGCTGCTGCTCTGCGTGGTCGCCGCGATGGGCGCGATGGCGCGGGCCTATCTGTCGTGGCAGCGCGCCGAGGACGAGACACATCCGCCCTGGAGCTGGCCCGCGATCTTCTGGACAGCGCTTGCGGTGGGCATCCTGATCAAGGGCCCGCTGATCCTGATGTTCGCAGGCCTGACCATTGTCGCGCTCGCGATCCAAGACCGCGATTCCTCCTGGTTGTGGAAGCTGCGTCCGCTCTGGGGCCTGATGTGGATGCTGGTGCTGGTGCTGCCCTGGTTCATCGCGATCTTCTGGCGCGCGGGCGATGCCTTCTTTGCGGACTCCGTGGGCGGCGACATGCTGAGCAAGATCGGCGCCCAGGAATCCCATGGCGCGCCGCCCGGATTGTACCTGGCGCTGTTCTGGATCACGTTCTGGCCGGGCGCGCCGCTCGCGGCGATGGCGGCGCCCGCGGTGTGGCGGGCCAGGCGCGAGCCCGGCGCGCAGTTTCTGCTGGCCTGGCTGATCCCGTCCTGGATCGTGTTCGAGGCGGTCCTGACCAAGCTGCCGCATTACGTGCTGCCGCTGTATCCGGCGATCGCGATCCTCACCGCCGGCGCGGTGGAGCGGCGGGTGCTGTCGCGCTCCTGGCTGATGCGCGGTTCGGCCTGGTGGTTTGCGATCCCCGCGGCCGCCTCGTTCATCGCGGTGGTGGGTGCGGTGATGCTGACGCGGCAGCCGGCCTTCGTGGCCTGGCCGTTCATCGCGGCGGCGCTGATCTTCGGCCTGTTCGCCTGGTGGCTCTACGACAACAATCGCGCCGAGCGCTCGCTGCTCAATGCGCTGGTCGCGGCCCTGATGCTGGCGGTGGTGGTGTACGGCATCGTGCTGCCGTCGCTGACGCCGCTGTTTCCGAGCATCGAGGTCGCGCGCGCGCTTCGCAACGTCACCTGCGTCGGGCCGAAGGCTGCGGCTGCCGGCTATCACGAGCCGAGCCTCGTGTTCCTGACGGGCACCCAGACCGTGCTGACGGACGGCTCCGGCGCCGCGGATTTCCTGCGGCAAGGGAGCTGCCGCTTCGCGCTGATCGAGCAGCGTTCGGAGCGGAGCTTCGTGCAGCGTGCCGAGGCGATCGGGCTGCGCTACAAGGTCGGTGCCCGCATCGACGGCTATAATTTCTCGCAGGGACGCGCAATCTCGATCTCGATCTTCCGCTCCGAAGGCACCGATTAGGATGCCTGTCACGACCAGCCGCTCGCCGCGCCCGTTCTATCCCGCGCAGTTGCTTGCCGTGTCGGGCCGCGCACTGAAGCAGCTCGTTCGCACGCCCTCGCATTCGCGGCGGGCAGAGGCCGCGCGAAAACTGGCGCGGCATTCGCTGTGGCTCAGCGCGGCTGGCGCAGCACTCGTCATTGTGCTGATGGTCGCGTTCGACCAGACCGAGATCCAGCTGATGCCGGCGCGCGGCACGCCAAGCCTGTGGCCGATCCGTATCCTGACCGATTTCGGCAAGGACGAGTATTTGCTCATCGCGCTGGGAGCTGCGCTGGTGGTGCTGGCGTTCGTTGCGGCAGGGCTTCACGGGACACGCCGCACGCTTCTCCTCGGTCTCGGCACACGGCTGCAGTTCATGTTTCTGTCGATTGCCGTCTCGGCATTCGTTGCCGAGATCCTGAAATATGTCATCGGCCGCGGACGTCCGTTCGTCGGCGGCAAGGCCAATCCGTTCAACTTCATGCCGTTCGAGGGGACGGGGGCTTACGCCAGTCTGCCGTCGGGCCATGCGGTGGCGGCATTCGCGCTGGCGTTTGCGGTGTCGGCATTGTGGCCGCGGCTGCGCGTGTTCATGTTCACTTACGCAATCGTGATCCTGTTGACGCGGTTGGTGCTGGTCGCGCATCACCCGAGCGACGTCGTGGCCGGCGCCCTGATCGGCACGGTCGGCGCCATGGCGGTCCGCTATTGGTTCGCGGCCAGGCGGCTGGGTTTTGCCATCCGCGCCGACGGCACCATCGTGCCCCTTGCCGGGGCGATCCCGGGCCATCTCAAAAGGGTTGCCCGCGGGGCATCCGCCCCATAAAAGCGGCTGCCTGACGGGGCCGCCGGTTCCCCGGCAACGCCCATTCCAACCACGAGCCTCGATTTGTCGTCGTCCCAGCCTCCGGTGTCCCAGCCCTCGGTTTCCATCGTCGTTCCCGTGCGCAACGAAGCCGACAACATCGCGCCGCTGATCGCGGAGATCGGCGCGGCGCTCGACGGCCGCTGGGCCTATGAGATCATCTACGTCAACGACGGCTCGACCGATGCCACCGGCGAACGCCTCGCAGCCATCATGGCGCGGCGGGACAATCTGCGCCAGCTTCGCCATGCCAGATCAGGCGGCCAATCCGCGGCGGTGCGCAGCGGCGTGCGCGCGGCGCGCGGCGCGATCGTGGCGACGCTCGACGGCGACGGCCAGAACAATCCGGCCTTCCTGCCCGATCTGCTTTCGGCGGTCGAGAAGGGGGCAGGGCGCGTCGGCCTCGCCGCAGGGCAGCGCGTCGGACGCAAGGATACCGGCTTCAAGAAATTCCAGTCGCGCGTCGCCAACGGCATCCGCAACGCCATCCTGAAGGACGGCACGCGGGATACCGGCTGCGGGCTGAAGGCATTCCGCCGCGAAGTCTTCCTGATGATGCCCTATTTCGACGGGCTGCATCGCTTCCTGCCGGCGCTGGTCCGACGCGAGGGCTACGACATCGCCTATGTCGACGTGATCGACCGGCCGCGCCATTCCGGCGTTTCGAATTACGGCTTCTTCGACCGGCTGTGGATCGGAATCATGGATCTCGCCGGGGTATGGTGGCTGATCCGCCGCAAGAAGCCGACCCCGGAAGTGACTGAGGTGAACGCATGATCATCCAATACGGTCAGGCGCTGAGCAACTATCTCTACGACGTCTTCGTCGCCAAGTTCGATTTTTGGCTGGCGTTCGGCCTCGTCGCGCAGCTGTTCTTCACCGCGCGCTTCCTGGTGCAGTGGATCGCGAGCGAGCGCGCCGGCAACAGCGTGGTGCCGATGGCGTTCTGGTTCTGCTCGATGGGCGGCGGGCTGATGACGCTGGTCTACGGCGTCGTGAAGCGCGAACCGGTCATCATCCTCGGGCAATCGCTGGCGACGGTGATCTATATCCGCAACATCATGCTGATCATCAAGAATCGCGGCAAGGCGTCGAAGACGCTGGAGCGCTAGTTAAAACAGTCAGCGCGGCATGGCCGAGGCCGTGCCCGATGCCGGCAGCGCGGCTGTCTCAGCCTCGGTCCTGCGATACGGCACGCCGGCCGCGTCCAGCACGGGATAGGCGACCGAGCAGATGTGCGAGTGGATGCGCCTGAGGTCGCGCAGCACGTCCAGATGCAACGAGGTCGTTTCGATGGTTTCGGGGCGGCCCTCGCGCAGGCGGTCGAGATGCCGCTCGACCGCGGCAAGCTCGGTGTTGCGCAGCGCGGTTTTCTCCACCAGCAGCTTGCGCGCCTCGTTGGCGTCGCCCGACATGAAGACGCCGAAGGCGATCCGCAGCGAGTCCATCGTGCGCTTGTGGAAGGCAGCGAGTTCGTCCGCCCCTTCCGCCGAGAACTGGAAGCGTCGCTTGATCTTCTTGGTGGCGAGTTCGCTCAGGCTCTTGTCGATGATGTCGCCGATATGTTCGAGATTGATGGCGAAGGAGATGATCTCCATCGCACGCCGTCCTTCGCTCTCGTCGAGGCTGCCCCGCATCAGCTTGGTCACGTAGAGCTTGATGGCCTCGTCGAGGCCGTCGACGAAATTGTCCATCTTGGAGACCTGGTCGACCAGCGCACGGTCGCCGGTCATCATCGCCGCCATCACCTTGCGCAGCATGACCTCGACGAGGTCGCCCATCCGCAACGTCTCGCGAGAGGCGTCGGCGAGCGCCAGTGACGGCGTCTCCAGCGCGGTCTCGTCGAGATAGCGCGGACGGGCCGGATCTGCCTCCTGCACACGATCGGGCAGGAAGCGGGTCAACAGGCGCGACATGGTGTCGAGCAGGCCGATGAAGATCACGGCGGTGCCGACGTTGAAGGCAATGTGGAAAGCCGCCGTCATCCTGGCGAGATCGGGCTGCCAGGCTTGCATGTGCCCGGCGATCGCGCCCAGGAAGGGCAGGACCAGGGCAATGCCGATCATGCGGTTGACGAGATTGCCGACCGGCAGGCGATAGCTCGCGGGATCGTCACGCCTGGCGCCTTCGAATACGGGATTGATGGCACTGCCGAGATTGGCCCCGAGCACCAGCGCCAGCGCCGCCTCAGGCATGATGAACTGCGAATAGGCCAGCGACATGATCAGCAGCACGCTGGCGACGCTCGAATGCACGGCCCAGGTGACGAGGGCGGCGATGACGATGCACAGGATGGGATCGCCCGTGATGGCCGACATCACGATTCGGACGCCCGGTGCGTTCTCCGCCGGCGCCAGCGTATCGAGCAGGATGTGCAGCGAGAGCAGCATCAGGCCGAGGCCGATGCAGACGCGGCCGATGTCCTTGATCCGCGATCGCGGGCCGGAGCGGAAGGCGACGAGGCCGAGCACGAACAGCACCGGCGCAACGGCTGCGATGTTGAACGACAGCACCTGCACGATCAGCGTCGTGCCGACATTGGCCCCGAGCATGATGGCGAGTGCAGCGGCGAGACTGACGAGGCCTTCGGCCGCGAACGAGCTCGTGATCAAGGCGGTCGCGGTGCTGCTCTGGAGCAGCGCGGTGAGGCCGAGGCCGGCAGCGAAAGCGCTGACGCGGTTGCTCAGCGCCTTGCCGAGCAGCCGCCTGAGGTCAGGACCGAAGGCGCGCAGGATCCCGCTGTGGACCATGTGCAGGCCCCACAGCAACAGCGCAACGCCGCCCATCAGATCGAGAAGAACCAACGTTCCCATGCTCCGTGTCCGGATTGGAGTCGATTGGTGAGGCTAGCGCCAAATGCTTGAGGTTCAAACCTTTTGTTGGCGCAGCGGCGTTAACGTTTGCGCCAGCTGCACGTTCCCGCGGCGCGCGTTGGCGCGTCCGCAGGCGTTGTGCCTTGTGAGCAAGCTCACATTGCCGCCTTGAGGGCAGCAAAGCCGCGATCGAGATCGGCCTTGAGATCATCGACGCTCTCGAGCCCGATGTGGAGACGCAGCGTCGGGCCGCCGGGCGACCACTTGGTCGCGGTGCGATATGCGTCGCAATCGAAGGGAATCGCGAGGCTTTCGAATCCGCCCCATGAAAAACCCATGCCGAACAGCTTGAGCGTGTTGAGCATGGTGTCGACCGCTTTCTGCGGCGCCGGCTTCAGCACGATGCTGAAAAGGCCGGACGCGCCAGTGAAGTCGCGCTTCCAGATCGCGTGACCGGGATCGGTCTCGAGCCCCGGATGCAGGACGCGCGCGACCTCGGGCCGGCTGGCCAGCCAGCGCGCCATGTCGAGCCCGGAACGATGATGTTGCGCCAGCCGCACCGACAGCGTGCGCAGCCCGCGCAGCGCGAGGAAGACGTCGTCGGGACCGGCGCAGACGCCGAGCAGGCGGATGCCTTCCGCAACCTGCGGCCAGGCCTTGGCGTTGGCCGAGATCGTGCCGAACATGATATCGGAATGGCCGCCGATATATTTGGTGGCGGCCTGCATGCTGATGTCGACGCCCTGTTCGAGCGAGCGGTGATAGAGCGGCGTCGCCCAGGTGTTGTCGTCGATGACGAGCGCGCCGCGCCCATGCGCGACCTCGGCGATGGCGCGAATGTCGGGCATCTCGAACGACTGCGAGCCCGGCGCCTCCACCAGCACCGCGCGGGTGTTCGGCTTGAACAGCTTGTCGATGCCAGCGCCGAGCATCGGATCGAAATAGGTGGTTTCGACGCCATAGCGGGTGAGCATGCCGTTGCAGAAATTGCGCGAGGGCCGATAGACGTTGTCGCAGACCAGGAGATGGTCGCCGGCCTTGAGCACCGAGAGCAGGGTGGTGGAAATCGCCGACAGCCCCGACGGGACGATGCCGACGCCGGCGCATTGCGGTCCCTCCAACGCCATCAGCGTCTCCTGGAACGCCTTGGTGGTGGGGGAACCGTGGCGGCCATAGGTGAACTCGCCACGATGGGCGTGCAAATCCTCGGCGGTCGGGTAGAGCACGGTCGAGCCGTGAAAGACCGGCGGATTGACGAACCCCTTCTGCGCCTTGGTGTCGCGGCCGGAGGTGACCAGCCGGGTCTCGGCATGCTGCTGGGAGGGGTGCGAGGAATCCATGCGTCTGCTTTCAAAACCGCGTTTCCGCTCGGGCCTGGCGCCTGACGGGCTGGCCGAAAGGCCGCTGACTTTAATAACAGAACACAGAAGAGTCCCGTCAACCCCTTGACCCGGCACGCCAGCCACCCTCCAATGCGCAGGTGCTGTTCAGTCGCCGCATGTTGAGGGGCCTGCCGCGACCTTCGTCCATCGTCTGACCGAACCTTGCGCCACAGCCATATCGGCGGGCGCCGCGGCGGGGACTAGGGTATGGCCTCCCGGGATCGGCGGGTGTTCGGCAAGGTTTCCAGCATGACTCTTGCAGGGCTGGCCTTGATAGGCCTGGCTCTGGCAGAGATGATCCTGAGACAACGTTCCCTAAGACGACTTTGAAAGGCCCAAAGCCCATGAAACGCGTAACCCTGGCTCTCACCCTTGCTCTCGCCGCCGGCCTCTCCGCCCAGGCGGCCGATGCGCAAACGCTCAAGACCATCAAGGACCGCGGCATGCTGTCCTGCGGCGTCAGCCAGGGCCTGCCGGGCTTCTCCTCGCCCGACGACAAGGGCAACTGGACCGGCCTCGACGTCGACGTTTGCCGCGCGATCGCCGGCGCGATCTTCAACGATGCGACCAAGGTCAAGTACGTGCCGCTGTCCGCCAAGGACCGCTTCACCGCGCTGCAATCCGGCGAAATCGACGTGCTCTCGCGCAACACCACCTGGACCATCTCGCGCGATACCTCGCTCGGCGCCAACTTCACCGGCGTGACCTATTATGACGGGCAGGGCTTCATGGTGAAGAAGTCGCTCAAGGTGAATTCGGCGCTCGAGCTCAACAGCGCCTCGGTCTGCGTGCAGACCGGCACCACCACCGAGCAGAATCTGGCCGACTATTTCAAGGCCAACAACATGAAGTACGAGGTGATCGCGTTCGGCACCAACGACGAAACGGTCAAGGCCTACGAGGCCGGACGCTGCGATGTCTTCACCACCGACCAGTCGGGCCTCTACGCCAACCGTCTCAAGCTTGCCAATCCCAACGACCACATGGTGCTTCCCGAGATCATCTCGAAGGAGCCGCTCGGCCCGATGGTGCGTCATGGCGACGACCAATGGTTCGACATCGTGAAGTGGACGCTGTTCGCGATGGTCACCGCCGAAGAGCTCGGCGTGACCTCGAAGAACGTCGACGAGAAGGCGAAGCTGGAAAATCCCGAGTTGAAGCGCGTCCTCGGCACCGACGGCAATTTCGGCGAACAGCTCGGCCTGACCAAGGACTGGGTGGTGCGGATCGTGAAGGCGGTCGGCAATTACGGCGAAGTGTTCGATCGCAATGTCGGCGCGGGCTCGCCGCTCGCCATCAATCGCGGTCTCAACAATCTCTGGAACAAGGGCGGTCTTCAGTACGCGCCGCCGATCCGCTGATCGCCTCTGACCCGCTGGCAGCGGCATGAGCACCGAGGCCCGAAATCCGCCGCCCCAGATCGCGCTGAAGATCAGGCGCATTCTGGGCGGCAAGGCAGGCTGGAACGGCGTTGCCGTCCAGTTTGCCTTCGCGGCGATCCTGGGCTGGATCGGTTATGAGATCGTCTCCAATGCCCGCGCCAATCTGGAGAACCAGCATATTGCCGCCGGTTTCGGTTTCCTCAGGAACAATGCCGGCTTCGACGTCAACCAGACCCTGATCTCCTATACCGGCTCCGACACGTTCCTGCGCGTGTTCGTGGTCGGGCTCCTGAACACGCTCGTGGTCTCGGTGGTGGGCATCGTCTTCGCCACGCTGATCGGCTTCATCATCGCGCTGTGCCGGCTGTCGCCCAACTGGCTATTGTCGCGCGTCGGCGAGATCTACGTCGAGATCATCCGCAACCTGCCGGTGCTGTTCCAGATCCTGTTCTGGTACCTCGCGGTGCTCGCGGCCCTGCCCAATCCGCGGCAGAGCATCTCGCTGCTCGGCATCGCCTTCATCAGCAACCGTGGCCTCGTCATTCCAAGTCCGATCGGCGGCAGCGGCCTGGAGCCGTTCATGGCGATGCTGACGCTCGGCATCGTCGCCTCACTGGCCCTGCGTTTCCATGCGCGGCGCGCGCTTTTTCAGGAAGGGCGAATGATCAGGATCTGGCCCACTGTGCTGGGTTTGCTGGTCGGACTGCCGCTTGCCACCATGCTGGTGTTCGGCTTGCCGTTCACCTTCGAGCTGCCGCAGCTCAAGGGTTTCAACTTCGCCGGCGGCTCGCGGATCATCCCGGAGTTCGTGGCGCTGACGCTGGCACTGTCGACCTATACCGCCGCCTTCATCGCCGAGATCGTGCGCGCCGGAATCCTGTCCGTCCACAAGGGGCAGATGGAGGCGGGGGCCTCGCTCGGCCTCAGCCGCGGCGCCACGCTCCGGCTGGTCGTCGTGCCGCAGGCCATGCGCGTTATCGTGCCGCCGTTGACCAACCAGTACCTCAATCTCACCAAGAACTCGTCGCTGGCGGTTGCGATCGGCTACCCCGACCTCGTCTCCGTGTTCGCCGGCACGTCGCTGAGCCAGACCGGGCAGGCGATCGAGATCATCGCCATGACGATGGGCATCTATCTCCTGATCTCGCTGCTCACCAGCGCGATCATGAGCGTCTACGGTTGGCGCGTCAGCCGGAGTCTGGGCGCATGAGCGACATCGTCTCGAGCAGCTTCGTCCGGAAGGATCTGCTCGCCGAACGTCCGGCGCCGGTGAAGACCACGGGCTTCGTCGGGCTGATGCGCACGCGCCTGTTCAACTCGCCGACCAACATCCTGCTCACGATCGTGGGCGTCTTGCTGTTGTGGTTCACCATCATTCCCGCGGTCAAGTTCCTGATGGTCGATGCGGTCTGGAGCGGCAAGGACCGCGCAGCATGCCTCACGGAGAATGCCGGCTTTGCGGTCGGCGCCTGCTGGCCCTACATCCAGGCCAAGCTGCCGCAACTGATCTACGGCTTTTATCCCGAGGCCGAGCGCTGGCGGGTCGACCTCACCTTCATCCTCGCGGTGGCCCTACTGGTGCCGCTGCTCGTACCGCGTCTGCCGGCGAAAGCGCTCAACGCCAGCCTGTTCTTCTTCGCATTTCCTGTGGTCGCGTTCTTTCTGCTGCACGGTGGCGGTATCAAGGGCTTCGGCCTCAGCTGGACCGCCGGCGTGCTGGAATTGTTCGACGACAGCATCATCGGCGCCGGGCAGGCCGTGCTCGGTGTCAGCAAGACATCCGCCGTCGCGCCGTTGTTCTGGGTGGTCGGGAATTTGATCGTGCTGGTCGGCGTGACGATCTCCTGGCTGATCCTTCCGCTCACATGGCTGCGCGATCAGATCCAGGGGGCGGGCCAGCCGGTCTGGGGCGATTTCGCCGTGACGGCCGTCATCGTCTCCTCGATCGCCTTCGGCCTCGGCGGCGGCTTGCGCACCGGTTGGCGCGCGCTCGCCTCGAGCATCGCGACCTTTCTCGCCATCGCGCTCGTGATCAAGCTGATGGGGCTCGATCGCGGTGGACTTCCGGTCGTCACGACGAATTTGTGGGGCGGCCTGCTGGTGACGCTGGTGGTTTCCGTCACCGGCATCGTCACCTCGCTGCCGATCGGCATCGCGCTGGCGCTCGGCCGCCGCTCCACCATTCCGCTGATCCGGATCTTCTCGATCGCCTTCATCGAGTTCTGGCGCGGCGTGCCGCTGATCACCGTGCTGTTCTTTGCCACCTACATGTTGCCGCTGTTCCTGCCCGGGAATTTCACCGTCGACGGTCTCGTCCGCGCGCTGATCGGCATCGCGTTGTTCACGGGGGCCTACCAGGCCGAGAACGTCCGCGGCGGGCTCGCAGCGATCCCGCGCGGGCAGGGCGAGGCGGCTGCCGCCCTGGGGCTGTCGTGGTGGAAGACGACCTCGCTGATCGTGCTGCCGCAGGCGCTGCGCCACGTCATTCCGAACCTCGTCAACAGCTTCATCTCGCTGTTCAAGGACACTTCGCTGGTCTCGATCGTGGCGCTGTTCGACCTGCTGGGATCGCTCAGGGCCTCGTTCTCGGACCCGAAATGGTCGACGCCGTCGACCGCGTTCACCGGCTTCGCCTTCGCCGGGATCATCTATTTCATCTTCTGCTTTGGAATGTCGCGTTACTCGCTGTTCGTCGAGCACCGCCTCAACGCCCACCGTCGCAACTGATCGAGGTCACCATGTCCGACCCCATCGTCAAGATTTCCGGCCTCAACAAATGGTACGGCGATTTTCACGTGCTGCGAGACATCGACCTCACGGTCGAGAAAGGCGAGCGCATCGTGATCTGCGGACCCTCGGGCTCCGGCAAGTCGACGCTGATCCGCTGCATCAACGCGCTGGAGGAATTCCAGGAGGGCAAGATCGTCGTCGATGGCATCGCGCTCGGGCCCAACCTCAAGCACGTCGACGCGGTGCGCCGCGAGGTCGGCATGGTGTTCCAGAGCTTCAACCTGTTCCCGCATCTCACCGTGCTGGAGAACTGCACGCTGGCGCCGATCTGGGTGCGCAACATCCCGAAGAAGGACGCCGAGATCAACGCGATGAAGTTCCTGGAGCGGGTCAAGATCCCGCATCAGGCCAACAAGTTCCCGGGGCAGATGTCCGGCGGCCAGCAGCAGCGCGTCGCGATCGCGCGGGCTCTGACGATGAACCCGAAGGTCATGCTGTTCGACGAGCCGACCTCGGCACTCGATCCTGAAATGGTCAAGGAGGTGCTGGACACCATGGTGGACCTTGCCGAGGAAGGCATGACCATGCTGGTCGTCACCCACGAAATGGGCTTTGCCCGCGAGGTCGCCAACCGCGTCGTGTTCATGGACGCCGGGCAGATCATCGAGGCCAACACGCCGAACGAGTTCTTCGCAGCGCCCCAGCACGCACGCACAAAGCTGTTCCTGAGCCAGATCCTGCGCTGAGCACCTGCCTCCTGAAGCCGCGCCGGCCTGACTGCCTCGCCAGCCTGGCACCAGCGAATCAGCTTTGCCTCTCTTCGGACCATCCTCCGGAGAGAGACCTTGCAGAGCAGTGTCGGCGCGCGCGCATACCAGAATGCGCGATTGCATAAGAAGTTGAGGAAGCAGGCAGACGCCGTCATGTCCCTCGCGGTCGAGGCTCTCCGGCAGGGCAGATTTGCGGAAGCCGAGACGCTCTGCCGCGGGATCGTGGAGGAGGTTCCGGACCATTTCCACGCCACGCATTTGCTCGGCCTGCGCGCCTATGAGGGCGGACGGCTGCAGGAGGCGCAACAACTGTTCGAGCGCGCCGTTGCGCTCGATCCGCGCTCGCCCGATGCCCATGGCAATCTCGGCGCCGTCTATTTCGACCTCCAGAAATTCCAGGACGCCCGCGCGTGCCAGGAGAAGGCCATCGCGCTGAAGCCGAATTGTCCGATCACCCTGACCAATCTCGGCAATACCCTCCTGAACATTGGCCTCGGCGAACAGGCGATCGGACTGCACGAGCGCGCTCTCAGGCTGCGGCCAGACTACGCCGATGCATTCTGCAACCGCGGCATGGCCGAACTGATGATCGGCCGATCCGAGCGCGCCAAGGAGAGTTTCGACCGCGCTCTCTCGTTTCAGCCGCGTCATGCCGAAGCGATCGCCGGCAAGGGCATGGTGTGCATCGCGCTCCGCCACTACGAGGAGGCGGAAGCCGCCCTCGCAGCAGGCCTCGCGATCAAGCCGGGTTCACCGCGAATTCTGGCGCAGCGCGGACGGCTCAATTTCGATCTCCACCGGCTGGAACAGGCGGCGGCGGACTTCGATGCGGCTCTGGCGCAATCGCCGCGGCTCGAGCTCGCGCTCCGTGGCAAGGCGCAAGTCAACCTTCTGCTGGGGAACACGACGCAGGCGATTGCGGCCGTCAAGACCCTGCTCGAGGACAATCCGCGGTCCGATTACGCTATCGTGCTGCTTGGCGCCTGCTATGCCAACCAGGGAGACGTCGCCACTGCGCTCGAGCACCTCGACGCGGCACTCGAGATCACGCCTGACTATGCGGATGCCATCGCGCGCAAGATATTCATCCTGGATTATTGGCCCGAGGCCGACTTCGCGGTCCAGCAGGCGGCGCGAAAATCCTGGTGGGATGCGATCGGCGCCAGACTGCCGCAACGGACATTGCCGCCCCGGGAGCTCGATCCGGACAAGCGGATCGTCGTCGGCTATGTCGCCTCGGAATTCAGGAACCACTCGGCAGCATTCGCGCTGTTGCCGGTGCTGCGCCATCACGATCACACCAGGTTCGAGATCGTCTGCTATTCCTGCTGGCCGTTGCAGGACGAGATCACCGGGAAGTTCAGGCCTCTCGCGGACGTCTGGGTCGACGCCGCGCAGCTTTCGGACGACGAACTGGCCGATCGCATCCAGGCCGACAAGATCGATATTCTGATCGATGTATCCGGACATACGGCCGGCAACAGGCTCCCCGTCTTTGCCCGCAAGCCGGCCCCGATCCAGGTCACGGGTTTCGGACACGCCACGGGAACGGGCCTTCAGACCATGGACTACGTGCTCGCCGACCCAGTCTTCATTCCGCAACCGGCGCGGCATTTGCTGGCCGAAAAGGTTCATGATCTGCCGTGCCTGATCACGATCGATCCCATCCTGGACGTGCCGCCCTCGGAGCTCCCCATGCTGCGCAACGGCCATGTGACCTTCGGCGTGTTCAACCGCATCTACAAGATATCGGATGAGGCAATCCGGGTTTGGTCGAAGGTGATGCGTGAGGTGAGGGGTTCGAAGATCATCATCAAGCACGGGCTGCTTGACGATCCCTTGCTGCGCGACGGCCTGGTTGCGCGGTTCGTGGCCCAGGGCATTGCCGAGAACAAGATCACTTGTCTTGGCTCGACCACGCGCCACGAGCATCTGCTGGCCTTTGCGCAAGTCGACATCTCGCTCGACACCTTCCCGCAAAATGGCGGCATCAGCACCTGGGAATCCCTCTATGCGGGCGTTCCGGTGGTCGCCAAGCTCGGCAACGGCTCTTCGGCGCGCGCCGGCGGCTCGATCGTGGCGGCCGTCGGCCTCGACGACTGGGTCGCCGAGGATGACGATGGCTACGCCGCGATCGCGTGCAACTATGCGACGCAGCCCGCTCGTCTGGCAAAATTGCGGGCGGATCTGCCGGCTCGGATCGCAGCCTCGCCTGCCGGCAACGTCGAACTCTACGCGCGTGAGGTCGAGGCGGCCTATCGCCGGTTCTGGCGCGATTACTGTGCCGGCGCTGCGGAACGCGGCGAGTCGGGATAGTCGCTGCTGCGCTGCCCCCGGGAAATCCCGGGGCTGCTGCCGGTCGGGTGACCGGCCGGCCGGGCCCGCGAATCAGTTAGACTCGCCTCAAGGCATCCTCCGGAGAGACACCTTGCAGACCAGCGGCGGCGGTGCGCGCGCATACCAGAACGCGCGATTGCAGAAGAAACTGATGAAGCAGGCCGACGCCATCATCGCCGTTGCGGCGAACGCCTATGGCCAGGGCCGCTATGCCGAGACCGAGGCGCTGTGCCGTGACATCCTGAAAGCAATTCCGGATCATGTCGACGCCGTGCACCTGCTCGGCATGTGCGCCCATGACGGCCGGCGCCTGGAGGAGGCGCAGCAGCTGCTGGAGCGCGTGATTGCGCTCGATCCACGGCTGCATGATGCCCATAACAACCTCGCGACCGTGCATTTCGACCTCGGCAATTACGAGGAGGCGCGGCGGTGCCAGGAGAGGGCGATCGCGCTAAAGCCGAATTTCGCGGTCGCGCTGACCAATCTCGGCAACACGCTGATGCATCTGGGGTTTTACGAACAGGCGCTCGAGATGCACGAGCGCGCCATCAAGATCAAACCGGATTATGCCGATGCCCTCTGCAATCGCGGCATGGTCGAGATCGTGCTCGGGCAGATCATGCGCGCCAAGGAGAGTTTCGATCGCGCCCTGCTGTTTCAGCCGCGTCATGCGGAGGCCATCGTCGGCAGCGGCATGGTCAGCATGGAGCTGCGGCACCACGAGGAGGCGGCAGCCAAGTTCGCCACGGCGCTTGCGATCAAGCCGGGCGCGCCGAGGATCCTCGCCCAGCGCGGGCGGCTCAGTTACGAGCTGCAGCGCCTGGAGCCCGCGCTTGCGGATTTCGATGCGGCGCTTGCGATCTCGCCCAAGCTCGAACTTGCGCTTCGGGGCAAGGCGCAGGTCTGCCTCGTCATGGGAAGGACCGCGCAGGCGATGGCGGCCGCGACGACCCTGATCGAGCGAAATCCGCGCTCCGAGATGGGGTTGGCGCTGATGGGCTTCGCTTATTCGAACCAGGGAGACATGGACTCCGCGATCCAATACCTCGACCGGGCGCTTGCGCTCCGACCTGATTACGGCGATGCGATCAGGGGCAAGATCTTCTTGCTGGACTACCTCGCAGACGCCGATTTCGCGGTCCAGCAGGCGGTGCGAAAGTCCTGGTGGGATGCGATCGGCTCGAAGATTCCGCAAAGGACGCTGCCCGAGCGGCCGCTCGATCCGGACAAGCGGATCGTTGTCGGCTATGTCGCCGCCGAATTCCGGCAGCACTCGGCGGGACTGACCCTGCTGCCCGTGCTGCGCAACCATGATCACACCAAGTTCAAGATCATCTGCTATTATTCATGGCCCGGAGAGGACGAGTACACCGCCAAGTTCAAGGAGTTGGCGGACGTCTGGGTGGACGCCTGGCAGATGTCGGACGACGAGCTCTCGGATCGCATTCAGGCGGACAATGTCGACATCCTGATCGACGTGTCCGGCCACACGACCGGCAACCGGCTGCAGGCTTTCGCGCGAAAGCCGGCGCCGATCCAGGCCACGGGATTCGGACACGCGACGGGCACGGGCATGCAGACCATGGACTATGTGCTCGCGGATCCTATCTTCATTCCGCCATCGGCTCGGCATTTGTTTCCGGAAAAGATCTACGATCTGCCGTGCCTGATCACGATGGAGCCCGTCACCAATCAGCAGCCGTCCGAGCTGCCGATGCTCCGCAACGGCTATGTCACCTTCGGCGTGTTCAACCGCATCTACAAGATCTCGGATGATGCCATTCGTGTGTGGTCGCGCATCATGCGGGAGGTGCCGGGATCGAAGATCGTCCTCAAGCATAGTCTGCTCGATGATCCCTTGCTGCGCGACAGTCTGGTCGCACGCTTCATCGCGCAGGGCATTGCGGAGGAAAACATCACCTGCCTCGGCACCACCTCGCGCGACGACCATCTGAAGGCCTTTGATCAGATCGATATTTCCCTCGACACGTTCCCTCAGAACGGCGGCATCAGCACCTGGGAATCCCTCTACAAGGGCGTTCCGGTCGTCGCCAAGCTCGGTATTGGAGCCTCCTCGCGTGCCGGTGGCTCGATCGTGGCCGCTGTCGGTCTCGGCGACTGGGTCGCCGAGGATGATGACGGCTACGTCGAGATCGCGCGCAAATTCGCCTCGCAGCCCGAGTTTCTGGCGAAGCTGCGCGCGGGATTGCCGGCCCAGATCGCAGCCTCGCCGGCCGGCAATGTCGAGATCTACACGTGCGCGCTCGAAGCCGGCTACCGCCAATTCTGGCGCGACTATTGCGCCGCGGCCTCGGAAAGCCAGGGTGCTCGCGCCACCGAGCCGATCGGCTCTTGAGCGTAACAATAGCGATCTCCGGGATATCCCGGAGCGATTTCCATCCCGACGGCCCGTTGCGCGAATCAGTTAGACTCGCGTCGGGCCATCTTCCGGAGAACCGCCTTGCAGAGCAGCGCCGGCGCGCGCGCATTCCAGAATGCGCGATTGCAGAAGAAATTGAAGAAGCAGGTCGATGGCGTGATCGCCGCCGCGGCGAACGCCTATGGCCAGGGTAATTATGCCGAGACAGATGCGATCTGCCGCCAGATCCTGCAAGCTGTCCCGGATCATTTCGACGCCATGCATCTGCTCGGCCTGTGCGTGCAGCACGCCGGACGGCTGGAAGAGGCGCAGCAACTGCTCGAACGTGCGATCGCTGTCGATCCGCGTTCGCACGAAGCTCACACCAATCTGGCGTCGGTCTATTTCGCCCTTCAGAAACCCGAGGCGGCTCGGGCCTGCCAGGAGAAGGCGATCGCACTGAAGCCGAATTTTACGCCGGCCCTGGTCGGCCTCGGAAATACCTTGCTACAGCTGAACCAGCCTGCGCAGGCCATCGAGATGTACGAGCGGGCGATCAAGCTGAAGCCCGATTATGCCGACGCGCATTGCAATCGCGGCGTTGCGGAGATGGCGCTGTATCGGTTCGAGCGCGCCACGGAGAGCTTCGCTCGCGCGCTGTTGTTCCAGCCCCGCCACGTCGAAGCTCTCGTCGGCAAGGGCGTGGCGAGCATGGAGCTCAAGCGCTATGGCGAGGCGGAAGCCGCGTTCGCGGCTGCGCTTGCGCTGAAGTCCGATTCCGCGAAGATCTGGGCGCAGCGCGGACGTCTCAACGCGGAATTGTTGCGGCTGGAAGAGGCGGCCGCGGATTTTGATGCGGCGCTCGCACTATCGCCCCGGCTCGAGGTGGCCTTGCGCGGAAAGGCCGAGGTTTCTCTCACGCTGGGGAATACCGCACAGGCGATCCTGGCCTGCACGACCTTGCTCGAGCAAAATCCACGTTCGACGATCGCATTGGCGTTGCTGAGCTCCTGTTTCGCAAACCAGGGAGAGATCGCCTCCGCGATCGAACATCTCGACGCGGCGCTGGCGATTTCGCCGGATCCGGACTTGATGGCGCGGAAGATCTACTTCCTCGACTTTCTCCCTGATGCCGATTTCACCATCCAGCAGGCGACGCGCAAGGCATGGGGTGACGCGATCGGCGCCAGGGTACCGCAAAGGGGACTCGCACCCCGGCAGCGCGATCCCGACAGGCGGATCGTGATCGGCTATGTCTCCTCCGAATTCCGCTACCACTCGGCGTCGTTCGGCCTGCTGCCGGTGCTGCGCCATCACGATCATGGCAATTTCGAAGTCGTATGTTATTCGTGCTCGCCGACCCAAGATGCGGTGACAGCCGACTTCAGATCGGCGGCGGACGTCTGGGTCGATGCCTGGCAGATGTTCGACGACGAACTGGCCGAGCGTATCGAAGCCGACAAGGTCGATATCCTGATCGACGTCTCCGGGCATTCGTCGGGCAACAGGCTCCAGGTCTTCGCCCGCAAGCCGGCGCCTATTCAGGTCACGGGCTTCGGACACGCGACCGGTACCGGCCTTCGGACGATGGACTACGTGCTCGCGGATCCCGTCTTCATTCCGGAATCGGCCCGGCATCTGCTGGCCGAAAAGGTCTACGACCTGCCGTGCCTGATCACGATCGATCCCATCCTGGACCTGCCGTCTACGGATCTTCCCATGCTCCGCAACGGCCACGTGACCTTCGGCGTATTCAACCGCGTCAACAAGATCTCGGATGAGGCCATCCGCGTCTGGTCGAAAGTGATGCGCGAGGTGTCGGGATCGAAGATCGTCGTCAAGCATACTCTGCTCGACGATCCCCTGGTGCGCGATGGTCTCCTCGCACGATTTGTGGCGCAGGGGATTCCGGAAGAAAACATCATTTGTCTGGGCGCGTCCGAGCGCTCCGAGCATCTGCGTGCCTTCGCCAACGTCGATATCTCGCTCGATCCATTCCCGCAGAATGGCGGCGTCAGCACCTGGGAGTCCCTTTATGCGGGCGTTCCCGTGGTTGCCAAGCTCGGTCACGGCGCATCGTCGCGCGCCGGCGGCTCTATCGTGGCGGCCGTCGGTCTCGATGACTGGGTCGCCGAGGATGATGAGGGCTATGTCGAGATCGCCCGCAAGTTTGCCTCGCAGCCCGAGCATCTGGCGAAGTTGCGTGCCGAGTTGCCGGCTCGGATCGCGGCCTCAGCCGCCGGCAATGTCGAGGTCTACACGCGCAGGGTCGAGCAGGGGTATCGCCAGTTCTGGCGCGACTATTGCGTCGCGGCTTCGAAAGGCGGCGAGGGTGCGTGATGCTGGCCGCCGGGGATAAAGGCCCCGCATTGCTGGGACCGGCTTAGTCGTCCGGAAACCATGAGCCGGCTCGCAGCCGCCCGCTTCACCGGTCCGAAAGCTGTTTGTAAGCATGTGGCACCAAAAGGGTGTGCCAATGCTCGACCTCGTATTCGGCCTCAATACCCGGCTGGGACGCTTGCAGTTCTTCCTGGCCACGATCGTGCTTGCGGTGGTGACGACCGCGATCTGCTTTGCAGTCGCGATGTCCGTGCTGCGCGACATCACGCCGGCCAATGTTCGTCCCGCGGATCTCCTGAAGAGTTGGGGGATGATCGCAGCGATCGCATTCTTCGCGCTGGCGACCGTGACGCTTTACTCGATGCGCTTCCGGGACATCGGATGGGACCCGGTTTGCGTGGTCCCGGCCTGGATCGCGCTCATGATCATCGACTATGTCGTCGCGACGCGGTTTCCCGCCTATGCGATCGGCCAGGATCATACCGGCACGATCGTCGGCGGCATCGCCAATCTCGTGCTGACGCTGGCGCTGTTGTTCTGGCCGAGCGGCGACCGTCACGACTGACGCACGATGAGATGAGGTGCCGCTCGACTTTCTAGACGAACGGCAGCTTGATGTTGCTGCGCTTCTCCAGCCATTCGGGCACGGGCAGGTTTTTGGCGCGCATGAAGTCCGCGTTGAACAGCTTCGACTGATAGCGGCTGCCAGAATCGCACAGCACGGTGACGATCGTCTTGCCTGGTCCAAGCTGCCTGGCGAGGCGCATGGCGCCCACGACGTTGACACCGGTCGAGCCGCCGAGACACAGGCCCTCGTGCTGGAGCAACTCGTAGATCACGCTCACGGCTTCGGCATCAGGAATGAGATAGGCATCGTCGACCTTCGCGGTCTCGACGATCGCGGTTGCGCGGTTGAGGCCGATGCCTTCCGTGATTGAGCCGCCCGGCGTCGCCTTGGCGTCGCCGGTCCTGAAGTACTCGTACATGCCGGCGCCGTGCGGGTCGGCACAGGCGATCCGGATGTCCTTGTTCTTCTCCTTCAGATAGCGGCTGGTGCCGGCGAGCGTGCCGCCGCTGCCGACCGAGCAGACGAAACCATCGACCTTGCCGCCGGTCTGCTCCCAGATTTCGGGTCCCGTCGACTCGTAATGCGCCTTGGCGTTGTCGAGGTTGTTCCACTGGTCCGCGAACAGCACGCCATTGGGTTCGGTCTTGCGTAGCTCGTCGGCGAGGCGGCGGCCGACATGCTGGTAGTTGTTGGGATTGGAGTAGGGCAGCGCCGGCGATTCCAGCAGCTCGGCGCCGCACAGCTTCAGAAAGTCCTTCTTCTCCTGGCTCTGCGTCTCCGGGATGACGATCAGGGTGCGATAGCCGCGCGCGCTCGCGACGACCGCAAGGCCAATGCCGGTATTGCCGGCGGTCGATTCCACCACGAGACCGCCGGGTTTGAGCTCGCCGCGCTTCTCGGCCTCGAGGATCATCCATTTGCCGGCGCGATCCTTGACGGACTGGCCGGGATTCATGAACTCGGCCTTGCCGAGAATGGTGCAGCCGGTCAATTCCGAGGCGCGCTTCAGCTTGATGAGCGGGGTGTTGCCGATGGCTTCGACAACGTCGTTTCGAATGATCATGTCGGGGAAATCGCTACCAAGGGGGTTGAACTGGTTGGCCAGAACGTAGTGCTTGGAAAGCCAAAGGGGAAGGCTTTTGCGTTGCGGCGAAATTGGCTGAAGCGCTTGTCCGAACAGTAAAATTCCCGAACCGCGCGACCGGCGACGATGCGCTTGGCCGCGAGGCGGGATATCGGTAGGAGGAAATGACTGAACTCCGTCGGAGCACGGAAGATGCCGGTCGCCACCAGGCCCCTTCACGACCGCTTTTTTCCAAAAGCGGGCCGAGCAGATATCGAGGGGGTGAGATAGTGCCAGGACGGCCGAGATCATATCTGGATTGGAATGGTAGCCTCGTCGCAATGGACGGCCTTGTGACATGGTCCGATCCGATGTCCGGCCGCGGCCAACCCGCCCGGGGGGCCGTGGTAGGGTCGAAAGGAAAGGCCATTTCGTCGGTGTGGCGGTAATATCACATGAAATCTTGGTAAGCTTGTTCGCGTCTCCCAGTTTTTGAGAGTGAAAGAAGTCACTGCCGCACAGGCACCTTCTGCATTCCCATTGATCGAAATTCCGACTCTTTGGCAGGCCATCACGCAACTGCGGCACTGTCCCGCTCGTCGGCGCCCGGCTAGGATGGATTTCAAGGTCCAGAAAGCATCACTTGTGAACGAGTTGTCCAAAGCCCCCCGTTTGTCCCGCCGCGAATCGGTTAATCCCGTTGCGCGGGGGGGTGATCTGCCCGGTGGGGGGTGGATGTGACACAGGTTGTTCCGGCGATCGCCATACGGCGGTCTGGAAGTGCCACATTCCGGACACAGCGCGCGGCGCGCTGGCTTGCGGTGGTGTGCCTCGCCGCCGGCTCCGGCGCTTGCGTCCTGACCCAGGACCTTCCCGATCCCGCGCTCGATGTTCCCGCGCAGTACAAATATGCCGGGAAGGCGGATGCGCCGCCGTCGCTGGATTGGTGGCGCAGCTTCCGATCCGCGGAGCTGACGCAGCTGATGGAGGAGGCGCAGACCGTCAATCTCGACATCGCCGCCGCAGTGGCGCGCATCGTCCAGGCTGACGCCCAGGCACGTCAGGCGGGCGCTGCGCTGCTGCCGAGCCTGTCCGGAACCGGGCAGGAGACCTATTCGCGCACCTCCGGCTCCTCGGCGTCCGGGCTCTCCATTGGCGGGCGCGAGGTCGTCAACTACCAGGCATCGCTGAGCGCGAGCTACCAGCTCGACTTCTGGGGGCAGAACCGCGATGCGCTGCAGACCGCCGAGGAGACGGCGAACGCCAACCGCTTTGACCGAGACACCGTCGCGCTGACGACGCTCGCGGCCGTCGCCAATGCCTATTTCCAGGTGCTGGCCTCGCAGGACCGCATCCGGACTTCACAGCGCAACATCGCCAGCGCGCAGCGGATCCTCGATGCCGTCAGGGAGCGGCGCAAGGCCGGCACCGGCACCGATCTCGACGTCGCCCAGCAGGAGAGCGTGCTTGCCAACCAGAAGGCCCTGGTGCCGCCGCTGCGCCAGACGCTGGACCAGAACGCCAACGCGCTTGCCGTGCTGGTCTCGCGCCCGCCGGAAAGCGTGCGCGTGCTAGGCGGCTCGCTGGACCGGATCGCGATCCCGCGCGTGACGCCCGGCCTGCCCTCGGAGCTGCTGACGCAGCGGCCCGACATTCGCCGCCAGGAGGCGCAGCTCGCCTCGGCGACGGCGAATATCGGCAACGCCCGCGCGCAGTTCTTTCCGACCATTCAGCTCACCGGCAATGGCGGCTATCAGAGCTCGGCCCTGGTCTCGCTGTTCCAGCCCCATGCGGCCTTCTTCCAGCTTGTCGGCAGCGCGACGCAGCCGATCTTCGACGGCGGCAGGATCCTCGGCAATTTCGAGTTCGCCAAGGCGCGCCAGGACGAATTGCTCCAGACCTACCGCAAGACCATCATCCAGTCGTTCACCGACGTCGACAACGCGCTGTTCTCGATCAAGCAGACCACGATCAAGCTTCAGCTGCAGCGCGATGTCGTCACCGCCTCGCGCCGCGCCTTCGATCTCGCCGAGCAGCAATTGCGCGCCGGCACCGCCGACATCGTGACCGTGCTCAACACTCAACTGACCCTGTTCCAGGCGGAAGACGCGCTGTCACAGGCGCAACTGGCCCGCTTGCTCGCCATCGTCAGCCTGTATCAGGCGCTCGGCGGTGGCTGGGAGCCGCGAATGGAGAAACCGGTCAATGCTCTTTAAGCCGGACAGCAAGCAGGGCGTAGAGCAGGGGACGGCAAAGAAATCGCGCGGCCGCGGCTTCATCATGACCCTGATCACGCTCGCGATCCTCGGCGGGCTCGGCTATTACGGCTGGACCGTCTGGCATCAGCAGCCGCAGCAGGCGAACGGCCGCAACCAGCGGCCCGATCTGCCGGTCCCGGTGCTGGCGGCGACGCCTCGCGTCCAGGACGTGCCGGTCTATCTCGACGGCGTCGGCGCGATCCGCGCGCTCAACACCGTGACCGTGCGCTCGCAGGTGGACGGCAAGCTCATCGCCGTGAATTTCACGGAAGGCCAGGACGTCAAGAAGGGCGACGTGCTCGGCGAGATCGATCCCGCGCTCTACCAGGCCACATACGACCAGGCGGTCGCCAAGAAGGCGCAGGACCAGGCCCAGCTCGCCAACCAGCGCATCGACCTGACACGGTACGAGCAGCTCGCTGCCTCCAATGCCGGCTCCAAGCAGCAGGCCGACACCCAGCGCGCGCTGGTCGCGCAGACCGAGGCGCTGGTGAAAGCGGACCAGGCCGCGATCGACAACGCAGCAGCGACGCTGAGCTACACCAAGATCGTGGCGCCGATCTCGGGGCGCGCCGGCCTGCGCCAGGTTGACCAGGGCAATATCGTCCACGCCTCCGACACCACCGGTCTCGTGGTGATCACGCAATTGCAGCCGATCGCGGTGTGGTTCAGCCTGCCGCAGCAACAGATCATGCGCGTCAACGCCGCGGCCGCCAAGGGGGCGCTCGCAGTCGACGTCTTCGGCAACGACGGGATCACCGTGATCGACACCGGCAAGCTCACCGGCATCGACAACCAGGTCGACCAGACCACCGGCACGCTCAAGCTCAAGGCGGAATTTCCAAACGCCAACTACCAGCTCTGGCCGGGCCAGTTCGTCAATGTCCGCCTCAAGGTCGAGACGCTGATGCAGGCGCTGGTGGTGCCGACGTCAGCCGTGCAGCGCGGACCGATCGGGACCTTCAGCTATGTCATCGGCGAAGACAATATCGTCTCGGCCAAGCCCGTGACGGTGACCCAGCAGAACGAGCACGACGCCGTGATCGCCAGCGGCCTGACGGCGAACGACAGGGTCGTCACGACCGGCTTTGCCAATCTGTCCGACGGCTCCAAGGTGACCATCGGCCGCGACGACCAGACCCCGTCGGCCGATCTCGCCCCGCGCAAGCGCGCGCGTGGGCCTGATGCCCAGAAGAAGGATGGTGCCAAGGAAGGGCAAAAGGACGGACAGGGTAAGGACGGCGAGTTCCGCGCCAAGCGCAAGAGCAGCGAGGGCGACCAGAAGGGACAGACCGGGCCGGCGCCAGGGCCTGGTGCATCGGGAAATGGAGCCAAACAGCCATGATCCCGACAACAGCCGCTTGACGCGGCAGGCAGATCCCATGGGTGTCTCCGAACCCTTCATCCGCCGTCCAATCGCGACCTCGCTGCTCGGTATCGCGCTTCTGATCGGCGGTCTGCTCGGCTATTTCGCGCTGCCGGTCTCGGCGCTGCCGCAGGTCGATTTCCCGACCGTGCAGGTGACGACGCAGCTTCCGGGCGCGAGCCCCGACGTGATCGCCTCGCTGATCACGGCGCCCCTCGAGCGGCAGCTCGGCCAGATCCCGTCGCTGTCGGCGATGAACTCCACGAGCTCGTTCGGCGTCAGCCAGATCTCGCTGCAGTTCGATCTCAATCGCGACATCGACGGCGCGACCCAGGACGTGCAGGCCGCGATCAATGCGGCGGCGGGCGTGCTGCCCAAGACGCTGCCGTATCCGCCGACCTACGCCAAGGTGAATCCGGCCGACGCGCCGGTGATGACACTGGCGCTGCGCTCGGACACCATCTCGCTGCGGGCGATGAGCGACATCGCCGACACGCTCCTGGCGCAACGGCTGAGCCAGATTTCCGGCGTCGGTCGCGTCTCCGTGCTCGGCGGGTTGAAGCCGGCCGTGCGCATCCAGGCGGACCTTGCGCGGCTCGCCGCCTACGGCATCGCCATGGAAGATCTGCGCACCGCGATCGCCAATGCCAATGTCTCCGGGCCTAAAGGCTCGCTCGACGGCGCGCAGCAATCCTACATCATCGCGGCCAACGACCAGATCGCAGCCGCCGACGCGTACAAGCCCGTCATCATCACCTACCGCAACGGCTCGCCCGTCACCATCGGCGACGTCGCGCAGATCGTCGATGGCCTGGAAAATGACCGCACCGGCGGCTGGTACCAGGGCACGCCAGCCGTCATCATCGACATCCAGCGCCAGCCGGGCGCCAATGTCATCGACGTCGTCAGCCAGATCCGCGCAGAAATCCCCAAGGTGCAGCGCGCGATTCCGGCCGGCGTGAATCTCACCATCGTCTCCGATCGCACTGTCACCATCCGCGCCTCGGTCCACGACGTGCAGTTCACGCTGGTTCTCAGCGTCGTGCTGGTGACGCTGGTGGTGCTGCTGTTCCTGCGCTCCCTGCGCGCAACCCTGATCGCCGGCGTGGCGCTGCCGCTGTCGCTGATCACAAGCTTCGGCATCATGTATTTCGCCGGCTTCAGCCTCGACAATCTGTCGCTGATGGCGCTGACGATCGGCACCGGCTTCGTCGTCGACGACGCCATCGTCATGATCGAGAACATCGTCCGCCACATGGAGAACGGCGACAGTGCGATGGAGGCCTCGCTGAAGGGCGCGAGCGAAATCGGCTTCACCGTGATCTCGCTGACGGTGTCGCTGATCGCGGTCTTCATCCCGCTGCTGTTCATGTCGGGCCTGGTCGGGCGCATGTTCCGCGAGTTCGCGCTGACCTTGACGATCGCGGTCGTGACCTCGGCCGTGGTCTCGCTGACGCTGACGCCGATGATGTGCTCGCGCCTGCTCAAGCACGCCCATGAAGAGCTGGCGGTGCCGGGCCTGGCCGCCATCAGCCGCTTCATCGACCGCACCGTCGAGGCCTATCACCGCACGCTGCTGGTGGTTCTGCAGCACCAGCGCATGACGCTGGTCGTGACCTTCGCAACTCTGGTTGCGACCCTCGTCCTTTACGTCGTCGCGCCGAAAGGCTTCCTGCCGCTGCAGGACACCGCCTCGATCACGGCGGTGACGGAGGCCGGGCCCGACGTGTCGTTCGCGGAGATGCAGAAGCGGCAGGCCGAGGCGGCCTCCGCCATCAAGGCCGACCCCGACGTAACAGGCGTGGTCTCGGTGATCGGTGCGGGCTCGGTCAATCCGACCACCAATGTCGGCCGTCTCGTCATGACCTTGAAGCCGCGCGGCGAGCGGCACGACGATGTCAGCGCGGTCATTGTCCGGCTGAAGGAGCGGGTCTCGGGCATTCCCGGCATGACCGTCTATTTCCAGCCGGTGCAGGACGTGCAGATCTCGACCCAGTCGAGCCGCTCGCAATATCAGTACACGCTGACCGGAACCGATGCGACGCTGGTGTCGGAATGGGCGCGCAAGCTGGTCGCAGAGATGCGGCACGATCCGTTGTTCCGCGACGTCTCCTCGGAGGCGCAGGAGGGGGGGTTGCGGGCGCAGCTCGACGTCGACCGCACCCGCGCCGGCCAGCTCGGCGTCAGCCTGCAAGGCATCACCGATACGCTGAACGACGCCTTCGCGCAGCGGCAGATCTCGACCATCTACGGCCAGGCCAACCAGTACCGCGTGGTGCTGGAGGCGCTGCCGATGTACCAGCGCGATCCCTCGATCCTGTCGAAACTCTATCTGCCGGGGGCCGCGAGCGCGACCGCCGGCGCGCCCAACGCGCAGGTGCCGCTGTCGGCCGTGGCGACGCTGAAGCGCACCACCGCGCCGCTCGCGATCTCGCACCAGGCGCAATTCCCCTCGGTGTCGCTCAGCTTCAATCTCGCGCCCGGCGCCGCGCTCGGCGATGCCGTCGATGCCGTCAAGACGATCGAGACCCGGATCGGCATGCCCAACAGCATCAGCGGCGTCTACGCGGGCGATGCCGCCGAATTCGCCAAGGCGCTCGCCGGCCAGCCCTGGCTGCTGCTCGCCGCCGTGATCACGATCTACATCGTGCTCGGGGTGCTCTATGAGAGCTACATCCACCCGATCACGATCCTGTCGACACTGCCTTCGGCGGGTGTCGGCGCCATCCTGGCGCTGCTGCTGTGCGGACAGGACCTCTCGGTGATCGGCCTGATCGGCATCATCCTGCTGATGGGCATCGTCAAGAAGAACGCGATCATGATGATCGACTTCGCGCTCGAGGCCGAGCGCAGGCAGGGCATGTCGCCGAACGAAGCCATCGTGCAGGCCTGCCTGTTGCGCTTCCGCCCGATCATGATGACGACGCTGGCGGCGTTGTTCGGCGCGCTGCCGCTGGCGATCGAGAGCGGCACCGGCGCCGAGCTGCGCTTCCCGCTCGGCGTCTCCATCATCGGCGGCCTGCTGCTCAGCCAGCTCCTGACCCTCTACACGACGCCCGTGATCTATCTCGCGCTTGACCGCATCAACCGTCGCCTCGAGCAGGCGCTGCCGCCGGCCGAACCCGGCGGCCCGCCGGTCGCGGGCGCGACCGAAGGGATGCAGTGATGGCATCGATCTCGGAGCCGTTCATCCGCCGCCCGGTCGCCACCACGCTGCTGTCGATCGGATTGTTCCTGCTGGGTGTGGTTGCCTACGAGTTCCTTCCCGTCGCCTCGGTCCCGAACGTCGACTTCCCCGCCATCTTCGTCTCGGCCAGCCGGCCCGGCGCCGACCCGTCCGTGATGGCGGCAACCGTGGCCTCGCCACTGGAGCGGCGGCTCGGCGAGATCTCGGGCATCAACCAGATCACCTCGACCTCTTCGCTCGGCACGACCAGCATCCAGCTCCAGTTCGACATCGGCCGCAACATCGACAAGGCCGCGCGCGACGTGCAGGCGGCGATCAACGCCGCGATGGTCGATCTGCCGAGCGACCTGCCGACGCTGCCGCGCTTCCGCAAGGCCAATACCGCCGGCGCGCCGGTCTTCGTATTGGCGCTGACCTCGAAAACCCTTGCGGCGAGCGCGATCTACGATGTCGCCGACACCGTGCTGGCCCAGCGCATCTCGCAGGTCCCCGGCGTCGGCAACGTGACGATCAGCGGCGCGGACCAGCCGGCGGTGCGGATCCAGCTGAATCCGGTGGCGTTGTCGAATGCCGGCATCGCCACCGACGACGTCCGAACCGCGATCATCAACGCCAATCCGCTTGGCCCCGTCGGCATCTTCAACGGCGAGCGCCAGAGTGAGACGCTGTCGCTGAACAAGCAGATGCGCACGGCCAAGGAATTCCGGGACATCATCATCAAGAGCGCGAACGGCAGCTTCTTGCGGCTGTCCGACGTCGCCGAGGTCGAGGATGGGGTCCGCAATGCCCGTTCGATCGCCTGGTTCAACAAGCAGCCGGCGGTGCTGATCCAGATCACCAAGCAGGGCGACGCCAACGTCATCGATACTGTCGACCGGGTGAAGGCGCTGATCCCCGAATTGAAGCAGTGGATCCCGGCCGGCGTTGACGTTTCCACCCTGGTCGACCGCACCAGCACGATCCGCGCCAGCGTGATGGACATGCAATGGACGCTGCTGGCGACCGCCATCCTGGTGATGGTCGTGGTGTTCGTATTCCTGCGCCGCCTGACACCGACGATCGCGGCCGGCATCTCGGTGCCGCTGGCTCTGGCCGGCACCTGCGCCGGCATGTGGATCGCGGGCTTCTCGATCGACAATCTGTCGCTGATGGCGCTGGCGATCTCGGTCGGCTTCGTGGTCGACGACGCCATCGTCATGATCGAGAACATGTACCGCAATCTCGAGCACGGCATGCGGCCGTTCCCGGCGGCGGTCGAGGGTGCCCGGCAGATCGGCTTCACCGTGGTCTCGATCAGCCTGTCGCTGATCGCGGCCTTCACGCCGCTGATCTTCATGGACGGCATCGTCGGCCGCCTGTTGCGCGAGTTCTCGCTGACGCTGACCTTTGCGATCGTGGTCTCCACCCTGGTGTCGCTGACGGTGACGCCGATGATCTGCGCCCATTACATCCGGCAGACGACGTCCGGCACGGCAACGATGTTCGATCGCATCATCGAAGGCTCGCTGTCGCGCATCGTCGCATTTTATGCCCGCACCCTGCGTACCGTGCTGGATTTCCCGCTGCTGACGCTGCTGGTATTCTTCGCCACCATCGGCCTTACCGTGATGCTCTATATCAAGGTTCCCAAGGGCTATTTCCCGACCGACGATTCCGGCTTCGTCATCGGCGCGACGCGGGCCTCGGCGGACATCTCGTTCCAGTCCATGCTCAGCCTTCAGCAGCGGCTCGCCGACATCGTCATGAGGGATCCCGCCGTGGCCGGCATCGGCTCGACCGTCGGTGGCGGAGGCGGGCCGGGGGGAGCGACCTCGAACCGCGGCACCATGTTCATCAGCCTGAAGCCGCCCGAGGAGCGCGACCACGTTTCGACGGAGGTTGTGATCGACCGTCTCAGGCGCGCGCTCTACCCCGTCCCGGGCATCCGCCTCTTCATGTTCGCAGCCCAGGACGTTCGCGCCGGCGGCCGGCAGAGCGATTCCAGCTTTCAGTATACGCTGAGCAGCACCGACCTCGGTCTCCTGCAGAAATGGGCGCCGATTGTCGCCAAGCGGATGGAAAGCGTCGAGGGCATCACCGACGTGTCCAGCGATCGCGATCCCGGCGGGCTGCAACTCACTCTGAGCATCGACCGCCAGAAGGCCTCGGCGCTCGGCGTCAGGGTTCAGGACATCGACAATGCGCTGAACAACGCGTTCTCGCAGCGGCAGATCTCGATCATCTACACCCAGCGCAACCAGTACATGACCGTGCTGGAGATCGACCCGAAATTCCAGGTCGATCCCTCCAACCTCGATCGCATCTACGTTGCCGGCGCCGGCGATGCGCAGGTGCCGCTGTCGGCCGTGGTGCATGCGACGCGCGGGCTCGCCGCGCTCGCGGTCTATCATTCGCAGTCGTTCCCTTCGACCACCGTGTCGTTCAACCTGCTGCCGGACGTGCAGCTTCAGGCGGCGACGCAGAACATCCAGCGCGCGGTGGAAGAACTGCACATGCCCGAAGGCATTCGCGGCAGCTTCGACGGCAATGCCGGCGACTTCGCCAAGACCAGCGGTCGGCAGCCGCTCCTGATCCTCGGCGCGCTGGTGGCGATGTATATCGTGCTCGGGGTGCTCTATGAGAGCCTCGCCCATCCGCTCACGATCATCTCGACGCTACCCTCGGCCGGGTTGGGTGCGCTGCTCGCCCTGCAGCTCACCAACACGCCGCTGACGGTGATCGCCTTCGTCGGCATCATCCTCCTGATCGGCATCGTCAAGAAGAACGGCATCATGATGGTGGATTTCGCGCTCGAGGCCGAACGCCAGCGCGGCCTGTCCTCGGCGGAGGCGATCTTCGAGGCCTGCCAGGCGCGCTTCCGCCCGATCCTGATGACGACCATGGCGGCGCTGTTCGCCGGCATTCCGCTCGTGGTGGCGACCGGGCCCGGCACGGAGCTGCGCCGTCCGCTCGGCATCACCATCATCGGCGGCCTGTTCGTCTCGCAGATCCTGACGCTCTACACCACGCCCGTGATCTACCTGCTGATCGACCGCCTGCGGCGGCGGTCGGAGCCGCGTCCGGTGCCTGCGCCGGCGGAATAGGTTGTTGAAGCGCCGCATCAAGCGTATAGCGGCGCCCATGTCGAACCCACCAGATATAGCCGCCGCCGACCCGATCCCCGAGTGCCCGCATTGCCAGAAGCCGATGCCGCTGTGCATCTGTGACAGCATCACGCCGATCGAAAAGAGCCGCCTCGGGCTCCTGATCCTCCAGCATCCGCAGGAGCAGGACAGGGCGCTCGGCACCGCGCGGCTGCTGGCCAGGCATTTCGCCAAGGCAACGGTGCGGGTCGGCCTGTCCTGGCCGAGCCTGTCCAAGGCGCTGGGCCATCACGTCGAGAACGCCTCGCACTGGGCCGTGCTTTATCTTGGTTCGGCCCGTGCCTCCGATCTCGAAGCGGAAGCCGAGATCGTCGCGCTCAACCGCAAGGGCGAGGTCGCGGACAACCAGCGCGCCATCCTCGGCAAGCTCGAAGGCGTGGTGCTGCTCGACGGTACCTGGAGCCAGGCCAAGGCGCTGTGGTGGCGCAATCCCTGGATGCTCAAATGCCAGCGCGTGATCCTCAACCCCGCGCATCCCTCGCGCTATGGGCGCCTGCGCAAGGAGCCGCGCAAGGACGGGCTCTCCACCATCGAGGCCGCGGCGACGATGCTGGCCGGCCTCGAGAAGCGCCCCGACATCGCCGACACCCTGAACGCCAGTTTTGAACGGCTGTTAACGCGCTACCGCGAGGTCCAGGCCGAGATGCCGGAACTGGCGCCCAAGCCTGCCCCGAAGGGCCGGCGCGACTTCCGGCGGCGCAAACGAGCCTGACTTCGGCCCAAGTCATCTGTACGGTCGATTGCACCGCGAGGCGCGGGCGGCTAGAGGACGTCGGCCGGCACAGGTCGCGATCTGCGGTCCAGTTGCGGCGTCAGAGAGCGGCAACCGAAGGGGCAGTCGAATTCAGCTCGCGGTGAAGGAAATCCTGACACAGGCGGCGCGGCCCGACCGTTGGGGCACGCTCGCGCTGATGGACATTTCGCTGCGCTACCGGCGGACCGTGATCGGCCCGCTCTGGATCACGCTGACACTTGCCGCGACGATCGCAAGCGTCGGCACGGTCTATGCGGCCCTGTTCAAGCAGGACATCGCTGCCTTCCTGCCGTCCTTCGCGGTCGGGCTGATCGTCTGGACCCTGATGGCTGCGACGCTGCAGGAGGGCTCCAACGTTTTCGTGGCGTCCGGCCATCTCATCAAGGCGGTGCCGGCGCCGCTGATCGTTCACGTCCTCCAGATGATCGCGCGCAACGTCCTCATCTTCGCGCATCATCTGGTGATCGTCGTGCTGCTCTACGTCGTGATGCCATGGCCGCTGCACTGGAGCATGCTGCTCGCGCTGCCCGGCTTTGCGATCCTGTTCCTCGCGCTGCTCGGCGGCGCGGTCGCGCTCGGCATGCTCTGCGCGCGTTTTCGCGACATTGGTTCGGCGATCGTCAGCGGCCTGCAATTCGTCTTCTTCCTCACGCCGATCATCTGGACCGAGGACAGCGCGCGCGGCACCGCGTTTCACTGGCTGACATGGGTCAATCCGTTCGCGACGCTGCTCGATCTGGTGCGCCGGCCGCTGTTGTCGCAGCCGACCGATGCGGAGCAATGGCTGTTAGGGGCCCTCTATGCGATCGTCTTGGCCGTCATCGGCCTCGGCTGCTACGCAAAATACCGCCATCGCGTGGCGTATTGGCTGTGATGTGCGGATGACCAACACGGCCCACATCGCGCTTCGGGACGTCTCGGTCACGTTTCCGGTGCTGTCGTTTCACGACCGCTCGCTGCGCAGCCGGTTCGTCAGCGCCGTGACGCTGCGGCGGAAGCCCGCGGCTTCGCATATCATCACGGCGTTGAACGAGGTCAGCCTCGACATCCGCGCCGGCGATCGCCTCGCCATCATCGGCGCCAACGGCGCCGGCAAGACCACGCTGCTGCGGGTTCTCGCCGGCATCTACCATCCGACGGCGGGGCGCATCGACGTATCCGGCCGCTGCCTGTCGCTTTTTGATTTGCAGGCCGGCTTCGACGAGGAGGCGACCGGCTACGAGAACATCATGCGGCGCGGCCTCGTGATCGGCGCCCGGCGCGCCGAGATCGACGCGCGGCGGGCGGAGATTGCCGAGTTCACCGAGCTCGGCGACCGGCTCGACCTGCCGTTGCGCACCTATTCCAGCGGGATGATGCTGCGCCTGATCTTCGCGGTCGCAACCGCGGTCGAGGGCGAGATCGTGCTGCTCGACGAATGGATCGGCGTTGGCGACCAGCAATTCCGCAGGAAGGCGCGGCAGCGGCTCGATGAGATCGTCGCCCGCGCCGGCATTCTCGTGCTCGCCTCGCACGATATCGAGCTGATCCAGAGCACCTGCAACCGGGCGATCCTGCTGGAGCAGGGACGGATCATCGCGGCCGGGGCAACCGATACGATTCTCGCGCAATATCTGGCGGGGTCCGGTGCGAGGAAGGCGTAGCGGTTCGAAGGTCTCCCGGACCGGGCGGTCTCCGGCCAAAATCGGACGAAGGCGGTTGCCTAAATCCTTCATCCCCTATATTGCTCCGCCCTTACGGGGCCACGTGGCGGAGTGGTTACGCGCCGGTCTGCAAAACCGTTTACTCGGGTTCGAGTCCCGACGTGGCCTCCATCATAGATATCTGATTTTCCTATTGAATTCAGCTCCGCGCGTATTCCGGTGAGCGCGCCGGGGTGGCGCACCGCGCGGTGTCCCCCGGGTTTGCCCGGGGCTCGCTGGAAACCCTGGATTCACGCCCGTTGGCATACACTTCGCATCTGCGAAGTGATGCGACTGACATCAACGAGCGCTGGAGCACCCGTGGGCGACATCGTCCGATTTGTCCCGAAATCCGAGCTGGAGCGGGCTCGCCTCATCCGCGAGGCCCGCGCGATCTACGACAGCATCTTTCCATCGTCTGCACCCGACCGGGCGCCGCAGGATGGCGAGGAGCGCGTCAAGACCTGATCGTCGCGGCGGCGGCTTTCACACAGCGCCTACGGCAAAACGCCGGCGAGGCGGGCGGTACGGTTCATCGCGAAAGCAGCCTCAGCAGGCTGCGTACCAGCCGTCGGGGAACGGCAGGAGGGGCCAGGCGCCCTCATTGTCATTGGCCGCTTTGGGCGTCGCGTCGAAACTCCACGAGCGGGGCACGAATTCCTCCTCCGGCGCGTGAGCGAAATCTTCAATGACCATGGCGTCCCGGACGGCATCCAGCAGCAGATTGAATTCGGCTTCGCTTCTCATTGCACCCTCGCAGAACGCGGACGGCGCAATGTCGCAAAGCCGGTTTGTTACCCGGTTGAGCCGATCGTTCGCATTTTAACGATCCGGCGATCGGGTCGCGATTGGTTAGCGATGTCTAAAAATCCCCGCGGAAACTCTAGGTTCCTCCGCTGCGCCGGCAGTGTGAAAGAGATCACATCCTCGGCGGTTTATTTCTCCTACCCCTTCGCCCACCGGGCCAATGCAGGCCGGAACGGGCAGGGCGAAACGGGAGACTGGTCATGAAGGCGAGGTTCTTGCGGTTTGCGGGTGTGAAGAGCCGGGCGCGCCGCGCCTCCACGGTCGGGCTATTCCTGACGCTGTTTGCCTCCGCCGCCCACGCGCAGGGGACGGCTGAGCAACGCCGGGCCTGCACCCCCGACGTCTACCGGCTCTGCGCCGGCGAAATCCCCAATGTCCGCGCCATCACGGCCTGCCTGCGCCGTAACCGGTCGAGCTTGAGCGAGGCTTGCCGCAGCGTGTTCGACCAGGCCGGCGGCTGACATACCGGCTCTGTGCATTTGTGCGCAGCAAGTGCCCCGCCAGAGCTGGCGAATCCGGCAGAGTCGGCCTGTGGATATGCTGCGGACAGGCTGTGGATATCGCGGCGTCGGCGGGCAGATGCGTCCACCGCCCGTCATATCTCCGTCAAGCGGCTTCATTGAATGAGGCTTCGATCGTGCAGATCTCTCTGCCAATGGAAACCATTTGATTCCTCCGAATTCGATAATTGCGATCGCGCCCAGCGCGCCCCGAACAGTTTTTGGGCAACCGCCTGCCCAAATCGCGGGCCCCTCCATCCAATTTTTTGTACGCCCGCGGACAAGCTTTCCCGTTGGCTCTCCTCCTAGGCTCGCTTCCGAGATCTGGAACATGGCCTTTGCCATGACAATTCGAAGGAGCGGGACATGGAGAGACGGGTATTGCCCCAGGTGCGGAGGGGAACGGCGCGCACAAGGGCTTGGCGCAAGCTCGCGCTCGGCGCCAGCGTCGCCCTTGGCCTGGTTGCCGCAGCACCGCTGAGCGCACAGGCCGCAGCACCCGCCGCCTGTGCCGCGCTCCAGGAGAAATATCCGGACTGGAAGGGCAAGACGCTCGTCAACGCCATCAATCCGCACACGCCGGGCTATGAGACCATCGATCCGAAGGATCCCAGCAAGTATATCGGCTTCGACATCGATCTCGGCGAAGCCATCGGTGAATGCCTCGGCTTCAAGCTGACCTACAAGCCGGTGACGTTTGCGGCTCTGCTGACCACACTGGCCGCGGGCCAGGCCGACATCGTCATCTCCGACATCTACGCCACCAAGGAACGCGCCAAGGCCGCCGACTTCATCACCTATTCGAAGGTGTTCGACGGTGTGCTGGTCGCCAAGGGCAATCCGAAGGGAATCAACGGCATCAACATGTCGATGTGCGGTGCCGCCGCCGCCGAAAACACCGGCTATGTCGAGGTGCCCCTGATCCAGGCCTTGGTCCCGGAGTGCAAGAAGGCCGGCAAGCCCGAGCCGACCATCCAGCTCTACGACAACAACGCCAACTGCATCCAGGCGATCCTGGCCGGCCGGGCCGACACCTATGTCAACGACGTCAACACCGTCGACAGCGCGGTGAAGGCCTATCCCGACAAGCTGGAGAAGGCGATTGCGGTGACGATCCCGTATTCCGTCGGCATCGCCGTGCCCAAGGACAAGCCGAAATTCCGCGACGCCGTGCTGGCAGCGCTGATCGAGGTGCAGAAGGCCGGCACGCATATGGAGCTTCTGAAGAAGCATGGGCTCGACGTGAACAACTTCAAGGAGCCTGACATCCTCGTGGCTGACTAAGTGATGGTCGGCCACCGCGGGCTCCACCTCTCCCCGGCGGGGAGAGGTGGATCGTGTGCACGGCCTGCAATGCTTCGCATGGTTCACCACGTTCCGATTGACGGCTGATGTCGCTGTTCCTGCACTATCTGAGCATGCCGTATCTGCTCGAGGGCATCGAGCTCACCCTCGAGGTGACCGCCCTCGGGCTCGGCGGCGGATTGATCCTCGGATTGATCCTCGCCGGCATGCAGCTCTCGCGCTTCTGGCTGCTTGCGGCAATCGCCAGGGCCTACACCGTGATCTTCCGCGGCACGCCGCTGATCCTGCAGATGGTGTTCGCCTACGACGCGCTGCCGCATATCGGCATCAAGCTTCCGGCGGTGCTGGCCGCCGGCCTCGCGCTCGCCTGCAACGAGGCGCCGTTCATCGCGGAGATGCTGCGCGCCGGCGTCCTCGGCGTCGACCGCGGCCAGGTGACGGCGGGGCAGGCGCTCGGCATGACGCCGCGGATCCTGATGTGGCGCGTGATCGCGCCGCAGGCGATCCGCACCATGATCCCGGCCTTCGGCAACGAAGCCGTGAGCGCGCTGAAGAATTCCTCGCTGGCGTCCGTCGTCGCAGTCCAGGAGCTGACACTGCGTTCGACCCAGCTGGCGTCCTCGACGTTCGACTTCTTCTCGATCTTCTTCGCCTCGGGTCTGCTGTATCTCGTGCTGACCTTTGCCATCAGCATGATCCAGCTGTTCGTCGAATGGCTGCTCGATCTCGATCGCGCCAAGGGACGTCAGCGCAAGCTCGCCGATTACCTGCCGTGGCGCCGCGTCGATCTCGCCACGAAACTCGAACTTGCCGAAGCCACGGCGGGTGACCCGGAGCCGGTGCAGGCAGAGCCTGCCGACGCGCCGCCGCTCGCGTTGACCCGCGAGGAGCGCACGCGGCGCGCCTTGACGATCGCGCGCAACAACATCGCGGTCGAAACCAAGGACCTCACCAAGAGCTACGGCGCGCAAAAGGTGCTCGGCGCTGTCGATCTCACGGTGCGAGTCGGCGAGGTGGTCGCGTTGCTCGGGCCCAGCGGCTCCGGCAAGAGCACGCTGCTCCGCTGCATCAACCATCTCGAGAGCTGGGACGGAGGCACCGTACGCGTCGGCGGCCGCCGTCTCGGTTTCGACGACAACGGCAAGCTGCTGTCGCCGCGTGCAATCGCGAACGAGAGGGCTACGGTCGGCGTCGGAATGGTGTTCCAGCAATTCAACCTTTTCGCTCATCTGTCGGCGAAGGAGAACATTGCCGGCCCCTTGCGCTGGGTGCACGGCATGACCCGCATCGACGCCGACCGCCGCGCCGCCGAGCTGCTCGACCGCGTCGGTCTCTCGCATCGCGCCGATGCGCTGCCGCGGCATCTCTCCGGAGGCCAGCAGCAGCGCGTCGCCATCGCACGCGCGCTGGCGCCGAACCCGAGCGTGCTGCTGCTCGACGAGCCGACCTCCGCGCTCGATCCCGAGCTCGTCAACGAGGTGCTGGAGGTGATCCGCCGCCTTGCCATCGACGACGGCCTCACCATGATCATCTCGACGCACCAGATCCGCTTCGCCGACGAGGTCGCCGACCGCGTCGCGTTCCTGAGCGGGGGCGCGATCATCGAGGAGGGGCCGGCGCACGAGGTGCTCACCAATCCCCGCAATCCGCTGACGGCGCGCTTCCTCAACGTGATGGAAGCCGACAAGACGCCGGAGTCAGTGCGATGAGTGCCGCCACCGCAAGATTCAAGACTCCCTAAGAGGCTATTGCATGAAGCATGTCACGCTGCCGGTTTCGCCGAAGACGGTTCACTGGGGCTATTTCTCCAAGGCGGTCGCACCGGCCCTGACGCTGCGTTCCGGAGATCGCGCCACGATCGAGACGCTGACCCATCACGCCAATGACGATTACGAGCGCATGATCCAGGGCGATGCCGGCGCCGAGAGCGTGTTCCAGTGGACCCGCGAGCACAAGGCGGTGGCGCGCCGCGGCTCCGGCCCCGTCGAGGGCCCGTTCATCCGCGGCGCAGGCGAGGGGATCGGCGTGCATCTCCTCACCGGTCCGGTCGCAATCGAAGGCGCCGAGCCCGGCGACATCCTCGAAGTGCGCATCCTCGATATCCGGCCCCGGCCGAGCTGCAGCGCCTGCCACGCCGGCCGTTGTTTCGGCTCCAACGTCGCTGCGAATTGGGGCTTTCACTACCACGACCTCATCGAGGAGCCGAAGCCGCGCGAGGTCGTCACCATCTTCGAGCTCGACACCTCCGGCGAGCCCTACGCGAAGGCCGTCTACAATTACGTCTGGACGCCGCAGACCGACCCCGACGGCATCGTGCATCCGACCATCGACTATCCCGGCGTCCGCGTGGACCACGCCACCATCAGGAAGCGCGAGAACATCCTCTCCAGCGTCAAGGTGCCGGCGCGCCTGCACTTCGGCACCATGGGGCTTGCGCCATCGGAGGCCGATTTCGTCAGCTCGATCCCGCCGGGCTACACCGGCGGCAACATCGACGACTGGCGCATCGGCAAGGGCGCGCGGATGTTCTATCCGGTCGCGGTCCCCGGCGCCTATTTCTCGGTTGGCGATCCCCATGCCGCACAGGGCGATAGCGAGCTCGGCGGCACCGCGATCGAGACCTCGCTGACCGGCGACTTCGAATTCATCCTGCACAAGAAGGCCGATCTCGCCGGCACCAGCCTCGAAGGTCTCGACCACCCCATGCTCGAGACCGACCATGCCTGGTCGTTCTACGGCTTCACCTATCCGAACTATCTCGCCGCGCTCGGCGCCGATGCACAAACCGAGATTGCCAATCACGCGAGTCTCGACCGTGCGATGCGCGATGCGTTCAGAAAACTCCGCCGGTTTCTGATGACAGTGCACGGTCTCAGCGAGGACGAGGCGATCTCGCTGCTGTCAGTTGGCGCCGATTTTGGCGTCACCCAGGTCGTCGACGCCAACTGGGGCGTCCATGGCACGATCCGCAAGAACATCTTTCGGTGCGACTAATGCATTGATGTGAATTCGATATTCGGAATGACCACGTGAAGGAGAACCCGCATCTGCGGCCCGTCGCTGCGAGTGATGACCGCGCACGTCTGGCACAGAGGTTGCTTCGATCCACTGCAATTTGGGTCGATCCGATGAGCTTCCGCCCGTTCACGAGCGAGTCCTACGCGCATGACGACCGCCCTGAGGCCTGGCGGGACGTGCTGGCCGCGGTCGGCCTGCAACCGGCGGGTGGTCACGGCCTGTTCGACGGACACGCGACCGCCTCGCACCGGAACGCCGCAGGCGTCGCGTTGACGCGCATGGCTGCGGGTGCGCAGAGCGTCGGTCCGCTCTCGCGAGCGAACGAGGACCTGCCCATCGCCCTGATGCCGGTCGAGGACGGCATGGTGCTGAAGAGCGCCGGCAGTCATCGTATCGTTCCCGTCGGCCACCTCGTGCTGCTGCCGCGCAGCGGTGATTGGACCATCGTATTCCAGCGCGACATGCGCGCCATCGTGCTGTCGGTGACGTCGGAAGCGCTGCACGGGCGCCTTTCGGGCAAGCCGCGGCTCGGCGAGCCCCGGGTCGTGCCGACCACCGGCTTTGCCGACGTGTTCTCACGCCTGCTGGACGCGGCCGCGCGCACGCTCGACACGCTGAGCGATGCCGAATGGAATTCGCTCGCGCAGTCGCTCGTCGATCTTCTCCTGACGCTCGCGCACCAGCTGGCGGCGTCGACTTCCGATGCCGGATCCAGTGCGGCGCAGGCTGCGCTGCTGCACCGGATCTGCCAGACCATCGAGCGTCGCCTCGACGATCCCGACATGGTGCCAGCCCGCGTCGCGCAGGCCGAGGGCATTTCCGAACGCTATTTGCAAAAGCTGTTCGAGACGGTCGGCGACAATTTCACCCATTACGTTCGCGAGCGACGGCTTCAGCGTGCCTGGGCCGACCTGTCCAATCCGACCGAGGCGCATCGTTCGATCTCGGAGATCGCCTACGCCTACGGCTTTGGCGACTCCGCGCATTTCAGCCGCGCCTTCCGCCACCGCTTCGGCCTGCCGCCGCGCGAGTTTCGGCAGCAGGAGGCGGAGCGCGCGACGGCACAGCACGGAATCATCGGTCAGCGCGGCTGGCCGCAGGACGCGCTGGCACAGCTTCGCGCGCATCAGACCGGTGCGGAGGCGCGCAGCAATGTCTGCCTCGCCGACTTCGACGAGCCGAGAGTGGCGGGTCGCAAGCACCATCATCTCCCGATCGAAGCCAACCGTGTTCACTGGGGCTATTTCAGCCGTTCTCTGCAACCGCAACTCGAGATCGCCTCGGGCGATACCATCACCATCGAGACGCTGACCCAGCATGCCTCCGACGATCCCGAGCTGATGATCGCGGGCGATGACGCCGCTGAAAGCGTGTTCGGCTGGACCAAGGCCAGGAAGAACGTGGATCGCCGCGGTGCGGGTCCGATGGATGCCAGCGTGTTCGGTCGCGGCGCCGGCGAAGGTTTTGGCGTGCACATCTGCACGGGTCCCGTGGCGGTGAAGGACGCCCAGCCCGGCGACGTGCTGGAGGTGCGGATCCTCGACATCGTGCCGCGCGCGAGCCGTCATCCCAAACATTCAGGCCGCGTGTTCGGCTCCTCCGTCGCAGCCTGGTGGGGATATCACTACAACGAGTTTCTCGCCGGCCCGAAGCCACGCGAGGTCGTGACGATCTACGAGATCTTCGACGACACCGACGCGCCGCACGCCCGCGCGCTCTATTCCTACCGCTGGGCACCGCAGACCGATCCGTTCGGGGTGGTGCACGCGGCCTATGATTATCCCGGCGTTCCAGTGGCGCCCGGCACGGTCAAGCGCCGGCATGCCGTGCTCGACGGCATCAAGATTCCCTTGCGGCCGCATTTCGGCGTGATCGCCGTGGCGCCGCGCGAGGTCGATTTCATCGACTCGGTGCCGCCGTCCTATTTCGGCGGCAATCTGGACAATTGGCGGTTGGGGAAGGGATCGACGGTCTATCTCCCGGTTTCGGTCCCCGGTGCGCTGTTGTCGGTCGGTGATCCCCATGCCACCCAGGGCGACGGCGAGCTCAGCGGCACCGCGATCGAATGCTCGATGACCGGCACATTCGAGGTGATCCTGCACAAGAAGGCTGATCTCGCCGGCCGGCCCTTCGCCGATCTCTCTTATCCCCTGATCGAGACTGCGACCGATTGGGTGCTGACCGGCTTCAGTCATCCGAACTACCTCGCGGAGTTCGGCGCCCAGGGGCAAAGCGAGGTCTACGCGAAGTCGTCGCTCGATCTCGCCATGAAGGACGCGTTCCGCAAGATGCGGCGCTTCCTGATGAACGTCAAAGGCCTCAGCGAGGACGAGGCGATCGCGCTGATGTCGGCCGCCGTCGATTTCGGCGTCACGCAAGTCGTCGACGGCAATTGGGGCGTGCACGCCATCCTCAGCAAGCGCCTGTTTCAGGACGCACCTTAACAAGGACATTTCTGGTGAAATTCCACATGATCAGCGGCGGCCCAAAGCCGGTCGCGCCCTTCAGCCACGCCGTGGAGACCGATGGCTTCGTCTTCGTCACGGGCCAAATGCCGGACACGCCTCAAGCGCCGGGCGTGTTGCCTGATGGCATCGTCGCGCAGACCCGCGCGGTGATGGAGAATTTGAAGGTCGTGTTGGCGGGGCTTGATCTCGGCCTCGAGCACGTCGTGATGACGCGGATCTATCTGACGCGTTTCAAGGAAGATTATGCGGCGATGAACGAGACCTACCGCACGTATTTTCCCCCGGATCGCCTGCCAGCCCGCACCTGCGTCGGTGTCACCGGCTTGGCGTATGACGCATTGATCGAGATCGATCTGGTCTGCCGGCGGCCGTGAGGCCTTAGGTCAAGCAATGGCACAAACGGTTGCTACGGATTTTCTGAACATTCAAAGATCACGAAAAAAGAGATTTAACAACTCCTTCAAGCGGACGTCGCCGTCATAATCTAGCGACAGAAACATGGAAGTGGCCATTAGGGAATGCATCACAAGGAGCGGCCTCCAGCGCTGTTTGAAGGCCGTCAAGTCTGTGAGGATGAGTTCACTGCCCACTTCAGGGTGCGCACCTACGTTCCGAGCCGAATGACACGCAAATGTATAGCACAAATTGTCCTGTAGCGCGGCGTTTGGCCTGTAGCAGCAAATATCAGACCAGTGTTCTGATATAAGCCCGGTTTCCTCGACAACCTCTTGTTTGATTGCATCTAAAGGAAGGCTTCCTTGCTCGATCAGCCCTCCTGGAAATTCGATCGTATAGTCGTCAATGCCATGACGATACTGCTTTACCAGCGCCAGCAAATTATCGCTTGTGAACACAATGGCGTTGACCCAATTAGGGCACTTCAGAGTATGAAATTTCGCAGGGGTTCCGGCCGCAGTATTGACCGTACGAGTGTGCACCGAAAATACATCGAAGTTGTAGACTTCAGATTCCTTCATATCTTTCAGCTTGCTGCTTAAGCCAATCGATCTGTGTCGGCGAAAAATTCAATTCGATCAATTGAGCATTCTCGTAGTGTCGAACACGATATCCCTCACCGCGCTCAGGGCCTTTCATGTCAAACAAGTTCTGCAGGAGGATTAATATTGACGTCGTTGCTACGATCAAATTGACCCGTTGCTCGCCGGTACATTCTAGCAAATAATGTATCCCTCGACCGTAGAACGACCGGGGATCTTCCATGCCGTCTATATCTACGTCACATAGCTCAATCTCACCAGCGCGCCATTCATCCATAGACTTACTAGACGTTGGATAAAGGCGTCGAGCCTCTACAATAGGAACGCCTGCCAGAACACCCAAATGGATCGACTTTAGCTCGTCTCCAATAGTCATAGGAACGTCCAACGCGGTAGCCAAAATCTGTGCTGTTTCGATCGTTTGTGCCGTTGGGCAAGCAATCACTTGGTCAGGCAGGCGATCGAAGCTACGAATGTTCTCAGCCAGTAGTTCAGCTTCCAACCTGCCGGTCGGAGTTAAAGCCGCTCCTGGTCCGCCAGGAATACCTACAAGATTCTTCTCGCATTCAGCATGTCGGGCTACGAGGAGTTTCACGTGGGGCGCTCTTTTTTGACTTTCCCGGGACTGCCCACAATCAATGATCCAGGCGGAGTATCGCGACGCACGAACGAGAGCGCTCCGATGGTACACCAATCCCCGATATGGATCTGCTGTGCCACCGCCGATCCCATACCAAAATACACCCCCGTGCCGATGACAGTATCAGAACCTAGATTGACCCCCGGTGCGATAGACACGAATCCACCCAGCCTTGTTCCGGCACCTATGGTAGAGTTAGCGTTGAGTACGGAGGACAGTCCAACATGGGATCCTGGGCCCAAGACAACCCCCGGGAACAGGATACTCCCATCGTCAACTCTCGCGTCGCCTAGGAGGGTGGCGCGTGGGTGAATGATAGTGGCAAAGCGTATTGTCGGAATCGACCGCACGATGCGGTTGTAAACTGCATATCGCGAGCGACAGTCGCCAATGGCGACGATAACTGCATATCCATCGACCTGCGCAAAGAGAGGAGCAAGAGTGTCTATGGGTCCTAAAACGGGCACTCCGTCGACAATAGATGCTCTCCCCGGATCGTCATCAACGATGCCAACAACGGAGAATTTGCCCTGCGCACGCGCCACGGCAATTGCATCCCTTCCTAAGGTCGAAGCCCCGACCACTATCAAATCCATTCCGCGCTCTTAGGGAATTGAGTTGGCACCAATGATTTCGGATTTGATGCACTTGTGTTCAACGAAGTCGAATTTAAGAAAAGCAAACAGATCTTGTTTGATGTGGGGCTTTAAGGTCCGAGCGAGGTGCGCGTTTGCCGTGATGGCTTTAATCGCTTGCTCTGTTCCGTGCCCGTGCAATCCAAACACCACCAGCGCGGGTTTGGCATCCGGACCATTCCTGTCCAATTTGAGCAATCGAATAATCAGTCCGTAGTCTTGTGTAACCAGCCCTGATGGACTGTAAGCCGCCCGAAACTGGCCGCCACCGAAGAAGAAACAGCCCTCCGCCGCGTCGTAGCGAACGGGAAGGCGATCTGCCAGCCTTGAAAGCACGTGGTCGGAAACTCCATTGGCTTTGGGCCCGCCCAGAGAAACGAAGCTGTCCTTCTGTAACTGGTCCATGTCAGCCGAGGACCCGGATTTGATTTCTACGTTACGGCCGAGCGATGCTAAGACACTTCGTACATCCGAAAACGCTTGGACGTCGGTCAGACTTATCTTTCGAGGACTCCTAGGTTGGGCGCCGGGCTTGTCGGTGAGAACTACGGCAAGGGTACCTTTTCCCTTCAAGAACGGGCGCCAGAATTGTTTGCTGCCATACGTCTTTATAAATTGTAGTGCTCTGGTCGTCCCTAGTCCGAGCACGTACCAAATGGCGCTCGCCAGAAGATTTATTCCCAAATCCCCCATGTTCCTTCCCGCTAATACTTTGCAGTAATCGACAACACCGCAGAAACGGTAGGGGCGTGAGTGATGACACCGGCTCGAACCATTTCGATGGCTTCTTCAACAGGCACATGCCTGACCTTGAATTCCCCCTTCAATGCGCTGGGGCGGCCAACTGCTCGCGCTTCAAACACGTGCGTTCGATGAATTGTTGTCGAAAGATCGAGGTCAAGCTTGAAGAGAAAACGAGTGTCGCACAAACCTAGTCCAGTTTCTTCGCCGAACTCTCGTTGAGCGCATTCAAGAGGAGACTCGCCCGTTCTCAGAGTTCCTCCGGGAAGCTCCAACGTGCTTTGTGCGATGGTCCGCCGAAGTTGTTCTACTAGTATGAGCGCGCCATCTACGTCGAGCGCAGCGATACAAGCAGAATCAGGGAATACGTAGGTTGTCCCTTTTTGGATATTGACGCTGTTCGGGCTCAAACGATCACTTCCCTTTATAGCTACGATCGGCTCGACCTCGCTCATAAAACTTCTACTTTTCTACATCATGCTGCGCGAATTCCTGGATGAGTGCAACCCTACTAAATGATCTGCTATTTGGGAAAGCGTAGCAGGGTTCGCAGGTTCATGTCTGGTGCGACCCTGGGAGTGGTCCCGAAGAATGCACGGTCGCGCACGCGCTTGCCTCGGGAAGTTCGGATCCTACAATCCCTTGCGGTAACTGACGGGCGAAACACGCTAGTTGTGGGGCAATGCGTTTTCGCAAAAAATCGCCTTTTACCGAATTTCGGATTGGCCGTACTGTCTCGCCACCTCATCCCCAGTCAGAGGGGCGCATCGCGATCGTCAAGAAACGCGCGATGAGCCGTGGTGGACGCAGCCCACACCGGCGCGAAGGCTATCGCAGGGCGGGCAACCGTGAGTGATAGCCTCCGCGCACACGACCGCTGTGGCTTGCGTACGGCAAAACCGTGTCGTCCTGACGCCCGGGGTCTGGCGTCAAGTCTTGCGATGTGGCGGCCCGACCGGGCACGCACATCGATCGTCCGCAAGGCGACGGGGGCAATAGTGCATCGCTCCCCGGGGAGAACTCGGCATAACCGTCAAACCACTGCGCAGGGAAGGCCGGTTGTTCGGCTTCACCTGTATGCCGCTGTGCAGCCTCTTGTATCGCAACCTTCGCACAGTGGACCGCGGGTGCCCAGCCGGCATCCGGTCTTCCTTGCACCCTCCGACAAAAGGGGGGGTGACTCAAGCAAAGCTCGGGCGAGATCAGCCGCGAGGACGCGGATCTGTGCGTGCGAGAGATTCGCGTCACGAGGGAGAGGTGGTTGCCTCCAACTCTGTCAGTGCGAGCGGAGCGGACGAAGTCGTTGCCGAACGCTGCCTGCGTTTTGCTTCAAATTGCAACCCGCACGTGCAAGAAGTCTTGATTGGCGGTGATCTAGAGGAGATGGCCCGCCTTGAACGCGGCCCCGGGCGACAGCGACTAATCCCTGGAGTGCACAAGGATCAGTGGAACGTGATCGTAGTTCCTCTTCCTAAAGTACCAAAATGGTGCTTTAGTGCTTTTCATGAGCCCGTCGTCCCGAAATGCGCCGTCCGCGCTGCGTTACAGGCTTGCCCCTGATCCGGCCGCCAAGGCCGCGCTGGAGGCGACGTTCAGGGCTTATGACCGCATGATGGAGATCCTCGATGAGGTCGCGCGGAGCCACAATGTCGGCTCCAACGTCGTGCTGCTGCATGCCCACGCCTATGACCCGATCCGCAAAGCGACCGCGCTGCCCTCGCGCCTGGTGACGCTGGGCTTGCGTGACCGCACCGAGTATCGCGCGGCGCAGGGCCGCCGCCTGCCGCTCGACGACAAGCTCGCCAAGATCAAGGGCCCGGCCACCATTTCGATTGCGACCGTGCAAGGGCGCATCACTGTGCCGTTCGATTATGCCGGCTATGCCGAGGGCTGGGGGCAGAGCGTGCCCGCGCGCCTGATCCGCACCGACGACGGCTTTGAAGTTCACTACGGCGTCACGCCGAACAACCTGCCAGAGGAGGAGAACGCCATGGATACCATCGCTGCCGCTCCCGAAAACTTCCTGTCCCGGGTCGGGCGCCTGATCGCCGGCATTGCCTATGACGCGATCGAGCAGGCGGAAGGCAAGAACAAGCTGAAAGTGGTCGGACAGGCCATCCGCGAGATCGAGCGCGCCGAGAGCGAGGCGCGCGATGCGCTCGCCGCCGCGCGTGCCGAGGAATACCGCCTCAACGCGCGTCGCACCGAGATCGAACGCGAGATGGCCGATCTCGCGCCCAAGATCGAGGGGGCGATCGCCGATAGCCGCGACGATCTCGCCCGCGCCGGGATTGCGCGCCAGATGGATCTGGAGGCGCAGTTCGACGTGCTCTCCCGCGCCATCGACGAGAACAACGAAAAGATCGAGCAATGCATCACCTCGCTGCGCGCGGTGCTGTCCGCGCTCCAGGACGCCGAGCAGCGCCGTGCAGATCTCGAAAAGAGCGAGGCGGCCGCAAGCCATCAGGGCTCGAATTCCTCCCGAAAGCAGGCCGCCGGCTCTGCGGCAGCGAAGGCGCTGCGGGCGGGCAGGGCGGTGGCACGCGCCACCGGCGTGCCGCCGGGCATTCCCTATTCGAGCGACATCGACGAGCTCAGCACGCTGCATCGCGACAAGGAAATTGCGGCGAGGCTCGCGCGGTTGAAGTCGCGCTCCTGAGTGCCGCGCCATGAGCGCATTGCTCGAACATGTCATGTCGCCGGAGGTCAGGCCGTTCGCGATCGCGGCGGCCATGATCGTCATCGTCGGCTCGATCGAAGTGGTCTCGATGCTGGTCGGGGCGTCCTTGAGCGAGATGCTCGGCACCAACATCGATTTCGCTCACCCCAGCGACAATGGCGTCATCAATGCCATTTCCTGGATCAATGTCGGCGGCGTGCCGCTGCTGATCTTCCTGCTGCTGCTGCTCGGCGCCTTCTCGATCACCGGCTTCCTGATCCAGGACATCGCGCGGCTGGTGGCCGGGCCGTTGCCGGCGACGCTCGCCTCGGTCGGAGCGATCGCGGTCTCGATTCCCTTGGTCCGCGCCACCAGCCGCGCCATCGCGCGGGTGATCCCCAAGGATGAAAGCTACGTCGTCGGCCTCGGGGATCTCGTCGGCCGCATCGGTGAGGTCGTCATCGGCCCGCTCGACCAGGGGCCGCCCGGCAAGGTCAGCGTCGCCGACATCCACGGCAACCGCCATTTCGTCTGGGCGGTTGCGGCGCCGGCGTCGGCACCTTTGCCGCAGGGGACCATGGTCCTGCTGGTCGATCGCGACGGCACGCGTTTTGTGGCGGTCAAGGCCGACGATGAACTCAAACCGTCCAAGCCCAGTCTAAGCAGCAGCTGAGTCATTATCGGAGAAAGTCATGTTCGACATCGCAGTTCCGGCCATCATCGGCGTCGCGCTGATTGTCGCGCTCGGGATCGTCTTCACCATCCTCTACAAGCGCGCCACCCGCGACGAGGCCTTCGTGCGCACCGGCCTCGGCGGCAAGAAGGTCGTGCTCGACGGCGGCGCCATGATCCTGCCGATCTTCCACTCCTATGCCAGCGTCAATTTGAAGACGCTGCGGCTCACCGTGGAGCGGAAGGAGCGGGAGTCCCTCATCACCAAGGACCGCCTGCGCGTCGACATCGTCGCCGAATTCTACGTGCGCGTCCGCCCCGACGACGAGAGTATCGCGCTTGCAAGCCAGACGCTGGGTGCGCTGACCAATGACGCCGAAGCCCTGCGCAACCAGGTCGAGGCGAAATTCGTCGACGGCCTGCGCTCGGTGGCGGCGACCATGAGCATCCTCGAACTCCAGGAGAAGCGCTCGGACTTCGTCAAGCATGTGCAGGCAACGGTCGAGTCGGACGTCAAATCCAACGGCCTGGAACTTGAATCCGTGTCGCTGACAAAGCTCGACCAGACCGACGTCAAGTTCTTCAACCCGGAAAACTTCTTCGACGCCGAAGGTCTGACCCAGCTCAAGACCGTCACCGAGACCCGCCGGCGTGACCGCAACTCGATCGTGCGCGACAACGAGGTGGCGATCGCGCAAAAGGACCTCGAGGCGCGGCAGCAGACCCTGACGATCGAACGGACCAAAAAGGAAGCCGAGCTTTCGCAGGAGCGAGACATCGCCAACAAGACGGCCAGCACCCGCGCCGAAGTCGCAACCGCGACGCAGACCGCGCGCCTCACCGAGGAGAACGCCCGCATCGACACGGACAGGGCGGTTGCCGAGAAGGAGGCCGGCGCCAAGCAGGTCAAGGAAACCGCGGTGATCGAGTCGGATCTGGCGATCAACAAACGCAAGACCGACGCCCAGCGCGAGATCCAGATCGCGACGCAAGAGAACGAGATCCAGATCGCGGCCAAGAGCAAGCAGACCTCGGAAGCCGTCGCCGAGGCCAAGACCGCCGAAGCGCTTGCGGTCTCCGCCGAGGAAAAGGTCGTGACCGCACGCGCGGTCGAGGTCGCCGATCGTGCCCGTCTCACCCAGGTGCTGGAAGCGCGAACCGAGGCCGAGCGCAAGTCGACCGAGCTGATCGTCGCGGCCGAGGCCGAGAAGAAGGCCTCGCTCGATCGCGCCGAGGCCGTGAAGACACTGGCCACGGCCGAAGCCGAGTCCAACAAGATCAAGGCCGTCGGCGTCCGCAACATCGGTGAGGCGGAAGCCGCCGTCATCACCATGAAGAACGAGGCGCAGAACAAACTCGGCAGCAACGTCATCGACTTCGAGATCGCCAAGAAGCGGATCGAGACGATGCCGTTGGCGTTGGCCGAGATGGTCAGGCCGATCGGCAACCTGAAGGACGTCCGTATCCTGCACACCGGCGGCGCGTTCGGCGGCAACGGCGCCGGCGGAGGCAATGTCGGTTTCGGCGAGGGGCTCGCCGGCGAGCTGCTCAAGGTGCACGCGCTGCGTCCGATGATCGACGAGATCCTGCGCCAGAGCGGCTTTGCGCCCGGCGATGATCCCGTCAAGGCGCTGGTCGGCGCCGTGACCGGGAAGAGCAACGGCGCCGCCGTACCGGCGCAGGCGCCGGAGAAGACGAACACCGCCGATCTATGAATGCCCGTTCATTGCTGCGGAGAATTCGAATCGATAAAAAGGCTGAGCGCGTCTCGCGTCGCGCGACGTCCCGGAGTGCCGATCGATCGTCTTGAACCTTTCGATCGCACTCCGGACGAATCTCCTGAGGCAACGCCATTGGTTGCCGCGGCGCCTGCGCCGATCGACGCCAGGCGCTGACGCCTGTTTCGATCGGGGAAATTTCATATGAGATATTTTTTGTCTGGACTGATCGCGATCGGCCTTTCGATCGCCGCCATGCCCTCGTTCGCGGCCGACGCCCGCAACGTCACCGTCGTCAACGAGACCGGCTATGCCATCAAATTCCTGGGCTTCAACGCGCCGGACGATGGCCTGGACGAATGGGATAACGAGCTCGACAAGGTGTTGCAGAACCAGGCGAGCACCTATGTCGAGTTCGACGAGGACGACGACGGATGCGTCTGGAACATCCGCGTCGACTGGAAGAACTACGACGAAGCCGTGCTCTGGAAAAACGTCAACCTCTGCAAGATGACCGCACTTCGGTTGCGCTACGATCCCGGCACCAAGACCACCTCGTTCCTCGCGGAGTAGCCTTCGGCCGACATGACCCGGAGGAGGGGGCGTCCCAACCTTCCTCCGGCGCGTTGCGGATGATGACGAATTCGTCCTTTGCAAGCGCAAGCGGCTTTGTTATACGCAGCCGCGCGCGAACGACTGGTTCGCCTTTTCCTCGGTAGCTCAGCGGTAGAGCATCCGACTGTTAATCGGATGGTCGCTGGTTCGAATCCAGCCCGGGGAGCCAAATCCTACCGCAAATTCAACAGGTTATGAGCGGGCTCTCGCGTATTACACGATCTCGTTGCTGTGGCTTCTGAACGAAGCCTTGCGGGCTCCAGGCCGGGAATCGCATTCAAGCAGATGTGTTGTGGACTGGCCCGGTCACGCCATGCAGACGGCGCCAAATCGACTCAATTGAAATCGAGCTTCGCGATCGCCGGATCTTAACGGAGCTGATTCCCATGCCAGACATCCAGGTCGACCCTATGGCCCCCTCGATTCTGCCCGCCGAGATTCCCGAGCTCAGCGACGACCAATGCCTGGCCTGTCTGGCCCGTGCGGTCGAGACGCCCGATTCGGCACGGCTGGACGAGGTCGCCGCCCTGATCGGCCGCCTTGCAGTCGCGATCGAATAATCCGGCCCGACCCCGATGCGGTAAGATGCGGAAGCCTTAGCCCAGCGGGCTAACGGCCATGTTGCGTTTTGGCCTTGCATGCTCCAAAGATGCCGCGAATTTCGTCCGCGGCATCGTCCGCCTTGCAGGGTCCGCAAATGTCCGGTTTCTCGACCGCGCGCCTCAAAATGGTCGATGGCCAGGTGCGCACCAATGACGTCACCGACCGTCGTGTTATCGATGCCATGCTCACGGTTCCGCGCGAGGCCTTCGTGCCGGCCGACCGGCAGGCGCTGGCCTATCTCGATCTCGACCTCGATGTGAGCGAAGGCGCCGCCAAGCGCTTCCTGATCAAGCCGCAGTTGACCGGCAAGCTGCTCCAGGCCGCCGAAATCGGCGAGGGCGACAACGTGCTGGTGGTCGGCTGCGCCACGGGCTACCTCGCCGCGCTGACCGCCAGGCTGGCGCGGCAGGTGACCGCGACCGAATGCGATTCGGCTTTGGCCGCGAAGGCCAAGGCCGCCTCGGCCGCGCTGAACCTTGCCAACGTCACCTGCAAGGCCGCGGCCTGCGCCGAAGGCGATCCGTCCGCCGCTCCCTATGACGTAATCGTCCTCAATGGCGCCACTGAGGTGACGCCGGAAGCGCTGCTCGGGCAACTGAAGGAGGGCGGGCGTCTGGTAGGGGTGTCCGCCGAATCCAGGCCGCCGCGGGCGATGATCGTGACCCATACCCACGGCGAATTCGGCCATCGCCCCCTGTTCGATGCCGCAGCCCCGGTGCTTCCCGGGCTCGAACGGGCGGCCGCCTTCGTCTTCTGACGGCCCAAAGCCCGTTAAAATCCCGTTCTGAATCAGAAGTGTGGCCGGGATGCTGCACGTGAAGAGTTTCCACCGGGAACTACGCTCAGGTAGTTCCGTCGCGCCAATCCGCATCCTATGTTGCGGCGGGGCAACGACTCCACTCGGTAGACGGTAACCCAGCTCGCGGGCACGAGCCGGGCGTTAGAATGAACGGAATTTCAGGGATGCATGGGGTGAAGCTCTTCACCGGAGCTGCGGTTTCGGTCCTGCTGCTCGCGCTTGCCGGGCCGATGCCTGTCTTGGCGGACACGATCGAGTCCGCGCTGGTGCGCGCCTATCAGAACAATCCGCAGCTCAACGCACAGCGCGCCCAAGTGCGCTCGACCGACGAGAACGTGCCTCAGGCCTTGTCCGGCTACCGGCCCAGGGCCTCGCTCACGGCGAGCGGTGGCTATCAATATCAAGATCTGCAGAGTGGCGTGGGTAGTAACGCGATCCATGGGACCACCTTGCCTCGCAGCGTTGGAATCACCGCTTCCCAGACGCTGTACAACGGTAACCAGACTGCCAACCGGACACGCGCCGCGGAGAGTCAGGTGTCCGGCTCGCGCGAAGCGCTGCGCAGCCTCGATCAAAGCGTCCTGCTCCAGGCCGCCACGACTTACATGGACTATCTGCGCGACTCGGCCACGCTCGAAGTCCAGCGCAGCAACGTTCGGGTGCTCGAGCAGACGCTCAAGCAGACTCGTGACCGCTTCAATGTCGGTGAAGTGACGCGCACCGACGTCGCACAATCGGAAGCACAGCTGGCAGCCGGCAGGACGCAGGCGCTGACTGCTGAAGCGAATCTCAACACGACCCGTGCCACTTACCGCCGCATCATCGGCAACGAGCCGACAAACCTTGCGCCGGGTTCGCCGGTCGACCGTTTCCTGCCCCCGTCGCTCGCCGCCGCGGTGGAGCTCGGCTTGATTGAGCATCCCAACGTCACGGCCGCCATGTTCGGCATCGACGTCAACTATCTGCAGGTCAAGGTCGCCGAAGGTGCGTTGCTGCCCACGCTGACGATCCAGGCATCGGCCACGCAGGCCAACGAACAGTCCATCATTCAGTTGCGGTCCTTCAACGCCGCCGCGACTGCTCAGCTCTCGGTGCCGATCTATCAGGGCGGCACGGAATATGCGCTGATCCGCCAGTCCAAGGAAAACCTGGCGCAGCAGCGTCTCAACCTCGAAACCACGCGCGACCAGACCCGTGCGACCGTGGTGCAGTGGTGGGGGTCGTTGCAGGCCGGCAAGGCGCAGGTGCAGTCGGCGCAGGCGCAGGTGACGGCGTCCGAGATCGCGCTGAACGGCGTTCGCGAAGAGGCCAAGGCCGGTCAACGCACCACGCTCGACGTGCTCAACGCGCAGCAGGCGCTGGTCAATGCGCGCGTCGCGCTGGTGACCGCGCAGCACGACCGCGTCGTCGCGTCCTATCAGGTGCTGGCTGCCGTCGGCCGTCTGGCGCCGCAGGTCCTGGGCCTTGCGACCACGATCTACGATCCCAGCGTTCACTACCATCAGGTCCGCGACAGCTGGGCCGGCGTGCGCACGCCTGACGGGCGCTAGTCCCCGTAGTCGTCCGGCCGGCCTCGCGAATAGTCGAAGCCGACCGGCGCTTTGCTTGCAATCATCAAAATCCCTGACATAGCCTTGCCAGGATGATGCGGGTCGATTCGGCTCGCATCGATGCTGTGTGCGTAAAGCTTGAGTGCCGGGGGCAGGGGCGCACCGCTGCACGTTGAGCCGTGATCTGGGGACAAGTCGGGCTGCCGCGACGAAAATGTCGGGCCACCCATCCGGAACCGGCCAATCCTGTCGTGCTTGGTGTAAAACAACGCATGCGAGGGCGTTGATGATGTGGAGTCGGAGATGACGCAGCCTGCAAAGGTCACAGAACCCTCGATGGAGGAGATTCTGGCCTCGATCCGGCGCATCATTGCCGACGATGAAGCCAAGCCGCCGCCGGCTGAAGCCGCCAAGCCTGCGCCCGCCGCGGCTGCGCCGAAGCCGCAGGCGATGAACGACATTCCGCCTTCCAAGGTCGCCCCCGCCAAGCCTGTCGCCGAAAAGCCCGCGCCGCCGCCGGCTGCAAAGCCCGCTCCAGCGCCGCCGCCACCTGCGGCGGATGCATCCAACAACCAGGACGATATCGACGCGCTGCTGGCAGGGCTGGACGCGGCCACGCCTGCGCCCGAGGTCCGCGCGCCGGAACCAGAGCCCGAGCCTGAGCCGGAGCCGGAGCCCGACGTGCTCGAACTGACCGACGAGATGGCGATGGACCCGACGCCGCCTCCGCCGCCGCCGAGCTTCCGCAAGGTCGAGCCGCGCGACGATCTCGAATTCGCCGAATCGCCACCGCGCCCGACGCCGCCGCCGTCCTACGCGCCGGTGGACTTCGACGCACCTCCGGTACCGCCGCAGCAGCCGATCCTGGCGCAATCGACCGTCTCGGCGGTCGAATCCGCCTTCAATTCCCTGGCCCATACGGTGCTCAGCAGCAATGCCCGGACGCTGGAGGATCTGGTCAAGGAGATGCTGCGTCCGATGCTGAAATCCTGGCTCGACGACAATCTGCCGGGCATGGTCGAGCGTATCGTGAAGGCCGAAATCGAGCGGGTCTCGCGCGGCGGCCGCTGATACGGCCCTGCGGCCCCGATAAAGCCCTGCTCCCGTGGCATATTCGGCCTGCGGATCAGGCCGGAAAGCCGTTGCCGCCGAGCTTCCCGTTGACTTGCCCCGCACACGCGGCTTTCTAGCGCCCATGATCGAGAAAAATTACCAGCCCGCCGATATCGAAGCCCGCATGTCCGTGGTGTGGGAGGACAGCCTGGCCTTCAAGGCCGGCCGTCCTGACCGCCGCGACGCCGTGCCCTTTACCATCGTGATCCCGCCGCCGAACGTGACGGGCTCGCTGCACATGGGCCATGCCCTCAACAACACGCTGCAGGACATCCTGTGCCGCTTCGAGCGCATGCGCGGTCGCGACGTGCTGTGGCAGCCCGGCACCGACCATGCCGGCATCGCCACCCAGATGGTGGTCGAGCGGCAACTGACGGAGCGCAAGCAGCCCGGGCGCCGCGAGATGGGCCGCGAGAAATTTCTCGAGCGGGTCTGGCAGTGGAAGGCCGAGAGTGGCGACACCATCATCAACCAGCTCAAGCGGCTCGGCGCCTCCTGCGACTGGTCGCGCGAGCGCTTCACCATGGACGAGGGCCTGTCGAAGGCCGTCGTCAAGGTGTTCGTCGAGTTGCACCGTGACGGGCTGATCTACAAGGATAAGCGCCTGGTGAATTGGGACACCAAGCTGCTCACCGCGATCTCGGATCTCGAAGTGCAGCAGACCGAGGTCAAGGGCCACCTCTGGTATCTGCGCTATCCGATCGAGGGCAGAACATTCAGCCCCGAGGATCCCTCGAGCTTCATCGTCGTCGCCACGACGCGGCCCGAGACCATGCTCGGCGATACCGGCGTTGCCGTGCATCCCGAGGATGAGCGCTATCTGAAGCTGGTCGGCAAGAACGTGATCCTGCCGCTGGTGGGCCGCAAGATTGCGATCGTGGCAGATGACTATTCCGATCCGGAAAAGGGCTCGGGCGCGGTCAAGATCACGCCGGCCCACGACTTCAATGATTTCGAAGTCGGCAATCGCCACGGCCTCGCCCGCATCAGCGTGATCGACCGGGAAGGTTGTCTCGATCTCGTCGACAACGAGGATTATCTGCGCGACCTGCCCGAAGGCACCGCGCAATTCGCCGAGGAATTCCACAAGGTCGACCGCTTCGTCGCGCGCAAGCGCATCGTCGAGCGTCTGGAATCGTTCGGCTTTATCGAGCGGATCGAGCCGCATACCCACATGGTGCCGCACGGCGATCGCTCGAACAGCGTGATCGAGCCGTATCTGACCGACCAATGGTATGTCGACGCCAAGACGCTGGCAAAGCCGGCGATCGCGGCGGTGCGTTCGGGCGAAACCAATTTCGTGCCGAAAAACTGGGAAAAGACCTATTTCGAGTGGATGGAGAACATCCAGCCCTGGTGCATCTCGCGCCAACTCTGGTGGGGCCACCAGATCCCGGCCTGGTACGGCCCGGACGGCAAGGTGTTCGTCGCCGAGACCGAGGAGGAGGCCGTCAGTCACGCGCTCGGCTATTACGTCGAGCAGGAGGTCATCACGGCCGAGCAGGGCCGCGAGATGGCGCTCGACCGCAACAAGCGCGAGGGCTTCATCACCCGTGACGAGGACGTGCTCGACACCTGGTTCTCTTCGGCGCTGTGGCCGTTCTCGACGCTCGGCTGGCCCGCGGACGCGCCCGAGGTGCAGCGCTACTATCCGACCAATGCGCTGGTGACCGGCTTCGACATCATCTTCTTCTGGGTCGCCCGCATGATGATGATGGGCCTGCACTTCATGAAGGAGGTGCCGTTCTCGACCGTCTACATCCACGCCCTCGTCCGCGACGAGAAGGGCGCCAAGATGTCGAAGTCGAAGGGCAACGTCATCGATCCGCTCAACCTGATCGACGAATACGGCGCGGACGCGCTGCGCTTCACGCTGGCCGCGATGGCGGCGCAGGGTCGCGACATCAAGCTGGCCACCAGCCGCGTCGAGGGCTACCGCAATTTCGCGACCAAGCTGTGGAATGCGTCGCGCTTCGCCGAGATGAACCATTGCGCCGTGCCCGACGGTTTCGAGCCGGCGAAGGTCAAGGAGACGCTGAACCGCTGGATCGCGCATGAGAGCGCGCACACCACGCGCGAGGTGACCGAGGCCATCGAGGCCTATCGCTTCAACGACGCGGCAGGCGCGATCTACCGCTTCGTCTGGAATGTCTATTGCGACTGGTATGTCGAGCTCGCAAAACCCGTTCTGCTCGGACCGGACAGCCCGGCCAAGGACGAGACCCGCGCCATGGTCGCCTGGGCGCGCGACGAGATCCTGAAGCTGCTGCATCCCTTCATGCCCTTCATCACCGAGGAGCTGTGGGAAGTGACGGCCAAGCGCGATGGTCTGCTCGCATTGGCGCAATGGCCGCTGAAGCCGGCCGAACCGACCCCGGAGCAGCTCGCAATGCTTGCTGCTGCGGCCGGACCGACCGATCCGCTGGTGTCCCCGATGCTGATCATGCCGATCTTCGACCACGCCGACTTCACGGACCCTGCGGCGGAAGCCGAGATCGGCTGGGTGATCGACCTCGTCACGCAGATCCGTTCGGTGCGCGCCGAGATGAACATACCGCCGGCGACGCTGACGGCGCTGGTGCTCGTGGGCGCATCGACTGAAACCAGCGAGCGCGCGCCACGCTGGGCCGAAATCGTCAAGCGCATGGCCCGGCTGTCGGACATCTCCTTCGCCGATCGCGCGCCCGACGGAGCGGTCCAGCTGCTCGTGCGCGGCGAAGTCGCGGCACTGCCGCTCAAGGGCGTGATCGACGTCGCCGCCGAGCGCGCGCGTCTCGACAAGGAGATCGGCAAGGCCGACGCCGATATCAAGCGCGCCGAGGCCAAGCTCGCGAACGAGAAATTCGTCGCCAACGCGGCCGAGGAGGTCGTCGAGGAGGAGCGCGAAAAGCGCGAGGCCGCGCTGGCCCGCAAGGCCAAGCTGCTCGAGGCGCTGGAGCGGCTGAAGCAGGCCTCATAAAGCTATTTCGGGAACGGCTTGCTCAGGAACTTCGAGCCCCTGACGCCATAGCGCCAGGGGAGCTCGACCGCCTTGGTGATGCCGATCCGGATGCCGGCCACCACCTCGACATCTTCCGTCCGCGCATGCAGCGCGATCGGCGGCCGGTCCAGCGGCAGGGTGTTGTGCGCGATGGTGATGCCGAGCGCCTCGGTCAGCTTGCCCGGGCCCGAGCACAGCGCGTGCACCTCCTGGAGATGACGACGGCGGCGCATCGCGGCAAGGCCATGCGTCGGCTCCAGCGCGCGGATCAGCACGGCGGCCGCGGAGCCAGCCTCCTCGCAAACGAAGTTGACGCACCAATGGATGCCGTAGGAGCGGTAGACATAGGCAAAGCCGGGCGGGCCGAACATCACCTGGTTCCGCGGCGTCGGGCCGTTATAGGAGTGCGCCGCCGGTTCGGTATGATGATAGGCCTCGACCTCGACGATGATGCCGCCGACGCCGTCCACGAGCATGGTCGCACCGATCAGGTCCGGCGCGACCTCGCGGACGTCGCGGGCGAAAAAGGCTCGCTTCAGGACCTTGCCGAGCCGAGGTGTGGAAGTCTTCGAGACTGGAGCCATTCGAGGAGAGAATCGCTTGAGAACAGAGCAGGATATTGCCCATATCTGCCATGTTCCCTGAAGCGGCGCGAGCCGGGTTGCGGCTGGCAGGCAGACAGACTAGGTAGGACCTGAACAGACCGGACAGACCATGGTCGTTATTGTCGATACCATCGCGAACCCGCTGCGCCCGCGTCACCCCGAAAAGGTGAATCGCCCTGACTCCGCTTCGCCGCCGAAGCCGGACTGGATCCGCGTTCGCGCGCCCAACACCCGCGGCTATGCCGACACCCGCAACATCGTGCGTGCCAACGGCCTGCACACGGTGTGCGAGGAGGCGGGTTGCCCGAATATCGGCGAGTGCTGGGACAAAAAGCACGCGACTTTCATGATCATGGGCGACACCTGCACCCGCGCCTGCGCCTTCTGCAACGTCAAGACCGGCCTGCCCAATGCGCTCGATGCGGCCGAGCCGAAAAACGTCGCCGAGGCCGTGGCCAAGCTCGGGCTTGCCCATGTCGTCATCACCTCCGTCGACCGCGACGATCTCACCGACGGCGGCGCCGAGCACTTTGCCGAGACCATCCGCGCGATCCGCGCCGCGTGCCCCTCGACCACGATCGAGATCCTGACGCCCGATTTTCTCCGCAAGGAGGGGGCGCTCGAGGTGGTCGTTGCCGCCAAGCCCGACGTCTTCAACCACAATCTCGAGACCGTGCCGTCGCGCTATCTCACGGTGCGGCCGGGCGCGCGCTACTTCCATTCAATCCGGCTGCTGCAGCGGGTCAAGGAGCTCGATCCCACCATCTTCACCAAGTCCGGCATCATGGTCGGTCTCGGCGAGGAGCGCCACGAGGTGCAGCAGGTGATGGACGATCTGCGCTCGGCTGACGTCGATTTCCTGACCATCGGCCAGTATCTGCAGCCGACCCGCAAGCACCACGCCGTGATGCGCTACGTGCCGCCGGACGAGTTCTCGTCCTACGAAAAGGTCGCCTACACCAAGGGCTTCCTGATGGTGTCGGCGAGCCCGCTCACGCGCTCGTCGCATCATGCCGGCGAGGATTTTGCGAAACTGAAGGCCGCGCGGGCCGCAACCGTCCGCTGAACCGCCATCTGAGTCACCATGCCCAAATTTTCGAGCAAGCGCCGTGTCAATCACAGCGCCTCCGAGATGTTCGATCTGGTCGCCGACGTCGAGCGCTATCCGGAATTCGTGCCGCTCTGCAGCGCGTTGAAGGTGCGCCAGCGCATAGCCAAGCCCGACGGCACCGAGGTGCTGGTCGCCGACATGACGGTGTCGTTCAAGCTGGTCAAGGAATCCTTCACCAGCCGCGTGAGCCTCGACCGCGCCAATCTGAAAATCCTGGTCGAATATCTGCAAGGTCCGTTCAGCAATCTCGAGAATCGCTGGACGTTCGAGCCCAAAGGCCAGGAGCAGGGCAACGGCGTCTGCGACGTCGGTTTCTACCTCGCCTACGAATTCAAGAGCCGCATGCTGGCGCTGCTGATGGGCTCGATGTTCGACGCCGCCTTCGCGCGGTTCTCGACCGCGTTCGAGAAACGGGCGGATGCGATCTACGGCCGGAAGCTCGCGTCGTCGTAGGTTATCACAACTCTCGTGTCCCGGACGCGCTGCGACGCGGAGCGTTGCTGCGCAGAGCCGGGACCCAGAGGCAACACGGCAACATGCGGAGAGATGGGCCCCGGCTCTGCAGCGCACCGCCGAAGAGGCGCTGCGCTGCGTCCGGGGCACGAGACCGTTCCTAATCCACCGCCTTCACCACATCCGGCGGCTGCGAGGCGTAATACGCCGCGGCCGCCTCGATCTCCTGCGGCGTCATTGCGCGCGCGATGTTGCGCATCTGCTGGCTGATGTCGTTGCGGCGCTCGCCGGAGGCGAAGGCGTGGAGCTGCGCCTTCATGTAGGCCTCCGACTGTCCTTCCAGCCACGGGCTGCCGGTCTTGTTGTCGAGGCTGCCATGGCAGGCGCCGCAGGGCGCGATGCCGCGCATCGGCGCGCCGTAGATCACGATGTTGGGCTTCGGCAGTTGCGGCGTCGGATGATAGGCCGGCAGCCGCGGCAGATAGGCGTAATAGTTGGAGAGATCGGCGATCTCCTGGTCGGTGAGGTTGACCGCGAACGGTGACATCACGGCGTTGGTGCGTGCGCCCGAGCGGAAATCGTGCAGCTGCTTGTAGATCACGGCCGCATACTGGCCGGCGAGATTCGGCGAGTCCGCACGGCTGACGCCGGTCGGGCCATGACAAATCGCGCAGCGCTGCGCCAGCGTTGCACCGCGGCCGATCGCTTCCTGGCTCGGGCGCGCCAGCGTGTTCGAAGTCAGCACGACCTCGGACAGGCGTTTTGCCTGTTCGGGCGCCGTGACATCGGGCGCGCGCTGCGTCACGCCGGCGGCGCTGCAGATTGCGTCCCAGACATTGGCGAACTGCACCCAGGGCTGCGCGAATGGTAGTACGATGAAGCCGGCCATCGCGGTCACGATCAGGATCGCGGCGGTGACGCCGACGCCAATCCTGAAATGGCTGTTACGGAGGGTGAAGAGGTCGCGCGTGCTCATCACTGCGCTCCCACATAGACGGCAGGCACCGAGGTGCCCGAACTCAGCGCCAGATTCAGGATCGGATAGCCGTAATTGGTCAGCGTGAGACCGATCATCAACGCGACCCACAGCGCGTGGGTGTTGAGCGCGACCGGCACGGTCGTTGGCTGGTGCACGGCCAGCGCGAAGCGATAGGGCCCGGCATCGACCTGCGGCGCGCGCATGCCGCGCGCCAGGATGACGATGAACATGATGCCCGACGCCAGCAGGATGAAGCCGCCGATCGCCGAGAGGGTGACGGAAAGGGCCTGCGGCGCGATCGCGGGATCGCCGAAGTCGAAATAGGCCATGCGGCGTGGCATCCCGAGAATGCCGACCCAGTGCCACGGGAAGGTGGTGACGATCATGCCGATGAACCACAGCCAGAGCTGGGTGCGGATCAGGCGGACGTCGATCAGCTCGCGTCCTGTCAGATGCGGCCACAGATCATAGGCGATCGCGAAATACATGATCACGATGGCGCCGCCGAAGATCAGGTGGAAATGGCCGGTGATCCACTGCGTGTTGTGGATGGAGGCATCGAGCTGATAGCTCATGTTGATGAGGCCGCCGGCGCCGCCGAAGCCGAGCATGACGAAGGAGAACGCCAGCGCCAGCATCATCGGGTTGTCCCAGGGCAGGGCCCTGATCCAGCCGAACATGCCGCGGCCGCCGCGCAGCCGCGCCGCGATCTCGACCGAGGCGCAGATCGTGAACACCGTCAGCAGCGTCGGCAGCGCCACCAGCGCCGTAAAGGCGGAATGGATGAACTTGAAGCCGGCGCCGACCTGCGGGTCGGCAAAGGTGTGGTGCATGCCGATCGGCATCGCTACCACCAGGAACAGGATGAAGGAGATCCGCGCCATGCCGTCGGAATAGACCCGGCCGCCGATCGCGCGCGGCACGATGGTGTAATAGGCGATGTAGGCGGGCATCAGCCAGAAATAGACGATGGCGTGCAGTGTCCAGGAGAAGAAGACCCGGGCGAGGCCGGCATCGATGGTGTTTTTCACGCCGGCCGCGACGGGAATGATCTGCAGCAGCAGTTCGAGCGCGGCGCCGACCGCGGTCCAGGCCCACAAATACGAGCCCGCGACATTGGCGAACATGGCGAGCGGCACCGGGGCGCCGGGATTGGCCTTGCGCCAGACGCGCAGGTTGACCGACATCAGCGCGACCCAGATCCACGAGCCGACCACGACCAGGACGACGCCGAGGTAATAGAAGACGTTGCCGATCAGCGGCGGGTAGAACGTGTAGAGCACCGAGGCGCGGCCGAGCGCGATCGGGATCACCGCCATGATGCTGCCGGCGACGATCAGCCAGAAACCGGTCCAGGCCCAACGCACCCCGACCAGCCGCTGCTGCAGTGCGGCTTCACTGATGGCGTAGCCGAAGCCCATCGCCACCAGCGTCGGGAAGACGTAGCCCATCACCGTGCCATGCGCGGTCAGCGAGCGGTAATAGAGCTCGGGATTGGACAGCCAGGTGCCGATCGGGCTGCGGATGAACATCTGCCAGGCGCCGAGCGTGAGCGCGATGCCGAATACGGCGAAGGCCAGCCAGAAATGGGCGAGGATGAGCTTCCTATTGACCAACACAGCTCAGCCTCCCGCCACCCTTCGCCCGATCGGCGAATTCGGCCTTGTCGATCACCTTGACCTTGCCCCACATGCCCTCATGGCCGAAGCTGCAAAACTCCTGGCAGGGCATCAGATAGTCGCCGGTCCTGGTGAAGCGCATCAGCTGCTCGGAGATATAGCCCGGCACCAGCATGGTGTTGACGTTGGTGGCCTGGATCAGGATGCCATGCACGACGTCGGCGCTGGTGGCCCGCAGCGTGATCGGCGTGTCGGCGGGAACCAAGATGCAGGCCGGCGTGAAGGAATATTGCTGGCCGATCGCGCGCACGGTCACGGTGCCATTGGCCTCGAGCACGCTGCCGAGATTGCTCTCGACGAATTCGCCCGAGAGATGAATGCGCGACGGGTCGATGGTCTCGACGCGCGGCTGCGGCATGGTCGCGCGATGAATGCCGGCGAAGGCCGCAAGCCCCGCCATCATCACGACGATGGCCACGGCGATGGTGGCCCAGCGCCGCTCGACACGGGCAGCGACCTCGGCGCTGGCGTGATGCGTTTCCTCTGCGCTCATTGCAGCGATCCGCGCGGCAGGAACACGAACAGATAGAAGGCGAACCACATCGCGACCACGCAGGCGGTGGCGACGCCGGCGAGCACGATCGCGCCGGACGGGCCCTGGGCGACGACCTCCTCGACGGCCTGGTCGGCTGTGGCCGGGCTGGTCGGCGGATCGGAGTTGAACATGCGGCCTCTCAGTTCAGCGGTGCGGAGCGCAGCTCGTTGGCCTCGCGCGCAGAGACCGGCGTGCCGCGATTGCCCCAGGCGGTGCGGATATAGGAGACGACGGCGGCGATCTCGTTGTCGGAGAGGAGCCCCGCGAACGGCGGCATGCCGTAGGGCATCGGATTGCCCTTGGTGCCCGGCGGATAGCCGCCATTGAGCACCATGCGGATCGGGTTGACCGCCGACTGCATCTCGATTGACTGGTTGTTGGCGAGCGGCGGCCAGTGCGGCGGCTTGCCTTCGCCCTGCGTGCCGTGGCAGCTCGCGCATTGCTTGTCGTAAACGGTCTTGCCGAGGCTGATCAGCAGGCTACTCTCGGTGGTCGGCAGCGCCGTAGCTGCCGGCGGCGGCGACGACCCCTCGGCGATGCCCTTGAGGTACACTGCCATTGCGCGCGTGTCCTCGTCGTTGAGATATTGCAGGCTGTTGTGCACGACCTCGGCCATCGGGCCGTAGACCACGCCGCGCATGGAAACGCCGGTCTGCAGCAGGTCGGTGATGTCCTTGATGCTCCAGTCGCCGAGCCCGGCCTCGCGGTTCGACGTGAGCGAGGGCGCGTACCAGTTCTGCATCGGGATCAGGCCGCCCTTGAAGGCATCCGACTGCGAGGTGCCGCCGAGCGCGTTGATCGGCGAATGGCACATGCCGCAATGGCCGAGGCCCTCGACCAGATAAGCGCCGCGATTCCATTCCGCCGACTTCTTCGGATCGGGCTTGAACTCGCCTTCGCTGAAGAACAGCGTGCGCCATCCCAGGATCAGCTGCCGGTTGTCGTAGGGAAAGCGCAGCTCGTGGGGCTTGTTCTTCTGGCTCACCGGAGGGATCGCACGCAGATAGGCGTAGATCGCGTCGCTGTCGGCGCGTGTGACCTTGGTGTAGGACGCGAACGGCATCGCCGGATAGATCAGCCCGCCATCCGGGAAACGGCCGCTGTGCATGGTCTTGTAGAAATCGTCGGCGCTCCATTTGCCGATACCTGTCTCCGTATCAGGCGTGATGTTGGAGGTGTAGAGCGTGCCGAACGGCGTCGGCATGGCGCGGCCGCCGGCGAACAGGCGGCCCTCCGGCGCGGTGTGGCATGCCGTGCAGTCGCCGGCTCGCGCCAGATATTCGCCGCGCGCGATGACGTCGTTGGCATTGTTCGGGGTCTTGTCCTGCGCCTGCGCGGCCGTCGTGAACGCGGCGAGAACGAGGAGACCGATCGACAGTTTCAAGCCCATCATCCGCCTCGTCAATTGGGCTGGCTGCCGCAGCCGAACGGCAGCGCGTAGGTGCCCTTCGGTACGGGGGCCGGGTTCGCGGGCGCCGGCCGTGTCGCGAGCCAGGCCGCGACAGCGGTGACGTCGGCCTCGGTCAAATGGCCGGCGACTTGCTGCATGCAGTCGGGCGACTTCGCCGTGCGCGTGCCGTAACGCCACGCGCCGAGCTGGGCGCTGATGTAATTGGCGCGCAGGCCCAGCAGGCCGGGGATGCCGGGTTGCATGCCCGTGAGTCCCGGACCGTGGCAGCTGACGCAGGCCGGAATGTTGCGGCCGGCATCGCCGCTGGTGGCGAGCAGCTCGCCTTGCGCCAGCACGTCCTTGCTGACCTCGGTCGGCGCCGGCTGCGGCAGCGGCGGATGTTCGCCGGCAAAATACTCTGCCATCGCCTCGAGATAGGGATCAGGCAGAAACTCCAGCAGGTAGTTCATCGGCGGGTATTTGCGGCGGCCGCTGCGGAAGGCGAGCAGCTGGTTGTAGAGATAGCCGGCAGGCTTGCCGGCAAGCCGCGGGAAATAGACGTCGCTGGTGCCTTCGCCCTTGTTGCCGTGACAGGGCGTGCAGGCCTCGACCCGTGCCGCCATCGTATCAGGCGGCTGGCTCGCCGTTTGTGCGGCCGCACCATCAAAGGCGGCCAAGGTGATGATCACGGCGACTGACGTCGCGGCGCGAGCGAACAATTTCGTCGCCCTCCACTGGGCTGGTCCGGTTGATTCCGGATCACAACGTAGAGCGGCATTATTGCGCCAATATATTCTCGCGCAAGATTGGACACGAGCGAAGACACTTGGTCGCGCCGTCTGCGTTGCGATTTCGATCGAATTCGACAAACTTGCGTGCTTTTTGGAAATTTGGGCATAACCGTGCAGCCCCGCGACAGTATGGGCGGATTAGCCGAAGGCGTAATCCGCCACTGTTTGCCACGACGAGCGATGCGGCGGTTTCCGCTCGGCTCATCCGCCTTACGGACCGTGTTCCCACCGGGATCAATTCGCGTCGCAGCGAGTTTGCAACGGATCGCCGTTTGGAGCCGCCATGACCATCAATTTCGACACACTGAAGGCCTCGCTCGTTCTCTACGGACTGAATGCGATCTACGCGATCCTGCTGCTCGCCGTCGGCTGGTATCTCTCCGGCGCCATGCAGCGCTTCGTTACGCGCCTGTTGAGCGTCACGCATCGCGTCGATCCGCTCGTCACGCTGTTCGTCGGCAGCCTCGTCCGTTATGGCGTGCTGGCGGTGGTCGGCATCGCCGTGCTTCAGCTGTTCGGCATCCAGACCGCGAGCCTGGTCGCCGTGCTGGGCGCGACATCGCTCGCCATCGGTCTGGCGCTACAAGGCACGCTCTCCAATCTCGCCGCAGGCGTGATGCTGCTGCTGTTCCGGCCCTTTCGCATCGGTGACGACGTCGAGGTCGCCGGCAAGGCCGGCAAGGTGAAGTCGCTGTCGCTGTTCATGACCGAGCTGGTCGCGGCCGACAACACGCAGATACTGTTGCCGAACGGACAGGTGTGGGGCGCTGCGATCGTCAATCACAGCGTCTATCCCGGCACTGGCGAGGTCAAGGTGGCGTTTCCAGTCCCCGCCGGCGCGGCCAACGCGCTCGCCGATCGGATCCTCAAGGAGCTACGCAACGATTCCCGCATCGACGGTCAGGCGCAGCCGACCGTCTCCGTCACAAAGGTCCTCGATGTCGGCAATCCCGCGGCGCCGATCCTGGAATTGACCGTCAGCGCGAAGGCTAAACCCTCGGAGGCCGGGGCGGTCAGGCAGTGTGTGCTCGACCACGCGAGCGCGCTATTGGCGGCAGCCTGAGGCGTTCAGCCGCGCGGCGAGCGCGGGGTCCGTCGCTTGGCGACATGCCGGCGCGGCGAGCGGGTGACGCGTGGCCGCAGGCGGGTGACTGCGGCGGCGCGTTTCGGCTTGGCTTGAGCCTGCGGGCCGCGGGCGAGATCCATCAGCATGCGCAGCGCCTCGACCACCGAGCGGGCGCGTACGGCGCTGCGGCCGATCGCACCGAACCGGTGCTCGCGGTGGATGATGCGGCCGTCGCGCGCCGCGGCGGCGAAATGCACGAGACCGACCGGCTTGCCGGGTGTCGCCCCGCCGGGGCCGGCAATGCCGGTGATGGCGACCGCGAGATCGGTGCCGGCGCGCTCCAGCGCGCCGATCGCCATCGCGGTCGCGGTCTCCTTGCTGACGGCGCCGAAATTGGCAAGCGTGCCGGCTTCGACGCCGAGCATCGCGCGCTTGGCGTCATTGGAATAGGTGACGAAGCCACGGTCGATCACGTCGGACGATCCGGGGATGTCGGTTAGCGCGCCCGCGACGAGGCCGCCTGTGCAGGATTCAGCCGTGGCGATCGTCAGCTTGCGCATCCGGCACAGATCGAGCAGCGAGCGGGAGAGGGCGCGTGCGTCGCTGCTGCCCATGATCCTACACGCTCCAGGGAAGGCGGATGGTGGCGCTCGCGGTGGCCGCGATGCCTTCCTCGCGTCCGGTGAAGCCGAGCCGTTCGCTGGTCGTCGCCTTCACCGCGATGCGGGAGATGTCGATGCCGGAGATTTCGGCGATGCGCGCGCGCATGGCATCGCGCAACGGGCCGATCTTCGGTCGCTCGCAGATCATGGTGACCTCGAGATTGGCGATGCGGCCGCCGCGCGCCGCGACGCGCTCGATGGCGTATTTCAGGAATTGGTCGGAGGAGGCGCCCTTCCACTTCGCATCGCTCGGCGGAAAGTGCGAGCCGATGTCGCCGTCGGCGAGCGCGCCGAGGATGGCGTCGACCAGCGCATGGAGGCCGACATCGCCGTCGGAATGGGCAAGAAAACCCCTTGTGTGCGGCACGCGCACGCCGCAGAGCATGAGGTGGTCGCCGTCGCCGAAGGCGTGGACGTCGTAACCGGTGCCGGTCCTGATGTCGCCGAGCTGGGCGGCCAGGCGCGCTTCCTCGCGCACGAAATCCTCGGGGGTGGTAAGCTTCATATTGGCAACATCGCCTTCAAAGGTTGCAACCGTCAATCCCGCCCATTCGGCAATCGCGGCATCGTCGGTGAAATCGCTGCGGCCGTCCTTTGCGGCACGACGATGCGCTTCGAGAATGATTTCGAAACGAAAGGATTGCGGCGTCTGCGCGATGCGCAGGCGCGCGCGGTCCGGCGTGCCCTCGACGTTGCCGCCATCGCCGGTGAGCTTGACGGTGTCGGTGACGGGAATGGCGGGGATCGCGGCGCCGGTGCGGCTCGCCGCTTCGATCGCGCGCGAGATCAATCCTTCCGAGACGAAGGGGCGCGCGGCGTCGTGGATCAGCACGATGTCGGGCTTGTGCTTCACCAGCGCTTCCAGGCCTGCCAGCACCGAGGCCTGCCGGGTCGCACCGCCATGGGTCGGCGGCTCATGCTCGAGCCCGGCGACGGCGGCCGTGAACATGGCGCTGTCATCGGGGTTCACCACCGGCTGCACCGCAAAAACGTCGGCGTGGCGGCTGAAGGCCTCCATGGCGCGGTAGATCACGGGCACGCCGCCGATCTCGCGATATTGCTTCGGACCACCGGCGCCTGCACGCAGTCCACGCCCGGCTGCGACGAGGACGACTGCGGTGCGCTGTGATTTCGCCATAGGACTCGAATACTCAGTTGGTGATGGAAAGAGTCGGGGAGTGGGGTGATTGCCGCATGCCTCTAGCACGGCAGGCCCGCAAAAAAAGGGGGTTTCCCCGGATTGTTGGAGCCAGCATTTTGCTGCACTGCACTTGAAAGATTTGCAGAACTGTCTAAACTGTAGGCATGACGCTTGACTGCACAAGAATTGTGCGCAAGATAGATCATGGCAGGCGCGATGAGGCCCCTGCCCAGTCCACGAGACCCCTGTGACCGGTTCGGCAGTATTCGGCTCTAAGCCGCTGAAAATAGGCGATATTGACGTCGCCACCCCGGTCTTCCTGGCGCCGATGTCGGGAGTGACGGACTCGCCCGTCCGCCGGCTGGCCGCCGAGCTTGGGGCCGGTCTCGTCGTCTCCGAAATGACCGCCAGTGATGAACTTGCCAATGGCCACCGGATGTCCCGGTTGCGCTGCGAAGCCACCGGCATCGGCCCCCACGTGGTCCAGCTCGCCGGCTGCGAGCCCCATTGGATGGCCGAGGGCGCCCGGATCGCCGAGGCCGAGGGCGCCGATATCATCGACATCAACATGGGCTGTCCGGCCCGCCACGTCACCGGCGGCCAGTCCGGCTCGGCCTTGATGCGCGACCTCGACCATGCCGTCAGCCTGATCGATGCCACCATCGCGGCGGTCGAGGTGCCGGTGACGCTGAAGATGCGGCTCGGCTGGGACGACCAGACCCGCAACGCCCCTGAGCTGGCACGGCGCGCGGAAGCCGCCGGCGTCAAGCTGGTGACGGTCCACGGCCGCACCCGCAACCAGTTCTACAAGGGCGAGGCCAATTGGGATGCCATCCGTGCCGTGCGCGAGGCGGTCTCGATTCCGCTCGTCGTCAATGGCGACATCACGACTTACGAGAAGGCGCTCGCGGCGCTCGAGGCCTCCGGCGCCGACGCGGTGATGATCGGCCGCGGCGCGAACGGCCAGCCCTGGCTGCCCGGCCAGATCGGCCGCCGCCTCAAGGGCGGGGCTGAGGAGGCCGTGCCCTCGCTGGAAACCCAGCTGCATTATGTCCGCACGCTCTATGAGGGCGTCTGCGCGCTCTATGGCCTGCGCGTTGGTCTGCGGCATGCCCGCAAGCATCTCGGCTGGGCCCTCGATGTCGCCGCGCAGGCGAGCGGCGCGCCGGTCGAGAAGTTGAAGGGCTGGCGCCAGAAAATCCTCACGTCGGAGGATCCGGGCCGCGTCCACCAGTCACTGCAAGACGCTTTCGACGACTTCGCATGGAGCGCTGCTGCATGAGCTCAGCTGCTGACCATCGTCGGCCGGTTCCGTCCGACAGCGACGCGATCCTGGATGCCTTGCCCAATCCCGTGCTCATGATCGGGCCGGACGGCAAGATCGTCGCCGCCAACATCGCGACAGAAGCCTTCTTCGACATTTCGACGCAGTTTTTGAAGCGGCAGTCGCTGAAAGAGCTGGTGCCGTTCGGCAGTCCGTTGCTGGCGCTGATCGACCAGGTGCGCTCGTCGAACGCGCCGGTCAACGAATACAAGGTCGATCTCGGCACGCCGCGCATGGGGGGCGACCGCCAGGTCGATCTTCACGTCGCGCCGCTGACCGAGCGGCCCGGCCATATCGTGGTGATGCTGCAGGAGCGCTCCATCGCCGACAAGATGGACCGCCAGCTCACCCATCGCAGCGCGGCGCGCTCGGTGATCGCGCTGGCTGCGATGCTGGCGCACGAGATCAAGAATCCGCTCTCGGGCATCCGCGGCGCAGCGCAGCTTCTCGAGCAGCAGGCCTCGTCCGAGGACCGCATGCTGACGCGCCTGATCTGCGACGAGGCCGACCGCATCGTGACGCTGGTCGACCGCATGGAGGTGTTCGGCGACGAGCGCCCCGTGTTGCGCGGCCCCGTCAACATCCATTCGGTGCTCGACCACGTCAAACGGCTGGCGCAGTCCGGCTTTGCCCGCAACATCCGCTTCATCGAGGACTACGATCCCTCGCTGCCGCCGGTGCTGGCGAACCAGGACCAGTTGATCCAGGTGTTCCTCAATCTGGTGAAGAACGCCGCCGAAGCGCTGATCGACGTTCCCGACGGCGAGATCCAGCTCACCACCGCGTTCCGCCCCGGCGTGCGCCTGTCAGTCCCCGGTCAAAAATCCCGGGTATCCCTGCCGCTCGAATTCTGCGTGAGGGACAATGGACCAGGCGTGCCGGACGATCTTCTGCCCAACCTGTTCGATCCCTTCGTGACCACCAAGCAGACCGGCTCCGGCCTCGGTCTCGCGCTGGTCGCCAAGATCATCGGCGATCACGGGGGCATCATCGAATGCGAATCTCAGCCGCGCAAAACCACCTTTCGCGTGCTGATGCCGATGTATTCCACATCGGTGAAACATGCCGATCACAGCAGTCGCGACGGCTCTGCCGGGAAGTCGTCGGCTGCATCTCAGGGGGCAAAATGAGGATTAACAATGCCCGCAGGTAGCATTCTCGTCGCTGATGACGACACCGCCATCCGCACGGTTCTCAACCAGGCACTTTCCCGGGCCGGGTATGAAGTCAGGCTGACCGGCAATGCCGCGACGCTGTGGCGCTGGGTCAGCCAGGGGGAGGGCGATCTCGTCATCACCGACGTGGTGATGCCGGATGAAAACGCCTTCGACCTCCTGCCGCGGATCAAGAAGATGCGGCCGAATCTGCCCGTCATCGTCATGAGCGCGCAAAACACCTTCATGACGGCGATCCGCGCCTCCGAGCGCGGGGCTTACGAATATCTGCCGAAGCCGTTCGACCTCAAGGAGCTGATCGCCATCGTCGGCCGCGCGCTCGCCGAGCCGAAGGAGCGCGTCTCGACGCCGGACGAGGACGCCGAGATGGAGGCGATCCCGCTGGTCGGCCGTTCGCCGGCGATGCAGGAAATCTACCGCGTGCTGGCGCGGCTGATGCAGACCGATCTCACCGTGATGATCACCGGCGAATCCGGCACCGGCAAGGAGCTGGTGGCGCGCGCGCTGCACGATTACGGCAAGCGTCGCAACGGCCCGTTCGTCGCGGTCAACATGGCGGCGATCCCGCGCGACCTCATCGAATCCGAGCTGTTCGGCCATGAACGCGGCGCCTTTACCGGGGCCAACACCCGCGCCTCCGGCCGGTTCGAGCAGGCCGAGGGCGGCACGCTGTTCCTCGACGAGATCGGCGACATGCCGATGGAGGCGCAGACCCGCCTCTTGCGCGTGCTGCAGCAGGGCGAATACACCACCGTCGGCGGCCGCACCCCGATCAAGACCGACGTGCGCATCGTCGCGGCGTCCAACAAGGATCTGCGCGTCCTGATCCAGCAGGGCCTGTTCCGGGAAGACCTTTTCTTCCGCCTCAACGTCGTGCCGCTGCGGCTGCCGCCGCTGCGCGAGCGCATCGAGGATTTGCCGGATCTGATCCGTCACTTCTTCGCGCTGGCCGAGAAGGACGGGCTGCCGCCCAAGAAGCTCGACGTGCTGGCGCTGGAGCGGCTGAAGCAGCATCGCTGGCCCGGCAACGTGCGCGAACTGGAAAATCTCGCCCGGCGCCTCGCCGCGCTCTATCCGCAGGATGTGATCACGGCCTCGGTCATCGACGGCGAGCTCGCACCGCCCTCGGTAAGCCCGGGTGCGGCGGTCCAGCAGGGCGTCGACAATCTCGGCGGCGCGGTAGAGGCCTATCTCTCATCGCACTTCCAGGGTTTCCCGAACGGCGTGCCGCCGCCGGGCCTCTATCACCGCATCCTCAAGGAGATCGAGGTGCCGCTGCTTACGGCTGCGCTCGCCGCCACCCGCGGCAACCAGATCCGCGCCGCCGACCTGCTCGGCCTCAACCGCAACACGCTGCGCAAGAAGATCCGGGATCTCGATATCCAGGTTTATCGCAGCGGAGGCTAGTCTTCCGCGACGAACGCTAACCCGATTGCGCGGACGGTGGCTCAGCTCCCCCTACCAGAGTGGAGCTGAGCCTGTCCGGATCGCGCGGGCCGTTTTGGCTGGCGCGGTGAGCAAAAGTCGGGGCGGGGCCGGAATGTTCCGGGGTCACATAAGGTTGAGACATTCGGCCACCTGAGACCGCGACCGATCACCTGGCCAAGCGCTCGGTCGACGGCACCAGGCGCGCGACTTGCGCCGTCGGGTCCTGCATGACCGGACCATTGACCAGCAGATCGGAAGCCACGATCAGCAGCAGAACGGCAGAAGCCATCATCGCGAGGAAGAACCTGTCCATGCGGGTCAAGCCCCGGCAGCGGAAATCCGTTCCCGCAGATGAGGTCTCTCCAAGCGACCGGCCATAATCCGCCTGTGGATGCGCCGGTCCGTCGCGGCGAAGGCGCCGCGGAATTGTCGCAATTCGGCAACAATGTGGTACGAATACATCAGTGCCCGCCCGTCGCGGACCGTTTTCAGCATCGCCATTGTCGGAATGACCAGCGCAGACACCTCGGCCGCACACTTTGACACGGCACCAGCGGAAGAGCCCCGGCGTTGGTCGGCGCGGCGCTGGCTGGCGCCCTTTGCCGTGGTGCTGGCGCTGCTCTCGGCCTTCCTGACCTTCCTGGTCCTGACCGGCCTGACCACGATCGAGCCGACGCCGGCGGTGGTCCGCTCGATCTACCTGATCAACGCGGCCACGATCCTGCTGCTGGTCGGAATCATCATCCGCGAGCTCTGGCAGCTGATCCTGGCGCGGCGGCGGGGCAGGGCGGCGGCGCGGCTCCATGTCCAGATCGTCAGCCTGTTCTCGATCGTGGCGGTGCTGCCGGCGGTGCTGGTCGCCGTGGTCGCCAACGTCACCATCGAACGCGGCCTCGACCGGTTGTTCTCCGGCCCGACCAAGGAGGTGATCCAGAATTCGCTGACGATCGCGCGGGCCTATATGCAGGATCATGCGCAGCTGATCCGCGGCGACATTCTCGGCATGGCCAACGACATCGCGCATGCCCGGCCGCTCTACGACCAGGATCGCCGCTCGTTCCGGGAGATGCTGAGCGCCAGCGCCGCTTCCCGCAACCTGCCGGGCGCGATGATCATCGACAAGGACACCAACATCCTGGAGTCCGCCGACACCGGCATGCGGCTCGCCTATTCGCCGCCCGCGCCCGACTTCCTCAGCAACGTCAACGAATCCGAGCCCGAGATCGCCATCCTTCCCGATGCGAGCTTCGTGGCCGCGGTGATCCGGCTGCGCGCCTTCAGCGACACCTTCCTCTATGTCGCCCGTCCGCTCGATCCGAACGTCGTCAATCAGCTCAAGCAGACCGAGGTCAGCGTCGCCGAATACGCCCAGATCGAGTCGCGCCGGCTCGGCATCCAGGTGGCCTTCGCCCTGATGTTCGCCGTGATCGCGCTGACGATCCTGATGGCCTCTGTGCTGATCGGCCTCAACTTCGCCAATTCGCTGGTCTCGCCGATCCGGCGGCTGATGAACGCGGCCCACACGGTCTCGACCGGCGACCTCCATGTCCAGGTGCCCGTGCACCAGTCGGAAGGCGATCTCGCCCAGCTCGGTGAGACCTTCAACAAGATGACGCAGGAGTTACGCAGCCAGCGCGATGAGCTCGTCAACGCCAGCGACCTGATCGACAGCCGCCGCCGCTTCATCGAAGCGGTGCTGTCCTCCGCAAGTGCCGGCATCATCGGCGTCGACGCCTCCGGCAGCGTCGGCATTTTGAACCGCTCGGCCGAGAAGCTGATCGGGCACTCCGAGGCGGAGACGCTCGGTCATCCGCTCTCCGACGTGCTGCCAGAGCTCGACGAGACGATGACGGCGGCGCGGGAAGGCAGCCAACGTCTGGTGCAGGGCCAGATCACGATCACCCGCGACGGCACCGAGCGCAATCTCTCGGTCCGCGTCAGCGCCGAGAAGAACCAACCGCACGACAGCTACATCATCACGCTCGACGACATCACCGAGCTGGTTTCGGCGCAGCGCACCTCCGCCTGGGGCGACGTGGCGCGCCGCATCGCCCACGAGATCAAGAACCCGCTGACGCCGATCCAGCTTTCGGCCGAGCGTATTCGCCGAAAGTTCGGCAAGGACATCACCGAGGCCAAGGATAAGCAGATCTTCGAGCAGTGCACCGACACCATCGTGCGCCAGGTCGACGACATCCGCCGTATGGTCGACGAGTTCTCGCGCTTTGCACGGATGCCGAAACCGGTGATGGAGGGCGAGGACGTCGCCGACGCGGTGCGACAGGCGGTGTTCCTGATGAAGGTCGCCCATCCCGAGATCGATATCGAGACCGAGTTCAAAGACGATCCGCTCCGCGCCCAGTTCGACCGGCGGCTGATCTCGCAGGCGGTCACCAACATCGTCAAGAACGCCACCGAGGCGATCGAGCAGGTCCCGGCGGAGGAGCTCGGCAAAGGCCGCATCGACGTCGTGGTGTCGCGCCAGGGCGAGGACGTGCTGATCGACGTCATCGACAACGGTATCGGCCTGCCCAAGGTCGCGCGCTCGCGGCTTCTCGAGCCCTATGTGACGACGCGCGCCAAGGGCACCGGTCTCGGCCTTGCCATCGTCGGTCGCGTGCTGGAAGACCATGGCGGACGCATCGAGCTGAAGGATGCTTCCGACTTCCGCGCGGGCCAGCGCGGCGCCTGGATGCGGATGCGCTTCGCGATCTCCGGCCAACCCGCGAAGTCCGAGGGAGCCGAACCGGCCCCGGCGGTCGCGGTCAAGGACGCAACCGGCGCGCAGGCCGGCGCTCCTGTCAAGGACCTCACGCAGAAAACAAAGGACTTGGCGCAGGAAACAAATAAGCCGGCGGCCGAAACCAAAGAGGCCGCTGAAAAGACCAATGATTCAACGAAAATCGAAGCCTCAACAGGCAGCTGACAAGACAGGCGCGACCCATGGCTAGTGAAATTCTGATTGTCGATGACGAAGCCGATATTCGCGATCTCGTTGCGGGCATCCTCGAGGACGAGGGTTTTGTGACGAGGACCGCACGCGACAGCGACTCCGCGCTGGCTGAAATCGGCAACCGCAGGCCGCATCTGGTGTTCCTCGACATCTGGCTACAGGGCTCGAAGCTCGACGGCTTGCAGTTGCTGGAGCAGGTCAAGAAGGACAATGCCGACCTGCCGGTCGTGATGATCTCCGGCCACGGCAACATCGAGACCGCAGTCGCCGCCATCAAGCGCGGCGCCTACGACTTCATCGAAAAGCCGTTCAAGGCCGACCGGCTGATCCTGGTCGCGACCAGAGCGTTGGAGAACTCGCGGCTCAAGCGCGAGGTCAAGGAGCTGAAGCAGCTCGCGCCGAGCGCAAGCCAGCTCGTCGGCCGTTCGCCGAGCATGAACCAGCTGCGCCAGACCATCGAGCGCGCGGCCAAGGCCAACAGCCGCATCCTGATCGTCGGTCCCGCCGGCGCCGGCAAGGAATTGACGGCGCGCACGCTGCACACGGCCTCGGGCCGCTCCGACGGTCCCTTCGTCGTCATCAACGCAGCCGCGATCACGCCCGACCGCATGGAGCACGAGCTGTTCGGCGTGGAGCAGTCCAACGGCGAGCAGGCGCGCAAGCCCGGCGCGCTCGAGGAAGCCCATGGCGGAACGCTGTTCATCGACGAGATCGCGGACATGCCGCGCGAGACCCAGAACAAGATCCTGCGCGTGCTGGTGGATCAGTCGTTCCAGCGCGTCGGCGGCACCGCCAAGATGCAGGTCGACGTCCGCATCATCTCCTCGACCGCGCGCAATCTCGAAGAGGAGATCGCGGCCGGCCATTTCCGCGAGGACCTCTATCATCGGCTCTCGGTGGTGCCGATCCGCGTGCCTGCGCTGTCGGAGCGGCGCGAGGACATTCCGGAATTGATCGACTATTTCATGGAGCAGATCTCGGCTGGCAGCGGCCTGCCCAAGCGGCAGATAGGGCAGGACGCGATGGCGGTGCTGCAGTCGCATGTCTGGCCGGGCAATGTGCGCCAGCTCCGCAACAACGTCGAACGGGTCATGATTCTCGCCGCCGGTGGACCGGAGGTCATCATCACGGCCGACATGTTGCCGCAGGACGTCGGTTCGATGGTGCCGGCGATGCCGACCAGCAACAATGGCGAGCACATCATGGGCCTGCCGCTGCGCGAGGCCCGCGAAGTGTTCGAACGCGACTATTTGATTGCACAGATCAGCCGCTTTTCAGGAAATATTTCTCGCACGGCCGAGTTCGTTGGCATGGAACGGTCGGCGCTGCATCGGAAGCTCAAGGCGCTCGGCGTCGGCTGATTCGACTGCGCTGCGGCGGCATGGTGGGAATACCGAGGAAAATCACCGACTTCCGGCGTATTTCGGACGATTGGGCGTAGGCTGCCGCGTGAAGCGGCTTGCCTAATAACCCGACCTGTCCTCTAATCGCACAGCTGTTCCTTCCGAGGGGGATCTCATGAGGAACGGCAACCGGGAGAGGCCCCGAACGTCACAAAGAGGGCCGCAACCGGCGCAATAAAAAGAAACTCAAAGCGAGAAAAAAACAATGGCGGCAGACCGCGCACAAAACCTACAGGACACCTTCCTCAACCACGTTCGCAAAACCAAGACGCCACTGACGATCTTTCTGGTCAACGGAGTGAAGCTCCAGGGCATCGTGACCTGGTTCGACAATTTCTGTTTGCTGCTTCGGCGCGACGGTCATTCGCAGCTCGTCTACAAGCATGCGATCTCGACCATCATGCCGGGTGCGCCGATCCAGTTGTTCGAAGGCGGCGAGGATCAGCCGGCTTGAGAGTGATCTGATTGGAACCCCGGAATTTCGACGGGGATGCCGACCGTCCGCGGTCGGCGGGGGGTAAGCAAACGGGGCGGGTGCTTGTCATCGGCCCCTATTTGCGGGTGCGCGCAGGCGGTGCCGACGCGCAATCGGAGAGTCACATCCAGCGCAATGCCGAGGCCCGGCTCGATGAAGCCGCCGGCCTTGCGCGCGCGATCGATCTCGTCATTGCCGATGCGATCATCGCGCCGATCAGCCAGATCCGCCCCGCGACCTATATCGGCAAGGGCAAGGTCGAAGAGATCGCCGCGCTGGCGAAGAGCCTCGACGTCGAGCTCGTGGTGATGGATTGCGCGCTGGCGCCGATCCAGCAGCGCAACCTCGAGAAGGAATTGCAGGCCAAGGTGCTCGACCGCACCGGGTTGATCCTGGAAATCTTCGGCCGCCGCGCCAAGACCAAGGAGGGCTCGCTCCAGGTCGAGCTGGCGCATCTCAACTACCAGCGCTCGCGGCTGGTGCGCTCATGGACCCATCTGGAGCGCCAGCGCGGCGGCTTCGGCTTCATGGGCGGTCCCGGCGAGACCCAGATCGAAGCCGACCGACGCCTGATCCAGGAGCGCATTTCCAAGCTTGAAGGCGAGCTGAAGAAGGTGCAGGCGACGCGGCGATTGCATCGTGCCGGCCGCCAGCGCGTGCCGTATCGCGTCGTCGCGCTGGTCGGCTACACCAATGCCGGCAAGTCGACGCTGTTCAACCGCCTGACGCGTGCCGACGTGCAGGCGGCGGATATGCTTTTCGCGACACTCGATCCGACCTTGCGCGCCCTCAACCTGCCGCACGGCGGCAAGGCGATGCTGTCGGACACCGTTGGCTTCATCTCCAATTTGCCGACCCAGCTCGTCGCCGCCTTCCGGGCCACGCTGGAGGAGGTGCTGGAAGCCGACGTCATCCTGCATGTGCGCGACATATCCCATGAAGATGCCGAGGCCCAGCAGAGCGACGTCGACGCCGTGCTGCGCCAGCTCGGCATCAATCCTGATGACTCAGGCCGCATCATCGAAGTCTGGAACAAGATCGACCGCTATGGTTCCGAGCAGCGCGAAGAGCTCCTGAACATCGCAGCACGCCGGCCGGAGGATCATCCCGCGATGCTGGTCTCGGCCGTGTCAGGTGAGGGCGTCGATGCATTGCTCGCCGCGATCGAGGAGCGGCTCGCGGCAAAGCGCACCACGCTCGATCTCTCGATCGACGCCGCCGACGGCGCCGGCATCAGCTGGTTGCATCGCAATGCCGAGGTGCTGGCCAAGGAGCTGCATGACGGCCGCTTCGACATGACCGTGCGGGTGGACGAGACCAAGCGGGATATCGTGGTGAACAGGTTCGACGCGGTGCCACGCCTGTCGGCGTAGATGATCTCGGTATTGGCCGCGTCGTGCTGCGGATAGATCACGCGGTATGGGTCCCCGCCTTCGCGGGGACGGCAGCGGAGTTAGCGGCCTGACACCGGCTTCGTCTCGCCCTTCGCCGCATTCCACAGCGCGTCCATCTCCGCGAGCGACGCCTGCTCCAGCGTCCGGCCCTGTGCCTCCAGCGCGCGTTCGATATAGGCGAAGCGTTTTTCGAATTTTGCATTGGTCGCACGCAGCGCTGCCTCGGGATCGGCATCGACATGGCGGGCGAGGTTGACCAGCGCGAACATCAGATCGCCAGTCTCCTCCGCGATCTCCTGCTTGTCGCCACGGTCGAGCGCGGCCTCGATCTCGTCGGCCTCCTCGCGGATCTTGGCCAGCACCGCGTGCGGATCATTCCAATCGAAGCCGACGGTGGAGGCCTTGCGCTGCAGCTCCATCGCGCGGGTGAGGGCGGGTTGCCCGGCTTTTACGCCCGCGAGCAAAGATTTGTGCGGCGGCGTTTCCTCCGGCGGCCGGCGCGCGGCGCGCTCGGCTTTTTCCTCGGCCTTGATGCGGTCCCAGACTTCCTTGACGTGGGAGGAGGCGAGATTGCCGTCCTTGTCGGCGAAGACGTGGGGATGGCGCCGGATCATTTTTCGCGTGATGGCTTCGACGACATCGCCGAACACGAAAGCGTTCTGCTCGGACGCCATCTGGGCATGGAACACGACCTGGAGCAGGAGGTCACCGAGCTCGTCCTTGAGATCATCGAGATCGCCGCGGTCGATCGCGTCGACCACCTCATAGGCCTCCTCGATCGTGTAGGGCGCGATCGTCGCAAAATCCTGCTCGAGGTCCCAGGGGCAGCCGGTCACCGGCGTGCGCAGCGCCGCCATGATCTCGATCAGGCGGGAAATGTCGCGGGAAGGGGTCATTGCGGGGCGCTCTCCTGGCTCCAAAACCTTATGCCAAAAGCGGCCCGCCGTTCCCAGCGCGGCGGGCCGGAACAGGCCGATTTCCACCGATTGGCTGATACGTTCGGCAATGCTAAAGCGCGGCCCATGAGCGACGCATCTTCATCACAAACCACCCTGGTGCTGTTCTCCGGCGGCCAGGATTCCACCACCTGCCTCGCCTGGGCGCTGAGCCGCTTCGCGCGCGTGGAGACGCTGGGGTTCGAGTACGGCCAGCGCCATGCCGTCGAGCTCGACTGCCGCGACCGTCTGTTCGACGGCATCAAGGGCCTGCGCGCCGATTGGGCGGCAAAGCTCGGCGAGAGCCACACGCTGTCGATCCCGACGCTCGCGGCGGTGTCCGAGACGGCGCTGACCCGTGATGTCGCGATCGCGATGGGCGCCGACGGCCTGCCGAATACGTTCGTGCCCGGCCGCAACCTGGTGTTTTTGACGTTCGCCGCGGCACTGGCTTACCGGCGCGGCATCACCCACATCGTCGGCGGCATGTGCGAGACGGATTACTCCGGTTATCCCGATTGCCGCGACGAAACCATCCGCGCCATGCAGGCCGCGCTGTCCCTCGGCATGGCCCGCAAGTTCGAGCTGCACACGCCCTTGATGTGGATCGACAAGGCCGCGACGTGGCAGCTCGCGCAGGATCTCGGCGGCGAGGGACTGGTCGACCTCATCCGCGAGCATTCCCACACCTGCTATCTCGGCGAACGCGGCGCGCAGCACGCGTGGGGCTACGGCTGCGGCGAGTGCCCGGCATGCAGCCTGCGGGCGAAGGGGTGGCGGGAGTTCGTGGCGGGAAGGTAGCGCTACGCCCACCGTCGTCATCCTGAGGTGCGCGCTCTTGCGCGCCTCGAAGGATGGGCCGCAGGCGCGCCCCGAAGTCCATCCTTCGAGGCTTCACCTTGCGATGCGGCGCATCGCAAGCCTCGCACCTCAGGATGACGGCGGAGTGGCTGGCTGCGAGCTGGACAATCGCGAAGAGCTACCCAAAATCCTCCGGCCTGAGCTCGATCGGCTTGCCTTGCGGCGTCCTGTCCGCCGCATGGCTAAGCCCACCGTCGTCATCCTGAGGTGCGCGCTCTTGCGCGCCTCGAAGGATGGGCCGCAGGCGCGCCCGAAGTCCATCCTTCGAGGCTTCACCTTGCGATGCGGCGCATCGCAAGCTTCGCACCTCAGGATGACGGCGGAGTGGCTGGCTGCGAGGTGGACAATCGCGAAGAGCTAGCCAAAATCCTCCGGCCTGAGCTCGATCGGCTTGCCGTGCGGCGTCCTGTCCGCCGCATGGCTACGCCCACCGTCGTCATCCTGAGGTGCGCGCTCTTGCGCGCCTCGAAGGATGGGCCGCAGGCGCGCCCGAAGTCCATCCTTCGAGGCTTCACCTTGCGATGCGGCGCATCGTAAGCTTCGCACCTCAGGATGACGGCGGAGTGGCTGGCTGCGTGGTGGACAATCGCGAAGAGCTAGCCAAAATCCTCTGGCCGCAGCTCGATCGGCTTGCCATGCGGCGTCCTGTCCGCCGCATGGCGACGCCCACCGCCGTCATCCTGAGGTGCGCGCTGTTGCGCGCCTCGAAGGATGGGCCGCAGGTGCGCCCGAAGCCCATCCTTCGAGGCTTCACCTTGCGATGCGGTGCATCGCAAGCCTCGCACCTCAGGATGACGGCGGAGTGGCTGGCTGCGAGGTGGACAATCGCGAAGAGCTAGCCAAAACCCTCCGGTCTGAGCTCAATCGGGCTTGCCATGCGGCGTGCTGTCCGCCGCATGGCTACGCCCACCGTCGTCATCCTGAGGTGCGCGCTCTTGCGCGCCTCGAAGGATGGGCCGCAGGCGTGCCCGAACCCCATCCTTCGAGGCTTCAGCTTGCGATGCGATGCATCGCAAGCTTCGCACCTCAGGATGACGGCGGAGTGGCTGGCTGCGAGGTGGACAATCGCGAAGAGCTAGCCAAAATCCTCTGGCCGCAGCTCGATCGGCTTGCCATGCGGCGTCCTGTCCGCCGCATGGCGACGCCCACCGTCGTCATCCTGAGGTGCGCGCTCGTGCGCGCCTCGAAGGATGGGCCGCAGGCGCGCCCGACGCCCATCCTTCGAGGCTTCAGCTTGCGATGCGATGCATCGCAAGCCTCGCACCTCAGGATGACGGCGGAGTGGCTGGCTGCGAGGTGGACAATCGCGAAGAGCTAGCCAAAATCCTCCGGCCTGAGCTCGATCGGCTTGCCGTGCGGCGTCCTGTCCGCCGCATGGTCCCAGGCATCGCGATAGCGATGCAGCGTTTCCATCGACGCAACACCCTTGCGTGCAACCAGTCCTTCCAGCGTGGCGAGCCAGTGCAGGTAGTAGGTCTCGCCGGTATCGGGATCGCCAGCCGCCTGTGCACGCTTGATCTCGTCCGCGAGACTGGCGGCCCATTCCGGCCAGGTGAACACGCCACGTTCGTGCAGCGTCAAAGCCATCGCAAACGCGTGCGCTTCCCAGGGCGCGCGGAACACCGGGCCGTCGTCATCGCGGGGAATGCTCGGAATGGCCGCCGTCGCGACCGCCGCTGCCGCACTGCTCATCACGCCGGATCCAGATAGGGCTCGAAGGCATCGATCGAGACCTTCAGGGTGGGATCACCGTCCTCGCCCCAGAGATCGCGGCCCTCGAACACGACCGTGTAGAGCCATTGCGGATGTTCGCCGCGCTCCATCGCTGCCGTATCAGGAAACACGTGGCAGCCATGGTTCAACTCGACCACGCCGACATGGCCACGGACATAGCGCGGTAGCCGCGTGTGCGTGGCCGGATGGATGTTCCTGGCGCGCACGCGATCGCCGATGTTGAACCTGGCGGGTGCCGGGGCGGGGCGGGCGAACTTGCCGCGCACCATCACGCGCTCGACCTGGCCGAGATCGAATTTGCCGTGCTTGAGCGCCATGGCCGGCTGCATCGCATGGCCGGCAGCGACTTCCTCCCTCGACAGGTAGCCCTTCTCGATCAGCATCTCCTCGAGACCGAGAAACCATTTCTTGTAATAGGAGCTCGAGAGATAGACCTCCGGCGGCAGCGTCTCGCGATAGAAGCGCGAGGTGTCGATGTTGAAGGCGCCGGCCGCGCCCATCGCGCGCACCATCGCCAGCACACGCTCTTCCCAATGGGCGTGAAACATCGGCTCGTTCGGCTCCGGCTCGACCTTGCCGAACCCGTCCATGCCGCCCATGTCGTGCACGCCGTTCATGACGGAGCTCCCGGCTCCTTGGGAAAGCCGGTGCCGATCATGGAGTCGCGGGTGACAAGCTCGGCAAGCTGCTCCTCGCTCCAGCCCTCGGTGCCGGCGGGGCGCATCGGCAGCACCAGGAAGCGCGTCTCGGCGGTGGAATCCCACACCCGGATCTCCATGTCCTTCGGCAGGCTGACGTCGAAATCGGCGAGCACGCCGCGCGGGTCCTTCACCGCGCGCGAGCGGTAGGGCGCCGCCTTGTACCAGACCGGCGGCAGCCCCAGCATTTCCCAGGGGTAGCAGGAGCACAGCGTGCACACGACCATGTTGTGACGCTGCGGCGTGTTCTCGACCACGACGAGATGGTCGCCGACGCGGCTGACATGGCCGAGCGTGCCGATCGCCTTGGAGCCATCCTCCAGCAGCGCCTTTTTGAACGCCGGATCGGTCCAGGCCTTGGCAACGACGCGGGCGCCGTTATGCGGGCCGATCCTGGTCTCATAGGCCTGGATGATGGCGTCGAGCGCGGCCGGCTCGACATAGCCTTTTTCGGTCAGGATCGTCTCGAGCGCGCGCACGCGCAGCTCGGTCTCCGACAGCTCGGAATGGTCGTGATCGTGGTGGTGATGGTGGTCGTGATCATGGCTCATGGTGGCGAAGATTAAGCGCAATAGCCTCGGCCTGTCGAGTATGCGCCGCGGCGCAACCGGGTCCCATATTCGTGAGGCCGGATGTAGGCTAGCATCGCGGCAAAGCGGAGGGGAGATTTTGGTGACGGACTACGTGAAGATCGAAAAGGGCCTCGGGCCCGAGGGCCGGATTGCGGTGGTGCGATTCGATCGCGGCGACGGCATCAATGCCCTGTCGCCCGAGGCGTTGCGGCAGCTGACCGCGGCGGCGCGCAGCTTCGAGGACGATTCCGCGACGTCGGTCGTCGTATTGACCGGCAGCTCGGGCGCGTTCAGCGCCGGCTTCGATCTCAAGGACGCCGAAGGGCGCTCGCGCAAGGACATGGACCTCGGTACGCTGCGGCGCCATCTCAAGCTCGGGCCGCGCCTGACGCATGCCTGGCAGGAGATGGAGCAGATCACGATCGCGGCGATTGAGGGGTTTTGCGTGGGGGGCGGCGTCGCGCTGGCCGTCGCGCTCGACTTCCGCATCATGGGCCGCGATGCGCATCTGCGCGTGCCCGAAATCGGGCTCGGCATGAACATGAGCTGGCAGAGCATCCCGCGCATGCTGCATCTGATGGGACCGGCCCGCACCAAGCAGGCGGTCATCCTGGCCGACCACCGCATCTCGGCGGACGAGGCCCATGAGTGGCGCCTGGTGGAGGAGGTGGTCGATCCCGGCCATGCCTTCGAGGCCGCCATGGATCTCGCCCGCAAGGTCGCAGCCCAGCCGCCGCTCTCGGTCGCGATGACGAAGCTCACCGTCAACCGGCTCGCGCATGCGCTCGACGACCTCGCCAGCCACATGGACGTCGACCAGTTCGCGCTGGCCAGCTTCAGCGAGGATCACAAGGAGGGCGTCGACGCGTTCCTGGGGCGCCGCAAGCCACGCTTCAAGGGGCGGTAGATGATGCCAAGCCATTGATCGCACCACGGACAGTCCGTATAGGCGGCGCAGGGACAAGAGCAGGCTCGGCCCACGAGCCGCGCAGGCGACGACAATCGAGGGGATGGCCCATGGCCGCGAGTTCGCAGGCGCCGGGGGCGAAAGGCTTTCGCTGGAAACTGGTTGCGCCACTCGCGGTGTGGCTGGTGATCTATCTGTGGCCGGTGCCTGCAGGGCTCAACGTCAACCAGTGGCACTATTTCGCCGTGTTCGCGGCCGTCATCACCGGGCTCATCCTGGAATCGATGCCGGTCGGCGCGGTCGGCTTCATCGGCCTCACGGTCGCCGGCGTCGCCGGCTATATCGATTCCGATCCTGGAAAATCGCTGCGCTGGATGCTGGGAGGCTTTGCCGAGAGCACGGTCTGGTTGATCGTCGGCGCCTTCGTGTTCTCGATCGGCTATCGCAAGAGCCAGCTTGGCCGGCGCATTGCATTGGTGCTGGTGCAGCGGCTCGGCAGCAACACGCTCGGCCTCGGTTATGCGGTGGCGATGTCGGACTTCCTGCTCGCGCCGGCGACGCCGTCCAACACCGCACGCAGCGGCGGCATCGTCTACCCCATCATCAGCAACATCCCGCGCATCTACGGCTCCGAGCCGGGGCCGACCGCAGGCAAGATCGGCACCTACGTGATGTGGACCGCGTTCGCATCCACCGCCGTCACCAGTTCGCTGTTCTTCACGGCGCTCGCGCCCAACGCGGCGGCACTGGCGATCGCCAAGAAGACCGTCGGCGTCGAGGTCAGCTGGGGCCAGTGGTTTCTCGGCTTCGCGCCGCTCGGCATCCTCCTGATGGTGCTCGTGCCGCTGCTCAGCTATCTGGTGTGCCGGCCCGAGGTGAAGCGCAGCCCCGAGATCTCCGAATGGGCGGCGAAGGAACTCGTCGAGATGGGCCCGATGTCGCGCAACGAGTGGATCATGCTCGGCCTGATCGTGCTCGCGATGTTCCTGTGGATCGCGGGCTCCAGCCCGGACATCCACGTTCCCGTGCTCGGCTCGAACTTCGTCAACGCCACCACTGTCGTGTTCATCGTGATCTCGCTGATGCTGGTCACCGGCGTGATCGAATTCGCCGACATCGTCAGCGAGAAGAGCGCCTGGGAGGTGTTCTTCTATTTCACCTCGCTGCTGACGCTGGCCTCCGGCCTCAACGAGATCGGCTTCATCAAATGGTTTGCGACCGAATACGCGAAGCCGCTCGCCGGGTTGTCGCCGTCGACCGCGATGCTGCTGCTGGTCGCCCTGTTCTTCTGGATCCACTATTTCTTCTCGAGCATCACCTCGCACGCCGCCGCCGTGCTGCCCGTCGTGCTCGCGGTCGGATCGGGCATCCCCGATCTGCCGGTCGCGACGCTTGCCATGCTCTGCATGTACTCGCTCGGCCTGATGGGCGTGATCTCACCTTACGCGACCGGACCGGCGCCGATGTATTTCGGCAGCGGCTATATCGGAAAGGGCCAGTTCTGGGGTTTCGGCCTGATCTTCGGACTGCTCTATTTTGCGGGTCTTCTGCTGATCGTGCTGCCCTGGCTTCAGACACGATGATCCCCGGCGGAGGAATATTCTTCTCCGGAGAGAGATTGGGGAATCTTCGCCCATCTCGTCGCAAATATCTGAAATTGCAAGAATGACTGGAAAAGACGATGGTGCGTGCTCGCTGCAGCGCGTTGCGCCCCAGAGGCGCTTGCCGCAGGTCAATCTCCAGTCGCTGATGCGACCCGGCTCTCATTTGCCTTGTCGGGCAGCCGAGAGAACTATTGTGCGTGAAGGCCGTCTCCATGAACGCTCACCCATCGCTTGCCGTCGGACAGCCGATTGCGCCGCCACAAGCGATGTCACCTGCCGCAGCCGAGCCGGACGCCATGGTCCGCTTCGAAGGCATCTCGAAGACCTATCCGGCCTATCGCGGCAAGCCCGGCGTCAACGCGCTTGAGAATATCGATTTCGCCATTCCCCGCGGTTCCATCACCGGCGTGATCGGCCGCTCCGGCGCCGGCAAGTCGAGCCTGGTTCGGCTCATCAACGGGCTGGAGAAGCCGACCACGGGGCGCGTCATCGTCGACGGCAACGATATCTCGGCGCTGGCGGGGCGCGAGCTGCGATTGGCGCAGCGTTCGATCGGCATGATCTTCCAGCATTTCAACCTGCTGTCCTCGCGCACCGCCGCCGACAACATCGCGCTGCCGCTCGAGATCGCCGGCTGGGCCAAGGCCGACATCAAGGCCCGCGTCAGCGAGCTGCTCGCGCTGGTCGGCATCGCCGACAAGCATGACCGCTATCCGTCCGAACTCTCCGGCGGCCAGAAGCAGCGCGTCGGCATTGCCCGCGCGCTGGCGACGCGGCCGAGCGTGCTGCTGTCGGACGAGGCGACGTCAGCGCTCGATCCGCAGACGACGCGCGCGATCCTCGATCTGCTCGCCAACATCAACCGCGAACTCGGGGTGACGATCGTACTGATCACCCACGAGATGTCGGTGGTGCGCCAGCTCGCCAGGGAAGTGGTCGTGCTCGATGCCGGCCGCGTGGTCGAGAGCGGCCATGTCGCCGACATCTTCACCCACCCAAAACATCCGATCACGCAGTCCTTCCTCGCGGAAGTCATCGGCGACAGCCTGCCGGTCTCGCTGGCGAGCCGCATCATGGCGGAGCCGCCCGTTGGCGGGCAGGCCGTGATCCGCATCCAGGTGCGCGGGGCAAGGGCCGGGGACACCGTGGTGGCGCGGCTCGCCCGCGAGCTCGGTCTCGACGTCGCGCTGCTGTCGGCGCGCATCGACGAGATCGGCGGCCAGCATGTCGGCTCACTCGTGATCGGCATCCCCGGCCGCGGCGACGTACAGGCGCGGGTTCTCGCCTGGCTCTCTCAGCATCAATTCCCGGCGGAGCATCTCGGCCATGTCGCCTGAGCTCATCAATCTGATCATCCAGGCCACGGCCGAGAGCCTGTACATGGTCGGCATCGCGGCGCTACTCGGCACCGCCTTCGGCCTGCCGCTCGGCGTCTTCCTCGCGACAAGCCGGAAAGGGGAGCTGTTTGCCGCTCCCATCGTCAATCGCGTGCTCGGCGCCATCGTCAATGCGACGCGCTCGACGCCCTTCATCATCCTGGTCGTCGCCATCATCCCGTTCACGCGCTTCGTCGCCGGCACCTCGATCGGTTCGACCGCCGCAATCGTGCCGCTGACGATCGCGTCGGCGCCGTTCATCGCGCGCCTGGTCGAAGCTGCCATTCGCGAGGTCGATGGCGGCCTGATCGAGACGGCGTCCTCGTTCGGGGCCTCGCCGCTCCAGATCGTGCTCAAGGTGCTGATCCCGGAGGCGATGCCGGGACTTCTGCTGGCACTGACGCTCGCCGTGGTCAGCCTGCTCGGCTATTCCGCGATGGTCGGTGCGGTCGGCGGCGGCGGCCTCGGCGATCTCGGCATCCGCTACGGCTACCAGCGCTTCATGCCGGAGATGATGCTGGCCGTCGTCGTGGTGCTGATCGCGCTGGTGCAGCTCGTGCAGAGCGCCGGTGATTATCTGGCCTGCCGGGTCAACCGCCGGCTGCGGCATCACTGATCGTCAGACTGGAAATATTCCAATTCTAAAGCAGCGACGTCGCAGCGCGCGTGAGCGCATTCGTCGCACGCGCTGCGCACACGTCTGGAGAAATTCTAACGGCGTTCCTATCGCACTCCCAAACCGCCTGAGTTAGGGCGGGACATCAAAAACGATACCGGCAAAGCCGGCAGTGCGCGGGGCCTCGAACGACGTGACCAACTTCCAGATTTCTTCGCGTGAGCGCACGCATCGTCGACAGATTCGCATGCTGCTGCTCGGGGCTGTCAGCACAATCTCGCTCCTTGTTCCCTGCAACGCCGTGAAGGCGCAGACGCAAATTCCCGCCGTCACCGTCGACGCGCCAACTCAGCGCACCCGCCCTGCTGCGGTTGCTTCGTCGCGAAGGGCGGCGACACGCACCTCCCGTGCCGATCGTCGCTCTCCCGCGCAGCCGGCCACGCCGACCCGGTCGGCCTCATCGAACGGCGCGACGGGCGAACGTGCCAACGGTCCGGTGCGCGGTTTCGTTGCGACGAGAAGCGGCACGGCGACCAAGACCGATACGCCGCTGATCGAAACGCCGCAGTCGGTCTCCGTCGTCACCACCGACCAGGTCAGGAACCAGGGCGCGGTCTCGATCGGCGAGGCACTGCGCTATACCGCCGGCGTCAGCGGCGACGTCAATGGCGGCTCCGACACCCGCTTCGGCGCTCTGCAGATCCGCGGCTTCGACACCACCATGTCGGGCCTCTACGTCGACGGACTGCGGATCCCCTCGAGCAATTACGTGCACTTCAACGGCCTCGATCCCTACGGCGCCGAGCGCCTGGAAGTGCTCAAGGGCCCGTCATCGGCGATGTATGGCGGCAGCGGCACCGGCGGCATCCTCAACTACGTGACGAAGCTGCCGACCGCGCAGCAGTTCGGCGAGGTTTCGATCTCCGGCGGCAGCTTCAACCGCTACCAGGGCCAGTTCGACATGGGCGGTCCCGCCAACAAGGAGGGCACGGTGCTGTGGCGCCTCACCGGCGTCGTCCGCGACGGCGAGACCCAGGTCGACTTCACCAAGGACAACCGCGTCTTCATCGCGCCGGCCGTGACGTTCAAGCCGAACGAGGACACCACGCTCACGATCCTCGCCAATTACCAGCGCGACCGGGCAGGGTGGGGGCTGCAGTTCCTGCCGGCCTCGGGCACGGTGTCGCCGAACAACGGCCGCACCATCCCGGTCTCGTTCTTCGCGGGCGTGCCGAGCTTCGATGCGTTCAACACCGAGATCGCGACCGCCGGCTACCAGCTCTCGCATAATTTCACAGACAACATCACGTTCCGGCAGAACCTGCGCTACGCCTACCAGCACAACGAGGAGAAGGTGTTTTACGGCGCCGGCTATACCAATGAAGCGACCGGCGACTATGGCCGCGTCGGCAGCTACAGCAACTCCTACATCAACTCCTTTGCGGTGGACAATCAGCTCCAGGGCAAGTTCGCGACCGGGTTCCTGCAACACACCGTGCTGGCCGGCGTCGACTATCGCAACACCAGTTTCCGCGACACCGCCTTCGGCGTGACGACCTCGTCTCCGACGATCAACGTCTTCAACCCCGTCTACAGCTACGACTATGCCGTGGACACCACGCCCAACGATAATACCGGCGTCAAGCAATCGCAGACCGGCCTCTACCTGCAGGATCAGATCAAGCTCGGCCGGCTTTCGTTCCAGCTCGGCGGCCGCCAGGACTTCGTGACGACGCAGGTCGATAGCGGCATCGCCAACACGACGGTCGCGAAGGACGCGTCGGCCTTCACCGGCCGCGCCGCCGTGATGTACAATTTCGACAACGGTATCGCGCCATACTTCAGCTATTCGGAATCTTTCCTGCCGGTGCTCGCGACAGCCAGCGGCCAGCTGCTCAATCCCGAGACGGGCGTCCAATATGAGGTCGGCGTCAAGTACCAGCCGCTCGGCTGGAATGCGCTGTTCACCTTCGCGGCCTTCGACCTGACGCGCGATAACGTCGTCGTTTTCGTCCCCCCGACCTTTGCCGCCTCGCAGATCGGCCAGGTCAAATCGCGCGGCATCGAGCTGGAGGGCACGATGTCGCTCGCAGACGGCTGGAATCTGCGCGCCGCCTATGCCTATGTCGATGCCGAGCTGTCGCGGGATCCGGTCAATCTCGGCAAGGCGCCGACGACGGTGCCGCTCAACCGCGCGTCGCTGTGGAGCGACTATACGCTGCAGACCGGCCAGCTCGCCGGACTGCAATTCGGCGCCGGCATCCGCTATGTCGGCGCGACCTGGGGCGATGACGCCAACACCTTCAAGGTGCCGTCCGCGACCGTCCTGGATGCGCTGCTGGCCTATAGCAGGGACAATTGGCGGCTGTCGCTGAATGTCACCAACCTGACCGACCTGCACTATGTCGCGGCCTGCTACAACGCCACGTCGGGCTGCTTTTACGCCGAAGGCCGCAAGGCCATCGGCAAGCTGACCTACCGCTGGTGAGTGCAAGACGATGAGAGCGATATTCGGCAGGCTGCATCGTTGGGCGGGACTGCTCACGGCCGGATTCCTGTTCTTCTCCGGCATCACCGGAGCGATCATCTCCTGGGATCACGAACTCGACGACGTCCTGAACAGCCATCTGTTCGACGTCACCAGCAAAGGCCCGGCGATCCCCTCGATCGAGCTCGCCGGGATGATCGAGCAGCGTGATCCCCGTGCGCGCGTCGTCTATCTCTTCATGACGCCGGAGCAGGGGCATTCGCTGTGGTTCTTCGTGATGCCGCGGATCGATCCGGCCACCGGCAAGCGCTACGCGCTCGACTACAATCAGGTCTTCATCGATCCCAACACCGGCGCGGAGCTCGGCCGCCGCTATTGGGGCGCGGTCTGGCCTGTCACGCGGGAAAACTTCGTCTCGTTTCTCTACAAGCTGCACTACACGATGCACATTCCGGAGTTCTGGGGCAGCGACCGCTGGGGCATGCGCCTGCTCGGCGTCATCGCCATCATCTGGACCATCGATTGCTTCGTCGGCTTCTACCTGACACTGCCGTCGCGCCGGCGGGCCAAGGCGGCGCGGGCGCCTGCTGTCACGCGCCAGCTCGATCGCGGCTTCTGGGCGCGCTGGGCGCCGGCCTGGACCATCAAGACCTCCGGCAGTGCCTACCGGATCAATTTCGACATCCATCGCGCCTTCAGCCTGTGGACCTGGGGCGTGCTGTTCGTGATCGCCTTCACGGCGTTCTCGCTGAACCTCTATTTCGAGGTGTTCTCGCCGCTGATGAAGATGGTGTCGAACTACACGCCGACACCCTATGAGCAGCGGCCTTATCGCGATCTCGACGATCCCATCGAGCCCAAGGTCAGCTTCGCCGACATCGCCGCACGCGCCGCCGCCGACGGCAAGGCGCGGGGATGGACGATCCCGGTCGGCTCGGTCAATTACGGCCCGGCCCATGGCGTCTATGCCGCGGCCTTCTTCCACCCCGGCGACGATCACGGCGCCGGCAGCGTCGGCCCGGCCCAGCTCTATTACGACAGTGAGGACGGTCGCCCGATCGGCGAACGGCTGCCCTGGGTCGGCACCGCCGCCGACATCTTCGTGCAGGCGCAGTTCCCGCTGCATTCGGGCCGCATCGTCGGCCTGTTCGGCCGCATCCTGATCTCGATCATGGGGCTGGTGGTGGCCGCGCTCTCGGTCACCGGCGTCGTGATCTGGTGGCGCAAGCGCCGCGCCCGTGTCCGCGTGCGCGAGACCGCGGCGATGCGGTTGAGCCGGCAGCTGACGCCGGCAGAGTAGGGCACGGTGAAACCGTTGTGGTGATGAACCTTCCGGCTTCGCTGGGCCACAAAGATGGGAGATATCCCCCGGTCCCCGCGGATCCCCATGAAATCCTGTGCCTTGCTTTGCCTGATCGTCCTGGCGGCGCCCGTCCGGGCCGCAGCGCCCGAGCAGTCCTATCTCGACCTGCGCGATCGCTACATCGCAAGGTTCTCGAAGGCGAAGGAGAGCGACGCGCTTTCCAAACAGCATGACGCGGCTCTGAAAGATCTGACGGGGGTGTTGCGCGGCCTGATCGGTCCGGTCACGATCAAGGGGCTCCCGACAGACGGCAAGTCGAACGTCGACACGCTCTTCAGGGAGGACTCCGGCTTCGGCCATCTCGACGGGCTCGGCTTCGCCTCCGACGGCGACAAGATGCAGGCCGTGGTGACGACGACCGGGTTGCTCAGGCACTGGCTGCGCGAGCGCCGCGAGGACGGCCTGCCGCAGGAGATCGGTGCCGCGCTCAGGTCGGACCGTTTCTACTATTACGCCATCCAGGACGCCGCCTTCGCCAAATACGCCGAGTTGCCGATCACCAAGCCCGCATCTGCGAGCGCAGCGGTGGCCGTGCTGGGCGTGCGCGGTAACGGCGACCTGAAGGGCCCACCGAGCGAGATCGGCGTGGTCGCGATCCAGGGTGACAAGGTCTTCTTCCTTGCCGCAACCAACGCCGTGAAGACCGCCGAGATCCCTGCCTGCGAGAAGGTCTGGAAGCAGATGATGGCCAGGACAAATCCGCAGGATGCCATGGCCAGGGAAGACCAGGCGATGGACGCCTACACCAAATGCTTCGCCAAGGAAGCCCCCAGCCAGAGCTGGTACGGAGCCGCTGTGAAGAAGGCGCAGGGCCAGCTGGAGCTGCTGCCGCTACGGTAGAGTCTGAAAGCGATGTTCCGGTAGCCCTTGTGCGATGCCGTGAATGGCCAGGAGATGGCCGGCCTGAGGCTCGGCACCGAGTTGCTGATGGTCCAGGAATTTCATGGCCGTCGTCACGAACAGCGTCTTGAAATCGCGTCCGCCGAAGCACAGGCAGGTCGGGTTGGTCACGGGCAGCGGAATGACCCTGTCGATCCCGCCATCCGGCCGGTAGCGCACCACCCGGCCGCCGGAGAAGAACGCCGTCCACACCCCGCCATCGACGTCAACGCACGCGCCGTCAGGTCTTTCCCCGGACGCGCTGTAATCGGCGAACAGTCGCCCGTTGCGGATAGTGCCGTCGTCGAGGTCGAAATCGAACGCCCAGCTGCGGTGGCGCCGGGTGTCCGTGAAATAGAGCGTGCGATTGTCAGGCGAGAACGCGATCCCGTTGGTCACGATGACGTCTTCGAACAGGCGCGTCACCTTGCCGTCGCCGTCCACGCGATACAGCGCCCCGTTCCGCCGGTGCAGCTGATTGTCCATGGTGCCGATCCACAGGCGCCCGCGAGCATCCACGCGGCCGTCGTTGAGGCGATTGTCGAAACCGGTCTCGACCTCGCAGAGTTCAGCGAGAGGAGAGCCGTCGGTGGCACGGCGAAACAAGCGCAGATCGAGCGCGAGCAGATGCCCGCCGTCCGCGGTCAGGGCCTGGCTGCCGAGAAATCGGCAATCGTGGTGAGAAACCTGATGGTCACCCGTCTCCGGATCGAACGATTGATGCAGCTGGCCATCGATATCGATCCACCAGAGCTTACGGGTCCGCTCGCACCACAACGGCGTCTCGCCGAGAATGTCGGCGGCGGCGACCGCGGTCTCGACCCTGTTGGGAGAGATTAAATCGATGCTCATGACGGAATGCGATTCCAGCCGCGTCCGCTGTCACCAAAGGCCTGATATCCGCTCGCGGTGACGGCAATCGTGTCCTCGAGCTTGATGAAGCCGCGCGCGTGGGGCAGCGTCGTCTCGATCGAGACGACCATGCCGGCTTCAAGCGGCGCGTCGGCGTCGTCGGCCGGATAGGGGATCGGGCCGTTTGCGGTCAGGCGCGGCGCTTCGTGGCTGACGATGCCCATGCCATGGGCGACGAAGTGCATCTGCTTGCCGTGCGGAGATCGCGCCAGCGCTTCTTTAGCGGCACTATAGATCTCGCAGCCCGTCAAGCCTGCCCGTATTGGAGCTCGAGCAGCTTGTTGAATCACGTCGATCTCTCCCAGCAGATCGACAAGCTCGCTGTCGGGCGCCCCATGCACGGCCATTCGGCAGAGATCGCCGATATATCCGTGGTAGTTTCCTCCCGAGTCCAGCGAGACGATATTGCCGGGCGCGAGACGTTGTTCGGAGGGCGCTCGGTTAAGGCTCGTTCCCACGGTCACCAGGGCATATTCGAAGATCATGCCGCGTGACAGTTCCGCCCGGCGCAATTGATCGATGATCTCGCTTTTGGTCTGGCCCACGCGGGTATGATCGACCACGTCCATCATGGATGCGACGACGCGCTCGGACGCCTCGCGCAGGATAGTCAGTTCCGCGGCGGTCTTGACCGATCGCAACCTTTCGAGCGGACGCATCGCCTCGACAAGCCGGCAATTCGGGAGCGCCTTGCGCAACACCTCCGCCGCGTCCAACGGCAGGAAGGCCATCTCGACACCGATTCGAGGTGCCGGCGTCGCCACGGCCTTGATGTGGTCGAGTGCCAGCGTCATGGCCTCGACCGAGGTCGAAGAACCGAACACGGCCGGCGGCATCCAATGGCCGCCGGCAATTCTGTTCTGGATGCTATCCCGTTCATTGCGATTGGCGATGTACACCGATGCGTCCAGCGCGCCCTTCACATAGACGAAGATCGGCAGATAGCGGCTGATGCCGATCGCTTCCATGAAGGCGAACTGAAAGTGATAATACCCGCCGAGGAGGTACTGGGTGTTGTGCTTCGAGGTGACGATCAGAACGTCGATGCCGAAATCGTCGAGAAGGCCGTCCAGTCTGGCCGTTGAGAACGGAATGTTTGCGCTCATTGATCGTTCTTCCGCATTGGCTGCTTGACGAGCGGCGGGCGAGGGCGGTCAGCCCTCCTTCCAGGACGACAAGGCATGCGCGACGCAGCCGTTGATGTGATCGCTCAGGATCGCTTTTGCCTGCTTGACGTTACGCTCCAAGGCGCATTCCAGCAGCGCTTTGTGCTGGTTCACCGTCTCCGCGCCCCGATAGCGCAGGGCATAGCGGAAATATTTGTCGAACACGACCGAGTGGGTGTGCATCAATTCGCGCGATCCGCATGCGGAGATCAGCGCCTGGTGGAATTCGCCATCATAGCGCTTGCGTAGCTCGGGGTCGTCGCCCTCCTTGAGCACGGTGCGCTCGGTCGCCGCCAGCTTGTGATGCGCGGAGACGACACGGCCCTCCCATTCGACGTCGCCAGCCCGGAACGACTCGGCCATCGCGTGGTGCTCCAGCAGAATGCGCAGATCGGCGAGCTCGCGCAGGTTCTGGATCGAGATCGGCGCCACCTCGAAGCCGCGCTGCCCCTCGGCAACCACGAACCCTTCGGACGTCAGGCGATTGAGGATCTCCCGCAGAGTCGAGATGCTGACTCCGTAGTCCTCCTTCATCGCATCGAGCCGGAGACGTCCTGATGGCGTCAGCACACCGAAGATGATGTCGGATCGAATACGCTGATAGCCGCTGTCGCCTGCCGACAGGGGTCGTTCCTCAAGTGACGTCATGCGCGTAGTCCCGCCTGGGGATGGCCGGTCACGATCTCGCGGCCGAACCATCAATGTTGTCAGCACAATAGCAGAGTCGAACCACCTTATAAAAGGGCAAATCTCATATGAAAATGAATTCATCATTTGACATGGAAATATAATTATGTTGTCTGAATGAGCTGAGGGTATGGAAAATAATGGCTTAAGCCGTCGTCCGTACCCCGGTGAACAGGGAGGACGTGATGAGCTTGTGGGTACGAGCGCTGTCTGCGACGGCGATCTGCGTGGCGCTGACGGTTGGCGCATCCGCCGCGGATGAGATTCAGGAGCGGACGATCAGGTGGGGCCACCTGAACAATACCGACCATCCCGTCAGTTTCGGTGTGCAGAAGTTTGCGGAAATCCTGCTCGCCAAGAGTGGGGGCAAGATGAAGGTTCGCGAGTTTGCGGCCTCACAGCTCGGTAACGAATTGCAGCAGCAGTCGGCGCTGCGCGGCGGGACCCAGGAGATGCTGTCGGCCTCGACGACATCGCTCGCGACGGTGATTCCGGAATTCGGCCTGATCGACTTTCCGTTCCTCTTCAACACAACAGAGCAGGCTGACGCGCTGGCGACCGGCAAATTCGGCAATGCAATGCTCGACACCTTGCCATCAAAGGGACTGGTCGGTCTCGGCTATTGGGGCCTTGGCTTCCGCAACGTCACCAACAGCACCCGGCCGATCACCAAGGTCGAGGATTTCAGCGGCCTCAAGCTGCGCGTCATTCCGAACCCCGTCTATCTCGAAAGCTTCAGCGCCTTCAAGGCGAATCCCGTGCCGATGGCGTTCGGGGAGCTGTATTCGGCGCTCGAGACGCGCACGGTCGACGGGCAGGAGAATCCCTATACCGTGATCCTCTCCAACAAGTTCTACGAGGTCCAGAAATACGTCTCCGCCACCAATCACACCTTCACGCTGAATATCATCCTGGTGAGCAAGGCCTTCTGGGACAAGCTTTCGCCGACCGAGCAGCGTCTGATGCGGGAAGCCTATGCCGAAAGCCGTGGCTATCAGAAGGAGCAGACGCGCCTGCAGACGGAGAAGGCTCTGGCTGAGTTGCAGGCCAAAGGCATGCAGTACAATGCGATCGCGCCCGAGGAGACCGAGCGCATGCGAAAGGCGGTGCAGCCGGTCGTGGACAAGATCTCGGCCAATCTCCGGCCAGAGACTGTGAAACTCTTCAACGACGAAGTCGAGCGCATCCGCAAGGACGTGAAGTAATCGACATCGTCATCACGCAAGCGGCGGAGCCGGCCGTGGCCGGCTCATCCTCAATGGCCCGGACGTCACGATATGGCGCGAGCTCTCGACCTCTATTGCGCATTCCTGAAAGCCGTCATTGCCACGTGTCTCGTGGTCATGGTGGTGCTGGTATTCGGCAACGTCGTGCTGCGCTATGGCTTCAACTCGGGCATCACGATCTCCGAGGAGCTATCGCGCTGGCTGCTGGTCTGGCTGACCTTTCTCGGCGCGATCGTCGCGATGCGCGAGCACGCCCATCTCGGCGTGGACAGCTTAATCCGGAAGCTGCCGGCCTCCGGAAAACGCATCTGCTTCATCGTCAACTATTGCCTGATGCTGTTTGCCGATTGGCTTTTGCTGTCCGGCAGCTGGCGCCAGACCATCATCAACCTGGATGATCGCGCCCCGGCGACCGGCCTTTCGATGGCCATCTTCTACGTGATCGGCGTGATCTTCGGCGTGTCGACGGCCGTCATCCTTCTCCACGACTTGTATCGGGTGATCAGCGGGCAGGCGAGCGAAGAGGACATGGTCGCCGTCAGGGAATCAGAGGAGCAGTGATGTTTTTCGTCACAGCCGCACCCGCTCGCTTCGCTCGCGTCATCGGGATTGCGCCATGACGATCGCCGTGTTCACGTTCTCGCTGCTCGGCGCCATGGCGCTGGGCATGCCGATCGCGTTCGCACTGCTCATTTGCGGCGTAGCGCTGATGAGCACGATCGACATGTTCGACGCCCAGATCGTGGCGCAGAACGTCATCAATGGCGCGGACAGCTTTCCGTTGATGGCCATTCCCTTCTTCATGCTCGCGGGCGAGATCATGAACAAGGGAGGCCTGGCCAAGCGCATCGTCAATGTCGCGCTCGTTGCTGTCGGGCATTTCCGCGGCGGACTTGGCTACGTCACCATCCTGGCAGCGTGCATCCTGTCATCCCTGTCCGGGTCCGCGGCCGCCGACGCGGCCGCGCTCGCCGCGCTGCTGGTGCCGATGATGGTCGCCGCAGGCCACAAGAAGACCTACGCGGCGGGCCTCGTGGCCGCCGGCGGCGTCATTGGCCCGGTCATCCCGCCGAGCATTGGCTTCGTGATCTTCGGTGTCGCCGCCAACGTGTCGATCTCGAAATTGTTTCTCGCCGGCATCGTGCCCGGCTTGCTGCTCGGCCTCGGTCTCTGCATCGCGTGGTACGTGGTTGTGCGCAAGGAAGATCTGAAGCCGCCGCCGCGGGCGCCGCTGCGCGCCATCGTGTTCGCCGTCCTCGATGGCTTCTGGGCGCTCATGCTGCCCGTCATCATCATCGTAGGTTTGCGATTCGGCATCTTCACGCCGACCGAAGCCGGCGTCGTGGTAGCCGTGTACTCGCTGTTCGTCGCGACTTGCATCTATCGCGAGCTGAAATGGTCGGAGGTCTACGCCGTCCTGGTCTCGTCTGCCGTGACCACCAGCGTCGTCATGTTCCTTGTCGCGGCGGCGCTGGTGTCGTCCTGGCTGATCACCGTGTCCGAGATATCGGCTCAGGTCGTCGATCTCCTCAAGCCGTTCATGGGTAACAATATCATCCTGATGCTCGCGATCATGGTGGTCGTGGTGATCGTGGGAACGGCGCTCGACATGACGCCGACGATCCTGATCCTGACGCCGATCCTGATGCCGATCATCAAGGCGGCGCACATCGACCCCGTCTATTTCGGCGTGCTGTTCATCATCAATAATTCCATCGGCCTGATCACGCCACCGGTCGGCATCGTGCTCAACGTGGTCTGCGGGGTTTCCAGGATCAGCATGGAGGACATCATCAAGGGGGTCTGGCCCTTCATGATTGCGCAACTGGTCGTGTTGCTCGCGATGGTGCTCTTCCCGGGCCTCGTGACCATTCCGGCAAGATGGTTCGGCGGCTAGGCGGCAATTTTGGCAATAGAGGGCGAAGAATGACCGCACGGATCATGATTTTGAATGGACCCAACCTGAATTTCCTCGGCATTCGGGAGCCCCACATCTATGGCTCGACGACGCTGAAACAGATCGAGGACAGCTGCCACGCTTTGGCTGATCAGCTCGGCGTCTCGCTCTCGTTCCATCAGTCCAACATGGAAGGCGAGCTCGTTGGCCTGATCCAATCCGCCCATGGCAAGGAGGACGCGATTATCATGAACCCGGCGGCCTATTCCTTCACGTCGATCGCGCTGATCGATGCGCTGAAGATCTTCGAAGGCGTCAAGATCGAGGTGCATATCTCGAACATCCATGCGCGCGACGAGCTGCATCGTCACTCGATCACGTCCAGTGCGTGCACGGCGGTCATCTGCGGTCTCGGGCCCTACGGCTATCTTGCCGCGATGCTGGCGGCAGTTCAGCGGCTTGGGCGGCTGCCCGACACGATCCCGTCGGCTCTGCACGGGGTTGCAGCGGCCGGCACGGCTTGAACTTGAGGAGAGCGGGATGCGCGGAGCGGGATTTCTTGCCATCTGGAGCGACGTCGAGGCCCACGATCTCACGGATTACCGGCACTGGCTGACGCGCGAGCACACGACCGAGCGGGTGACGACCAGGGGCTTCCTGGCGTCGCGGGTCTTCCGTGCGGCAAGGGACGACATCAACCGCTTCTTCATCCTGTATGAACTCGAGGCGCCCGAGGTCCTCGACGGCGAGGCCTATCTGGCGCGCCTCAACGCGCCGACGCCGTGGTCGCAGCGCATCATGCCGAAGCTCGGCAATTTCATGCGTGGCGGCGGCGTGATGGTAGCGCGCGCCGGGCGAGGCGAGGGAGCCGCCATCACCGCGCTTCGGATCGAGACATTGCCCGCCAACCCGCAACAGCTCGCCGATGCGCTCGTGGCATGCGACGGCATCGCCGCCGCGCAGATCGGAGCGACCGACAAGGCGCGGACTTCGGTGCCGACAGCCGAGAAGGGCATGCGAACGAACGAAGGCTATTTCACCGGATTGTTGTTGATCGAGGCGCTCGACGGCGTCTCTTTGCAGATGGCCTTGCAGCAGGTCCGGATGGTTGCGCCGGAGGTCATGATCCGGGCCAGCGAACCGGAGGTCTATCAAGCCATATTTGCGCTGGACGCCCGCATCGCGGATGTCGATTGATGGCATCATTCTCGCTCGCAGCGCTGACCGTGCTCGAGCTGGCGCCGCCCGCCATGATCGAGGTGGCCGCCAGTTGCGGCTATGACAAGGTTGGGCTGAGGCTGCTGCCGGCGACGTCAGGCGGGACCGCCTATCGCCTCATGGATGATGCGGCGTTGTTGAGGGAGACGCTGCAGAGATTGCAGTCGACGGGCGTGAGCGTTGCCGATCTCGAGGTGGTCGCATTTCGACCGGATACGGATGTTGCGTCATTCTCACCGTTCTTCGAGGCGGGGGCACGCCTCGGCGCCAGCCACATCCTGGTCGCGGCTTATGACCCCGATCTGGTGCGGTTCTCGGACCGCTATCGGCAGTTCTGCGAGGCGGCCGCCGGATATGGTCTGACGTCCGATCTCGAATTCATGCCCTGGACCAGCGTGCCGGACCTGGCGACTGCGATGCGCATCGTCCGGGATGTCGACCATCCTGCGGCCGGCATCCTTGTCGACGCGCTGCATTTCGACCGGTCCCAAAGCAGCCTTGTCGATCTCAAGACCGTTCCACCTGGCAGGCTTCACTACTGGCAGCTCTGTGACGGCCCAGCCGTGCGGCCGGTCACGACGGAGCAGCTTATCCATGCAGCACGCGAGGAACGAATGTTTCCGGGCGAGGGCGGCATCGATCTCGTCAGCCTGACCGAGGCGATGCCTGACGGCCTCACTATCAGCATCGAGGTTCCGACCGCCGAACTCGCCAAGACCGTCTACGCCGAGACCCGTGCGCGCCGGGCGCTTGCGGCCGGCAAGTCTGTGGTCGCGCGGGCGCGCGCCGGCTCGTAGACGGGAAGGGCGCCGAATGGCACAGGTCAAGCGCTCCGAGGGCATCGAGACCGATCTGCTGGTCATTGGCGCAGGTGCTGCCGGCATGACGGCCGCATTGGTCGGCGCCCAGGAAAGCCTTCGCGTCATTTTGTGCGAAAAGACCGACATGGTGGGCGGCACGACCGCGACCTCCGCCGGGACCGTCTGGATCCCGGGCAACCGGCAAGGGCAGCGCGCCGGGACGCCTGATACGGTTCAGGCGGCGCGCAGCTATCTGAGCGCGATGCTTGGCGAGCATGTGCGCGACCCCCGCGTCGAGATGTTCCTGAAGGCGGGGCCGATCGTGCTCGACTATCTCGAACAGAAGACCAGCGTGTGTTTCGCCGCTCCACCGGTCCACCCCGACTACCGGGACCTCCCGGGAGCTGCGATCGGTGGCCGCGCGCTGGGAGCCATTGCATTCGATGGCCGCAAGCTAGGCCAGGATTTTTGCAGGGTGAGGCCGCCGCGCCGCGAATTCATGGTGCTGGGCGGCATGATGATCGGGAAGGCGGATATCCCAGCGCTACTGGCCCCATTCCAAAGCTGGGCAAACTTTCGGCACGTCGCCGGGATGCTCGTACGGCAAGCGCTTGATCGCATCCGTCACCACCGTGGGACACGTCTAATCATGGGCAACGCACTGGTGGCGAGGCTGCTGGACAGCGTTCGTCGCAGCGGTGTCGACCTGCGCTTTCAGACCGCTCTTCGTGAGATCATTTGCGAAGGCGGTGGTGTCACCGGTGCTATCCTGACATCACCGGGCGGAGAGGTGACCATTCGTGCCCGCAAGGGCGTCGTCCTGGCCACGGGTGGGGTCGGCTGGAGCCGCGAGCTCCGTGAACGCCTGCTTCCGGAGGCGGGGCGTCGATGGTCGTTGACGCCGCCATCGACCACAGGAGACGGTATCCTGGCCGCCGAGCGCATCGGCGGCGTCATCGCGCATGATCTAGAAAGTCCGGCCTTGTGGATGCCGAGCTCGGTCATGACGCAAGCTGACGGCCATGTCTCGGTGTTCCCACACATCATGCTCGACCGCGCCAAGCCTGGGCTGCTCGCCGTCAACAAGGAAGGCCGGCGCTTCGTCAACGAAGCCGATTCCTACCACGACTTCGTCGCGGCGATGCTGCGTTCAAACGCGTCGGCCACGCCGGCTTTCCTGATCTGCGACGGTGGCTTCATCCGCGACTTCGGTATCGGCCTGGTCCATCCAGGTACCAAAGACCTGACCAGGTTCGTGAAGGCAGGCTATCTGATCGAGGGCCAGACCATCGAACAACTGGCGCAGGAAATCGATGTCGATCATCACGGGCTACGTCAGACCGTCGACCGATATAATGCCTTCGCAGAGACCGGCATCGACGAGGAATTTGGCCGCGGCTCCAGCGAACTGAACCGCGTCAACGGCGATCCCCACTACAGGCCCAATCCGTGTCTGCGGCGGATCGGGCCGGGGCCGTTTTACGCGGTCGCGGTATGGCCTTCGGACCTCGCCAGCAGCGCTGGGCTCGCCACGGATTCGTACGGACGGGTTCTGTCGCGCGACGGCGCCCACATACCCGGATTGTACGCCGTCGGCACGGACGCATCCTCGATCTTCCGCGGCACCTATCCGGGACCGGGCACGATGATCGGTCCTGCGATGGTCTTCGGCTGGTGTGCCGCGATGGACGCGGCGGGGACATTGGGCAGCCATTGCGATCAACCTGAGCGCCAAGGTTCGACCTGCGCGGACTGACGTCGGCAAGCCAAGGTAACGTCGAGGAGGGCTTCTAACGGCATAAATCTGCCGCTGCTGATCCACAGGCAGCCATATCCGTGATTCGCATAAGGTATATTATGGAATATCTTTATCTACAATCAGATCAGTTATTTAGGCGAAACTCCTATCATTGCGCATCCGCTTCGGGCCGATTTCGGTCTTCCCCTCAATCGTCGTCTCAGCTCTTGACGGCTACTGTGCATGGGGTTGTTTTTCAAACTTTGCATCCGGCTCATCTCACCGAAAGCCGATATTGCCGTGACCTTGTCCGGCTGCAATAAGCGTGGCCTCGCGAGATCGCAGATGACCTTCAGGGCTTCCGTCCGTATAGGTTTGCGTCTCAGAACAACAACAAACTATCGAGGAAGCAGACCCATGGTCTTTTCAACGCGCTTTTCCCGCCGCTCGCTTCTCAAGGCCTCCGCCGCGACCGCGGTCCTGGGCGGCATCGGTGCGCCCCATGTGGCCCGCGCCCAGAGCGCCGAGTTCACCTACAAATACGCCAACAACCTGCCGGACACCCATCCGCTGAACGTCCGCGCCAAGGAGATGGCGGCGGCGATCAAGACCGAGACCAACGGCAAGTTCGACCTCCAGATCTTCCCGAACAACCAGCTCGGGTCCGACACCGACATGCTGAGCCAGATCCGCTCCGGCGGCGTCGAGTTCTTCACGCTGTCCGGCCTGATCCTGTCGACGCTGGTGCCCGCGGCGTCCATCAACGGCATCGGCTTCGCGTTCCCGGACTATCCCACGGTCTGGAAGGCCATGGACGGCGACCTCGGCGCCCATGTCCGCGGCGAGATCAAGAAGGCCGGCCTCGAGGTCATGGACAAGATCTGGGACAACGGCTTCCGCCAGACCACATCGTCCAGCAAGCCGATCACCGGCCCTGACGACTTCAAGGGCTTCAAGATCCGCGTGCCGGTGTCGCCGCTGTGGACCTCGATGTTCAAGGCGTTCGACGCGGCGCCCGCCTCGATCAATTTCAGCGAGGTCTATTCGGCGCTGCAGACCAAGATCGTCGAGGGCCAGGAGAACCCGCTGGCGATCATCTCGACCGCCAAGCTCTACGAGGTGCAGAAATACTGCTCGCTGACCAACCACATGTGGGACGGCTTTTGGTTCCTGGCCAACCGCCGCGCGTGGGAAAAGCTGCCGCAGGACGTGCGCGCGATCGTCGCCAAGAACATCAACGCCGCCGCGGTCAAGGAGCGTGAGGACACCGCCAAGCTCAATGCCAATCTGCAGCAGGAGCTCGCCGCCAAGGGCCTGACCTTCAATCAGCCCACGGTGGCGCCGTTCCGCGACAAGCTTCGCACCGCCGGCTTCTATGCCGAATGGAAGGGCAAGTATGGCGACCAGGCCTGGGACCTCCTGGAAAAGGCGGTCGGCAAGCTGTCGTAACCCGTTGGGGCCATCATGGCTCATGTCGAGGTCGAGGTGACCGCAGTGGTGGGCGAGGTGGCATTTCAGTCCCCTCGCCGACCTTCCGTGCTGGCTTCGTTCGAGCGCGTGCTTGGTCTCGTCGTCGAGATCCCGGCGGCGACCCTGGTCGTCGCCGAGATCGTGATCCTGTTCGCCGGCGTGGTCGCGCGCTACGGCCTGCACCGGCCGCTGATCTGGTCGGACGAGCTCGCCTCGATCCTGTTTCTGTGGCTTGCGATGCTGGGCGCGGCGGTTGCGTTTCGCCGCTCCGAGCACATGCGCATGACCGCGATCGTGGCCAGCGCCAAGCCGTCCATGCGGGCCTATCTGGATCTGGTCGCGACCTCTGCGGCGCTGGCATTCCTGGTCCTGATCGTCTGGCCGGCCTGCGACTACGCCTATGAAGAAAGCTACATCACCACGCCGGCGCTGCAGATCTCGAACATGTGGCGCGCCGCCGCGCTGCCGGTCGGCATCGGCCTGATGGCGGCGTTTGCCTTGCTGCGGCTGCTGCGCACGGCCGATCGGCGGACGGTCGCAGCTGCTGTCGTCAGTGTTGCCGTCATCATCGGCCTGTTCTGGCTGGCCGAGCCGTCGCTGCGGCCGCTCGGCAATCTCAACCTCGTCATCTTCTTCGTCGGCGTCGCCGGCTTCTGCGTCTTCGCCGGCGTTCCCATTGCGTTCGGCTTCGGCCTTGCGATCTTCGGCTATCTCGCGCTGACGACGCGGACGCCCGTGATGGTTCTGGTCGGGCGGATGGACGAAGGCATGAGCCACCTCATCCTGCTCTCGGTACCATTGTTCGTGTTCCTGGGGCTCTTGATCGAGATGACCGGCATGGCGCGGGCCATGGTGGCGTTTCTCGCGAGCCTGCTCGGCCATGTCCGCGGCGGCCTGCACTACGTGCTGGTGGGCGCGATGTACCTGGTCTCGGGCATATCGGGCGCCAAGGCCGCCGACATGGCAGCCGTCGCGCCGGTGCTGTTTCCGGAGATGAAACAGCGCGGCGCCAAGCCCGGCGATCTCGTCGCGCTTCTGGCGGCGACCGGAGCCCAGACCGAAACCATTCCGCCGAGCCTCGTGCTGATCACGATCGGCTCGGTCACCGGCGTGTCGATCGCCGCCCTGTTCACCGGCGGGCTGCTGCCCGGCGTCGTGCTCGCGATCACGCTGTGCATGCTGGTGTGGTGGCGCTACCGCCACGAGGACATGAGCCATGTCCGCCGCGCCACGGGCGGCGAGATCGGCAAGACCTTCGTCATCGCCCTGCCCGCGCTCGCGCTGCCCTTCGTGATCCGCTACGCCGTGGTCGAGGGCATCGCGACCGCGACCGAGGTCTCCACCATCGGCATCGTCTATGGCGCCCTGGTCGGCCTCCTCGTCTACCGCCGGTTCGACTGGTCGCGGCTGTTTCCGATGCTGGTCGAGACCGCGGCGCTGTCCGGCGCCATCCTGCTGATCATCGGCACGGCGACCGGCATGGCCTGGGGCCTGACCCAATCAGGCTTCTCGCGCTCGCTGGCCGCGGCCATGACCGGGTTGCCCGGGGGCGCTGCTACCTTCATCGCGGTGTCGATCCTGGCCTTCACCATCCTCGGCAGCGTGCTGGAGGGTATCCCGGCGATCGTGCTGTTCGGACCGCTGCTGTTTCCGATCGCCCGGGCCGTCGGCGTGCACGAGGTGCATTATGCCATGGTGATCATTCTGGCCATGGGTATCGGGCTATTCGCCCCGCCGTTCGGCGTCGGCTATTATGCGGCTTGCGCCATCGGGCGCGTCGATCCCGCCGAGGGCATCCGGCCGATCTGGGGCTATCTGCTGGCGCTGCTGGTGGGATTGATCATCGTCGCGATCTTCCCCTGGATCTCGATCGGATTTCTTTGAGGCGTTTGACGGAGGGTGTCGATGAGTGAGCGGCAGAGCCAGTACGATATCGGTCTCGACAAGACCTCCGCGAATTACGTACCGCTGAGTCCCCTAAGCTTCCTCGCGCGCAGCGCCGCCGTCTATCCCGATCACGTCAGCACGGTTTACGAGGGGCGCAGCTTCACCTGGGCGCAGACCCATGAGCGCTGCAAACGCTTTGCGTCCTGGCTCGCGCGCAAGGGCATCGGCGTCGGCGATACCGTGGCTGCGATGCTGCCGAACATCCCGGCGATGAACGAGGCGCATTTTGCCGTGCCCATGACCGGCGCGGTGCTCAACGCGCTCAACATACGCCTCGATGCGCCCTCGATCGCATTCCAGCTCGATCATGGCGGCGCCAAGATCATCCTGGTCGATCCCGAGTTTTCGGGCGTGATCACCGATGCGCTGGCGCAGATGACGGGCGCGAAGCCTTTGGTGGTCGATGTCGACGATGCATCGTTCAAGGGCGGCAGCCGCATCGGCGAGATCGAATATGAGGCGGCGGTTGCGCAAGGCGATCCGGATTTCGCGGCGATCCCGCCGAGCGACGAATGGGACGCGATTGCGCTGAGCTACACCTCGGGCACGACGGGAAATCCCAAGGGCGTCGTCACCCATCATCGCGGCGCCTATCTCAACGCGGTCAGCAACATCCTGGCAGGCCAACTCGGCCAGCATCCGGTCTATCTCTGGACGCTGCCGATGTTCCATTGCAACGGCTGGTGCTTCCCGTGGACCATCGCTGCGGCAGCCGGCATCAATGTCTGCCTGCGCAAGGTCGAGCCGACGAAGATATTCGAACTGATCAAGCAACACGGCGTCACCCACATGTGCGGCGCGCCGATCGTGTATAATGTGCTGATCAACGCCCCCGATGCGCCCAAAGGCAACGCCGCGCGCCGCGTCGTCGGCCTGATCGCCGGCGCCGCGCCGCCGGTCGCCGTGCTCGAAGGCGCCGAGAGCATCGGCATCAAGCTGACCCACGTGTACGGCCTGACCGAGGTCTACGGCCCCGCCTCCGTCTGCGCCGAGCAGCCCGGCTGGGACGAGCTCCCCGCGCCCGAACGCGCGCGCATGAAGCGCCGGCAAGGCGTGCCCTACCCGCTCGAGGAAGGCGTCACCGTCATCGATCCGCAGACCATGCGTCAAGTGCCGCGCGACGGCGAGACCATCGGCGAGGTCATGTTCCGCGGCAACATCGTGATGAAGGGCTATCTGAAGAACGAGAAGGCCACCAAGGAAGCGTTCGAGGGCGGCTGGTTTCACACCGGCGATCTCGGCGTGCTCGACGAGCACGGCTACGTCATCATCAAGGACCGCTCCAAGGACATCATCATCTCCGGCGGCGAGAACATCTCCTCCGTCGAGGTCGAGGACATTCTCTACAAGCACCCGGCCGTGCTGTTCGCCGCCGTGGTGGCAAAGCCTGATCCGAAATGGGGCGAAGTGCCCTGCGCCTTCGTCGAGCTGAAGGACGGCGCCAGCGCCAGCGAAGCCGACATCATCGCCTTCTGCCGCTCGCATCTGAGCGGCTTCAAGACGCCGAAGGCCGTCGTGTTCGGGCCGATCCCCAAGACGTCCACGGGCAAGATCCAGAAATTCCTGCTGCGCAACGAAGTCGGATCGGCGAAGGCGATCACGGCCTGAGCACGTCCTGGAATCTTCCGCCCGCACGCAGATGGCGGGCGGAAGACGTTGATCCTCACATCTTCTTGTAGGCGTCGACCACGGCCTGACCGTCGGGCCCTGCCTTCTTGAGCCAGTCGGTCGTGAGCTGTTCGCCGATCTTCTGGAAGCCGGCCTTCAGCGCCGGGCTCGGCGCCTCGACGGTCATGCCTTTGGCCTTGAGCTGATCGATGTACCAGGTGCTCTTGTCCTCCCAGGCCTTCCAGCCGCGGGTTTCCGCCGTTGCCGCCGCCTTGAGAATGGCCTCCTGGGTGGGCTTGTCGAGCGCGTCGAACGCGGCCTTGTTGACGAAGGTGTAGTCCTTGGGAATCCAGGCCTGCACGTCATAGAAATACTTCAGCGACTCCCAGGCCTTCGCGTCGTAGCCGGTGCCGCCCGACGACATGAAGGAATTCACCACGCCGGTCGCGAGCGCCTGCGGCAGTTCCGCAGCCTGGATCGTGACCGACTGCGCGCCGACCAATTCGCCGATGCGTGCGGTGCCGACGTTATAGGCCCGCCATTTCAGGCCCTTCATGTCTTCGATCGTGGCGAGCGGCTTGTTGACGTAGACGCCCTGCGGCGCCCATGGCACGACGAACAGCAGCTTGAGACCCTGCGCGTCGAGCTTCTTGGCGATCGCAGGCTTGGAGGCCTGGTACAGCTTCATCGCGTCCGGGAAGCTGGTCGCCAGGAACGGGACGACGTCGACGCCGAACAGCGGATCCTCGTTCTCGTGGATCGACAGCAGCACCTCGCCCATCTGCGCCTGCCCGGTCATCACCGCGCGCTTGATGTCCGGTGCCTTGAACAGCGAAGCGCCGGGGTGAACCGTGATCTGGAGCTTGCCGGACGTCGCGGCATCGACATCCTTGGCGAAGGCGGTGAGATTTTCGGAGTGCGGATTGTCCGCCGGGTACGCCGCCGGCAAATTCCATTTGGTCTGGGCCAAGGCGGGGGTCGCAATCGCCATCACGCCCGCGATCAGGGACGCGCGGAATAAACGAGACATCATCGGACTTCTCCTCACATTCGATTTGAATACGCTCAGTCTGGGAAAGCGAGCTTGGGCAGGAACATCACGATCTGCGGATACTCCGTGATGATGAACACGGAGGCGAGCAGCAGGACGAAGAACGGAAACGCTGCCCGCGCAACCGTGAACGTATCCCGCCCGCTCATGTTCTGCAGCACGAACAGGTTGAATCCGACCGGCGGCGTGATCTGCGCCATCTCGACATGGATGATGAGATAGACGCCGAACCAGACCAGGTCGAGACCGGCCTGCCTGACCATCGGCAGCACGATGACGGCGGTCAGAACGATCATCGAGATGCCGTCGATCAGGCAGCCGAGGATGATGTACATGATGCTCAGATACAGCGCGAGCATGCCCGGCGTGAGCTGCTGCCCCTGGACCCAGGTGGCGAGTGCGGCCGGAATGCCGGTATAGGCCATCGCAGCCGTGGTATAGGCCGCGCCCGCCAGGATCAGCATGATCATGCAAGTCAGGCGCGTCGCGCTCATGATGCTTTCGAGGAAGTTCTTGCGCGTGAGCGTGCCGCTCCACCAGGCCAGCAGCAGCGCGCCCGTTACACCCCATGCCGCGCATTCCGTGGCTGTCGCGAAGCCTAGCACCAGCGACAAGAAGACTGCCATGATCAGCAGCAGACAGGGCGCGAGCTTCGCCGACTCCTGCAGCTTCCGTCGGAATGGCATCGGCGGATCGCGCGGCGGAACCTTGTTGGGATTGAGCAGCGACCAGATGATGATGTAGCCCGAATAGAGCACCATCACGAGCACGCCGGGCAGGAAGCCGCCGAGGAACACCTGGAGCACGGAGACGTTCGCCGTGACGGCGTAGACCACCATCGGGATCGAGGGCGGGATCAGGAGACCGAGCGTGCCCGAGCCGGCGAGCGAGCCCAAGCTCAAGCCCTTGTCGTAGCCGCGCTTGTCGAGCTCGGGCAGCGCGATCTTGCCGATGGTCGCACATGTCGCCGCCGAAGAGCCCGACACCGCCGCGAAGATGCCGCAACCGATCACGTTGACATGGGTCAGGCGCCCGGGCAGCCACTGCACCCACGGCGACAATCCTCGGAACATCTCTTCCGACAATTTGGTACGAAAGAGGATCTCGCCCATCCAGATGAACAGCGGAAGCGCGGCCAGCGTCCATGACGAGCTGGCGCTCCAGGTCGTGGTGGCGAGCACGGCGCCGAGCGGCAGGCTGGTCGTCAGCGCCATCGCCACGAAACCGACGAGGCCGAGCGATACCGCGATCCAGACGCCGCTTCCCAGCAGCAGGATCATGACGCCGAGCAGGACGAACGCCAGCTCGATCATGCCGAGATTGGCCATGGTCAACCTCCGCCGCCCTGCGAAATGCGCTCGACGAACTCTTCCGGGGTCTCGTCCGGCGAGCCCTTTTCGTAGGTCGGCCGCTTGCCGCCGACGACCCCGACCATTTCATCGATGAGGGCGATCGACAGGATCGCAAGACCACCGGCGAAGCCGAGCTGCGGGATCCAGAGCGGAAGCGGGACGACGCCCTGCGCCACATCGTTGAAGCGCCAGGAATCGTAGGTCATCTGCACCGCGTAGCGGGTGAAATAGAGGATGAAGGCGGTGGCGATACCGAGCGCCATGATCTCCGCGATCTGCTTGGTTCGCCCGTGCAGACGCTCCAGCAGCAGGCCGACGCGGATCATCTCTCCGCGCTTGAAGGTGTGTGCGAGGCCGAGGAAAGCCATCGCGGCCATGCACCAGGACGCGAAATCATCGCCGGCGGGAATGTTGATCGCAAACTGGCGCCCGACCGACATCGCCATCATGATTACAAAGATCGCAACCATGAAGACGCCGGCGGCGTAGCCTGCCCCGAGATAAAGCAGATCCAGCGCGCGCCGCACCGGCCCCCCCGTCGTTACGTCGTCCCCTGCCACGCAATCCCCATCCTCAACCGAGGCATTCAGCCGACCCGGCGACCGCATATCGCGCGCTGCCGTTCCAGCCTCAATATCGCCCTTGCCCAACGCCTGTCTTTCAGACGTTAGATCAACATGATGCAGCCGATGCAAGCAAGGACTATGCCTGCCGGCGGCGGAATTTCTACCGCAGGTTCAGTGCGTCTCCAGCCGCAGCCCGTCAAAAGCGGGCACGACGCCTGCGGGCAGCGATTGCCGGATGACCTCGTAATCGACGTCGGCCGTCATGTTGGTGATGACCGCACGCTTCGGCTTGAACCGCTCGATCCAGGACAGCGCGTCGTTGATGCTGAAATGGCTGACATGGTTGGTGTAGCGCAGGCCGTCGACGATCCAGAGATCGAGGTTTTCCAGCGCACCCCAGCTCTCGTGCGGGATGTCGTTGAGGTCGGGCGAGTAGGCGGCGTCCCCGATGCGGTAGCCGAGCGCGGGAATGTTGCCGTGCTGTACCAGGAAGGCCGTCATCGTGACGGCGCCGCCTTTCCCCAGAACGGTCTGGCTTTCGCCCGCCTCGATCGAATGCCGGGTCAGGATCGGCGGATAGTCGCTGCCCTCCGGCGAGATGAAGCAATAGGAGAACCGCGACAGGATGTCCTTGGCCGTCGACTGGTTGAAATAGGTCGGGATCCGACGGCGCATGTGCATCACGACCGAACGCAGATCGTCCATGCCGTGGGTCTGGTCGGCGTGCTCATGGGTCAGAAACACCGCGTCGATGTGATCGACGTTGGTCGCGAGCAATTGCTCGCGCAGGTCCGGCGAGGTGTCGATCAAGATGCGCGTGGTGCCGTGCTCGGAGGTCCGTTCGACCAGCAGCGAGCAGCGGCGACGGCGGTTCTTGGGATTGCCGGGATCGCAGGCGCCCCAGCCCAGTGCCGGGCGCGGCACGCCGGCGGAAGACCCGCAGCCCAGGATCGTTAGCGTCAGCGTCATGCGGCTCCCAGTCCTATGCCTTCACCTTGGAAAACAGGCGGAAGAAGTTTTCGCTGGTCTGGCGCGAGATATCGTCGAGCGACACGCCGCGCGTCTCGGCCAGCACTTTGGCGACCTCGACTACATAGGCCGGTTCGTTGCGTTTGCCGCGGAACTTGCCCGGCGCAAGATACGGCGAGTCGGTTTCGACCAGGATGCGATCGGACGGCAGTTCGGCCGCCAGCGCCCGCAAGGTCTCCGATTTCTTGAAGGTCAGGATACCCGTGAAGCCGATGTAGAGGCCGAGCGACACCGCCTTCAGCGCCAATTCGCGTCCGCCCGTATAGCAATGCAGCACGGCGCGAAACGATCCCTTGGCCGTCTCGTCTTCCAGGATGCGCGCGCAGTCCTCGTCGGCTTCGCGGGTGTGGATCACCAGCGGCAGGCCGGTGCTGCGGGCGGCGGCGATGTGGGCGCGAAAGCCTCTCGCCTGCGCCTCCGGCGAGCCGTTGTCGTAGAAATAGTCGAGCCCGGCCTCGCCGAGCGCGACGACTTTGGAATGCTGCGTGAGTGCGATCAGCTCGTCCGGCATGATGCCGTCTTCCTCATCCGCGTGGTGCGGATGGGTGCCGACCGAGCAATAGACGTCATCATAGCGTTCGGCGATCGCGAGCAAGCCCTGCAGTCGCCGCACCCGCGTCGAGATCGTCACCATGCGGCCGATGCCGGCCGCTCGTGCCCGCGACACGAGCCCGTCGAGATCTTCCGCAAAATCCGGAAAATCCAGATGGCAGTGGCTGTCGACAAGCATTCTCTGGCGTCGCCTTCCAAAAACCTCGAGGTCTGCCATTCGCGGATCGCGACCCTCGACGGTGCTGGCTGCCAGTCGACGGGGCCCTCTTCTCACACAGGTAGAGGCAGGGTGAGGCAACGTCAACCGCACCGGCGACCTCGCGCCCCGACCGGTTCCTGCACATGTCGGCTCCGAGCGGCGCTGCGCACGGTCGGTCACAGGATCAGAGGTCCAGGACCTCGCGCACCTTCTGCGCCAGCTTGTCGCTCCTGTAGGGTTTTTGCAGCAGATGCACCCCGGCATCGAGCCGACCATGATGGACGATCGAGTTCTCGGTATAGCCCGAGGTGAACAGGACCCGAATGCCCGGGACGCTCTGTCTGATCCGCTCCGCGAGTTCACGTCCGGTCATGCCGCCAGGCATCACGACGTCCGTGAACAACAGATCGGGCGCACCGGAACGCGAAACTTCCAGGAGCGCTGACGGTCCGTCGCCAGCCTCCGTCACCCGATAACCAAGGCGGCGCAATTGCTGGACGGCAAACATCCGCACATGAGGGTCGTCCTCGACCACAAGGATGGATTCAGCGCCGGTAGCGGCGGGTTCCGGGGCCTGTGAAGATGGGACACCGGTCGTCGTGCCGGCTTGGGCGCGCGGCAAATAGATCTTGATGCACGTGCCGTGCCCGACTTCGCTGTAGACCTGGATGTGTCCTCCCGTCTGCTTGACGAAGCCATATACCATGCTGAGTCCGAGTCCCGTCCCCTTGCCGACCGGCTTGGTCGTAAAGAACGGCTCGAAGATGCGATCACGCATTTCCGGGGCGATGCCGCTGCCCGTGTCGGACAAGGCCATCATGACGTACTGGCCTGGATTGACCTCCAAATTGTGCGCGGCATAATCGTCCGAGAGATCGACATTGGCCGTCTCGATCGTCAGCTTGCCACCCTGCGGCATCGCATCGCGCGCATTGAGGACGATATTGAGAATGGCAGTCTCGGTTTGGCGGATATCGGCGGTCACGCTCCACAACGGCTTCGCAAGTCGAAGTTCGACTTCGACGTTTTCGCCGATGGTACGCCGCAGCAGCGCGTACATGTGCGTCACGACCTCATTCAGATCGAACGTGCTGGGCTCGAGCGCCTGGCGGCGCGCATAGGCGAGCATCAGTTGCGTCAGGCTCGCGCCGCGCTCGGCGGCGGCGATGATCGGCTCGACCAGCTTGCGAAGTTCGTCGTTCTTGATCTCCTCCTTGAGGACCTCGGCGTTGCCGAGGACGACAGTCAGCAGATTGTTGAAGTCATGGGCGATGCCGCCAGTCAGCTGGCCGATCGCTTCCATCTTCTGCGCCTGTGCGAGTTGCGCTTCGATCCGCTTGCGGTCCGTGATGTCTTCCGTCAGGAAGGCGACCCCGCCGATGTTGCCGAGCGCATCGAACCAGGGGCGCACCTCCCAGCGCAGCCATTGCAGCCGTCCGTCGGGTCTCGTGAACGAATCCTCGTCGGCATGCAGTGTCTCGCCCGCAAGGGCGCGACGGTGAATTGCGCGCCAGCGTTCCGGAATTTCGGGAAAGACTTCATAATGTGACAGCCCGCGCAGATCGCGCCCAAGAAGACCGTAGTCGACCAGCCAGCGGTCGCTGTAGACGATGTAACGCAGCTCATTATCGAGCATCGCGATCGCGGCGGGCGAGTATTTGATGAAGTATCTCAGACGCTCCTCGCTCTCGCGCAAGGCTTCCGCTGCTCCTTGCTGGAGCGTTTCGAGGGCTCTGCGGCTGGAAACGTCCCTCACTGCAGCGATCGCGGCATATTGGTCCGCCACAATGATCGGACTGATGCTGATCTCTGCCGGGAATTCCGTCGTATTCTTACGACGCCCGGACAGCAGCAATCCGCCACCCATCATTCGGGAGGTCGGCTTCCGGAAATAGGCCTTGATCTGATTGGAGTGTTCGGCGCGAAATCGTTCGGGGATCAGCACCTCGATCGAACTGCCGACAAGCTCGTCGGGCGCGTATCCGAAAATGTCGGTGACACGGTCGCTGGCGAATTCGATCACGCCAGCGGCGCTGATCATGATAACGGCGTCCGGACTGGCCGCCAGGACCCCTCTGAACCTCGCTTCGCTTGCGCGCAAATCGGCCGCTGTGCGGTCTCGATGAGCAGGTCCCTGCCCCAATCTCAGGTTACGCAGTCGCTGCCGAAATCCGGGTCTAAGCGACCTCCCAAGCTTTTTTGGCGACTTGCCGTCGTCCTTGATATCCGCTGGACTCAATTCTCACCTATCCTGCCCAGGTGCGAAGAGCAGAGTCCGGCGCTCAAGTTGCATTGATCTGGATCAATGACGCGGATCAAATCGCGTGCGCGGCGTCGGTCGCGCGGTTAGCCGCACATCTGAATACCTGTCAGCAAGGGGCTGCACAGGTCCCGGAATCCCGCGCAAGTCTCCGAGGCAAGCGCACGGCCGGGATCCGGGCCCCGGCCGCCGAGTCGTGTTTAAGCCGCGGGCTCGATGTAGCGCGGGAACGCCGGCGTCGGCGCCGGCAGCGTCGAGCCCGGCGCGATCCGCTTGGCGCCGCCGAGCATGGCGAAATTGCGCTCGCCTTCGGGGATGCCGAGGCTGTCGAGCAGCACCCCTGAAGCGGTCGGCATCGCGGGCTGCGTCAGGATCGCGATCTGGCGCACGACCTCGGCAGTGACGTAGAGCACCGTCTTCTGCCTGGCCGGATCGGTCTTGGCGAGCGCCCACGGTGCCTCACCCGCGAAATAGCGGTTGGCCTCCGCGACCACGGCCCAGACGGCGTTGAGCCAGTGATGGATCTGCTGCGTCGCCATGGCATCGCGTGACGCGACGACCATGCCGTCGGCCATCGCAAGAATCGCCTTGTCGTTGTCGCTGAACTCGCCGGGCTCGGGCAACACACCGCCGAGCTGTTTTGCGATCATCGACAGCGAACGCTGCGCGAGGTTGCCGAGATCGTTGGCGAGGTCGGCGTTGATGCGCGCGACGATGGCCTCGTGGTTGTAATTGCCGTCCTGTCCGAACGGCACCTCACGCAGGAAGAAATAGCGCACCTGGTCGACGCCGTACTGGTCGGCCAGGTTGAAGGGATCGACGACATTGCCGACCGACTTCGACATCTTCTCGCCGCGGCTGAACAGGAAGCCGTGGGCATAAACCCGCTTCGGCAGCGGAATCCCGGCCGACAGCAGGAATGCCGGCCAGTACACCGCGTGGAAACGGATGATGTCCTTGCCGATGATGTGCACGTCGGCCGGCCAGTAGCGCCAGTTCTCGTCGCTCTCGTCGGGGAATCCGACGCCGGTGATGTAGTTGGTCAGCGCGTCGACCCAGACATACATCACGTGCTCTTCGTCGCCGGGAACCTTGACGCCCCAGTCGAACGTGGTGCGCGAGATCGAGAGATCGCGCAGGCCGCCTTTGACGAAGCTCACCACCTCGTTCTTGCGGGAATCCGGACCGATGAAGTCGGGGTGATCCGTGTAAAGCTGCAACAGCCTGTCCTGGTAGGCCGACAGGCGGAAGAAGTAGCTCTTCTCCTCGACCCATTCGACCGGCGTGCCCTGCGGGCCGAGCCGGACGCCGTCATCGTTCAAGCGCGTCTCGTCCTCGGCGTAATAGGCCTCGTCGCGCACCGAATACCAGCCGGCATAGACGTCGGCATAGATATCGCCGTTCGCTTCCATGCGCCGCCAGATCTCCTGGCTGGAGCGATGATGCTGCTCCTCGGTGGTGCGGATGAAACGGTCGAACGACACGTTCAGACGCTGGTCCATCTCCTTGAAGCGGCCGGCATTGCGGGTTGCGAGGTCGGCTGCAGACATGCCCTCGCCGGCCGCGGTCTGCACCATCTTCTGACCGTGCTCGTCGGTGCCGGTCAGGAAGAACACGTCCTTGCCGTCGAGCCGCGCAAAACGCGCCAGCACGTCGGTCGCGATCGCCTCATAGGCGTGGCCGATATGCGGGACACCGTTGGGATAGGCGATGGCGGTCGTGATGTAGAAGACGTTGTCGCGCGCGGGGGCGGCAACGGGGGCTGTAGCCCTCGGTGCAGCTGCGGGCGCTGCGGATTGCGACGCCGTGGCGGGCTTCGCCGCGCGCGGCGCCTTCGGCTTCACGGCCTTCGGCGGCGCGGCGACGGGAGCCGGCGTGGCGATCACGGCGGCCGTAGCAGGCTTTGCGGTCTTGACCACTTTCTTCGCCGGCGCCTTGGCGGGCTTCTTGGCGACGGCCGGCTTCCTGGCGGCCTGCTTGCTGGCCTTCTTTGCGGTCTTCGCGGCGCTCTTCTTCACGCCCTTCTTGGCGGCCGCCTTCTTCGCCTTTGCGGCCTTCTTGCCCGTCTTGGCATTGGCAGTGTTGGCATTGCCAGTCTTGGCAGCTTTGCGCGCAAGCGCTTTCACAGCCTTCTTCGCGGCCTTCCTGACGGCTTTCTTCGCAGCCTTCTTCTTGCCCTTGGCGGTTTTCTTAGCTCGCGTTGCCACGACGAATTCCTTTACGGCTTCTCGAATTTTTTTGAATCGAATCTGCGCCTAGCGCGTTGCGTCCGCCAGCCAGCCGAACACCGAGAAAACCAAGGGCTTGCGCTCCAGATTGTAGGTTTCGGTGTCGCGCGCGGCGCGGACGATCTTTTCCCATACCTCGGCTAGGCGCGCAAGGCGCGGCAGGTTCTGGTTGGCATTGGCATCGTCCGCATGCAGGCGCTCCGCGATCCAGCGGTCGATGCTGTCGATGAAGGCGCCGAGCGCGACGCGGTCGTTGGTGGGAAGCGAATCTCCGAGCGTGTGCAGTTCGCGCGGATCGACCTGCGGCAGTCGCGCCAGCATCGCCGCCGCGCGCTGCTGCAGCTTGAGCGCATCGCCGCCGAGCAGCGTCAGCGCCCGTGCAACGCTGCCCTCGGAGGCCTCCGCGGCCTCGCGCAGCGCAGGATCGTTCGGATCGAGCTCGGCCGCCGAGGCCGCCGCCCCGATCACGTCATCGGTGGCGAGCGATCGCAGGCGCAGCTTGCGACAGCGCGACTGGATCGTAGCGAGCACGCGTGCGGGCGCGTGGCTCACCAGGAGAAACAGCGATTGCTGCGGCGGTTCTTCGAGGATTTTCAGCAGCGCGTTGGCCGCGTTCGGATTGAGCTCGTCGACGGTGTCGACGATGCAGACGCGCCAGCCTTCGGCCGCGGCAGTCGAGCCGAAGAAGCCGATGGTCTCGCGCGTCTCGTCCACGGTGATCACGGTGCGCATCACGCCACGATCGTTGGCGGTGCGCTCCAGCGTCAGCAGGCCGCCATGCGAGCCGGCCGCCACCTGCCGCGCCACCGCGTCATCGGGATCGATTGCGAGGTCTTCGGCGCGCTGCACGGCGGGCGCCAGCGGCTGGCCGTGGGCGAGAACGAAGCGCGCCATGCGATAGGCCAGCGTGGCCTTGCCGATGCCTTGCGGACCGCCGATCAGCCAGGCGTGCGGAATCCGCCCGCTGCGATAGGCCGCCAGCAGCGCGGTCTCGGCCTCGCGATGGCCGAACAGCTTCGATGTCTCGCGCGGATGCGGAATGGCGCTCTCACGTTCGGTCTGACGCGGGCTCATGCGGAGACCACCGAGGCAGGTGTGGGAAGGAGCCGGTCGCGCAGCGCCGTCCAGACACGGCCCGCGACCGTGTCAGGGACGGAATTGGCATCGATCAGCACGCAGCGCGCGGGATCGTCCGCGGCGATCTTGCGATAGGCCTCGCGCAGGCCCTGGTGAAAGCCGAGCTTCTCGCCCTCGAACCGGTCGGGCGTGGCGCTGCCGCGGCGCGCAGCGGCACGCTGCAGGCCGATCTCGACCGGCAAATCGAGGATGATGGTGAGGTCCGGCTTGAGATCACCGATCGTGACCCGCTGCATCGCGTTGATCAGGGCCTCAGGCACCTGGCCGAGGCTGCCCTGATAGGCCCGCGTCGAATCGGCGAAGCGGTCGCACAGCACCCAGGTGCCCTGGTTGAGCGCGGGCAGGATCACAGTGCGGACATGATCGTCGCGCGCGGCGGCAAACAGTAGCGTCTCCGCCTCGGGACCGAGCAACCTGCCCATGCCCGACAGCACTAGATGACGCATGATCTCGGCGCCCGGCGAGCCGCCCGGCTCCCGCGTGACGCGGATGCGGAGCTTTGCTGCCATGAGGCGCTCGGCAAGCTTCTTGATCTGGGTCGACTTGCCGGTGCCCTCGCCGCCTTCAAAGGTGATGAAGCGTCCGCGTCCGGACGGCCGCTGTCCCGCGCTCTCACTCATGATCAGAGCTTCTCGGCGCCTGCGCGGAACATGCCGATCACGAGCTCGCTGGCGCCGTCGATCGCGCGTCGCACGGTCGAGCCGGTGCCGATGGCTTCGGCCGCATAGACCGGCGTTTCCACCGCGATGTTGCCACTGCGCCAGACCCTGACCACGCCGACCCGCTGGCCGGCCTCGACCGGCGCCCGCACCGGACCGCTATAGACGACGCGCGCAATCAGCTTGTCGCTGCCGTTCTTGTGCACCATCACCTTCACCGGGGTCTTGGCGACGAGCCTGACCGAGCGGCTCTCGCCGCCGAACACCTTGGCGTAGCCGACGGGCTGCTCGGCCGCGATCAGCGTACGGGTCTCGAAATTGCGGAAACCCCATTCCAGCATCTTCTTGGCTTCCGTGGCGCGATCCTCGGGATCCTCCAGCCCGTTGACGACGACGATCAGCCGCGTGCCGTTCTGCACCGCCGAGCCGACCATGCCGTAGCCGCCTTCCTTGGTGTAGCCGGTCTTCAGGCCGTCGGCGCCTTCCATCGAATTGAGCAGCGGATTGCGGTTGGGCTGACGGATCTTGTTCCAGGTGTATTCCTTCTCGCCGAACAGTTTGTAGAACTCCGGGAAGTCCAGGATGATGTGCCGGGCGAGCACGCCGAGCTCGCGCACCGTCATCTTGTTGCCGGGGTCGGGCAGCCCGTTGGAATTGCCAAAGGTCGATCTGGTCATGCCGAGCTCGCGGGCACGCTTGGTCATGAAGTCGGACGCGAAGATCTTCTCGTTGCCGGCCATGGCTTCGGCGAGTGCTATGCAGGCGTCGTTGCCGCTCTGGATGATCGCGCCGTGCAGGAGGTCGTCGACCGAGACCTTGCTGTTGATGGCCGCGAACATGGTCGAGCCGCCCGAGGGCGCCCCGCCCCTGCGCCAGGCGTTCTCGCTGATCCGGTATTCGTCGGTGAGCTTGACGTCGCCCTTCTTGATGGCATTGAAGACGACCTCGGCCGTCATCAGCTTCATCATGCTGGAGGGCGCACGCAGCTCGTCGGCGTTCTTCTCGAACAGCACGCTACCTGAAGAGGCCTCGATCAGGATCGCGGTCGGAGCATCGCCGTCGAAGCCGGCATCCTCGGTCTTCTTGGCACCCTGGACGCTCTGGTTGGCCGCATAGAGAGCCCCGCTCCAGCCGATCCCCGCCACCACGGCAGCGGCGACGAGCCCGCGTGCCATCGCTCCGGCGGTGAACCGGGTACGGCGGAACGAAAAAACACGAAATGCCATGGCCAAGCCCTGAGAGCGGCGTTCTAACAGTTGGAACCGGTGCGAACAACACAGGCTGACGCCTGCCGTGAGATTGCACGATTCTCGCCGCGCCCCTATCGTGGTATCTTATGTTTCTCGACCAAACCCCTGAAACAAGGCGGAAAAACGATGTCTTTCACCCGCGTGATCAAGGCCAACGGCATCGATCTCTTCGTCCGCGAAGCCGGCCAGGGTCCGCTGGTGGTGCTGTGCCATGGCTGGCCGGAGCTGTCCTATTCATGGCGCCACCAGATCGGGGCCCTCGCCGAGGCCGGGTTTCACGTCGTCGCCCCCGACATGCGCGGTTATGGCCAGAGCTCGGCGCCGCCGGACGCCGCGGCTTACTCGATCTTCGATACGGTCGGCGACGTCGTCGGCCTCGTGCAGGCGCTCGGTGAGACCAAGGCGATGGTGGTCGGCCATGATTGGGGCGCGCCGGTCGCCTGGCACGCGGCGCTGTTCCGGCCCGATATCTTCACGGCGGTTGCGGGCCTGAGCGTCCCGCCACCGTTCCGCGGCCGCGGCAAGCCGCTCGACCTGTTGCGCCAGGGCGGCGTCACCAATTTCTACTGGCAGTACTTCCAGGCGCCCGGCGTCGCCGAGGCCGAGCTGGAACGTGACGTCGACCGCACCATGCGCATCGTGCTCGGAGGGCGCGGCCTCGCCGATCCCACCGCCGCCATGTTCGTGCAGGAGGGCAAGGGCTTCCTCGGCCACGCGACCACCGATGAGCCGCTGCCCGGCTGGCTCGGCGAGGCTGACCTCGCCTATTTCATTGAAAGCTTCCGCAAGTCCGGCTTTCGCGGCGGGCTGAACTGGTACCGCAACCTCGACCGCAATTGGGAGCTGACGGCGCCCTGGCAGGACGCGCAGATCCGTCAGCCCTCGCTGTTCATCGCCGGCTCCAAGGACGCCGTCATTACGGGCCTGATCGGCGCCAAGCGCGTCAACGAGCTCGAGCGCGTGCTCCCCAACCTGAAGCGAAAGCTGATCATCGAGGGCGCCGGCCATTGGGTGCAGCAGGAACGGCCTGACGAGGTGAATGCGGCGCTGTTGAAATTCTTGAAGGAGAGTGCGGCCTAATACAGCCCGCGGCCGCTCAGGATGCTGCGGGCCTCGGCAGCGCCGTCGGCCGACGCGGGAGCGCTCTGCGCGGCATAGCGGCCGTCTTCCTCGTAGGACACGGCGCGGGCGTTGTGGACCGCCCGGCCCCGGCTGCGGCTCGAGGCCGACATTTCCGAGGTCGCGTTGAGCGAGGCCATGTCGGCGGAGGTCGTGCCGAGATTATAGGGTCGTCCCTCCGGCATCGGCACATCGCCGCGAATGGCACCGCGGCTCGATCCCGATAATTCGGGCACGAACGGCTTGGCCGAGGCGACCCGGACCATCGAGGGCGACGGCGCCGGCACACCGGTTCGCAGGGTCGCCAGGAGCTGGCGGTCGTCGGAGCCTTCGAGCGGCGCTCGGCCGACATATTCGACGCGGACCCTGGCGACGCCATTGCCTTTGAATTCAAGCAGTTCGGCAGCCTTGTTCGAGACATCGATGAGGCGATTGCCGTGATAGGGCCCGCGATCGTTGACGCGCACGATCAGCGACTTGCCGTTCGAGACGTTGGTCACCCGCGCATAGGACGGCATCGGCAGGGTCGGATGCGCCGCGGTCAGCGAGGTCATGTCGAACACCTCGCCATTGGCGGTCAAGCGGCCGTGGAAGTCGTCGCCGTACCAGGACGCCATGCCCTCGGCGCGGTAGTTGACGTCCTCCTCCGGGACGTAGGTCTTGCCCGCCACGACATAGGGCTTGCCGACGCGGTAGGTGCCGCCGCCCTTCGGGACCGGGTCCCCGAACGCCACGACCCGGGGGCTCGAGGACACGCCGTATTTCGGGTCGACGCGGCCGGCGAACTTGCTGGAGGAGGCGCAATTGGCCAGCGCAAGGCAGGTCGCGACCATCGCAACACCACGCGCGGCCCGCAAAACCGAATCTGACCGTCGGATCCCCATGCGCCCCAAATACCACTTTGCCGGAGGCGTACCCAACCCGCTTTGTCTACGGGGAGCGCTGTCCGGTCCTTTGATCCGAGGCGGCCCACCACCGCGTCGGAAGCAGTAACGATAACGCAACCCGAACACGGCGGAAATGGGGAGCGCACAGCGATCCCGCCGGGATGGTAAACAGGACGTTCGCATTTTTCCGTTGTTCTACGGAGCGATAGCGCCTGCCCTGTGCCACGGCTGGACATTCTGTTGCGCCAAATCCTCACTCCACCCCCATTGTCGCCGGCTTCACTTGAATTCTTTTGACTGTGCAAGGCCGTCCGCGTTCTCTCGGATGCAAGGGCGGGATTTGGAATTTAACGATGATCGAGACGGTTTCGGCACTGATGGGTTTGGTAAGCGCGGGGATCTTTTTGGCCCATGCGTTTGAAGGCTACCGCACGAGGGCCTGAGGGCACTCACGCGAGACGGCAAGCATCACCTCTTTCAAGACGGCGCGTTCGGACAATTTTAATCGATCCGACCGAGCATCGAAGACGAGAGCGGCAGGTGTCCCATGCGCAACCATGACCTGGTATCTGACGGCTTCCTGGCATTGACCGCGGGCGGTCTGGTCCTGCTCTGCTCCAGCCTCGTGGCACTGGCGTTCGCCTGAGCGCCGCTTCATCCCTCTCCGGCACGGCTCCACCGCGGCGCAGCATGCGCCGATGTCCCGCTCCCATTCTGTTGATTGAATTTCCGCGTTCGGTGCCTCGACTCATTTCCAGAGGCCATCACCAACTGGGGTGACGCAAATGCTTGCCGAGAAATTCTTCCTGGTCCTGGAATCCCTGATCCGCGGCGACCGCACCTATCCGGACGGAAGCCCCCGGATCATCAGCACCTCCCCGCACGTGCCGGTCAGGCTGCCGGCGCCGAAATAGCCGGCGTCACGCGCCACTCAGCGCAGGCCCAGCAGGGAGCGGCGATAACGGCCGTCGCGGGCTTCGTTCAGGCAGACGAAGCTGCCGTCGAACCCACCGCCATATCGCTTCTGTCCCTTGCGGTAGTAGATGCCTTTGCGGAAATCGAGCCAGACCACCTTGTCGTGCGGGCAATGACGCTGCGCCTGCGCCTCGTAACGAAACGGCGTCAGCGGTGTCGCGGAGACCTCCGCGGAGCCGGCGCCGACCATGATCGCGCCGGCGAGCGCGATCCCGCCGGACCATCTGCGAAAGCCGCGCCTCGTCACTCCCCGCCTCCCGATCCCGGCCGTCACGCGACGGCCTTTCCGCACGCTAGCACGAAATGGCGTGCGCCGACGAAGGCGAGATGGGCTTGCGTCTTTCGCCGGCCATGTTGGCGGGCTAGATTTCAGCGAGAACATTTCGATTGCGAGGATGCGGCCTGAATGTCGGTTGAGCCTTCACCCCCATCCACCGAACCCCGTTCGCCCTCGCCGCGCCTGGGCCTGCTGCCGATGATCATCTTCGGCTCGCGCTGGCTGCAACTGCCGCTCTATCTCGGACTGATCGTGGCGCAATGCGTCTACATCGTGCTGTTCCTCAAGGAGCTCTGGCACCTCTCCTGGCACGCCATCGATCTCACCGAGCAGCAGATCATGATGAGCGTGCTCGCGCTGATCGACGTCGTGATGATCTCCAATCTGCTCGTGATGGTGATCGTCGGCGGCTACGAGACATTCGTCTCGCGGCTCGACCTGCAGGGGCATCCCGACGAGCCGGAATGGCTCGGTCACGTCAATGCGAGCGTGCTCAAGATCAAGCTCGCCATGGCCATCATCGGCATCTCCTCGATCGCGCTGCTGCGCACCTTCATCGAGGCCGGCAATCTCGGCTCGAACCGCGCCGGCTACACCGACACCGGCGTGATGTGGCAGGTGCTGATCCACCTCACCTTCGTCGTTTCGGCCATCGGCGTCGCCTATGTCGACAAGCTCGGAGACTCCGGCGCGCGCAAGCATGCCGAGTGAGGCACCGACGTCCGCCCTATTGCTTGTCACCCTCGAGCTGCGCCAGCGCCTGGTGCAGGCACTCCTGAAGCTTCAGCGCGACCTGCTCACGCGCGATGCCCTTGGCGGCGAGATCGCCTGATACCTTGTCCACGACGTCGGCGATCGTCCGGCTCTCCAGATGGTCTGTCACCAGCGCGGTAGCGTAGCCGGCTGCGGCGTCGCCGCCGAGCCCGAGCTGGCCTGCGGCCCAGAGCCCGAGCAGCTTGTTGGACCGGGCGGCAGCCTTGAACATGAATTCCTCGTCGTGGGCGAATTTGGCCTCGAAGCCCTGCTCGCGCTTGTCGAACGTGGTCATGGTCAGCTCCATTCTGGTTTCGCTGATGAGGATCGAACTTGCTGGGGCGAGCGTCTCCGTGCTTCGCGTCAGTTGGGATCGGTTGAAGCTTCCGGCGGAAGCCAAACGCCGTCAAGCCTGCCGATGCGCCACGCGCCGGGCGTGCATGGCCTGCACCAGCCCGGCGCCAGCCAATGCGGCTAGGTAGATGTCGTTTACCATTTGTTAAGCAGACTCAGCGCCGCATGGCTCGGGCGCATACCGGGAGCTGACGCATGAACAAAGAGCTGCGGGAGTTTCGACGACTTGAACGGGTCTGCCTGGAGCAGGCCGCTCTCTCCACCATGGACCTCGCGCGAGGGGGACTGCTCAAGGTCGCCGACGATTGCCGCATCGCAGCCGAAGCCATTGAGGCGCAAACGCCCCGCCGTGCCTTCACAGGGGCCGTCCAGGCGCTGATGCAGGTTTGGAGCACGACACGCGTGCCCAACCGGCATTAGCCGGCCGCATCACCCGACAACATCGACTCGGAAGATTGGCGGCAGCACCCGGGCTGAATCAGGGTTTTTCCCCGGCGGCTTGGCGCGCCAGCCGTTCGGCCTTCAGCCGCTCCTTATTCGCGTAAAACGCCTTCTGCGCCTCTTCATGGTCGCGCAGGGCCTTTTCGGCCTCGATCCGACGTGTCGCATCGCGCGCCTGGCGCTGCTCGGGGGTCAGGGGTTTGCGTCGATAGGAAATGTCTTCAGTCATGTGAAGACAACGCGGACCTGCCGAAAAGGTTCCACAAGGTGGACCCGGCCGCCCTGCCGGAAGGCCGCTCCACCCAAATATCGAAAAACAACCCCATGCACAGTAGCTAAGTCAAACTGGGACCATGCTTTTTTAATCGCGAAAAGGCGCCGTTTGACCCGTCAGGCAAAACAGCGGCACGCAGCAAACGCCGGCAACTCCATTGCGCGCGATTGACCAGAATTCCCGCGAGTTCCAGCGCAAGGTCATTGCGACAGGTCAACACCGGCAAGCTCCGGTTCTGGGATCCTGACGCCGGCAAGCAGATGGAGACGGCCATGTCACAACAGAGCAGCATGCATTTTTACCTCAACTGGGCCAAGGAGCGGATCGACGAAATGGATGCCGCCTTGGCCTCGTTCGAGGTCAAGGCCGGCCAGGCCAAGGCCGAGTCCAAGGTCAAGACCGATCAGCTCCTGTCCGATCTGACGACGCGTCGCGACGCGTTTCGAGCGATGCTCAAGACCCAGGCGGAAGCAGGTGAAGCCGCCTGGACCGAGGCCAAGGCCGATCTGGAAAAGCAGTGGGCCGGATTCGAAGCCCAGGTGAAAACCTACTTCGAAGGCGCAGGCAAACAGTTCGAGCAGCAACAGGCCACCTTCAAGGACGTTGCAGCAGCCCAGGCCAAGGCCTGGCGCGAAGCGGCGGACAAATTCCGCGACGCCGCGGGCAAGGTGGCCTCAGCCCGCACCGTCGATCTCGATGCCGCGCTCAAGCAGATGAAATCCGATGCCTCCGAAGCCGAAGCGCGTGTGCAGAAGCTGAAGCAGGCCGGCAGCGAATCCTGGTCGGTCCTGAGCACTGCACTCGCGGAATCCCGGAAGGCGTTCGATCAGGCGAACCAGGCCGCGTGGGATGCGTTGAAGGGCGCTAGTCCGAAGAGCTGAAGCCGTTCGGTTCGTCGGATCCACCAGCGCAGGAGAGACTTATGCACGCACGCGCGTGCGCGGCTCGCACCCGATGCGGTCAGCTTCCTTTGGTCCCTGACCGCGCCCCGCCAAGGCCGGGATTGATCGCCAGCGACGCGCCGGCAGCGCCCCCGGCTTCATAGGCCGTCATCGACACCATCCGTCCGCCACTGCGCTGGTTGCGGAGATTGAGGGCGAGCTTGTCGAATTCGGCGTCGACCACCGAGGTCTTGAGAACCACCAGCCCGCGGCCGGTGCCTGCGTTGACCTGATCGCGGTCGGCCTTGAGCGCCACCAGCCTGTCCGCGATCGACGCCACCATTCCGAGCGCAAAGGAGGCGTTGGCGAGATGCCGCTCCTGGTGCCTGAACCTGCTGTACTCGACCGAGGTCTTGAAGCGGCCAAGCTCGGCGCGCACGGCGCCGTCGACCAGTTCGGCCAGATAGTGCGCGACCTCGACATCCGCGCCGAGACCGAAGAACACATAGATGTTCTCGCCGCCTGCGTTCTTCTCGCGCCAGACCCGGCAATCGCAGAACAGAGCGATCGCGCCGATGCAGTCGTCCAGCGGAATGCGCTTCTTGCGATAGGTCTCGTAGACCCTCCGTTCGCAAGGCGAGGCACGCAGCTCGACGTCGGAGAGCGACAGATCGTGGCGATCCAGCAGCTCGGCGACCTTGGCGGCGGCCGACAGCGCCTCGTCCTCGGTGCAGCCATTGGCGATCGTCTTGGCGCGCAACGCCTGGATGCGGAGCTTCAGCTTGTCGAGCGCGGCCGGATTGGAGGTCTGATGCACTGATTACCTGCCTGCGAAAGTCCGACCGATCGTATGGCGGAAGGGATGTCTGTCAAATCGCGCCCATTGATGCCGCAATCGGCGCGCTGTTATGCTTGTCACAGAACCGGGAGTTGTCTCGATGCGCAAAATCGCCGTCGCTGTCATGTTTGCTCTGATCGCACCAACCGCATTGGCGCAGGACCACGTTCCAATGTATGGCGAGTCCCAGGACAAGACGGAGACGCAGAAGGCGGACGACATTCGGGCTGAGCGCGCCTATCAACGCTCCCTCGGCAACGTTCCTGACCAAAAGGCCGTCGACCCGTGGGGAACTGCCCGCGGCGGCGAAGCGTCGAAGAAGCTGGCCGCGCCGGCTAAACCAGCAGTGAAACATTCGTCCAAGGCCAAGAGCGGCAGCACCCCCAACTAGCGGTTGTCTAAACGGTGAACTCTGGGTTCACGCCAAGGCGAGCAAGTTCATCTGTCCAAAATAGTACTAAGCCGTCAAAAAATTGGTCTAGGGCGAACTGCTTGGTTCCGAAAAAGATCGCCAGCGACTGTTCGATTTTTGTCGGCGGCTCATCCGCGATCTTCCCATCTTTTGTGCGAAAGTAGAGTTTGAGTACATGAGAGGCCTGGATAGCCGGATCATTCCGCTGCTCCACCACTCGATGCTTTCACCCAACGGAAATCTGTCTGCAAATTTCGAGATCGGAGCACCGTCGCACGACATCGGCGCGATACTGCACTCTTGAAAAGGGCTGAGGCTGAAGTTGATCCCATGCATCGAGTACCCACTCAGTCAGGTGCCATGCCGTCGCTACGGCATTGAAGGCCGCAAAGATCACCTTTCGGTCATCGGCAAGCATGGAATGGATGAGGCCTGCTTCCCAACGTAGCTTTTCAAGCATTTGGTGTGGGCTCTGTAGGTCAAAGACCTTCCGCCTGCCGGTCTCGTCTTTAAACATGATTGCCTGCTATTTCGCCGATAGCATCGTCGCACGCCTGATACGGTCGACGCGGACGGCATACTAGGAGTCAGGCAGGCGTTGCTCATCGTCCTTGAAGTGAGCGCCGTGCTTCTCTTTCCGCTCGTACGCATCCAGCAGCAAGAGCACTGCCTTCAAATCGTTGATGTCAACGGTAACCTTCGCCGGGCTTGTTATCATTGGGCGCCTTCCATCCGCGCATTTCGTCGTGGAGAAGAAAATCCAGATCGTCGGTGTTGAGCGCCCGAACGACCGCTGGTGTCCACCGATACGTTTGCACAAGGTAGAACCAAACAGCCTCGATGCCCGATCGATCGTACTTGTTCTTCTGCGCGAGGTAATCGCCAAAGCAATCGATCAGGTGCTGGATCTCGGCTTGTGACCTCCGGAGACCCTGGTTTATTTTTCTTCCTTCGCTATCCGTCGTCATGGGTCTTTGCACCGTGGGTTGATTCGCGGAGGACGAGAATGCCACGGTCAAAGCGGCGTGGGGTTAATGCGCGCTCCTATTCACAGAAATCCGGCGAGCTGCTCAGCGGTCGCGAGTAGCGCGGATTGCGTCATTTTGCTTTTGCTCGCTGAACCTCAACGATCGCTGTAACGGTCCGATCGATAGAGGCCTGGACGCCGAACACAATCCCGAGCCACAAGAGAGTACCCGTGGCCGCCACGGTCGCAGCACTCAGCCTTCTCACTAGTCCGTGCTTCGAGTTTTGTCCTGGATCGAAGTTCCTGATGGCGCGCCCAGATCCTCGCCAACGCATATGTGCGAGCCAGTTGACGAAAGCTTGGAGGTAGAAAAAGATCATCAGATAGGCGAGGACACACAGCGCCCATGCAAGAGCGCTGTGGCTTGTTTCCGCGATGATCTGGAAAGTTGCCGTGATTAGGAGCCAACTCAGAACTTTGAAGTAGCCATCTACAAGGCCGCGAGCCGAATAGATGAAGCCGTGGTCGTCCGGCAATTCAAAGAAGCGGAACTTCCACATCGACACTTGATATCCTCAGGAGGGCGGACGTGGGCAAGCTTTGAAACCTATGACTCACACAACGTGACGAGGTTCTCTTTGAGGAATTTCGCAATGCGCTGTGCCTCCTCGTAGGATGTATCAGGGCGAAGATCGAAGCCGACGGTTTTCTCGAACAGCGAGAGATTGTCGCCGTCGTAACATTCCATGATGATCCAGGGCTGGCCGCTGCCGAACTCGCCAACCCGGAAGTGCGGTCTCGCGCGTTTTGTTGTCGTAGCCATTGGTTGTTGCTCGCTATGAGGGACCTGCGCGCCGCGTAGCCTGACTTCGGTAGAACTGTTCGAGTTTATCGACCTCGTGCAGCCATTGCCGCAGGACATCGCGCATTTTCGCATGACCGTCGGCGATGACCATGTCGGCATTGCCAGTTGGTCGACTTCCAACCTCTATTGAGAACGTGCCGACACGGTGTCGGCTCTCGTCGTCAATTTCGAAGCGAATGATCTGCTCCCCAGACTCCCAAAGGTCTAGGCCCGAAAACCGCATCTTCGAGTTCGTGAGTCCGTCGGTTGGAGCGAGGCGGTCCGGCACTTCAGGCATTTTAGAATCCTCGAATCGCTGGAAAGCCTGAAGCATGCCATTGTCAAAGCGGCCCGGGGTTAACGGGTGCTCTTGTTCACAGGAATCCGGCACGGTTGATCCTAGTCCCGCTTGATCCTGGGACTGAAGGTCCAACTCAGCTCGGTCGCTCCCTTGTGCTGGGCGATGTTAAGCTGAAGGATGTCGTCATTGGTGCTGCACTGTTCGCAGAAGAACTTTACGAACATGCCGTGACGCCGCGAACTCGGATTACAAGCCCCTGAATCGATGCTAGTCGTTGTGCTCGATCCATCCACCACGATCTTGACAACCGATTCCGCGTCCTCGCCTCGATCGAAAAACACCGCACCGGTGTGGTGCAAATACTCGCCGCCGCAGCGCGGGCAAGCCAAGTCCATGACGCTTCCGCGATCTAGCAGCGTGATATTCTTTGATTTTTGCAATGTTGCTTCCCTCGGCTGGAATGTGGCGACATCCTACCACATGCAACCGGCACGACGCGTGCCCCGGGCACCCCGGGATGGCTTTTTCTGCAAATCAGTCATGGGATGTCCGCGGGCGGCTGTCGGGTGCCGCGACTGCGGACGGGTGGAAACGGGCGAAGATCTGATGGTCTCAGTCGTCGCCAGCCTGGAATCTCTCGCCGCGTGAACGTGAAATCGTGCCTCGCCGGTTCGCTGGCGTGGGCCCTTGCCAGCCACCTTCACCGGACGCAGTTAAATTGAAACTCGTAGTTGGGGGCTTCACCTTCTGCCGGAGCGGTGTCGCTTCTCGATGGTCTCGATTATGATTTCGAAGAACTGCGTCAATAGATCCACATAGTGATCTGCTCCCCGGCCGAAAAACTCGAAGTCGCTTGGACCACTGCCTGGTCTAGAGGGTACAAAGACAGGGCGCACGTTGCCGACATCCGACACGTTGAGGTGTATGACATAACGCTCCATTGCGTCACCACGGAGATCGATTGATAACATCCCATAACGTCCGGTCTCGTTCGAGTGCTCGAACTTCCCGCATTCGAAATGGAAGCCAGAATCGTCAATCGCGTCATTCACCTCGTCGATAGCCCCCCGGATCGCCGCAACGGCCTCAGACCAGCGCGCATCAGTCTGCCTTCGCTTTCGGTCGGCTTCTTGATCTGCCCTCGCCTTCTCTACCTCTCGCGAGGCGCGAGCGTCGTCGGCGCGTTGCTTTCTCGCGGTCAGAGCAGCCAGCTTGGTCTTTGCCTTCTCATCCATGACGCCCCCATGCGAATTTGTGGCTTGAGTTGTTGGTAAAGCGACGATCAAGAAAAAATGACCGTACATTTCAATTACTTAGATGATGCAATGGCGGAAGGGGTGGGATTCGAACCCACGGTACCCTTGCGGGCACGCCGGTTTTCAAGACCGGTGCCTTAAACCACTCGGCCACCCTTCCAAACCCGGAATAGCTGTCGCTTAACGTAGTCGGTGGCGCAAGGCAACGCGAAGTTACCCCCTCGTCCCCTTCGGCCGCCCGATCTGTCAGGCGAGCGTCAGCCTGCTCCTTTACCCTATGCCCTTCTCAGCAATCCCGGACACTGGCGACATCTCCCAGGGCGTCGCTGGTTGCGAGGCCCGGTTTGGATTCGCCTCCGTTTCCGGCCTCGTTTGCCGGCTACAAGGAGAAACGTCGCTCCACCCGCTGGGAGTGCACTGCGAGACTCGTTGTTGCTGCGTTGTGCTCAGCGGCCGCAAAACGCACAGCCCGTTTGCGCCGAAGCGCAGTCGGAATTATCGGGAGAGACGATCACCATCGCTGACTTCACTGTCAGTCGACTCCCGGCGATAGTGCTCGTACTCGAGGTCGGTGAGAGTGCCGGCGGTCCAGCGCTCTTAGTTAAACCGTTCATTCGGCCGACGCTGCGCGGACTCCGCTCTGCGCCGCCTCCGTTCTCATGGTCGCTCTCGCTCGCCTCCACCTGGGCGGGTGCATCAATCATGATGCACACCTGTTTGAGCCGCCGTTACGTTTGCTCGCCCTTCGCCTCTTTCAATCCTCTATCAATACGTGCAGTCAGAACGAACAGGAAATTACCCAGGGCTTCGGCAAACTCAACCGACTGTTTGGCTTCATCCGGAGAAACGTGCGGATTTTCTCTGTCGGCATGTCGGGGACGGTTTGAACCTAGTCGGACCTCATGAGCCCACTCCGCCATTCCCTTGGTGAGAAGGTTCTGTGACAGCGCTTCGTCGATCCGAGAATACAGGCTTCCATTCGTTAGCCCGCGGACCTTAAGCATCGCGTCAACTGCGCTGCCGGCCATGACTGCGGCGGCGTCGGGCGCATGAAGTGTTTCATATGCCTGCTGAAGATACGTCCGCGCCGGTTCGGGAATATCCGTATGGGCCATTCGTGCATCCGGGAATATCTCAAAAAACGCAAACTGATCGCCGCCGCTAGGCAAACCGGAGCAGGTTACGATCGAGCCACAAGATCTGCACCGATAGCATCCCCAATATCGGTTCGGACCTCCGTCTGTCCGAGACGTCGGGCCTTCGCTCCCCCACATGCGTATAAAGTTGGGGGCGGCAATTGAGCAGTGCGGACAACGCTTGAGGCCGATGAGTTGGACCCCCATTGTTGGATTGCCGGTTTGCTGACCACGCGTCAGTTCTGTTTTCAAATCAGCGACTGACAAAATTCTCTCCAATAATGTGGTTGGAGAGGTAATCGCAACTTTTGCGGGAGAACAAGCTTCAAACGCGTCTTGTCCCCCGCCGCAAAATCACACCGTGGGCTAGGGGTAGGATTGAACCGGAGAAAATAAAATAGCTTGCCAAAACGGCGATCTTTGGTTGTCTCAGTCCGCCAGCATCGAGCCCTTTGGACATATTCCGGCTCCCCAACGAGATCGGGAACTCGCCTCGATTGGCGACGCTACCCAAGCGTCGCTGGTTGCGAGGCCCGGTTTGGATTCGCCTCCGTTTCCGGGCCTCGTTTGCTACCCTGCAAAGAAAAACGGCGCCCCGGTGAGGAGCGCCGTCTGGAATTTGTCGTGGCCGCGCCTGCTTCAGTAGCCGCAGGACGCGCAGTTCATCTGCACCGGCGCGTAATAGGAATATCCCGGCGAGACCATCTGGACGCGCTGGCGGGTGGCGTATTGCGGCGGGATGCGCTCGTACTGAACGCTCGGCGGCGCGACCATCACGGTCTGCGGCACCATCACGGTGCGGTACTGCGCGGGCGTGCGGTGCGCGACGGTTGCGCCCGGCGACACCATCACAGTCTCGTCGACCGTGCGATATTGCGGCGCGACGTATTGCTGCTGATAGCAGGTCTGGCACGGCGGCGGCGCGTAGCAATTGTAGCAGCCGGCGGAGGCCGCGCCCGTCATGGAAATCGCGGCGACGGCGGTCGAGAAAACAACGGCGAGAGTACGAGACATTATGCGGTGCCCCAATTGCCCGAAATGGATTTGCGAAGGTGGCCGCATTATACGCCGCAAAATTTTGGGCTGCTGAAGTTCATCGGGGCATCCTTAATGCGAACGGCCTTCTTTCGCCGGCCATTCAGGACTCATTGACCATTGCGGGAAGCCAGAGCACGGCGTGCCCACAACGCCAGATGCCGAACCTGGATGCCGAACCTGGATGCCGAACCTGGACGGCGTTCCTGGACGGCGTTCCTGGATCGCGATCCTGGACCGACAGCGTACTGCCGGCCGATCGCATCGCGGCCGGCGACGGGAGCGGCAGGTCTCGTTGCTCTCGGGTCACACTCGCCGAAAATCCGTCAATTCCGGCCGCTGATGACCGCTTCTTGTGCATCGCTCCCGCCCAGGTTGCCGGGCCATCTGCTGACGCGCGCCGCCGGATTTGACATATTCGGTAACAATGGAATCGCCGGCCGGCATCCTCGGACATGCCAAGCCGTCGGCAGGGGGCGGGCGGATGCATCATCGATTGGTGTTTCGGCGCGACAAGCGCGCCATGAGCGGCAAGCTCTCGTTCGGCAACGGGTCCGCCCTGCTCGCGACCTTCGCGACCGCATTGATCGCCGTCCTCGCCGGACACCCCGGGAGCGCCCTCGCCGCCTGCGCCGTCACGGCGAGCCCGAACACCGTCACCTGCAACAGCACGGTCACGACCAACACGACGAACACCGACGCGGCGAGCGCGTCGTCGACCGACCGTGGCCAGGCATTCAGCACGGGCGCGGTGAGCGCGACGATCAATGCGGGCCAGACCGTCAGCGGCTTCGGCCTTGCGGTCAGCGCGAACGGCGCCGGCATCAACGTGGTCAACAACGGTGCCGTGACGACGACCCAGGCCGTGCACGCGCTCGACATCAGCACGAGCACCGGAAACATCGTCTATTCGGGCAATGGCAGCGCCAGCAACACCGCCAATTCCGGAATTGGCCTCAACATGAATACCAATGGGCCCGGCACCATCACGGTCGGAACGAGCGCAACACCCGTCACGCCGACCTTCCAGGGGTCGACGGCCATGCAGCTTATCGCGGCCAGCTCGATCAACATGGCCATGAACGGCGGCTCGCTGACGACGCTGTCGTCCTTCGGCGATGGTGCCCTCGTCAGCGGCGGCGACGTCAAGGTGGCCCTGACAGGCAACAGCACCATCATCAACGCAAGCGGAGCCATGGCTTCGAGAGGTCTCGACATCTTCGGGAGCGTTGCCATCAGCGTAAGTTCGAATGCCACGATCGGAGGCGCCACCGCCGCGACGTCGTTCAATATCGGCATCCTTGCCTCCGCTTTCTCCGCCAGCGGCAACGATGACGTCACCGTCAACCAGACCGGCGGCACGATCTTCGCGACGAATCTGGGCATCAACGCGAGTAACGGCACTGGATCCGGGACGGTCACTGTCAACACGGCGGCCGGCAGCGCGATCACGCTAACCGACCCTGGTGGCTCCGGCATCGAGGCCAGCACGAACAGCGCAGGTGCTGCGGTCACGGTGAACCAGGCCGGCGCGATCACGGGTGGCGCGGGCGGCATCAATGCCGTGATCTTCAGCGCAGCCAATTCCCGCGACATCAACATCACCAGCAGCGGCCTCATCGATGCCACATCCACGGGCATCAACGCGTTCACGGCGGGAAGCGGCAACATCAACGTCACGACGTCTGGCGTCATCAACGGACCCGAGGGTGGCGGCATCATCGCTAATTCCGTCGACGGCCACATCACCGTCAACGTCAACGCCGGCACCGTGCGCGGCAGTGCGGCCGGCTTTCTCAACCCGGGCGTCGGGGCCACCGCATCGGGGAGCGGCGGCGCGACCATCAACATCGCCGCGGGCGCGACCGTGGCCGGACCGCAGTTCTTCGGTGTCACGGTCAGCGGCACCAACAACGTGATCACGAATCTCGGCACGATCAGCGGCGCCAACGGCGTCCTCGCCACGGGAGCCACGACGATCGTCAATGCCGGCGCGATCACCACGTCCGGAGAGGCCGTGCGGTTCAACAGCGCGGGCAGCACGCTGGAGATGCGGGGACCAGCCGCCACCCTTACCGGCCAGGTCTACGGCAGCGGCACCGATACGGTCCGCTTCTCCGGCACCGGCGCGAACACGTTCGATGTCAGCCAGGTCGACAGCGGCTGGGGACTGCTCGACAAGACGGGCTCGTCGAATTGGACGCTGACGGGAACGTCGACAACGACCGCGATCATGACCGTCAACGGCGGCACCTTGTCGGTCAACGGCGACATCACCTCGACCGGCGGCGTCACCGTGAATTCCGGCGGCACGCTCGGCGGCATCGGCACGGTGTCGTCGACCATCATCAATGCCGGCGGCTCGCTTGCGCCCGGCAATTCGATCGGCACCCTCACGGTCAGCGGCAATCTCACCTTCTCCGGCGCCAGCAATTACGTGGTCGAGGTCTCGCCCGGCACGGCGGACCGCACCAACGTGACGGGCACCGCGACACTGGCCGGTACGCTTCGCGCGATCGGCATCGGCGGGACCTACACGCCCGGTACGCAGTACACCGTCCTGAACGCAGCAGGCGCACGCAGCGGGACCTTCAGCGCGCTGGCGATCTCGGGGAATTTCGGCATCACGCGCCCGCACATCGAATACGACGCCAACAACGTCTATCTCGTGCTCGACCAGGCACTCGTCTCGCCATTCCTGGTCAACGGCACCCGCAACCAGATCGCGACGGCGGGCGCGGTCGATACCGCGTTCCTCGGCGGCAGCGGCGCATTCTCGGCGCTGATGGGCCTGACGTCCCCGCAACTCAACGCCGCGCTCGATCAGCTTTCGGGCGAGGTGCACGCCTCGACGGTCGGCACGCTGGCCAACGACAGCCTGGCGATGCGCAGCGCGATCCTCGGACGCCTTCGGCAAGCTTCGTTCGGCGGTGACATGGATGCGATGGCCGCATTGTCGCTTGGCGGCCCCCAGACCGCGTTCGCCGCCTACGCGATGGAGAGCGCGCTCGCCTACGATAAATCGCCGGTGATGACCAAGGCGCCGCCGCGGCCGGTCTCCGACACCGTGTTCTGGGCCCAGGGCCTGGGCGCGTGGGGCACGTTCAACGGTGACGGCAACGCGGCCAGCGTGCGGCGCGACCTGGCCGGCTTCATCACCGGCGTCGATACGCGCGTCGGCGGCGCCGGTCGGCTCGGCTTCGCCGCCGGCTATACCGGCACCAGGAACACGCTCGACGGTCGCGGTTCCTCGAATGTCGATACCGCCCACATCGCCGGTTACGGCGGCTGGCGCTTCGGCAGCATCAACCTGCGGGCCGGCGGCGCCTATGCCTTCCACACCATCGGCACTGATCGGCTGGCGAACTTCGTCGGCTTCGCCGATCGCCTGACCTCGCGGACCGACGGCAGCACCGGGCAGGTCTTCGGTGAAGTCGGCTACGGCGTCGCCTTCGGCAAGCTGGCTTTGGAGCCGTTCGCCGGGGCCGCCTGGGTGCGCGTGCATGCCGATGCGAGCGCCGAACTCGGCGGAGCGGCAGCGCTTAACGTCGCGGCACAAACCTTCGAAACCGGCTATGCCACGCTCGGCGCGCGCGCCGCCACCTTCGTGCCGTTGGCACACGACATGATGCTGATCCCGCGGGCGACGTTTGCCTGGCAGCATGCATTCAACGATGTGACCCCGAATGCCGTGATGGCATTCCAGGTCGCACCGGCGTCGTTCACGATCTCGGGCGTTCCGGTCGCGCGGGACTCGCTCCTCGCCGAGGCCGGCGTCGATTTTGCGATCGGCCGCCACATGACGATCGGCCTGTCCTATGTCGGCCAGCTCGGCAATGTTGTCACCGACCACGCCGCCAAGGGCAAATTCTCCTGGGCGTTCTAAGCTACCGCGGGCGCCGCTTGACCTCGCGCACCGCGCCGCGCGCGGCGCTGGTGGTGAGTGCGGCGTAGGCCTGCAGCGCGGTCGAGACGTTGCGCTTGCGGCCCACGGCCTGCCAGGCAGCATCGCCCTTGGCCTCTTCCGCGGCGCGGCGCTTGGCGAGCTCCTCGTCGGAGACCTCCAGCGTGATGCTGCGGTTCGGGATGTCGATGGCGATGCGGTCGCCGGTCCGCACCAGGCCGATATTGCCGCCTTCGGCGGCTTCCGGCGACAGATGGCCGATCGACAGGCCCGACGAGCCGCCGGAGAAGCGGCCGTCGGTGACGAGCGCGCAGGCTTTGCCGAGGCCCATCGATTTCAGATAGCTGGTCGGATACAGCATTTCCTGCATGCCGGGGCCGCCGCGCGGGCCTTCGTAGATGATGACCACGATCTCGCCGGCTGTGACCTTGCCGCCCAGAATGCCTTCGACGGCGGCGTCCTGGCTTTCGAACACGCGCGCGGGACCGGAGAATGTCAGGATCGAGGAATCGACGCCGGCGGTCTTCACGATGCAGCCGTCCTGGGCGAGGTTGCCGTAGAGCACGGCAAGGCCGCCGTCCTTGCTGAAGGCGTGCTCGAGGTTGCGTACGACGCCCTTCTCGCGGTCGGCATCGAGCTCGTCGTAGCGGCGCTCCTGGCTGAAGGCGACTTGCGTGGGGATGCCGCCGGGCGAAGCGCGGAAGAAGGTGCGGACCGCTTCGCTCTTGGAGCGCTTGATGTCCCAGCGCTCCAGCGCGTCGTTCATCGTCGGCGCGTGCACGGTCGAGACCGAGGTGTCGATCAGGCCGGCGCGATCGAGCTCGCCCAGAATTCCCATGATGCCGCCGGCGCGGTGCACGTCCTCGACATGCACGTCGGCGACCGACGGCGCGACCTTGCAGAGCACGGGCACGCGGCGCGACAGACGGTCGATGTCCTGCATGGTGAACTTGACCTCGCCCTCATGGGCGGCGGCGAGCAGATGCAGCACCGTGTTGGTCGAGCCGCCCATGGCGATGTCGAGCGTCATCGCGTTCTCGAACGCCTTGAAGTTGGCGACGTTGCGCGGCAGTACGGAGGCGTCGTCCTGCTCGTAATAGCGGCGGACGAGATCGACGATGGTGTGGCCGGCCTCGACGAACAGGCGCTTGCGGTCGGCATGGGTCGCGACCACCGTGCCGTTGCCGGGCAGCGCGAGGCCCAGCGCTTCGGTCAGGCAGTTCATCGAGTTGGCGGTGAACATGCCGGAGCAGGAGCCGCAGGTCGGGCACGCCGAGCGCTCGATCACCTTGACGTCCTCGTCGCTGACCTTGCTATCGGCCGCCGCGACCATGGCGTCGATGAGGTCGACGGCCTTGGTCTTGCCGGCCAGCTTGACCTTGCCGGCTTCCATCGGTCCGCCCGAGACGAACACGGCGGGGATGTTGAGGCGCAGCGCGGCCATCAGCATGCCGGGCGTGATCTTGTCGCAATTGGAGATGCAGACCAAGCCGTCGGCGCAATGCGCGTTGGCCATGTACTCGACGCTGTCGGCGATCAGCTCGCGCGACGGCAGGCTGTAGAGCATGCCGTCATGGCCCATGGCGATGCCGTCGTCGACCGCGATGGTGTTGAATTCCTTGGCGACGCCGCCGGCCTGCTCGATCTCGCGGGCGACCAGCTGGCCGAGGTCCTTGAGGTGGACGTGGCCGGGCACGAACTGGGTGAACGAGTTGACGACCGCGATGATCGGCTTGCCGAAATCGCCGTCCTTCATGCCGGTCGCGCGCCAGAGGCCGCGGGCACCGGCCATGTTGCGGCCGTGGGTGGTGGTGCGGGAGCGATAGGCTGGCATGGCGTTTCCGTCCTCGGTTTGCGGCGCGGAGCGGGAAAATCTGGTGCCGCCTCAGGCCTTTGTGGCCGGATAGCGCAGCCGGGGAACGCGCGCAACGGGAACTTGGGCATGACAGGCCTCCCCTGCTCCCGGCGCGGGGGCGCTCGAGCCCCGGACGCAGCGCAGCGCGTCTTCAGCGGTGCGCTGCAGAGCCGGGGCCCATCTGGCTGCGCGTGCTGTGGCCCCTGGGTCCCGGCTCGCGCCTCGCGCGTCCGGGACACGAGAAGTCTATTGCAGCGTCGGGTCGAGCCGGTCGCGCAGCCAGTCGCCGATCACGGACACCGCCAGCGTGGTGACCACGATGGTGGCCGCGGGCGCCAGCATGATCCAGGGCGCCCGGGTCAGGTACTCGCGGCCATAGCCGACCATGTTGCCGAGGCTGGTCATCGGCGGCTGCACGCCGAGGCCGAGGAAAGACAGGCCGGACTCCATCAGGATCACTTCGGGGAAAACCAGCGTGGTCGAGACGATCAGGGTCGAGGCGATGTTGGGCAGGATGTGGCGCAGGTAAATCCGGACCGGCGTCGCGCCCAACTGGCGGACCGCGGCGGCGTAGCCTTGCGCATTGGCCGAGATGGCAAGACCGCGGGCGATGCGGGCATAGCGCTCCCAGCCGAACAGCCCCATCAGGCCGATCAGCAGCGGCAGCGAATTGCCGAAGAAGGCGAGCACGGCAAGCGCCATGATCAGGAACGGCATGCTGGCCTGGAAGTCGGTCAGCATCAGCACGAACTGTTCGACGCCCCCTCGAAAATGCGCGGCAAGGAAGCCGAGCGTGGTGCCGACCACAGCCGAGATCGCGGTGGCGCCGAAGGCGATCAGCAGCGAGATGCGGATCGAGACCAGCAGCCGCGACAGCACGTCGCGGCCGAGCTCGTCGGTGCCGAGCCAATGCGCGATATTGCCCGGCGTGGAGAGCCGGTTGCGCAGGTCGAGCTGGGTGTAACCATAGGGCGCGATCTTCTCCGCGAAGGCCGCGATCACCAGCATGGCGACGATCCAGGTGATCGCCAGCAAGACGGACACCGGGATCGCAGGCCAGCCGATGCGGCGTGAGGTCGTGTCCTTCAGCGTGGCGTCGGTCATGCGTGCGCTCCCTTGGCGCGCAGCCGCGGATCGAGGAAGCCGTAGAGGAAATCGACGACGAGGTTCGACGTGACCATGGTCATCGCGACCAGCAGCAGGATGCATTGCACGACGGCAAGATCGCGGTTGGCGACCGCGACGACCAGCAGGCGCCCTACTCCCGGCCAGGAAAACACGCTCTCCACCACCACCGCGCCGGCGATCAGCGTGCCCACCATGAAGCCGAGGATGGTGACGGTCGGGATCGCCGCGTTCGGCAGCGCATGCGAGGTCACCACCTTGCGCCACGGCACGCCCTTGGCCGACGCAGTGCGGATATAGGGCTGGCCCAGCACTTCGAGCATGGCGCTGCGGGTGAAGCGCGCTAGCACCGCCGCGCCGCCGAGGCTCAGCGTCACGATGGGCAGGATCGCGTGACGCCAGCTGTCCTGCCCGCCCGAAGGCAGCCAGCCGAGTTGCACCGCAAAGACCAGCACCAGCAGCAGCGCGAGCACGAAGCTCGGGACTGTGAACCCGGCGACTGCCGTCATCATCACGGCGCGGTCGATGGCCGATCCGCGATGCAGTGCGGCGTAGATGCCGGCGGGGATCCCGAGCACGACCTTGAAGAAGAACGCAGGCAGTGTCAGGACCAGCGTCGCCGGAATGCGCTCCAGCACCAGCTCGATCGCGGGCCGCCCGTCGCGCATGGAGCGGCCGAGCTCGCCCTTGGCGATGGCGCCGAAATAGTCGAGATACTGGAACCAGATGGGATCATCGAGGCCCCAGGCCTTCCGGAACGCCGCGAGCACCTCGGGCGGCGCTTCCGGTCCCAAAATCATCAGCGCGGGATCGCCGGAGAGGCGAAGCACGACGAAGGCGAAGGTAACGACCAGCACGATCGTGAGCGCGGCGCGGCCGAAGCGAATGGCGAGATAGCGTGCCATCACGCCGCGTCCCGCGTCTCGGCGCCCGTGACCAGATGGCAGGCCACCTGCCTGTCGCCGCCAACGGCCGCGAGCGCCGGCACCTCGCGTGCGCAGCGCGCGATGGCGCGCGGGCAACGCGGGTGAAAGGCGCAGCCTTGCGGGCGCGCCGCCGGGTTCGGCGGATCGCCCGCCAGCACGATACGGCCGGCGCTGCGGCGGCCCGGTGCGGGCGAGGCCGAAACCAGCGCCTGCGTATAGGGATGTTCGGGCCGCGCGAACAGATCGTCCGCGCTGCCGATCTCGACGATGCGGCCTAGATACATCACGGCGACGACGTTGCTGATCTGCCTGACGACGCGCAGATCGTGGCTGATGAACAGCAGCGTGAGCCCCAGCTGCGCCTGGAGATCGCAGAGCAGATTCACCACCTGTGCCTGGATCGAAACGTCGAGGGCGCTGACGGGCTCGTCACAGACCAGGAAATCCGGCTTCGTCGCGAGCGCGCGTGCCAGCACGATACGCTGGCGCTGGCCGCCGGACAGCGCCCCCGGATAACGGCCGCCATGCGCCGGCGTCAGCTCGACCGCGCGCAGCAATTCGCGCACGCGGTCCTCGCGCTCGGCGGGCGTGCCGAGATTGTGGATGTCCAGAGGTTCGCGGATCTGCGTTGCGACCGGCAAACGCCGGTCCAGCGCGCCGAGCGGGTCCTGGAAGATCATCTGCATGCGCGCGCGTTGCGCACGCCACGCGGCCGTTGCCGGCACGGCCATCGGCTTGCCGTCGAACCTCACCTCGCCGCTGTCGGGCGGCTCGAGGCCGAGGACGATGCGGCCAGTGGTGGACTTGCCTGAGCCGGACTCGCCAACGAGACCGAGCGTCTCGCCTCTGGCGATCGTCAGCGATACGCCGTCGACAGCATGCACAGCCGCAGCTCGGCCGAACATGCCGGAGCGCATCGAATAATTGCGGGAGATTTCGGAGACCTCGACGAGCGGCGGACTCATTCGGCGGCGATCCCCAGCAGCGCGCGGCGCGAGGCCTCGGCGCGGATGCAGGCGACGACACGATCGCTCGCGATCGGCGCCAGGGTCGGCACGGCACGGCCGCACGGCTCGGCTGCCAGCCCGCAGCGCGGTGCGAAGGCGCAGCCCTCAGGCATTTTCGCGGGATCCGGCACCGTTCCCGGGATGGCGGTGAGACGGCGGCGGGGGCCATCGAGCGGCGGCAGCGCGCCGATCAAGCCCTGCGCATAGGGATGCACGGGATCGGCGAACAGCTGGTTGCTGGGTGCCTGCTCGACGATGCGGCCGGCATACATCACGGCAACGCGGTCGCAATTCTCGGCGACGACGCCGAGGTCGTGGCTGATCAGGACCATCGCCATGGCGAACTCGCGGCGGATCGACGACAGCAGCTCCAAAATCTGGGCCTGGATGGTGGCGTCGAGTGCGGTGGTGGGTTCGTCCGCGATCAGAACGTCGGGATTTCCGGCGAGCGCCATCGCGATCATGATGCGCTGGACCTGGCCGCCGGAGAATTCGTGCGGATAGGCCTCCAGCCGCCGGCCAGCGTCGGGAATACCGACGAGATCGAGCAGCCGACGTGCTTCCGCCCTCACGGAATTGCCTTGGAGATCCCGATGCAGCGTCAGCGCTTCGCAGAGCTGCTTGCGGATGGTCAAGACCGGGTTGAGCGCGCTCGCCGGATCCTGGAAGATCATGGCGACGCGCCCGCCCCTGACCTGGTCGAGCTCGGCGGCCGGCGCGCCCAGGATTTCGCGTCCATCGAGCCGCACCGAGCCCGAAACGTTGGCATGCCGCGGCAACAGCCCGAGCGCGGCAAGCCACGTCACCGACTTGCCGGATCCGGATTCTCCGACGAGGCCGAGCGCCTCGCCCTTGCCGAGAGCGAGATCGACGCCGCGCAGGACCGGCACGCCGTTGAAGGCGACGCTGAGGCCCCGGATATTGACCAATAGAGCCACGCTCACGCCTCGAAATTGCCCGCGCGGAAATCCATCGCGAACGCTGGCGACGCCTTCCACTTGATCGATTTCGGCTTGGCCGTGAAGGTCGCGTTCTGGTGCAGCACCGTATAGGCGGGATCCTCGCGCTCGGCGATCTCCAGCATGCGGCGGAACGCCTTCTTGCGCGCGGGACGGTCGGTCGAGGTCTCCAGGAATTCGGAGAGCTTGTTCAGCTCGACATTGGTCCACTCGCCGATCTGCTGCTGCTGGCCGTTCGGCCCGTGCTGGGCGACCAGCGAGGAGACGGGATCGTTGAAGGCGGCCGAGTTCGACCAGTCGCGCACGGCGCGGGTCGGCGCGCGTTCCATGATCTGCGACCAGTTCTCCTTGGTCTCGATCTGGACGTTGAGACCGACCGACTTCCACATCTCGACCAGCACCTGCGCGGTCGCGACCTGGTTGGTGTAGTAGTTGTTGAGCAGGCGATACGGAATCGGATCGCCCTTGTAATTGGCCTGCTTGAGCAGATCCTGCGCCAGCTTGGGATCATAGGCCGGCACGCTCCAGTCGGCGTTGAACATGTCGCCGTAGAACTCCCATTGCAGGCCCTTCGGCACGCGGGTGCGGCCGGCCCACAGGCTGTCGACGATAGCCTGGCGGTCGATCGCGTGGGTGAAGGCGCGGCGTACCAGGGGATTGGCGAGCTGGGCGTGGTTCTTGTCGAACACGGTCAGGCGGTGATTGAGGATGGTGCCGCCCTGCACTTCGAACGCGGCGTTCTTCTCGATGCCGGCGATCTGGTCCGGCGGGATGTCGCAGGCGAACTGATATTCGCCGGACAGCAGCCCGTTGATGCGGCTCGCGACTTCAGGGACTTCGAGGAAACGGATGCGCTTGAGCGGCGGACGGCCGCCCCAATAGTCGTCGTGGGCTTCGAGGGTCAGCGACACGTCGGGCTTGAGCTCGACGACCTTGTAGGGGCCGGTCGTCACGGGCTTGCGCGCCCAGTCGAGATAGCTCGCGGATTCGTCCCAGGCGCGGCGGTTCATGATGTCGGAGCCGTAGCGGGATAGCCGACCCTCGATGGTGACGTCGGGCGTCGCGTTGTAGAAGCGCACGGTGTATTTATCGACGGCATCGACCCGCACGAGATCGGGCCAGATCCGGCGCGCAACCGCGGGGACGTCAGGCGGCAATTCCTTGCCCGGACGCGGCGTCGGAATCTTCTCGAACGCCTGGATGGTCGAGCGGCTCTTGGCCTCGGTCTCGCCGAACATGCGCTCGCGGCTGAAGGTGAAGACGACGTCCTCTGCGGTCAGCTCGTCGCCATTGTGGAACTTGACGCCCTGGCGCAGCTTCACCTCGACGGTCTGGTCGTCGATGCGGCGCCATTCGGTAGCAAGGCCCGGCACGGCTTCCAGGCTGCCGCGCCAGTTCTTGGAGATCAGGCCTTCCCAGATCGAGGAGAAGAACACGCGTTCGCCGACATTGGACTGCTCGCGCAGCACGTCGAGCACGTTCGCATTCGTCACCTTCTGCACGGCGATCGTCACCGACGGACGGTTGTCGGCCTGCGCGATGGCAAAGCGCGGCAGCAGCAGCGTGCCTGCGGCAGCGCCGCCGGTCTTCAGGATAGTGCGACGGGTGAATTTGCTCATGGCGGTAGCCTCAGATGATGCGGTTATTCGGCGAGACCGAGCGCGGCGAGATGCGCGGCACCCTTGCGGACGTCATCGTGATTGCGGAGCTCGAGGATCAGCCGCGGGTTGGAATTCACCCGCCCCAGCGCGCGGAACACGGCGACCCAGGGAATGTTGCCTTCGCCCGGCGCCCAGTGCCGGTCGGCAAAGCCGTCGGTGTCCTGCAGATGCACATGTGTGAGCATGTCGCCGGCGGTCTCGACGTAATAGTCGACCGGCGGCGCGCCGGTGGAGATGTGGGCGTAGTTGGCATGTCCGGTGTCGAGCGAGACGCGGACCTTGGCGCTTTCGAGCGCCTTGGCGAGGCGCACCCGGTCGCGCGGATCCCTGTCCTCGATGTTTTCGATGACGATTTCGCAGCCGATCGTCTCGGCGCGCGCGATTACCTCGGCGAGCGTCGCCTTGACGCGTTCGACGATATTGGCGCGGTTGTCAGGATAGAGATCGAGATTGTTGTGGTCCCAGGTCGTGAACGGCGAATGGATCACCATCTGAGTCGCGCCGAGGAACTCGGCGGCATCGAGGCCCTGGATCAGGCGCTTGGTCACGGCCTGGCGGATCATGGGATCGTGGCTGTCGATCTTGAAGCCCCAGAACGGGCCGTGGATGCCGAGCCGGCCGGTATGGCCGGACAGCATCTGCTTGATCTCGCCGGCCGTGCTGCGCCAGTCGCCGTCGAGCAGGTCGGCGCGGAAGAAATCCTGGATTTCGAGATCGCGTTGCCGGTCAAGAAGCCAGTCGCGGTGTGCGGGGATCGATTTGATGGACAATGCTGCGCCCAGCACCGGCTTCGACATGGCTTGCTCCTTGATCGTCAGCGATGACGGGAGCAGCGCTAGACCAGTTCAATGACAGGCCGGTGAAATGCAGGTTCCGCCCCGTGAGGAGATGTGGACATCTCCTGGCGCGCCCGCGATTGAGGCCGTCGCGATCACGGCGCCGATGCCGAATGGACACATGGCAAGCGGTATCTGTGTCCGTAGTGATCCGGAATGGAATCCTATCGCGCTGTCCAGTACATCGCGGGACATCGATCGGCGGCCACTTCCACGGGCATCACCCTCTGATCGCGCTACATGGGGTTGGGGGACCACATGGGGCGGGGGATTGAAGGCTGGGGCAAGGTGACGAGGTCCGGACTCCTAGGCACTCCGGACCTCGAAGCTTTGTGAGATTGAACGCAGCAACGCGCCGTCCGGTTGGGGGCATCCGGACGGCGCGTTGTCGTTTGAAGAGGGCCGCCCTGGAGCCCCGCTCACATTGCATCTTTCAGCGTCAGTCTCGCCGTGAATGTCACGCTGGTCTTGCCGACCAGCGCCATGCCTTCGACCTCGGCGCCGCCGGCGGAATAGTCACCCGAGAAACCGCAGGTGACCTCCCGGCCGCCGAATGCGAGCGTTCTGCCGACCGCCTCGGTATGCTGGTTGACGATCATGTCGCCGCGCCATTTGCCGTTCCGGAATGTGTAGCTGCCGGTGTAGCAGAAATAGCTGTCGCCACCCATGATGCGTCCGTCACAGAGCACGACGACGCCCCTCGCCTGCCCGCGCTTGCCGTCGCGCATTTCGATGTCGAAGATGTAGAGGCCGTTGACGACCCTGGCCTCCTCCGCTTTCGCACCATCTCCGGCCGACATTCGATCATCTCCCCAACAATCCGCCAGATCAGTTCGGCACGTTCCGCTCGAGATCCTCGAGCCAGGCCACCGCGCTCGAATCCGACGGTGCGCGCCAATCGCCGCGGGGCGACAGCGAGCCGCCCGCCGAGACCTTCGGGCCGTTCGGCATCGCCGAGCGCTTGAACTGGCTGAAGGCGAAGAAGCGACGCAGGAACATTTCGAGCCAGCGGCGGATCTCCTTGAGATCATAGGCCTTGCGCCGGTCGTTCGGGAACGCCGGCGGCCATTCGCCCTTGGCGACGTCCTTCCACGCGTGCTGCGCCATGAAGGCGATCTTGGAGGGACGCATGCCGAAACGCAGCGTGTAGAACAGGTTGAAATCCTGCAGCTCGTAAGGGCCGACGGATGCTTCCGTGCTCTGCGGCTTCTGGCCGGGCTCGACCGGCACCAGCTCGGGCGAGATTTCCGCCACCAGGATCGCGCCGAGCGTCCGGTTGACGTCGCTGCTGAACTGCTTCGATGCGATCACCCAGCGGATCAGATGCTGGATCAGCGTCTTCGGCACGCCGGCATTGACGTTGTAATGCGCCATCTGGTCGCCGACACCATAGGTGCACCAGCCGAGCGCGAGTTCGGAGAGATCACCGGTGCCGATCACGATACCGCCGTGATGATTGGCGAGCCGGAACAGATAATCCGTGCGCAAGCCGGCCTGCACATTCTCGAAGGTGACGTCGTAAACCTTCTCGCCGTTGCCGAAGGGATGACCGATGTCCTTCAGCATCTGCGTCGCGGTGGTGCGGATGTCGAGCTCCTGCCAGCTCGTCTGCAACGCCTGCATCAGCGCCAATGCATGCGTCTTGCTTTCGCTGCCGGTGGCGAAGCCCGGCATGGTGTAGGCCAGGATGTTCTCGCGCGGCAGGCCGAGCAGGTCGATCGCCTTGGCGGCGACGATCAATGCATGGGTGGAATCGAGCCCGCCCGAGACACCGATCACGACACGCTTGGTGCCGGTGGCGCGCATGCGTTGCACGAGGCCGGCGACCTGGATGTTGTAGGCCTCGTAGCAATCCTGCTCGAGCAGACTTTCGTCGCTCGGCACGAACGGAAAGCGCTCGACCTTGCGCAGGAAGCCGATGTCGGCGGCCGGCGGCTTCAGGGCGAATGTCACCTTGCGGAAAAACGCCTCGCGCTGGCGGCGGTTGTCGTCGAACGTCCCCATCGCGGCACGTTCCTGCCTGAGCAGGTCGAGATCGACGTCGGCATAAGTGATCTGGCCGCCCTGGCGGAAGCGCTCGCCCTCGGCCAGCAGCACGCCGTTCTCGTAGATCGAGGTCTGGCCGTCCCAGGCGAGATCCGTGGTCGATTCCCCGGCGCCCGCGGCCGAATAGACGTAGGCCGCAAGGCAACGCGCCGATGTCGATTGGCACAGCAGCGCGCGCGATCGCGCCCGGCCGATCGTAATCGGGCTGCCCGAGAGATTGACCAGCACGCTGGCGCCCGCAAGCGCGAGCTCGGCAGACGGCGTCACCGGGATCCACATGTCCTCGCAGATCTCGACACCGATGGTGAGACCCGGAATATCCTCGGCGGAAAACAGGAGGTCGACGCCGAACGGCGCGAGCAACCCGCCGAATGCGATCGTCTCTCCGGCCATGCCGGCGCCGGAGGCGAAATGCCGGCCCTCGTAGAACTCGCGGTAGGTCGGCAGGTAAGACTTCGGCACCACGCCGAGAACGTTGCCGCGATGAATGACGACGGCGCAGTTGTAGATGCGATGGCCAAAGCGCAGCGGCGCGCCGACGATCAGCACCGGCATCAGTCCCGCGGAGGCCTCGACGAGGCCCGCGAGACCGCGCTCGACTGCATCGAGCAGTGGATCCTGCTTGACCAGATCCTCGATCGCATAGCCGGACAGGCACAGCTCGGGAAATACGGCGACCGCGACCGATTGCTCATGGCAGGCAGTGGCAGCCGCCAGCACGACCTTCGAATTGGCCGAGGGATCGGCGACATGAGACGTGGTGACACAGGCCGCCACGCGCGCAAATCCGTGGGCGTAGATCGAGTGGAAAGTCATCGAGCGCAGTACCCTTGATATCTTCGCTGCCGAAGCCGTCAGCTCCGGACCATATGTAGCCCATCGCCCCCGCCCCGTGCAGGCCATCCGCCGTCATGCATAACGGGTTTGCAGGGCCGCCTGCCCAACGTCCTGGTGAGCTCAGGCGCTGCGGGCCAGCACGTCGGACAGATCGTCGCGCAGCCATTCGGCGATCCGCGGCCAGGCGTGGGCGTGGGTGCGCGCGCCCATGAACAGGCCGAGGTGATTGCTCGGCTCGGACGCCGCCGCAATGAAGGCCGGCGGCGTGCCGAGCAGAGCCGCGGTGGCGAGCGCCTGCGCAGCCGGCACGACCTCGTCGTCGAGCCCGGCCAGCAGGAAGACCGGCGCCTTGACGTCCTTCGGATCGACCGTGCGGCCTAGGGCAACGAAACTGCCGCCGGCGATCTGGTTCTCCCGGAAAATCCGGTGGACGATCTCCAGATAATATTTGCCCGGCAGATCGAGCGTCTCGGCGTTCCAGCGGTCGAAACGCGCGAGCAGCGCCGCGCCTTCCGTGTTTGACAAATCTATTTGCAACGCCGTTACGATGTCGTCGCGGTTCGGCGCCTTGGACCAGAAGTGGAGCATCTCCTCGCCGCGGACATTGCCGCCGCCGCGTGCGACGAGCTGGTCGTAGACCATCTCGGGCGCGTTGCGGGTGAGCCGGCACAACGAGGACTCAATCGACACATCCACGGGAGCGCCGACCAGCACCAGCCGCCGCACCTTGGCCGGAAAGCGCGCCGCATAAAGCAGCGACAGCCAGCCGCCCTGGCACAGGCCGACCAGATCGACCGGCGCGCCGATCTCGTCGATCGCGACGTTGAGATCGCCGAGATAGCTGTCGATCGAGAAATAGCGCATATCCGGCGTCGCCGACCGCCAGTCGGTGAGATAGACCCGGTCAATGCCGCCGGTCTGCAGCGACTGCACCACGCTGTGGCCGGGAGCAAAATCGGCGATCAGGGCCCGATGCAGCGCATAGGGTGCACAGACCAGCGCCGGCTGGCCGGACCGCGTCTGGGAGCAATCGCGCAGGCGCATGGTCGCCAGCTCGAGCGCCACGGTGCTCGGGGTCGTCCAGGACAGAGTGCTGTCGCCCTGCTCCGCCGGACCGCGCTCCAGCCACCAGAAGCAGCTGTCCATGGCAAGGCGCGCCGCCGCAAACGGCCACAGCAGCGGGTCGTCCGGGACGGGCCCCTGCGCACCGCTTGGTTTGCCGGCCTGCTTCACCATGGCTCTCGCACGATCGTCACAGGAACGCCTCCAGGCTCACGATGGAAATGCCGAGGTCCCGGAAACTCCGATGGGTCGCAGCGACCGAGCCGTCGAGATCGATGCCGCGGCAGGCGTCCTCGATGACGGCGACCTCGAATCCTGCCTTGCGGGCATCCTCCGCCGAGAAGCGGACGCAGAAGTCGAGCGCGAGGCCGGCGACGAACACGGTCTTCAACTCGCGTTCGCGCAGATATCCAAGCAGGCCCGTCGGCGTGCGCTTGTCGTTCTCGAACAGCGCCGAATAGGAATCGATGCCAGTGCGAAAGCCCTTGCGCACCACGAGGCTCGCCCTGACCACGTCGAGATCGCGATGGAACTCCGCACCCGAGGTACCCTGTACACAATGCGCCGGCCACAGCACCTGGGCGCCGTAGTCGAGCTCGATGGTCTGGAACGGCTGCCTGCCCGCATGATTCGGCGCGAACGAGACGTGGTCGCGCGGATGCCAGTCCTGGGTCAGCACCATATTGCCGAATTTTTGAGCTACCCGGTTGATGGCGGGGACCACCTTCTCGCCGCCGGGAACGGCGAGCGCGCCGCCGGTGCAGAAATCGTTCTGCACGTCGATCACAAGCAGCACGTCGCGGTCGGAAATCTGCATCGTCGGGCTCATTCGCTGTGCCCGGCGCGCCGGCACCGGACAAGTCTCCTTAGTGTCGGCCTTCCCGCGCGGCTTCGCAACCGCCAGCGCCGTGCGAAGCGCCGCGTGAATTGGTCACCGGACGGCCGCCAGGATGCAACGGTTTGGCGTCGTCTGTGTTGACTAGGCGCACCCAGGGGCGGATTCTCGCACTGTCCGCGACTGCGCGGCGCGGGTCGAAGACGTGGAGGACAGGGTTGCCGGGCCGCAAGGCGGCGGCAGCCGCGAAGTCATGAATATCGGCAAGTCAGGACAGATTCTTCTCGCCGATATCGGCGGCACCAATGCGCGCTTCGCGCTCAGTCAAACCGGATCGGGCCAAGGCGATCTTAGCAACGTCGATCAGGCCGGACCGATCGATTACGTGAAGGTTGCCGACTTCCCGACCGTCCGGGAAGCCATCGCGGACGTGCTGGCGCGCCGCTCCGGCGGCCAGCCGCCGCAACGAGCCGTGCTGGCCGTGGCGGGTCCCGTCACCAACAACCGCTGCGTCATGACCAACAGCCCCTGGGTCATCGACGGCAACGAGCTGCAGCCGGCTCTCGGCTTCGACAGCGTCCATGTGCTGAACGATTTCGAGGTGGTGGCCTGGTCGCTGCCCGCCTTGCAGCCCGCCGATCTGATCCCGCTCGGCGGAGGCGCTGGCCTGCCCGGCGAGCCGTTGCTGGTGGTCGGCCCCGGAACCGGCTTTGGCGTCTCCTGCCTGGTCGAGCGCCACGGCGCGCGGCTGGCCGTCGTGACCGAAGCCGGACACGCGACCCTTCCGGCGGAGAACGAGCGCGAGGAGCGTGTGATCGCGTGCTTGCGCCGGCGCCTCGGCCACGTTTCCATCGAGCTTGGCGCGCTCTCGGGTTCCGGGCTGCAAAACCTCTACGAAGCCCTGGCCGAAGTCGACGGCGCCCAGGTGCCGCATCGCGAGGCTGCCGGCATCACCAAGGCCGCGCTGGAGGGCAGTTGCTCCGTCAGCCGCGCGGCGCTGGAGATGTTTTGCGCCATCCTAGGCTCGGTCGCCGGCAATCTCGCGGTGACGTTCGGCGCGCGCGGCGGTGTCTATGTCGCCGGCGGAATCGCGCCGCGCTTTCCCGAGTTCCTTCTCGCCTCCGCGTTCCGGGCGCGCTTCGAGGCCAAGGGACGCTTTCAGGATTATCTGCGCAATATCCCGACCAGGCTCGTGATCAAGCCGGATGCGAGCTTCGTCGGCCTGAAGATGTTCGCCGACTCAAACCCGAATTGAAGTCGGGGTTGGCCTCGCCGCGCGCGGCTCCAGTCATGCACAGCTCATTGCGGCGCACGCGCGGTTCCAGGCATGAACGTGCTTGCCTGCGTGTTTCGGATGAGAAACAATCCTGCCGTGTGTGGCGTAGTTGCGGGGGCGTGACATGCGTAAGCAGGATCTTGGTTTCGACTATCATCGCTATCACCGCCTGCTGAGCGAGGCGGATGACGACGGCAAGCGGCTCGCCCTGATCGACCTTCTGATCGAGGAAAAGGCGCGAGACCGGCTGGCCGCCCAGCGGGCGTCGGACCGCGCGGCCATGACGGCCCATACCATCGCCACGGTGCTGAAGAACGGCCGCGACTGACGCTTGCGATCCGCCCCGCGGCGCCCGAAAACGGGATCCAATTCGGATTTCGTTAAGGATGCCTCGCAATCCGACGTCAAGTTTTTTGCGCTAGGGTTCCCTCTCACCTGATGCAATTCAGGGTCAACAAGGGGGCAATGAACATGAGCATGATTTCGATCGCCGCGATGCCGGCCGTCGTCGAAGCGCGTTTCGCCGATTCGTCCTTCAAGACCATTCTGCTGTACTGCTGCACGGGCCTGGTCGCCTCGTTCGGCCTGATGGCGTACGGCATCGACCTCGGCGCCGGCCTGATTTGAGACCGCGGCAAGACCCGTCGCCAAATGGCCGCCCCTGACGGGCGGCCATTTTCGTTATGGCTCAGCTGGGCGTTTGGACCGGTGCTCCCGGAAACATCGCATCGATCATCGCCTTGAGCTGATCCATTGCAATCGGTTTGCGCAGGATCGGCCGGCGCCGGAGCAAGGACGGCAGCAACTCCGGACCATAACCGGTGGCGAACAGAAACGGCTTTCCGCGACGTTCGATCAAATCGGCGACGGGATCGACATAGACACCCATGAGATTGATGTCGAGTATGGCCAGATCGTATTGCGCGGTCATGGCGAACGCGCTGGCGTCGCGGACATTGTCCGCCTCCGCAACGACATGGTGGCCGAGTTCCATCACCATGTCGGCCATCATCATCCGGATCAACGCCTCGTCTTCGACCAGGAAAACGGAGAGCTTGTCCGCCATAGATCAACCCCGCAATCTGCTTGCGAAGATAATCATACCTCAATTTCGGAAGGGATTCACGAATTCGTGGCGGGCGCCGTTAATGCACGCGTGCCCGATCCGATCAACGCGATCAATCCAATCCCCGCTCGTGGCTCAGCCGCACCATCTCCTGGATGAAGACCTGCTTCTGCTTGTCATCGAGGCTCGAAAAGAGCGGTTCGGCGGCGTCGGCGACATTGCGCTGATCGGCGGCGCGATCGATCAGGAACTGCGCCTCGTTGCGCATCTGCTCGATGATGTCGTCGGGCGGATCCCGCTTGGCGCGCGCAACCCGCAAGTTGAGCCGCTCTGCACCATTATGCCCAAGGTAGTGCATTGCGCTCGAGAAGCCGTACCAGTGCTTCTCCTGCTCGGCCGTGAGGTTCAGCTGGGTCTTGATCCGCTCGATGTAGGAATCGCTGTTGGCGACGATCTGTTCCGCGCTCTGCTGCGGCGCGCCGGGCTGGGTGAGGACCGTGACGTCCTTATTGTCCTTGCCTTGATTAGGTGCGTTCTTGGCCTCCTTGCTCGCCTTGGCGCCCTTGCCCGCTTTGGCGCCCTTTGCATCCTTGTCCTTCGCATCCTTCTCCTTGGCCGCGCCCTGCTGCTTGGCATCCTTGCTGCCATCCTTGGCGGCCGGGGCCTGATTGCCATTGTTGCCGACGCCGAGCACGCCGGTGAAGACGCCGACCACGCCGCCGATTGCACCGCCGAGCACGCCACCGACCGGACCTGCCGCCTTGTTTCCGGCCGCCGCGCCGTCCTGAACGCCTTTGACCAAGCCTTGCGCATGGGCCACCGCGGCCGCACCGAGCAGCAGCGTAAGCACGGCCCCCAGCGCGAGCCATCGCCGCAAGTGAAGCCGCGCTGACGGCGCCGGGTTGATCATTCTGGTCTCCATCGTCGATCTGACTGGCCTGTTGGGGCGAGGTCACCCGCCAACTGCAACTCTATCGTTTCGGCCGCTTCGCGGTCCAGACGCGGCCGAACGCTGTCCACGCCCGAAAACTCTTTCGCGCGAAGCGGTTATGCAGGCTTATTCGAAACTGCGGCGTAATTGCGCACGGATCGTACCAGGCCGGCCCATGCGACGTGTGCGTCGCAATAAACCAGCGATCGCAACTGACGAGCGGCACGGCGCTCCCGCGATCGAGCACACAACGTTAGTTCTATGCGTGAGCCCGTTCGGCTTTCTCGACAGACGCGATCAATCATGATCTGATCGCGCTACCAAATTGCTGCGGCCTGCGTGAATTGTTCACCAGGGCCGAAGGCGTCAACAAGAAAATCCAACAACAAGAAACTGGAAAAGAAGTCTCAGAGGAAACTCCAACAACAAACACCCAGGCGAGGAAACGAGATGTCACGCAAGAAACTGACGCGACGTCAATTTGTGGCTGCCACTGCAATGTCCTCCGCGGCGCTGATCTCAGCGCCCTACGTCCGCGGCGCCAATGCCGCCGGCAAGCTCTCGATCGGCTTCTGGGACCATTGGGTGCCAGGCGCCAACAAGGCCTCGACCGATCTGGTCAATGAATGGGCCGCCAAGGAGAAGGTCGAAGTCTCCATCGACTACATCCCAAGCCAAGGCAACAAGAACCTGCTGACCATCGCGGCCGAATCGCAGGCAAAGTCGGGTCACGATATTTTCGCAATGCCGACGTGGTGGGCCCATTCCAATGCCGAACAGTTGGAAGACGTCGCCGACATCATGGGACCGATCGTCGCGGAAAACGGCGAGGTGAACGGCACGGTCAAATATCTTGGCATGTCCGGGAACAAATGGCTCGGCGTTCCCGCATGCGTCGGCAGCCAGATCAAAGGCCCCTGCTCCCGCATCGATCTGATGAAGAAGCACGCCGGCATCGACGTGCAGGCGATGTATCCGGCCGGCTCTGAACCAAAAGCCGACGACTGGACGCTCGAGACATTCCTGAAAGCCGCCGAAGCCTGTCACAAGGCCGGCGTTCCCTTCGGCATCGGTCTCGGCGAGACCACCGACAACGTCGATACGGCGGGCGCGATCTTCCTTTCGTTCGGCGCCCAGCTTGTGGACGCCAAGGGCAATCTCACCGTCAAGACCGATGCGGTTCGTCAGGCGCTCGATTTCTACAAGAAGCTGATCGGCTTCCTGCCGCCCGACGTCGCGGCCTGGGACGACGCATCCAACAATAAATGGCTGGTCTCCGGCAGGGGTGCGATGATCATGAATCCGCCCAGCGCCTGGGCCGTCGCCAAGCGCGACGCGCCGCAGGTTGCGGAGCAATGCTGGACGCACGGATTCCCGAAAGGGCCGAAGGGGCGCTTTGCACCCTACCTGCCGTATTTCTGGAGCATCTGGAACTTCTCCAAGAACAAGGAGGCCGCGAAGAGCCTCCTCGTCGCATTGTCGAAGCCGGCATCCATCGAAAAGATGGTCAACGCCAGCGGAGGCTACGATTTGCCGGCATATGAGAAGCTCACGACGCTGAAAGTCTGGCAGGAGGAAGGTCCCCCGAAAGGGACGCTCTTCCACTATCCGAATCCCTACAAGCATCAGACGCTGTCGATCGCAGCCTCTCCCGCGCCACCGAAGATCGCCCAGCAGATCTACGCGCAGGCTACACTCACCAAGATGTGCCTGCGGTACCATCAGGGCGAAGCGATGGAAAAGACGCTCGCCTGGGCCGAAGGCGAATGCGAAGGCTTCATGCGCAGCTAAGCCGGACGGGCTCGCCGCGACAGCGTTAGGCCGCTTGCGGCGAGCCCCCCGTCTCGCTCACTTGGCGAGAGTCGAAAGCTTCGGCTCTCGAACCTTCGGTTTATCGATCGAACGCACGAGGTAATGCATCATGGCGGATGTCGCATTGCAGCCGGACACGGTTGGCACAGCGCAGCCGGCGCGGAAACGCTCTGGCCTGCAAAAGGCGCTCAAACGCAAATCCACCGCGGCGTTCCTGATGACGCTGCCGCTGATCGTTCTGATTGCGCTTCTGGTGCTTTATCCCGCCGTGTACTCGCTGCATCTGGCGACGCTCAACAAGTCGATGCAGCGATTTGTCGGCCTCGGCAATTTCGAGTTCCTGTTCAAGCGCGACACGTTCTGGCTGGTGGTCAAGCAATCCTGCATCTTCGCCATCACCGCCGTCTTGTTCAAAGCGCTGATCGGATTCATCGTCGCCCATTTCGTCCATAACATTCCGGCCAAAGGCCAGCGCAAATGGCGCGGCATGCTGCTGGTGCCCTGGGTCATCCCGCCCGCGATGAGCACGCTCGCATGGCTGTGGCTGTTCGATCCCTCTTACAGCGCGTTCAACTACACACTGTCGTTTTTCGGGATTGGGCCGATCCCGTGGACGGGCGATGCCGACTGGGCGCGCTTTTCCGTGATCTTGGTCAATGTCTGGTACGGCGCGCCGTTCTTCATGATCATGTATCTGGCTTCACTGAAATCGGTGCCCGAGCAGCTCTATGAAGCCGCGGCGATCGACGGAGCCAATTGGTGGCAGCGCATCTGGTACGTCACGCTGCCGATGATGCGCAACATCATCGCGATCACGACGCTGTTCTCGCTGATCGTGACCTTCGCCAATTTCGACATCGTGAGAATCTTGACCGCCGGTGGGCCTCTCGACCACACCCATATCTTTGCGACCTGGGCCTTCCGGATCGGCATCGAAGGAAGCGATATTCCGCTTGGCGCAAGCGTCTCCCTGTTCATGGTGCCGATCCTGGCGGTCGCAGCGATATTCATCCTGCGGGACGTCAACAAGCGCGGGAATGAAGCCTGATGAGCTCAGTCACGATAGACAAGGCCGCGCCGACGCGCAGCGTCAAGTTGGGAAGCATGAGCCGCGACCGCAAATGGGCGCTGCGATGGTCGTACTTCTTTCTGACGCTGTTTGCGATCTTCTCGCTGCTGCCGCCCATTTACATGCTGATCACCTCTCTCAAGAGCAGCGCCGAAATTTCGGCGGCGACCAATCCATGGTGGGTCTTCCACCCCACTCTCGAGAATTACGTCGGCCTGCTGACCTCGAACCAGTTCCTGCGGTTCTTCTTGAATTCCGCGCTGGTTTCGATTTTCGTGGTCACCATCACGATGTTGATCAGCGTGCCCGCGGCATTTGCCCTCGCGCGGATGCGGTTCTGGGGGTCGGCCACGCTGGCGACCGGCGTGTTCCTGACCTACCTGATTCCGGACAGCCTGTTGTTCATTCCGCTGTTCAAGGTGTTCGCACAGTTCGGCGACTGGACCGGCATCCAGCTCATCAACCGCTGGTACGTGCTGCTCTTCATCTATCCGACGCTGACGGTCCCGTTCTGCACCTGGATCATGATCGGATACTTCGCATCGATCCCCAAGGAGCTCGACGAGGCCGCGATCATCGATGGGGCGTCCTGGTTCCAAACGCTCACCCGGATCTTCATTCCGGTGGCGCTGCCGGGTCTGATCGCCGCGACCATCTTCGCCTTCACCGTGTCCTGGGCGCAATTCCTCTATCCGCTCGTGTTCACGACCTCCACGGACCAACTCGTGCTGCCGGTCGGCATCATCACGACGCTGATCAAGGGCGACGTCTTCAACTGGGGACAGATCATGACCGGCGCGCTGCTCGGCGCCGCGCCGCCGCTGATCATCTACGCCTTCCTGATGGACTACTACATTGCCGGCCTGACCGCCGGTGCGACAAAGGGTTGATGACCAGGAGCTGAAGTTCGATGGCTGACGTTGCTTTGCGGAAAGTGGTTAAGCGTTACGACGACGTCGAAGCCGTGCGCGGCATCGACCTGGATATCGCCGACCACGAGTTCATCGTGCTGGTCGGCCCCTCCGGCTGCGGCAAGTCGACGACGCTGCGGATGATCGCAGGCCTCGAGGACATCAGCGACGGCGACATCATGATCGGCGGCGACGTCGTCAACGACGTGCCGCCGAAGGACCGCGACATCGCGATGGTGTTCCAGAACTACGCGCTCTATCCGCACATGACGGTCGCCGAGAACATGTCGTTCGGGCTCCGTCTCAAGCACTACCCGAAGGCCGAGATCAAGGCGCGGGTGACGGAAGCCGCCCGGCTGCTCGACATCACCGACCTGATCGACCGCAAGCCAAAACAGCTCTCCGGTGGCCAGCGCCAGCGCGTCGCGATGGGCCGGGCCATCGTGCGCAATCCGAAAGTCTTCTTGTTCGACGAGCCGCTGTCCAATCTCGACGCCAAGCTGCGCGTGCAGATGCGGATCGAGATCAAGAAGGTGCACCAGAAGGTGCGCACCACCACGGTCTACGTCACCCACGACCAGGTCGAGGCGATGACCTTGGCCGACCGCGTCGTGGTGATGAACAAGGGAAAGATCGAGCAGATCGGCACGCCGAACGAGCTCTACCACAGGCCGGCGACCCGCTTCGTCGCAGGCTTCATCGGCTCGCCCGCGATGAACTTCCTGCCGTGCCGGCTGGAAGACGTCGGTGGCACTCTTCAGGTCCGCCTCACCGACCGTATCGCCTTTGCGCTGCCGCCGGCCCGCGCGGCGCGTTACAATTCGCTGCCGCGCACCGACAAGCTGCTGCTTGGCCTCCGACCCGAGCATCTCACCGAGGCGCACGCGCATCTCGGACCAGGCGTCGAGACCTTCGACACCGTGCTCGACGTCACCGAGCCGATGGGCATGGAGACGCTGGTCTATTTCGCGCTCGATGGCACGCCGGTCTGTGGCCGCGTCGATCCCAATGCCGGCGCCAAGGACGGGGCACCCATGCGTTTGGCGATGGACCTCAACAACATGCACCTGCTAAACGAGGCGACCGGCGCCGTGTTGTGACGCCGGATCGAGAAACTCGCGCAGGCAGGGGACGATGGCGACCAACAAGAAGAAGATTTTCGTTACACAAACTTTGTCGCAAGGCGCACGCGCCCTCCTCACCCAGCGGGACGATATCGAGCTCGTCGAGTTTCCGAACCTGATCTCGGCGAAGGACTTCGAAGCGTTGCTGAAGAGCCATGCGCCGGTTCACGGCGTGGCGCTCGGCGCGACCGCCTTCGGCGAGACCGAACTCGAGGCGTCCAAGGACATAAAGGTCGTCACCCGCATCGGTGTCGGCTACGACGCCGTCGACGTGCCCGCTCTGTCCCGCCGCAAGGTGCCACTGATGGTCGCGGGCAGCGCCAACTCGCCTTCGGTCGCCGAGCAGGCGCTGTTCATGATGCTGACGCTGGCCAAGCGCGCGCAAGAGTTGCACGCCTGCGTCAAGGACGGCAAATGGGCCGACCGGCTCGGCATGCTGCCGTTCGATCTCTACGGCAAGACCGTGCTGATCATCGGCTTCGGCCGCATCGGGACCCGTACCGCCAAGCGGTGCCTGGCGATGGAAATGACCGTGCAGGTCTACGATCCCTACAAGCCAGCCGCCGAGATCAAGGCCGCCGGCTGCGAACCCGTCGCCGACCTCGACGCCGCGCTGCCTCACGCCGATTTCGTCACCATCCACTGCCCTAAGACGCCGGAGACCGTCGGCCTGTTCGATGCTGACAGGATCGGCCGGATGAAGCCGAAGTCCTATCTCATCAACACCGCGCGCGGCGGCATCGTGAAGGAAGCCGCGCTCCACGACGCCCTGGTCTCCGGCAAGCTCGCCGGCGCCGGCATCGACGTGTTCGAGGTGGAGCCGCCGCCGGTCAGCAACGCGCTGTTCGCGCTGCCGAACGTTATCATCGCCCCGCACGTCGCCGGCGTCACGGTCGAGGCGGTCTTACGCATGAGCGAGCAGACCGCGCGTAATATCCTGAGCGTGCTGGACGGCGATCCAATCCGGCAGAACATCGTCAATCAGGACGTGCTCGGCTGAACGAGCCGAAGGCGGGCGGATCCTATGCCCGCCTTCGGACGGCCAGAATGCGTCCCATTTTGGTGCAGATCGAGCCCCAACTCAGCCTTAATCAAACGCGCGTAATAAGCCCAGCCGCGGCGGCAGTGGGACAGACTGGCCGGCCGCGTCGAGCTGGAGGATGGACCTTGTCAGAGATCGACCCGACCGACCACGCGCTGGCGACCATCGCCAGCATCCTGGAGCGCCCCGAGCCCGTTCTGGTCATTCGCAAGACCGAAACCGAGATCGTGGTGGCTGGAGAGCGCGAGCACGTTGACGCCGACGAGCATCAGGTCGTGGACGAGTATGCGGCGCTCGAAGAACATTCGGCTCTCGACGATCATCCAGTCGTCGAGGAACAACCGCTGGTGCCGGAGCACACCGATGCCGATGGCTACAGCAAGGTCGGGCCCGGCCCCATGGTGGCGATCCGCCTGAAATGGGCGGTCCATCGCGGCGATGACGGCCAGTATTACGTCCACGAGACCATCGGCGAACAATCCGTGCCCGTGGTCAGCGGCCCCATGACGAGCGAGGCCGCGGTGCATTTCGTCGACGTCCAGGAGGACGAGGCGAACAGGCGCTTCGAGCAGCTGCGCAGCGAGATCGCCGGCCGCAGCTCGCTCGCCGATTACGAGCGCAAGGGCGAAGCCTGAGGCCAAAGGTCGAAATTCTACGCCTCTCCCCGCTGGGGAGAGGTGCAATCACGCCTCGCAACTACTTCCTTCCCAGATAATCCTTCTTCACGAGCTCGACGCCTGCGTGCCGCAGCAGGTCGTAGGCGGTCGTGACGTGAAAGAAGAACTGCGGGACACTGAACGTCAGCAGCAGCGTTCGCCCGGTGAAGGGCAGCTCGGTCCCGTTCTTCAGCCTGAAGAAGACGTTCCGCTCCGCCGCCGCATCGATCTCCGCGCGCGGCAGGCTTTCGATGAACTCGATCGAGGTTGCGATCCGCGCCTGCAGCCCGGCCATGTCGTGCTCCAGCGCCGGCAGCGCCACCGGCTCGCGCTCCGCCAGCAAGGCCGGGGCGACCACGGCATGCCGGCAGGCCTCGCCGACCTGTTGCGCCAGATCGTACATGTTCGGGGCCAGCCGCATACCGAGCAGAATTGCCGGATTGAACTTGCGGGTCTCCGCATAGGCCACGCCCTTGTCGAGCAGCCCCGACAGGTTGCGCAAATGCGGAATGAAGAGGCCGACAGAGGCTTCGTACATCGAGATCGTCACGTCGAAATTCCCTTCAATTCCATCTCGCCAGCGCCTGGCATCTGGTCTAAATCCACCGCTCAAGAGCTGCACAATGCCAGCTCGCGCAGGGGTGGAGAAGAGATGATCGTTCGAATGGCTGCTCGAATCCTGGCGGCTTTGGCCGTGGCGTTGCTGGCGAATCTTTCAGCTCATGCGCAGCAGGCGCCCTCGCGCCTCGACGAGATCGTCAAGCGCGGTACGCTGCGCGTCGGCATGACCGGCGACTACAAGCCCTTCACCTATCTGGACAAGGCGACGCAGAAATTCACCGGTTTCGACGTCGACATGGCGGAGGCACTCGGCAAGGCGCTCGGCGTCAAGGTCGAGTTCGTGCCGACGGCCTGGCCGAAGCTGATGAAGGATTTCGAGGCCGACCAGTTCGATATCGCGATGGGCGGCGTCTCGGTCACGCTCGACCGGCAGAAGAAGGGCCTGTTCTCGACGCCGATCATGCGCGAGGGCAAGACGCCGATCACGCGCTGCGCCGACGTCGGCAAGTACCAGACGCTTCCCGACATCGACAAGAAAGGCACCCGCGTGATCGTCAATCCCGGCGGCACCAATGAGCGCTTTGCGCGCGCCAACATCAAGGACGCCGACATCACCGTGTTCCCCGACAACACCGTGATCTTCGACGAGATCGCCAAGGGCAATGCCGACCTGATGATGACGGACGCCTCCGAGACCCGCTACCAGCAAAGGCAGCATGCCGGCGTGCTCTGCGCGGTACATCCCGAAAAGCCGTTCGACTTCTCCGAGAAGGCCTACTGGCTTCAGCGCGACATGGCGCTGAAGGCCTTCGTCGACCAATGGCTGCATATTTCCATCGAAGACGGCGGCTACAAGAAGATCTACGCCGCCTGGTTCGACTAGAGCGCTTTCGCGCGAATTCGGCGCCCTCAGAAGCTGGACGCGGCGCCGATCACGCTGGAACGGCGCTTCAGGCCGCGTCCTCCTGTCGCGTGTCCCCGGCCAAACTTTGGACCGGCCCCGGGTGTATTGAACCGGAAACCGCAGGACGGCGACTCATACGGACGACAGTGATCTAGATCACTTTTTGCGATCGAGCCGGCGCGTAAGCGTCGGTGCGGGGACCACCTGTTCAGGAGATGGAAATGAGGAAGCTGTTGGCCACGGCCGCATTCCTTTTGGCAAGCACCGCTGCGCAGGCGCAGTACACCTTCGAATATGGCGGGCGCACCATCCGCATCGACCCGGACCGCGGCACCGTGCAGATTCCCGGCGTGTACGACAACACCGGCCAGGGCAAGGCGAAGAAGGCCAAGAAGAACGAGACCGTTCCGGGCCAGCAGGCACCGCAGCAAGCGACGGTCGAGCCGCAAACGCCGGCTGCGCCCGCAGCCCCCGCCCCGACGACGACCGCTCCGGCCGCCGCCGCACCGGTGCCCGCGCCTGCCCCCGCGGCCGCAGCACCACCGCCAGCTCCGCCGCCAGCCGCGACCGCCAGCAATGCGCCGGCCGAGACGGCCGTCTTGCCGCCGCCCGCGCCTCCTCCCGCCCCTGCGCCGGTCGAGCAGCAGGCCGCACCCGCCGCACCTCCGCCGGCCCCGACCGTGGCAGCCGCGCCTCCGGCTGTGGCTCCGCCTCCGCCGCCCGCGTTGGCTCGCCCCCCCGTTCAGGCCGCCGCCATCGCACCGCCGGCGCCTGCAGCCGCGGCCACGCGCGATCTCACTTCGCCGCTCGGCATCTGGCTGACCGAGGAGAAGGAAGGCAAGGTCCGCATCGAGCAGTGCGGCAACAACCTTTGCGGCTATTCGGTCGACAGCAAATCGAACCAGAACGGCGAGCAGGTCCTGATCAACATGAAGCCCGGCAAGGACCAGAAATGGTCCGGCCGCATCCTCGATCCGAACTCCGGCTCGACCTACGATTCGACGATCGCGATGAAGGGCACCGACCGCCTGCGCGTGCAGGGCTGCGCCTTCGGCGGCATGTTCTGCGGCGGCCAGACCTGGACGCGGGTGAATTGAGTTCGCGTTCGAAATTCTGACGGAGGCAAGGGGCCCGCGATCCGGGCCCTTTGTTTTTGGTCGTCATCGTGACGTGCGCAACCTCACAGAGCCCCGTGGGCGCGTGACACCCCTCACATCGCCGGTTCCGCCCCGCTGCCATGATCCCCGCACGATCAACCGCAGGGGCGTGTCATGAACGGCTTTCGCAAGGGTCTCTTCGCCACCATTGTCGCCATCGCCTTCCCGCTGACGCAGGCAGGCGCGGCAACTTCTTTCGACGGTGCATGGAATGTCCGAATCTCGTCATCGAGCGAGACTTGCGGCAACGGTGCAACGGTCTCGATCGGCATCAGCAACGGCCAGATCGCATCGAGCAACGCCGCGGTGTCGGCGTCGGGCCGCGTGGCGGATGCCGGCAGCATCAACGTCACCTTGAGCACCGGCATGAAGCGCGCCGTCGGCTTCGGCCGGCTCAGCGGCACCTCGGGCTCCGGCACCTGGCGCGGGGCGCTGTGCACGGGCACATGGACCGCGGAGCGGATGTAGGTTTTTTTGTCCCGGACGCGCTGCAACGCGCAGCGTTGCTGCGCAGAGCCGGGACCCAGCTCTATTGCGGCTGCATCCCCTGGGTCCCGGATCGGCGACGCATCGCCTTGGGGCGATGAGTCTTGTCCGGGACACGAGGCTAGCCCAGCGCCGCCCCGTAATCCGCGTCGCTCACCGGCTCGAGCCAGGTCGAGTAGACGCCGTCGAGCGCCTCCTGCATGGCGATGTGGCACATGCCGTTGGTCGGCGACGCCCCGTGCCAGTGCACTTCACCCGGCGGGATCCAGACGGTGTCGCCGGGGCGGATCTCCCTGACAGGCCCGCCCTTGGTCTGGACGCGGCCGACGCCGGAAATGACATAGAGCGTCTGCCCGAGCGGATGGTGATGCCAATTGGTGCGCGCGCCCGGCTCGAACGCGACGCGCGAGCAGTTCAGCCGTGCCGGCGCGGGCGCCATGATCACGGGGTCCTGCCACACGGTGCCGGTGAAGTTTTCCTTGGGCGCGCGGCGGGTCGGCCGCGTGCCTGCAACAGTGATCTCCATGGGGGTCCTCGCTTCCGTTACTTCTTGCTGGCGGCGTAGCGCGCCTTGGTCTCGGCGTTCATGGGATAGAGGCCCGGCAGCACGGCGCCGTTGTTCACCTCGTTGACGATCCAGGCTTCCATGCGCTCCTGCTCGACGCCCTCGTTGAGCACGTGGTCGAGCATCGCCTGCGGGATCAGCACGCAGCCGTCCTGGTCGGCGACCACGATGTCGTTCGGAAACACGGCAACCCCGCCGCAGCCGATCGGCTCGCCCCAGCCGACGAAGGTCAGGCCGGCCACGGAAGGCGGCGCCGCATAGCCGTCGCACCACACCGGCAAATTGGTGCCGAGCACGCCCTCGACGTCACGCACGACGCCGTCGGTGACGAGCGCGGTGACACCGCGTTTCATCATGCGGGCGCAGAGGATGTCGCCGAAGATGCCGGCATCGGTGATCCCCATGGCATCGACCACGGCAATGCAGCCCTCCGGCATCGCCTCGATCGCGGTGCGGGTCGAGATCGGCGACGACCAGGATTCCGGCGTCGCCAGATCCTCGCGCGCCGGCACGAACCGCAGCGTGAAGGCCGGCCCCACCAGACGCGGCAGGCCCGGGCGCAGCGGCCGCGCGCCCCGCATCCACACATTGCGCAGGCCCTTCTTGAGCAGGACCGTGGTGATGGTGGCGGTGGTGATGCCGGCGAGGATCTTGCGGGCTTCGGGGGACAGCGACATGGACGACAACGAGCTCCGAGGTGCGGGAAACAACGCGCGCATCTTGCGAGCCGCAGCCCTTGCGTCAAGGGCCAAGGGGCTAACAATTACGCAGGGCCGCTGGGCCGTTATGCGACGCGATAACAAGGCTTTATCGCGCCCCCCTGGATTAATTTATTGGACTTGCGGGCGCATTTACGCGAAGCAGGGGCAGGCGGAACTCAAGATCGAGCCCGCACATTTTCTCAAGGCCCAACTTCGACAGCTCATGGCCGCGACGCTCCCCCCGCCCCGCCTTCTGCCCAGTGGCGACAGCGCCGTCACGGTCGAGTTCAGCCGCACCATCGACGACGATGCCAACCAGCGCGTACTGGCGCTGGACAAGGCGCTTGCAGCAAGCCCCATCGAGGGCATCACCGAGACCGTGCCGACCTATCGCTCGCTGCTGGTGCATTACGATCCCGGCAAGATCGGTTTCGATGCGCTTGGCGAGAAACTGCTGCCGATCGCCATTCAGCCGCCGCCGCCGGTGACCAAGGCGCGCCGCTGGCGCATTCCAGTCGCTTATGGCGGCGAACATGGCATCGACCTCGAGGATGTCGCCAGGGCGCTCAACACCACGCCGGACGACATCGTCGCCCGACATGCGGGCGGCGACTACAAGGTTGCCATGATCGGCTTCACGCCGGGATGGTCCTATCTCAGCGGCCTCGACAAATCCCTGCACATGTCGCGCCGGCAGTCGCCGCGTCTGCTGACGCCCGCCGGCACGATCTCGATCGGCGGCGTCCAGGCCGGGATCCAGTGCCTGGCCGCCCCGAGCGGCTGGCATCTGCTCGGCCGCACGCCTGTGCGAACCTATCAGCTCCACCGGAATCCCACCTTCCTCACCGAACCCGGTGATCGCGTGACGTTTTTCGCCATCGACCACAAGGCGTTCGAGGAGCTGGACCGCGCCGCCGAAGCCGGCGAGATCATCGCCGAGCAGGTGCTCGCATGAGCCGGCTCGTCGTCGCCGGCATCGGCCCGGCAAGCTCAGTCCAGGACGGCGGACGCCACGGCGCGCAGCGCTACGGCCTGACGGTCAGCGGCGCCATGGATCGGCTGTCGCTCGCAGCTGCGAATGCGCTGGTCGGCAACGAGCCGTTCGCAGCCGCTGTCGAGATCGGTCCGTTCGGTGCCGCCTTCACCGCCCGCGATGGCGCGGTGCGCGTGGCAATATCAGGTGCGCCGCGCAATGCGGACGTCGCTGGAAATCCGGTCGCGATGGACACATCGTTGACGCTGAAGGACGGCGAGACGCTGACGCTGGGCTTTGCCCGCGGCGGCGCGTTCACCTATCTCGCGATCGAAGGCGCCATCAAGGGCGAGGCGGTGTTCGGCAGCCTTGCAGTGAATGCCCGCGCCGGCCTCGGCAGCCCCTACCCGCGCCCGCTCCAGGCCGGTGACGAATTTTCCGTCGATGCCGCCAGCGGCGCGGGCGAATTGCGCATCGAGCTGCCAAAGCCCCCGAGCGGTCCGATCCGCGTCGTGCTGGGTCCGCAGGATGACGAGTTCGACGACGCCAACAAGGCGCTGTTCCTGGACAGCGAGTGGAAGATCTCGGCGACCTCCGACCGCATGGGCTACCGGCTCGAGGGCCCCGCCATCAAGCATCTGCACGGCCACAACATCGTCTCCGACGGCACCGTCAACGGCAGCATCCAGGTGCCCGGCAACGGCGCGCCGATCGCGTTGATGATGGACCGCGGCACCTCCGGCGGCTACCCGAAGATCGCAACCGTGATCACCGCCGATGTCGGTCGCCTGGCCCAGACCTCGGCGGGAACCGCGTTCCGCTTCAGGGCGGTCGGCATGGCCGAGGCGCAGGACGAGGCGCGCAAGTTCGCGCAACTGATCCGCAACCTGCCCGATCGGCTGCGTTCGGCCGACAGCGTCGCGCTCAACATCGAGGCGCTCAGCGATGCCAACGTCGCGGGCTATGCGGTGAGCGCCGTGGATGCCGGGACCTGGCAGGTGACGGCGGAGCCATAAACGACACGACGACCAGAGGCGGAGAGCAACCCATGAAGACGATCGATCTCAATTGCGACCTCGGCGAAGGTTTTGGCGCGTGGGAGATGGGCAACGACGCCGCCATGATCGAGCTCGCCAGTTCGGTCAACGTCGCCTGCGGTTTTCATGCCGGCGACCCTGATATCATGCGCCGGACGGTGGAACTGGCGAAGGTGCGCGGCGTCTCGGTCGGCGCCCATCCCGGATATCGCGACCTGCACGGCTTCGGCCGTCATCCGATCGCCGGCCTGAAGGCCTCCGAGATCGAGAACCTCGTCGCCTACCAGATCGGCGCGCTGCAGGCGATCGCGACCGCGGCCGGCCACAAGGTCACGCATGTGAAGGCGCATGGCGCACTCTCCAATGTCGCCTGCGAGGACGACATGACGGCGAAAGCGATCGCCGCCGGCATAAGGGCGGTCGACCCCGGCCTGATCTTCGTCGTGCTCGCCAATTCGAAGCTGGTGAAGGCCGGCGAGGACGCCAATCTGCCGATGGTGCACGAGGTGTTCGCCGACCGCGCCTATGAGGACGACGGCAACCTCGTCTCGCGCAAGAAGCCCGGCGCGGTGCTGCATGATGCCAAGGCGATCGCCGACCGCGTGGTGCGCATGGTGCAGGACGGCGCGGTTGTCTCGGTGACGGGCAAGGTGATCAAGATGCGGACGGATACGGTGTGCATCCACGGTGACACGCATGGCGCGGTCGAGATCGCGCGGACGCTCCGTCAGGCGCTGAAGGATGCGGGGATCGAAGTGGCGCCGTTCAAGCGCGGCGCGTGACAAACCCTCGGCGCCGTAAGGTGGGCAAAGGCGCATAGCGCCGTGCCCACGATCTCTGCATGATTGAGACAGGCGGTGGGCACGCTTCGCGTTGCCCACCCTACGAGACCGAGCAAGATCTTAGAACGGGTGCACCGACAGCGTGCCGAACACGATGGCCGCGATGACCGCAAAGGCGCTGTAGAGTCCGACGTGGTGCATGCTCGCCGCGGTCCGACGCGAGAGCGAGCGCGCATAAAAGTGCAGCCTGGCTTCCGCCGATAGTTCGCGCATGGTCGATCTCCAACGCCCCATTTGCGGGATTATGAGGGATCAACCAGGGCGGGAGGCAAGATGCCGGAGGAAATAGCAATGCGCCTGCTCCGAAGTGGCCGCCTCGCAGCGGTAAATTCTCTCCAGACAGAGGTTCCGAGAATCTTATTCGTTCAAATCCGAGGCAGTTGGAACCTGCGGATGACGGTCGAGTGACGGCAGCTTAGTACACATCCGCCTGGAAGCGCCCGGTCTTCTTCAGCTCGGCGACGAAGCTGACGGCTTCATCGGTCGAACGCGCGCCGAACTGGGCGACGATGTCGACCAGCGCACGCTCGACGTCCTTGGCCATGCGCTTGGCATCACCGCAGATGTAGAGATGCGCGCCCTCGGCGAGCCAGGTCCACAATTCGCGGCCGACCTCGCGCATGCGGTCCTGCACGTAGAACTTCTTCTCGCCGTCGCGCGACCACGCCAGCGACAACCGGGTCAACTGGCCCGATGTCTTCATCGCATTGAGCTCTTCCTGGTAGAAGAAATCGCAATCGCTGCGCTGATGGCCGAAGAACAGCCAGTTCTTGCCCGGCGCGCCGGTGGCCTTGCGATCGAGCAGGAAGGCGCGGAACGGCGCGATACCGGTGCCGGGACCGATCATGATCACAGGCGTCTTCGGGTCCTGCGGCAGGCCGAAACCGTGCGCCTTCTGCACATACACCTTGAGCTTGTCGCCTTCGTTGATGCGCTCGCCGAGGAAGGTCGAGGCGACGCCGATCCGCTTGCGCTTGCCGACGACGTAACGCACGGAATCCACCGTCAGCGACAGCTTTCCGGGCGTCGCATTGTGCGAGGACGAGATCGAATAGAGCCGCGGCTGCAGCGGCTCCAGCGCCTCGACGAAGGCCTCCGGATGCGGGCGCGTGCCGGAAAACTTCTGCAGCGCGGCCATCACGTCGAGCGTGGCGGCATCGCCGTCGGGATCCTCGCCCTGCGCCAGCGCCCGCGCCTTCTCGCGCTGCGCGCCGCCGGTGATGAAGGAGATCAGTTCGAACAGCGTGTCGGGTGCCGGCGACAGCGAGACGTCGTCGATCAGCACCTCGCGCAGGGTCTTGCCGTTCACCTTGGTCGTATGCGATGCGCCGAGCAGCGCGATGATCTGGTCGACGAGCCCGACCTCGTTGCGCGCGAACACGCCGAAGCTGTCGCCGACGACGTAGTCGAGCTTGCTCTCGGAAAGATCGAACTCGACGTGATAGGTTTCCTTCTCGGACTTGCCCTTGTTGAGCAGACGGCGCGACAGGAAAGTCGCGGTCACGGGATTGTCGCGCGAGCGGCCCGGCTCTGCGATCGTCACGGTCACCGCTGGCGCGGTCACCGCGTTCGTCTTGTCAGCCGCCTTGTCAGCCGCCTTGGCCCCCGGGGCCTTGTCCAGCTCCTCGTACAGCGACTTCAGCATCCGCGCGGTTTCCTTGCCGCCGGGAACGCAGAGATTGAGCCGGGCTTCGCTGCGGGTGGCGATCGCTTCCGAATAGTCGTGGCAATTGTAGCCGCACTGGCCGCAATCCTGCTGCGCCATCGCCGCCATCATCTTGCGGCGCACCGGGCGCCCCTCGGCGAGCTTCATCCGGTCGGCGATCGGCATGGTCTGGTCGTGCCACGGCGCTTCGCCGTCGTCGCCGTCACCGGCTTGCATGACGGCGGGGCCCTGCTCGGCCGACAACGGCGTTGCCACGTCAGGCGACAGCAGCCCGGCAAAGAAGCCGTTCAGCCAGGAGCGCTGCGCATCGGAGAACGGTGCGCTGGCGGGAATGATATCGAGCTTCGGCGGCGGGGTGATCTGGTTCATGCGGACACCTCGGCATCAGCGAGCTTGCGCAGCGTCTCGCCGTCGTGGCGGCGCGCAAACGACAGGAAGGTTTCGTCAGGCGAGGTGCGATGGGCGATATAGGCCTTGAGCAGTCCTTCGACCGTCTTTGGTGCGTCCTCAGCCTTGAGGTCGTGGTAGACCTCCTGCCCGACATCGGCGTCAGGACCGAACCCGCCGCCGGTGAAGAGGTGATAGCCCTCCACCGTGTCCTCGTCGTTGACCGGCACCCGCGCGCCGATCAGGCCGATATCGCTGATGTAGTGCTGTGCGCAGGAATGGTGGCAACCGGTGACGTGGATGTTGACCGGCTTGTCCATGGCGACGCGCGGCTCGCACCAGTCGGCGATCTCGGCCGCGCTGCGCTTGGTGTCGGACGCCGCGAAACGGCAGCCGGCATTGCCGGTGCAGGCAATCAGGCCGGCGCGGATGTGCGAGGCCTCGACCGCGAGCCCGATCTGCTTGATGGCGGCAATGGCGAGTTCGACGTTGTCGTCGCGCACCCCAGATATCAGCAGGTTCTGCCAGACCGTCAGGCGGATCTCACCGTCGCCGAGGTCGCGCGAAACCTTGGCGAGGCCGCGCATCTGATCGCAGGTCAGCCTGCCGAGCGACAGCGACACGCCGATCCAGTTGAAGCCGTCCTGCTTCTGCTTGTGCACGCCGACATGCGCCATGCGGTCCGCCGCGGGCCGCGCGGCAAACGCCGCCTCCGGCACGCGCGTGAACGGCGTCTTCAGCCGCTCCTCAACCAGCTTCAGGAAGCCGTCATGGCCCATGGCATCGAGCACATATTTCAGCCGCGCCTTGTTGCGGTTGGTGCGGTCACCGTGGTCGATGAACACGCGCACGATGGCATCGGCGACGGCGGTCGCCTGCTCCGGCTTCACGATGATGCCGGAATATTTCGCAAAGTCCTTGTGACCGGTGATGCCGCCGAGGCCGAGGCGGAACCAGACCCCGGGCTCGACGCCGAACCCGTCCCGCACCTCATACGCCGTGAAGGCGATGTCGTTGGTCTCTTCCAGCACCGCGATCCTGCCGGCGCCGTCGAAGGCGACGTTGAATTTGCGCGGGAGGCCGTAGAGCGAGCGGTCGTTGAGGATGTGATAGTGCCATTCGCGCGCATAGGGCCGCGTGTCGATGATCTCCTGCGGATCGATGCCGGCGGTCGGCGTTCCCGTGACGTTGCGGATGTTGTCGGCGCCGGAGCCGCGCGAGCACAGGCCGAGATCCTGGATGCCCTCGATCAGCTTCACGGCATGCTTCGGCGGGATCTCGCGAAGCTGGAGATTGGCGCGCGTCGTGACGTGGCAATACGGCCCGCACGTTTCGTCGGCGAGATCGGCAAGGCCGGACAGCTGCCAATGCTTCATGATGCCGTTCGGAATCCGCAAGCGGCTCATGTAGGAGTCCTGCGTCGGCGCGACGTAGAAGATGCCGTAATAGCGCCAGCGGAAATTGTCCGCCGGGCTCGGCGGCGTGTTGTCATGCGCCTGTTGACGCAGCCGCGGATAGGCATCGAACGGATGCTCGTCGCGCTTGATCTTCTCCTGGTCGGCGAGCTTCCTGCCGGACGCGATGACCTTGTCCTGCGCCTTGATGTGCACGGCATCGGGACCGACAGGCTCGGCGTTCGCCTTGCCGGCGCCGCCGCCGAGACCACGACCGACCCGGCTGATCTGCAGACCGGTCGTGAAACCTTCGAGATAGCGTTTCTGCTCGTCGGTAAAGTCGACTGAGAGCGTATCGATTTTCATGGTCGGTAACGAAGCTCCTGCGGCCACCTGGGTGGATCGACGGAATGAGAAACGACCCGCGAGGAACTCAGCTGGCCCCAAAGCCTGCTTCGCTACCCGACGGTCCAATCAGCTTCGTTGCTGTGGGACATGGCTCAGCAGGCATCTGCGACAAGCTGGCCGCACTGCAACATTCAAGTTGCGTGCCAGCTTGGTAAAAATGGAAAATAACGCTATTTCAAATGATTAGGCGTCTTGCCGGGACAAACCCGGGCGGCGCGCTTTCACGAAATTCGGGCAGTCAGATCAACCTTTAGGCAATGGATTTTCTTGCCTAAGGAACATGCGCACCCGAATCAGGCCTTCCAGCGTCCGACCTCGAAGGCCTCCAGGTGGCTCCGGATGTTGTCAGGATCGAAGGTGGGGCCGGCGAATGCACCAAACGGAACGGGAGGCTGCTCCGGCGGCCGGCGGCCGAGGGCCGCGTCATAAAGGTCGGACCTGAACACCGCCATCGCCGTCTTGACGCCCTCCGGACTGAGCGCTGTCTGGCCCCAGCGCACCATCTGCGCATAGAGCCAGGCGGCCTGGACCGGATCGGGGCGCCCTGCTTCTTCGCGTCCAACCAGGAGGTAGCGACCGCTTTCGCGGATAGTGCCATCCGGGGAAATCTTCAGGCGTCCCGTCAGGGTGCGCTGGATGACTTCGGCATCGACGCCGATCCGCTCGGGCTGCGCCAGAATGCGCGCCGCCTCGGTCCGGTTGTCCGGATCCTCGATGAACGCGGCGGCATTCACTGCCGCGCGCACCAGCGCCGCAACCGTGTCGGGGTTCTTTTCGGCCCAGACCTGGCGAACCGCCAGCACCTTCTCCGCCGCGCGCACCAGAATGTCGGAGACGAAATGCAGGATGTGACCGATGCCGAGATCGACCGCAATCGAATTCCAGGGCGCGCCGACGCAGAATGCATCGACATGGCCGCTCTTGAGACTGTCGACCATGTAGGGCGGCGGCAGCACCACGAGGCGCACATCCTCGTCGGGATCGACGCCGCCTGCCGCCATCCAGAACCGCAATTGGTAATTGTGGGTCGAGAACGGGAAGGTCATGCCGAAGGTCAGCGGCTCGGCCCCTGCCTTACGGCGCTTGGCAACCACCTTCGCGAGCGCTTTCGCCGTCACCATCGGATCGAAACGGTCGCCGTCGATCTCCTCCATCAGCGCGGCATGGAGCGCCGGCGACACCGTGATCGCGTTGCCGTTGATGCCGAGATTGAAGGGCGCGGCGATCGGCACCTTGACGTGACCGAGCCCGAGCGAGGACGCGATCGCCACGGGCGCCAGCAGATGCGCGGCGTCGAACAGGCCGATATTGAGCTTGTCGCGGACGTTGGACCAGGAGACTTCGCGCACCAGCTCGACCTCGAGCCCTTCGGCGGCGGCAAATCCCTTGTCGACCGCGACGATCAGCGCGGCGGCATCGACCAGCGGGATGAACCCGATGCGGAGGGGGGGCGTCATTTCAGCATCTCCGACGCGGTGATGATCGACTGCGCGATCTCGCCGATTTTCTTCTTCTCGCGCATCGCGGTCGAGCGCAGCAGCACATAGGCCTCGTCCTCGTTGAGGCCCTTGACCTTCATCAGGATGCCCTTGGCGCGTTCGATGACCTTGCGGTCTTCGAGCTGCGACTTGGTGCGTTCCAGCTCTTCCTGGAGCTTGGCAAAGGCGTTGAAGCGGGACACGCAGAGGTCGAGGATCGGCTTGATGCGCTCCTTTTTCAGCCCGTCGACGATGTAGGCGGAAACCCCCGCCTCGACCGAGGCCTGGATCGAGGCTGAATCGCTCTGGTCGACGAACATCGCGATCGGCCGCTTCACCGCGCGGCTGACCTGGAACATCGCCTCAAGCACGTCGCGGCTGGGGTTCTCCAGATCGATCAGGATGATGTCGGGGTCGACCGCATAAATACGGGCCAGCAGGCTCTGCATCTCATTGATGTGGACGACCTGGGTAAACCCGGCCTCTCGCAGCCCCTCCTGGAGGATCGCAGCCCGGATCGGGCTTTCGTCGACGATCACGATCTTGGGCGACTGTTCGGCGCTCATGGCTCACTCACGGAAGGTGTTCCTCCATAGCATGCCGGGACGCCCTGCAAAGGGTTGTAATTATGGGCAATTGGGACTAGCTCAGGCCTGTCAATCAGGCAGATTTGGATATGGATCAGACGGCTGCGCCCAAGGTCAGCTTCGTGTCGCTCGGATGTCCCAAGGCATTGGTGGATTCCGAGCGCATCATCACGCGCCTGCGCGCCGAGGGCTATGAGCTCGCCCGCAAGCATGATGGAGCCGACATCGTCATCGTCAACACCTGCGGCTTCCTCGACAGCGCCAAGCAGGAATCGCTCTCGGCGATCGGCGAAGCCATGGCCGAGAACGGCAAGGTGATCGTCACAGGCTGCATGGGCGCCGAACCGGAAGCGATCGAGCAGGCCTATCCGGGCGTGCTCTCCATCACCGGCCCGCAGCAATATGAGAGCGTGCTCGACGCCGTGCACCGCGCGCTGCCGCCGGCGCACAATCCACACATGGACCTGGTGCCGCCGCAGGGCATCAAGCTGACGCCGCGCCATTACGCGTATTTGAAGATCTCCGAGGGCTGCAACAACCGTTGCACCTTCTGCATCATCCCGAAGCTGCGCGGCGATCTCGTCTCGCGCCCGGCCAATGACGTGCTGCGCGAGGCCGAGCGGCTGGTCGGCGCCGGCGTCAAGGAGCTGCTGGTGATCTCGCAGGACACTTCGGCCTATGGCGTCGATCTCAAATATGCCGAGAGCCCGTGGAAGGACCGCCAGGTCCGCGCCAGATTCCTCGACCTCGCCCGCGAGCTCGGCGAGTTAGGCGCTTGGGTCCGGCTGCAATACGTCTATCCCTACCCGCATGTCGACGAGGTCATCGCGCTGATGAACGAGGGCAAGGTGCTGCCCTATCTCGACATCCCGTTCCAGCATGCGAGCCCCGACGTGCTGAAGGCGATGAAGCGCCCGGCGGCGCAGGACAAGACGCTGGCGCGCATCAAGCGCTGGCGTGAAGAGTGTCCCGATCTCGCTTTGCGCTCGACCTTCATCGTCGGCTTCCCAGGCGAGACCGACGCCGACTTCGCCTATCTGCTCGACTGGCTGGACGAGGCCGAAATCGACCGCCTCGGCTGCTTCAAATACGAGCCGGTTGCCGGTGCGACCTCGAACGCGATCGAGAACCCGGTGCCGGAAGAGATCAAGCAGGAGCGTTACAACGCGCTGATGGCGCGCCAGCAGAAGATCTCCGCGCGCCGGCTGAAGCGCAAGGTCGGCACCCGCCAGCAGATCATCATCGACGAGGTCGGCCCGACGGTGGCCAAGGGCCGCTCGAAGGCCGACGCACCGGAGATCGACGGCGCGGTGTATCTCACGAGCCGCCGTCCCTTGCGCGTCGGCGAGATCGTCACCGCCAAGATCGAACGCGCCGACCAGTATGATCTGCACGGCAGCGTCGCGGGGTTCTGACGGTCACGGCGTCATGTCCCTTTGCTCGACGCATGCTGTCCGTCATGCGCGGCGAACACGTCCTTGGCTGCGAACAGCCCGTTGAGCGCCGCCGGGAAACCCGCATAGACGGCCATCTGCATGATGACCTCCACGATCTCGTCGCGGGAAAGCCCGACGTTCAGACCCGCCTCGATATGCACTTTGAGCTGTGGCGCGGCATTGCCAAGCGCCGTCAGCGCAGCGATCGTCGCGATCTCCCGATCGCGCAGGCCGAGGCCCGGCCGGCAGTAGATGTCGCCGAAGGGAAACTCGATCACGTATCGTGCGAAGTCCGGAGCGATGTCGGCGAGCGAAGCGATGACTTTCTCGCCGGCACTGCCGTCAATGCGTGACAGGGCCCGCTGACCGCGATCGAAGCGGCTTTCGGCTTGTGTTTGGGCGTGCGTCATTTTCCTTCGTCCTCTGTTCGTCGCCGGCGTAGCCGGCGATCTTGGTATCAAGGACGAGCAGGCATTCCTGGAGTTCGGCGATCTGCGTGCGAACCTGTTCCCGGTGGACTTCCAGCATCTGCCGCCGGGCTGGCCCGGTGGCGTCGCCGTCGTCACGAAGCGCCGCGTAACGCAACATGTCGCGGATCGGCATTCCCGTGGTCTTGAGCCGACCGAGGAATTCGATCCATGTGAGGATCGATGCGTCAAAATCACGTTGACCGGAGCGATCCCGGTCAGCGTATGGCAGCAGCCCGATGCGCTCGTAGTAGCGCAGCGTGTGGGTCGACAAGCCGGTTCGTTTTGCAAGGTCGCCGATCTTCATGGGTGCCCGTTCTCGTACTGACGCACGTACAGATACCCCTTCGAGTGCGCTCTAAGTCAAGAGGGCATCGAAGGTGCCGTCCCCGCGAGGAAAAGCAGAAGCTACAACGCACTGAATTCCGAGACTTCAGGAGGCCGTCAGCCATTTCGGCACCCAGCGCTCCGGGCGCGGGGCGCGGGCGAGATCGGCCTGCGCCTCGGACAAGGTTGCCGGCTCGCCTTCGATGGTCGGGCGCACATCGTACTCGAAATTCGGCATGACGCGGCCGTCGGCATGGAGGCCGAAATTCATCGCGTACCACAGGCCGAGCTCGGGCTGCGCCTTGCGCATTTCCTCGCGCAGGTCGCGCAGCAGGGATTCGATCGAGGCGGCTTCCTCGAACGGCTGCGGTCCGCGCGAGAGCACGCGCGCCTGGTACTGCTTGCCGACGATCGCGATCTCGAAGCGAGTCTGGTCCCAGGGTTTCTTGCCCTTCGGCAGGTGGGCGGCCAGCCGCCAGCCGAGTTCGGCCATCAGGCGATGATTGGCCCAATAGTCTTCGCGATCCCGGCTCCATTTTTCCATGAAGCCGCGGAAGTCGGGCAGCTCCGACGAATTATCGTCGGCCGTCGCCGGCTCGCCAAGCGGTCGCCCGGCCAGCCATTGCGCGAGCTCGACCGTCTGCGGCTCGACTTCGTCATGCGGCTTGAGATCGCTCCAGGCCTTGTCGAACTGCTGCGACGTCAGTTTTGCGAGCAGGCCGTCGAGGCTCGGCGCCAGCAGCTGGTAGTCGCCCTCCGATCCCAGTCCCACGATCGGTGGATTGTCGCGGTCGAGACCGGCGCCGTACCAGCCGCCGACCGCCGATCCGTCCGGCAGCCGCATGAAAAGCGAAAACCTGTCTCGCAAGGGACTGCCGTCGGTGATCGGCGCGTGATCCGAAAACTGGCCCTGCAGCGAGAAGCAGCCGACGCTGCCCCAGGGACGCCCCTCGAGCCAGCTGGCAAAGTCGACCAGCAGCGGCGGCGCTTCCATGCCCGGCGGAAATGCGCCGCGAATGCTTTCGAGGTCAATGGGATAAGGCGTATCGGACAAGGCTGAAAACTGTCTGGTTGGTCCCGTCCCTCTTGGTCTGAGCCGAGTTGCGTCGGGTTCGAACCAAGTCGCGTCCTTCGATCACAAACGCGCCAGAAGAGCGATGGTTTCTTCGGGTTGAGCGATCAACCAGGAAAAACGACCAGTATCTGGAGTGGGCTGCGTGCACCTGCACCATCATGCCGGTGCTCTTTTCGTCGTCTCCGCCGGCGCGACGCAACCCGCGCGAGACTGCCGGCGCGCTGCAATGTGACACTATATTGCATTCACGCAGGGGTCACGGACTCGTCCTAGTTCTGGCGCGCCCTTCAACGCGAGCGAGGAATGAGGATGAGCCGTCTCTCGGACATGCTGCGCACGCAGCGCTTCGACGATTACCGCTTCTACCACCAGAGCACTGTCAACCAGACATTGCACCTGGTCAGCGCCTTGATCTTCCTCGGTTGCTACGCGTTGCTGTTCGCAGACCCTGCGCTTGCCGGCATCGTCGGCTGGCTGGCGATGTTGACGCGGCAGACCGGGCATTTCTTCTTCGAGCCGAACGGCTATGACGCGGTCAACGACGTCAGCAATGATTACAAGGAGGCGGTGAAGGTCGGCTACAACCAGACCCGCAAGATCGTCCTGCTGCTGGTCTGGGGCAGCGCGCCGATCGCTTTGTACGCGTTCCCTGCCCTGTTCGGTCTGTTCGATCCGCCCGCCACGCGTCTCGATTTCGTCCGTCACGTCGGCGCGCTCTGGCTCGCGATCGGTATCGGCGGCGGCCTCATTCGCATGATCCAGCTGTTTGTCACGCGCGACGTCACGACCAGCCTCGTCTGGGGGTTCAAGGTGCTGACCGATCCCTTCCACAACATCGCGCTGTACTGGAATTCGCCGCTCAAGCTGATGCGCGGCGAGTTGATCGACACCTCGATTGCGGATGCGGATTGGGGTGCGGACAACGCCGAGGAAGCGCCGCACCTGACCTGACCGATGCACGCCAGAGCTGTGTCTTGCAAAACGACCGCTTGACAAGTCCTGCCGTTCGCATGTATTTCGCCGCCCCATGATCAACGCCCGGACCAATCAGCGCACCGAAATGCTCCGCCGTCGCTCCCGCGACGACGAGAGGGTGCGCCATGTCCGACGACGCCGCTGAACCACTGAAATTCAGCCGAGTTTTCGAGAAGGCCGCACCCGCAAGGTGCGGCCTTTCTGCTTTTTGCCCCCCATTTCCACCCGCCTCCAGAGGAGTACGACATGACCACGCATCCGTATGACGCGCTGATGGACATCACCGCACGGCCGAAGGCCGTGTTCGTCCGCGGCGCTGGCTCCTACCTCTGGGACGACGGCCGCAAGCGCTATCTCGATTTCGTGCAGGGCTGGGCCGTGAACTGCCTTGGTCACTCCCCGGCCGTGATCGCGGAAGCTCTTGCCGCGCAAGCCAACCGGCTGCTGACGCCGAGCCCGGCCTTCTACAACGAGCCGAGCCTGAAGCTGGCGCAAGCGCTGGTCGACAACAGCGCCTTCGACCAGGTGTTCTTTGCCAATTCCGGCGCGGAAGCCAACGAAGGCGCGATCAAGCTCGCGCGGAAGTACGGCAGCCTGCACAGAGGCGGCGCATTCGAGATCATCAGCTTCGAAGGCGGCTTCCACGGCCGGACGCTGGCGACGATGTCGGCCTCGGGCAAGAAGGCGTTCGAGCCCCTGTTCGAGCCAAAAGTCGCGGGCTTCAAGAAGGCGAAGCTGAACGACATCGCCTCGGTCGAGAAGCTGATCAACGACAACACCGTTGCGGTGATGCTCGAGCCGATCCAGGGAGAGTCAGGCGTGTGGCCGGCGACCGACCAGTTCCTGCAGGCGTTGCGCGCGCTCACCGAGGCGCATGGCCTGCTGCTGATCTTCGACGAGATCCAGACCGGCATGGGCCGGACCGGAAAACTGTTCCATTACGAGCACACCGGCATCGCGCCCGACATCATGACGCTCGGCAAGGGCATCGGCGGCGGCGTGCCGCTCGCCGCCCTGCTCGCAACCGAACATGCCTCCTGTTTCGAGCACGGCGACCAGGGCGGCACGTTCAACGGCAATCCGCTCATGTGCGCGGCGGGGCTCGCCGTGCTCGAGGAGGTCGGCAAGCCGGACTTCCTGAAACAGGTCGCCGAGACTGGCCTCCTGCTCGAAAGCGAGCTGCAGAAGGTCTCGGCGCGGCATGGTCTCGGCGGCGTGCGGGGACGCGGGCTGCTGCTCGCGCTTGACCTCAAGCTACCGATCGCACCCGGCATCGTCGCGCAAGCGTTTGAAGCCGGCGTGCTCCTCAACGCGCCGCAGCTCGACACGCTCCGCTTCATGCCGGCGCTGAACGTCTCGAAGGCGGAGATCGCCGAGATGATCGATTGTCTCGACGGGATTTTGACCAAGGCCGGCGCGGCACGGCGCGTGGCGTAATACCGGCTTGATGCCGGCGCCGTCGCGCGCAACGCGCGGCGGCCTTTCACCTCAGGTCCGACGCGCGTGTCACATGACGCGATGATGGTGATAGGGCATGTCACGAAAGATGCGAAATCGATCCTTCAAAATCTTCTCGCATTCGCAGGCTTCATGGCGCAGCCCCGCCATATCGCGAATTCGAATGGCGCCCCGCGATCCCTCGATGATACCTTCTGCCTCGAAGTCCGACAGTGCCTTCGACACCCCAGGCCGCCTCACCCCGAGAGCCGACGCTATCATTCCATGCGTCACGGGAACGCGATCTTTCCCGATGCGGTCCTGAGCGAGCAGTATCCACCGCGCCACGCGCTGGGGGATCTCGTGTCTGGCGTTGCACAAGGCAATTTGAGCGTTGAGCGCGATCAACAACTGCACATACTTGAGCAGATGCTCGCGTGTCGCCGGGCTCTGCTGCAGGATGTCGCGGAACGCCCCTGCTTCGATGCGAAGTGCGTTTCCGGGAACGCACACGACGCTTCGCTGAATCGTCTGCATCGTACCGAGCACCAGTGACACGCCGACAAATCCGAACTTGCCGACGACAGCCACCTCGACCAGTCCATCCCTTGCGGTTCGCACCATGCGCGAGACCACGCCGGACTCGATGAAATAGGCCGCATCCGGATAACGTAACGCATCCTGAAGAATCTCGTTTCGCTTCAGCGGGACGGCCTTCAGGTGCGGTCGCAACAGCGCGAACTCTGCCTCAGGCAAAGTCGCCAGAACCGTGTTCTGGACGCTAAACGGTGTCGCACCGGCACTGCTGACGGATTTCGATGTCATTGGATCGTGCGTATCCTGCGCTGGCCTTCGAGCTGCAATCGGCACAACTATCGCTTCCAAGGTCGAACCGACCCTCGGTATCGTCACGAAACTAGCTTTCGATCCCACGTCTGTATTGTGACATAGTAGCGCAGACCCGACAGACGGAACTGCAGACGAAGCCCCCCGGGATCGCGCGCAGCGTCCTTCTCTACGATGCAGGCCGAACCGTCGCTGCCCCTGCTGCCGTCGCATGCGCGTTCTCGCCGAATTCGGTCAAAGCGACAATCCGCTCCCGGGTGCGGCTGCGTGCAGCATCGACCAGCATGGTTCCCGCCCAGCGGTAGACGTTGTTCTCCTTGACCTGCTGCCGCATCAGCTTCATCCGTTCGGCCTGCTCGTCCAGCGGCATGGTCATGGCACGCTTGATCGCGGCGGCGAGCTCTTCAGTGTCGTAAGGATTGACGATCAGCGCTTCGGACATCTCTCGGGCCGCTCCGGTGAAACTCGACAGCACGAGCACGCCCGCGTTGTCGTCGCGGCAGCTGACGAATTCCTTGGCGACGAGGTTCATGCCGTCATGGAGGCTACTGACGACGCAAACGTCTGCGGCGCGAAACAGCTTGAATACGTCGCTCGATTCGTAGTGTCGGGCGACCAGCCGGATTGGCGACTGGCCACCTGCATGGCGGCCATTGATCTCGGATGCGAGATCCTCTGCTTCCGACTGCAGCTGCGAATAGGCGCCGAGCTTGCTGCGAGTCGGGGCTGCGACCTGGATGAAAACGAGCCGCTCCCTCCAGGATGGATCGCGGGTCAACAACGCGTCGATCGCGTGCATGCGGTCCGGTATGCCTTTGGTGTAGTCAAACCTCTCGACGCCGACGATGACCTTGGTGTTCTCGGCGAGATCGAACTTTGCCATGACTTCCGCGCGACACGCGTCCCGCGCCGGAACTCCCGCGAGCGCGCCCGGCGGCCATTCAATCGAGATCGGATAGGCGCGGATCTTCGTCTCGTGGCCGCCAAGGCTGACGGCTTGCACCTCACGGTCGATCCTGCTTTCCACGAAACGATCGACGCACTCGACGAAATTGTTGCAGTGGAACTGGGTGTGAAACCCCAGGATGGTGCTCCCCAGCATCCCCTCGATGATCTCCCGCCGCCACGGACAGATGCTGAACGTTTCGGCATTCGGCCATGGAATGTGCCAGAACGAGATGATGGTCGCCTTCGGCAGCCGCTGCCGGATCATCTTGGGGGCAAGCGCGAAGTGATAGTCCTGCACCAGCACGACCGGATCCTCGGTTCGTGCCTCGGCAACGACGGCATCCGCGAAACGCTGATTGATGCGTTGGTACATCTGCCAGTCGTCGGTTCGAAACGACGGACGCACGAAGACGATATGGCATAGCGGCCACAGCCCCTCGTTGGCGAAGCCGTAATAGTAGCCGTCCTGCTCCGCCTCGGATATCCAGACGCGGCGCAGCGCATAGGCGGGCGAGCCCTCCGGAACCCTGATCCTGTCGTGGGCATCGACAGTGTCCCGGTCTGCACTCCCGCTGCCATGGGCGATCCAGGTGCCGCCGCAAGCCCGCATGATCGGCTCGAGCGCCGAAACCAGCCCGCTCGCCGGCCGCTGCACGACAACTCCGTCATCCGTTCGGTTGTGGATGTACGGCTCTCGATTCGACAAGACCAGCACCTCCGCGCCCGGCAACACGCCATGCAGCAGTTCCTGGAGGGCACTTGGGGTCCAGTCGATCTGGTGGGCCTGGGTGAAGTCTTCGGCCCGCCGGAGCAGCTTGTGGATCTCGCGGTCCATGGCAGATCCGCTCGCCGCAAGCCGCTCGCCTGACCGGCCCAGGCGCACCTCGTCGACCGCACGCCTGAGCGAATTCATCCAGCTGCGCAGCATGAAGACGGCAAAAATGATGGTGCCGACCGTCAGCACCAGCACGACGCCGGCCAGAGAGGCGAGCAGATAGGCGACCACCTGGCTGGAGCGCGCACTCGCAAAGCTCAGGTCGGTCAGTATCACGAGATATGATCGGCCTTCACTGCCGCCGACGGGGAACGCAGCGACCAGGATTCGCCGGCCGCCGCTGGCGATGTCGGAGAAGCTTTCGCTCTCGAATTTCGCGATCTTGCCGCAGTCGAAGCTCGCGGGCATTTCCGGCGTCGGGGCGACCAGCGTTCCTGCCCGACTGCAAAAGCCGACGGCCAGGATCTTCTTGTCCAGCGCCACGCGCCGGAACAGCTCGCTCAGCCGATCCCAGGATTGATCCGCTACGTCGCGGTCGAGAAACGGCTGGATCGCATTGAACACGAGCCTCGACCGCGTTTCGACGTCGCTTCGCGACCATTGCTGAACGACGCCACCCGTGAACGGAGAGATGCCGAACGCAACGATCAAGGCGACCGCGATGCCGAAGACCGCGAAGCGGACAAAGTCCCTGAGCCTGATCGGCATAGCTCAGCGCGACCGGTTCTTGAGCGTGATCGCCACGATGATCAATGCGAACATTGCAAGCCTCAGCACGTAGAAAGCGGGTTCCAGCTCGTAGGAAGTCTCGGTGAGACCGAGCGCGACGCGCGAGACTGTGTCGATCGCGAACGCGAGAGCGAACAGCAGGAAGAAGACGTCGGAGGTTTGACGCCAGAACTTCGCGAAGAACAACGTGGTCGCGAACGAGGCCATTGCCACCGCGCCGGACAAGACCGCGGACAGATTGTTCGTCATGATTCAGTATCCCAGATCAATCCAAAGAGAAGTATGCTCATCGCAATCAGTGCAACGAACAGACGCAACGCGGAGAGATCGACATCCGGCAGCACGACCTTGTCGAGCAGCAGGATCACGTTGTTGGCGGCAAGGCCGACGAAGCACAGGCCGCTCCAGAGCAAAAGCCGATACCACTCGAGACGGTATGCAGCGAGCAGCAGTCCGGCGCAAACTGCCGACGTCACGGCGCACAGTCCGTAGATCAACGACGACACCGTCACGACCCCTTCCGGAACTTGAAGGCGTCGGCAAATGAGCCGATGCGGCGAGGTTTCGAGTGCACGAGGTTCGTGATGGGGATGAGATGCCGGGAATAGACTCCCAGAAGCTGTTCGATCAGTTTCAAATTCTGCTCCGGCACGCCTTCAAGGCGGTAGACCTCATCGGTGCAGGTCAACAACTCAGAGGCACAAAGGCGGCTCAACGCCTCGGCCGCCTCCGGCTCGCCGATGTAAAGCCGCCTCGCAAGCCGTGCTGCGTTCCATTGCGATCGTGGATTGGATCGAATGAGAAGAAGCGCTTCGATCTGGGCCACAGAATCGATCCGCTTCAAAATGAAGCCCCGCAGTTCGTCGGAAACGTAATGATCTGCCATAGTGAGCGCGCAAGCATCGTATTCCGGCAAGCACGCCTGCCGACGGTCGCAACCCTAATTGTCGCCGACGTCCTTGGGTCGTTCGGTGTTGCACGTCAGACAAACCGACCGCGCTACGATTCGCCCGGCAACGGCACGCCGTTCGTGCAGATGAGGCGTCCTCGTCGCGCAGAACGCGCAGTGCGCTTCCGGATATTTGAACTCCGCCGTTGCAGTCTTGGCCATCTCATTGCCCCCATTCACCAAACTTCAATTCGCGAATGCCGCAATCACGATGGAATCGTGGCGGCTTCGAGAACGTGGTGTGCTGGAAGCGTGGACGCAATCAGGCGTTAGGCACGATCGGTCCGATACTGTACCGAGAATTCGGCAGTTCGCGCCCCGAGTTCCGCCGCGGCCCGGGCCGCTCACGGCTTCAAGATCGAAGCCCCCGTGGTCTTGCGGCTTTCGAGATCGATATGCGCTTTGGCGGCATCCTTGAGCGCGTAGGCGTGGTTGATCGGCACGTGCAGCTTGCCGTTGATGACGGCGGCGAACAGCGTGTCGGCGCCTTCGAGCAGCTCCTTGCGCGTGCCGACATAATCATTGAGCTTCGGCCGCGTCGCAAACAGCGAACCGTGATTGTTGAGCTCGGCGATCGAGAACGGCGGGACCGGACCCGAGGCGTTGCCGAAGGAGACGAACATGCCGCGCGGCTTCAGGCACGACAGCGAGCCGGGGAAGGTCGCCTTGCCGACGCCGTCATAGACGACGTCGCAGCCCTCGTTGCGGCTGATCTGCTTGACGCGCGCGACGAAATCCTCCTCGTTGTAGAGGATGACGTGATCGCAGCCATTTGCCTCGGCGAGCTCGGCCTTCTCGCGCGAGCCGACCGTGCCGATGACGTGGGCCCCGAGCGCCCTCGCCCATTGGCAGGCCAAAAGGCCGATGCCGCCGGCGGCGGCATGGATCAGGACGCGGTGATGCGGCTCGACCTTGAAGGTCTTGTGCAGGAGATACCAGACGGTCAGCCCCTTCAGCATCAGCACGGCGCCCTGCTCGTGGGTGATGTGATCGGGCAGCTTGACCAGCTTCTCCCAGGGAATGTTGCGCTCGCCGGTGTAGGCGCCGAGGTTGTAGTAGTAGGCGACGCGATCGCCGGGATGGAAATTGGTCACGCCCGGCCCGACCGCGACCACCTCGCCCGAGGCCTCGTTGCCCGCGATGAAGGGCAGCCCCGGCGCCTTGTAGAGACCGGTGCGGTAATAGACGTCGATGAAGTTCAGGCCGACCGCATGCTGGCGGATGCGCACCTCGCCGGGGCCGGGCGCCGGGACATCGACGCTCTCATAGACCAGGGCTTCGGGGCCTCCGACCTTGTGCACACGGACCGCTTTGGTCATCTTCTGACCTCCTCTTCTCAAAGGCCAGCGAAAGACATCGCGCCCGCCTTGTCAACTCGATGCAGCCTAGACGCCTAAACCGGCGGCTTGCCGGTCTTCCTGCGGTTGCGTTTGGCCAGCACGTTGAAGAATTCGACCGCCGCCGAGAACGCGATTGCAAAATAGATGTAGCCGCGCGGAATGTGGAATTGGAAACCATCCGCAACCAGCGCGACGCCAATCAGCACCAGGAACGCCAGCGCCAGCATTTTCGTGGTCGGATGCTCCGCGACGAAGCGCGCGACCGGCCCGGACGAAATGTACATGATCAGGCAGGCGATCACGACCGCCGCAACCATGATCTCGATATCCTCAGCCATGCCGATCGCGGTGATGATCGAATCCAGCGAGAACACGATGTCGATGACGATGATCTGGACGATCACCCAGAAGAAGGCGTTGCCCCCCGATTTCTGATCACCCTCGCCGTCATCGGCCTCGACCTCGGCGTGGATCTCGTGCGTCGCCTTGGCGATCAGGAACAGGCCGCCGCCGATCAGGATCAGGTCGCGCCAGGAGAAGCCGTAACCGGCAAACGAGAACACGGGTGCGGTCAGGCCGATCAGCCAGACCAGCAGGCTGAGCAGGATGATGCGGAAGATCAGCGCCAGCGCGAGCCCGATCTGGCGGGCGCGATGCGCCTGCCTTTCGGGAATGCGCGAGACGATCACAGAGATGAAAATGACGTTGTCGATGCCGAGCACGATCTCGAGCGCGGTCAGTGTCAGCAGCGCCGCCCAGGCTTCGGGGCTGGTCAGCAGATGCATCATGCGAACGACCGCACCAACCGGATCAAGCCGTCGCTGAAGCTGATCCAGAGCGCGATCGCACAAAGCGCGACGGTGACGCCGGCGCCGACGCGGAAATCCATCTCCAGCACGTAGAGGCCGAGCAGCGCCCAGACCGCGATCAGCGACATCGTCAGCCAGCGCAGCCGCACGACGCGGACCGGATGCAGCACGTGGAACGGCACGAAGGTCAGCACGACGAGCGCCGCCACCAGCAGCGTCGACCACAGCGGCGGCCAGTGCAGCAGGAACAGATAGAACGCCGCCGCATTCCACAGCGCCGGGAAGCCGCGGAAATGATTGTCGTCCGCCTTCATGCGCAGATCGGCGAAATATAGTGCACTGGTGACGATGATGGCGACGCCGAGCAAAGGCGCCGCGACCGGCAGCAGCAGGCCGCTGGCGACGATCGCGTAGGCCGGCACGAAGACATAGGTGACGAAGTCGACCACGAGATCGAGCACATCGCCCGACCAGTTCGGCTGCACGTTCTTGACGTCGAGCCGGCGCGCAATTGGCCCGTCGATCGCGTCGATGATCAGGGCCACGCCCAGCCATTGAAACATCGCCGCCCAGTGCTCGCGCACGGCCTCCAGCATCGCCAATAGCGCAATCGCCGCGCCGAACGCGGTGAAGATGTGCACCGAGAAGGCTGCGGCGCGGATCGCCGGTTTCGGCTTCAGGGAATCCTGCTGGGTATCCATGGCTTCTGCTATCAGAATGGGGCCGGTTTGCACATAAGCCAGTGCGGCGCCCGGTCGCACAATTCGTCATAAAATCAGGGAAATATAGGTGGGCTTGAATTTGCCGCCGAGCGTGTCAAATGTCGTTCCATGACAGACGCATCGACACTCCATGACGCCGCCGTGATCGGCGGCGGACCGGCCGGACTTGCTGCGGCAATCGCGCTGGCGCAGGCGGGCGCCCAGACCGCTCTGGTGGCACGACGCGTGCCGTATGCCGACAACCGCACCACCGCGCTGTTGGGCGCCTCCATCGACCTGCTGGAGACGCTCGACGTCTGGTCTCGGTGCAAGAACAAGGCCGCCGCGCTGGAGGTCATGCGCCTGGTCGACGACACCGGCCGGCTGTTCCGCAGCCCCGAGGTTCGTTTCTCCTGTCACGAAATCGCGCTCGACGCCTTCGGCTACAACATCGACAACCGCTCGCTGATGCTGGCTCTGGAAGAGCGTGCGGCCGAATTGCCCAATCTGGTCCGCTTCGACGACGAGGCCGAAAGCGTCGTCATCGAAGCCGACGACGTTGCAGTCCGCACGGCCTCCGCGCGGTTTCTCGTCGCTCGCCTCGTGGTCGGCGCCGACGGCCGGCATTCGCTGTGCCGGGAAGCTGCCGGCATCGAAGTGACGCGGCGCGAGCTGACACAGACCGCACTGACCTTCAACGTCGGTCACACGCGGCCGCATCGCAATGTCTCGACCGAGTTCCACACGCCGCATGGTCCCTGCGTGTTCGTACCCCTGCCCGGCGACCGCTCCAGCGTCGTCTGGGTCTCGGCGCCTGCCGAGGCCGAGCGGCTGCGGAGCCTGAGCGACGTGGAGCTGTCCGCCGCGATCGAGAAGCAGTCGCATTCGATCCTGGGACGCATGACGGTCGAGCCCGGCCGCAACCTGTTCCCGCTGGCGATCGAACGCCCGAGAGCCTTCGGCCGCGACCGCATCGCGCTGGTCGGCGAAGCCGCCCATGTGGTTCCGCCGATCGGCGCCCAGGGCCTCAATCTCGGCCTGCGCGATGCCGCCGATATTGCGAGACTTGCGGGCGAAGCCATCGCTGCGGGACAGGATCCCGGTGCGGACGACGTACTCAAGCGCTACGACCGCGCGCGTCGCCCGGATATCCTGAGCCGCACGTTCGCAATCGACATGGCCAACCGCTCGCTGCTCAACGATTTCCTGCCGCTGCAGCCGGTCCGCGCCGTCGGCATGCACCTGCTCGGCGCCATCGGCCCGCTCCGCCGTTTTGCGATGCGCGAGGGCCTGACGCCAACCTGGCGGCGGTAAGGTCGCTCACGGAAAGACCAGCCGTCCGCTCTGAAGCAGCCACATCACGCTGGTCAGCGTGACCACCGACGCGAACGTCCCGAGCAGCACCGCCACCGAAGCAGACTCGATCCAGGCATCGTTCTGCCGGGCGATCACGAACACGTTCAGCGCCGGCGGCAGCGAGGCCATCAGCACGGCGGTCGCGGCCCAAGGTTGCGCGAACGGCCCGAACGCGAGCATCAGGCCGAATGCCGCGAGCGGATGGAACAGCAGCTTGATCGCGATCACGCCCGGCACCTCCCATGGCACACGGTCGAACGGCCGCAACGCCACGGTCACGCCGAGCACGAACAGCGCCGTCGGGGCCGCCGCGTTCTGCAGGAAGGTGATGGTGCGATCGAGCGCGACGGGCATCTCGATGTGCAGCGATGCGAAGGCCGCGCCGAAGCAGGCCGACATGATCAGCGGGTTGAGCACGATCTGCTTCAGCACCACGCCGAAGGCATGCACGATGGAGGGATGATCGCGGTCGGACAGCTCGATCAACAGCGGCACGATCGTGAACAGGAAGATGCTGTCGCAGCAGAAGATCAGCGCGGTCGGCGCCGACGCCTTCGATCCCAGCACCGCAAGCGCCAGCCCCGGCCCCATATAGCCGATATTGCCGTAGCCCCCGGACAGGCCCGCAAGCGTCGCCTCGCGCAGCGTCAGCCGTCCCAGAACCTTGCCGACCACCAGCGCCAGGGTGAAGGCCGCAACCGTCGACAGCGTGGTCGCCACCAGGAACGGCGGGTTGTTCAATTCCGAAAACGGCGTCTTCGACATGATCGCAAACAGCAACGCCGGCAGCGACACGTAGAGCAGGAAGAAGTTCATCCAGGCGAGGCCCGCTTCCGGCAGGGACTTGACCTTGCCGCAGGCGAACCCGACGAAGATCAAGCCGAAATAAGGTAACGCCAGATTGAGGATATCGACCATTGATGAAGCGTTTTCTGAGGACTCAGGGGCTATCCGCCCCTTAAGTGAACGTTAATTCCAGATGAGGCCACTAGCATCAGCCACAATCCTGGTCTATCGACGGGGAATGATTAAAGCGCGGACCGCCAAATTCCAGATCGGACAGGTCGTACGCCACCGGATCTTCTCGTTCCGGGGCGTGATCTTCGACATCGATCCGGAATTCAACAACACCGAGGAGTGGTGGCTGTCGATCCCCGAGGAGGTGCGGCCCCACAAGGACCAGCCGTTCTACCACCTGCTCGCAGAGAACGCGGAATCGGAGTACGTCGCCTATGTCTCCGAGCAGAACCTTCTGCCCGACGAGTCCGGCGAGCCGGTCCGGCATTCCCAGGTCGCCGAGATCTTCATCAAGGACAAGGCCGGCGGCTATCGCCCGCGTAACCCCTCGCTGAACTGAGTTTCGCCGCCGACGCGGCCCAGCAAAAAAGGCGCTCGATAGGAGCGCCTTTTCATGTCGGGGATATGGTCCCGATTACTTCTGCCCCGCCGGAGCGGCGCCACCGCTTTGCTGCTGCTTCTTCTGCAGCTCTTCGGCCTTCTTCTGAAGCTCTTCCTGAAGCTTCTTCTGGTTTTCCTCGAACACCTTCGGATCGGTCGGCGGACCGTCATAGGCCTTCTGGAATTCGCCGGCGAGCGGCAGCGGCAGGGTCAGCGGCGCGCCGTTGGCGTTGATCGCCTGGACAACCAGATTCTGGCCCTTCTTCATGCTGTTGATGAGCTCGGGGGTCGCCTCGTAATCGGACATGCAGCCGTTCTGGAAGCAGATCACATAGGGTTGCTGCAGCGGCGCGTTGCTGTCCACGATGATCCGGGTGCCGTGCACGAGCTGCATGCCGAGCGGCAGCGTCACGCGCAGGATCTTCTTGGGCTCGCCTTCCGGCTCGATGATGACGGCTGCGATGACCGGTTGGCCCGATTCGATGCGGCCGTCCTTGCCGGTGAAGCAGACCTGCTTGGCGTTGGCATCCTGGCCCTTGAGACAGAACTTGGTCCAGGGGGCGTAGATCAGCTGGATCTGCTGATCAGCCGGCTGGGCCGCGCCCTGCTGCGCCGGAGCGCCTGCCGCGGGAGCCTGCTGGGCGGGGGCCTGAGCGGCCGGCGCCTTGGGGGCAGCCTTGGGAGCCGCTTTCGGGGCCACCTTGGGCGCACCGGGGGCCGGCGCGGGGGTCTGGGCCTCGGCGGCAAACGGAACGGCCAACGCCGTCGCCGTCAACAGGGCGAGAAGTCGCCCACGCGGCCGGACGGACGCGGCCAAGTAACGGAAATTCATTGCGGAAAACCCTTTCTGAACGGGAAGCGCCCGAACCGCTCCGAAGCGCCGAACCTAGCCGCCTTGGGCGCGGCTCTCTTCCCGTCAATTGAGGCAGATAAGTGACGGGCTCGACGCTCTTGCGCGATTGCCCGCCTTCTTAACGTGGCCGACGAAAAGATCAATGCCGACAACCGTCTTTGGCCACATCCGCAGCTGCGTCCAGTGAAATTCCCTGTGATAGGATTCAAGGCCAGCCGGTCCTCGAATCAACGTGTGCCGATGTTCAAGTTCCCGCGCCTTTTCGAGGGCCCCGGTTTCCGCCTTTGCGTCCTTGCCTCTGTGCTCGCGGTTGCGCTGTCCGCCGGCGGCGTGCGGGCCGAGGAAGCCCATGCCATCGCCATGCACGGCAAGCCGGCCATGCCGGCCGATTTCACCCACATGCCCTATGCCAATCCCGATGCCCCCAAGGGCGGCCGCCTGACCTGGGGTGTTCTCGGCACCTTCGACAGCCTCAATCCCTTCATCGTGAGGGGATTGGCCGTGCAGCAGATGCGGGGCTACGTGGTCGAAAGCCTGCTCGCGCGCGGCAATGACGAGCCGTTCACGCTCTATGGCCTGCTCGCCAGGAGCGTCGAAACCAACGACGAGCGGAGCTTCGTCACGTTCCGCCTCGATCCGCGCGCCCGGTTCTCCGATGGCAAGCCGGTCACGGCCGAAGACGTGCTGTTCTCCTGGCAGCTGCTGCGCGATCACGGCCGCCCGAACCACCGGCAGTACTACGCCAAAGTTGCTACCGCCGAAGCCCCCGATCCCCTCACCGTCCGCTTCGACCTTGCAGGCGCCAACGACCGCGAGCTGCCGCTGATCCTCGGCCTGATGCCGATCCTGCCCAAGCACGCGGTCGACGTCGCGACCTTCGAGGAGACGACGCTGACGAGCCCGATCGGCTCCGGCCCCTATCGCGTCACGGCCGTGAAGCCCGGGGCCAGCGTCACGCTCACCCGCAATCCCGACTATTGGGGCCGCGACCTGCCCATCAACCGCGGGCTCTACAATTTCGACGAGATCCGGCTCGACTATTTTCGCGAAGCCAACGGCCAGTTCGAAGCCTTCAAGCGCGGCCTCTATGATTTCCGCGTCGAGCACGAGCCGCTGCGCTGGCACGAGGGCTACGATTTTCCGGCCGCCAAAAGCGGCGAGGTGATCCGCGATACCGTCAAGCCGGGCCTGCCGCAGCCATCCGAATTCCTGGTGTTCAACACCCGCCGTCCAGTATTCGCGGACATCCGCGTTCGCCAGGCGCTGACGCTGCTGTTCGATTTCGAGCTGGTCAACCGCAACTACTTCTTCGGGCTCTATTCGCGCGTGGCCGGCTATTTCGCCGGCTCCGACCTGTCGGCCTATGGCCGGCCTGCCGACGCGCGCGAGCGCGAGTTGCTGAAACCCTTCGCGGCGCAGATTCGGCCCGACATCATGGACGGAAGCTACCGCTTGCCGGTGACCGACGGCTCGGGACGCGATCGCACCACGCTGCGCGCGGCGCTGAAGCTGTTGTCGGAAGCCGGCTACGATCTCGACGGCACGGTGCTGCGCAACCGCGCGACCAAAGCGCCCTTCGCCTTCGAGATCCTGGTCACGACCCGCGACCAGGAGCGGATCGCGCTCGCGTTCCAGCGCGACCTCAAGCGCGCCGGCATCGAGCCGAGCGTGCGAACCGTCGATCCCGTGCAGTTCGACCAGCGCCGGCTCGCTTACGAATTCGACATGATCCAGAACCGCTGGGACCAGTCGCTGTCGCCCGGCAACGAACAATCTTTCTATTGGGGCAGCGCTGCCGCGGACAATCCGGGGACCCGCAACTACATGGGCGCCAGGGATGGCGCGGTCGATGCCATGATCGCCGCCCTGCTCGAGGCCCGTGAACATACGGAGTTCGTCTCGTCGGTGCGGGCGCTCGACCGCGCCCTGATCGCCGGCTTCTACACAATCCCCCTGTTTAACGTATCCGAGCAATGGATCGCGCGGTGGAATCGGATAGAACGGCCCAAGGCCACCTCGCTCTCGGGCTACTTGCCGGAGACCTGGTGGTCGAAAGGGCAGCCGCAAGCTCATCAAGCAAAGTGACGCCGTGAACCAGCCAGCCATATCGCCGACGCTCGACACGTTGTTTCAGCGCACGCTGATACGGCAGCCGCACGCGCCCGCCCTGCTCGATCCCCTCAACAAGGCCCGCGTCACCGGGCACCAGCCGCGGCGGATGACCTATGCCGAGGCCGACACGGCGATCGAGGCGCTGTCGGCCTATTTCGTCGAATCGGGCCTGCCGGCCAATTCCGTCATCGCGATCCAATTGCCTGCGACGGTCGAGTTCGTGCTCACCGTGCTCGCCGCCCATCGCGCCGGCCTCGTCGTCGCGGTGCTGCCGTTGCTCTGGCGGCATGCGGAACTGACCGCGGCGCTGAACCGCACCGCGGCGCGCGCCATCGTCACCATGAGCACGGTCGACGGCGTCAGCTATGCCGATCTGGCAATGCATGCGGCCGCCGAGGCCTTCTCGATCCGTCACGTCTGCGGCTTCGGCGCCGATCTGCCCGAAGGCATGGCTTCGCTCGACGATGTGCTGGCCCGCCCGCCCGGCACCACGCGCGCCGTGATCCAGGACGGCCGCAAGGCGGCGATGATCTCCTTCGACGTCACCGCGGAAGGCTTTCGCCCGGTGCCGCGGCCGCATTTCAGCCTGATCGCCGGCGGCCTTGCGATGTCGCTGGAAGCCGACATCCGGCAGGGCGCGACCGTGATGGCGGCGTTCACGCCGATGTCGTTCGCAGGCCTCGCCTCCTCGCTCGCAGTGTGGCTGCTCTCGGGCGGTGCGCTGGCGCTGCATCACCCGTTCGAGAACGAGGTGCTGGAACGGCAGATCAACGAGCATGAATGCGAGGTGCTGATCGCGCCGGCACAGCTCGCCTTGCGCCTCGGCGATTCTGACCTGGCGGCGCGGATGCCGTCCTTGCGCAACGTCATCGGCCTGTGGCGCGCGCCCGAGCAGGTGGCAACGAGCGATGCCTGGATCGCCCCGCATGCGCCGTTGACCGACGTCTACCTGTTCGGCGAGGCCGGGCTGTTCGGCGCCCGCCGCGGCGAGGACGGCATGCCTGTTGCGGTGATGCCCGGGCCGCACGGCGCCCCTCGCGAGCAATCCGGCTCGTCCATTGCCGGCGAGATCCTGCTGACGCCGAAGGGCACGCTCGGCCTGCGCGGCGCGATGGTGCCGATCGCGGCCTATGCGCCGCCGCAGCCGGTCGGCGACACACTGGTCGCGCAGCCGCCGCGCGACTATGTCGACACCGGCTATGCCGCACGGCTCGACCGCCCGAGCGGCGCCATCTGCATCACCGCGCCGCCCTCCGGCATCATGGCCGTCGGCGGCTACCGCTTCCTTTCCAACGACCTCCAGGAATGGGCCCGCAGGCTCGGCCAGGGCGCCCTGCTCACCGCACTGCCCGACCGGCTTTCCGGCCACCGGCTGGCCGGACGCGCTCAGGACAATACAAGGGCCCGCGAGGCGCTCAGCGAGCTCGGGCTTAACCCCCTGATGGTTGAGGCTTTTCGCGACCGCTCCGGCCCGGTCTGAGCGCAGTTTCGCCTGGTATGTTGACGCCGCATTAAGGCGGCCAAACTAGATTGCGCGGCATCTGTCGCGTGATCAGAGTTTGTCGAATGTCCCAGGCGGGCCCGATACTGTTTGTGTCCAATGCCGAGCGGCCGCCCTTCATCGCGGCGCTGGACGAGGCCCGGCTCTTTCCCGTCGTCGACACCGACTGGGCCAGCGCAGCGCGCGCGGTCGAGCAGGTCCAGCCGGCCGTGGTTCTCGCCCAGATATCCGGCGGTCATGAGCCGCATATCGCGCCGCTCGCGAAGAAGATCGCCGACCAGTCGCCCTACCTTCCCTTCGTGGCCCTTGATGCTTCGGGCGCGCTGCCCCTCAATGCCCTGCCCTTCTCCTCGCACGGCGGCAATCCCGACCGCCTGATCGCGCGGCTTCGCGCCGCTTTGCGCGTGCGCACCCTGCATGCCACGGTGCTGCGCCGGCTGCCGGAAGTGAAGGTCGCGTTGCCGGAGGGCGATCCCGCCCGCGATGCCACCGTGCTCCTGATCGGCCGCGGCCCGGCCTATCCCGCGCTCTCCGTCGCGCTCGGCGAACGCGCCGGCGTGATCGGTGCTCTCTCGATCGAGGCCGCCGCCAAACACCTCAACACCCGCGACCTCGACGGCGTCGTGCTCGCCGAAGGTTTTACCCCGCGCGTCACCGACGCCTTTCTCACGGTGCTCGCCGAGGACACCCGCTTCCGCAGCCTTCCCGTCGTCGTCACCGCGCATCAGCTGACGCAGAGCTACGATCTGCCCAATCTCGAGTTGATCCCGGGCGAGCCGGCCAAGGTCGCGGCCAACGCGCTGCCGCTGATCCGCCAGCATGCGATGGAAGCACAATTGAGCCGCACGCTGCGCTCGATCGATGCCGGCGGCTGGCTCGATCCGCGCAGCGGCCTGCTCACGGTGGAAGCTTTCGCCCGCGATTTCTCCAGGGCGGTCGAGCAGACGCTGGCCCGCGGCGGCGGCCTGTCGGTTGCGCGCTTCGCCTTCGACCCAGGCAATTCCCGCGCCCAGCTCGATGCCGCCCGCATCCTCAGCCGGCTGATGCGGCAGATGGATTTCGGCGCGGCGCAGAAGGACGGCTCCGTCATCGTCGTTTTCGCGGAGACCGACTTCCGCACCGCTCACATGATCGCCCGCCGCCTCTCGGCGGTGATGCGGCATACCTCCAACGGCAAGCACGAGATGCGCAGCGATCCCGTCGTCAGCGTGGATTCGCTGTCGCCGTCGGACAATGCGCGCTCGCTGCTGGCGCGGTTGTCGGCGGATGGGACGCGCGCGGCGTCCTGACCGTTGCCGCCTGCTCCAGAGCATGATCCGGAATGTGGTCCGTCAGAGGCCCTTCCCTGCAGCCGTCAGCTTGGCGAGCTGGGACGCGGTTTCAGTCGCGATGGCAGATTGCAGGTCCGGACTGACCTTCGGCAGCAGGGCTCTTTGCGTGCTGACGGCGAGACGGAACAAGTCCGGCCAGCCCGGCAGCTGATCCCGATGAGCCTGGTTGAGAAACTCCGTGGTGAGACCGAGCGCCTGTCGCGTGCCGTCCATAGCGCGGCAGTCGGCGAACGCGGTCGCGGACTCGAAGCCGAGGGCGATTGCGTCATGCAGGCGATCCTCGACCGCACAGATACGGGCGCGATCAAGCAAAAACTGCGCAGCGCGGGCCGGCTGGTTCATGGCGCGGGCGTTGTCCAGCGCCTGTCTTGCGACTTGATCCGCTTCCTGCGTTTCGCCAGCCATGGTGAGGGCCTGGACCAAGGCACCGGCAGCCGATAGGTCCTCACGGTCGCCGAAAGCATGTCGGGCGAGGTCGCGGTACAGCCGCGCTGACGCCACGGCCTCCTGGGCCCGTTGCAGGACCAGCAAGGCACGGGTCTCGTCGCCCTTGAACTTCGCACGTTCCTTCAGATCGTCCAGTTCGGTGGCGAGCGCGAAGCCATCGCGGGCAACGTCGAGCGCACGCTCCTCGTCGTGATTGATGCGGGCCAATTGGCCGACGCGGCCGAGCGTGAAAAGCCGCTGCCTGCGGTCGTCGGGCTGAACACTGGCAAGGGCCCGTTCGGCCGTGGCGAAAGCCTCCTGCATTTGTCCTGCGGCGCGCAACGCATCGCTGCGCAGGTTGAGCACGGCGGTCGACCCGTCCTCGGCCAGCAAATCCAGCGTATCCTGGATGCGGCTTTCCGCGAGAGCGATCCGCGCTCCGTGATAGTGGATAAGCCCTCGAGACAAGGTGCGGCCGGCATCGGCGAGTCCGGCGCGGTCGAGCAGTGACTGCGCAGCCGCAACCTCGGCGGCGCGAGCAGGCACGTGGTCTTGCCTGTCCTCCGCCTGGCGGGCCATCACGGAAAGGCGATCGGAGGCTATGTCGAGCCGATCCGCATCGGGCGCGGGCCAGCGCTGGTCGAGCACGTCGATCAGTTGTCCCGCTACGGTCCACAGCAGTTCCTGCATCGGCCGGATGAAGATGCCGGGCGGCCCTCCACTGCCCTGCGCCAGCGATCGCAGCAAGGCGTTCAACAGTTGCCTGATGCCCTTTGCCAGCGCTTCGCGGCGTGAGCGATTGTCCGAGAGCGTCGCGAGCTGCGCGCTGGCAGTACCGGCAAAGATATAGGCCCGATCGGTGTGGCGGTCGACGCCGGTCTGGCGGATGGCGCGGGCAATCGACCAGCCATGCTGAACGGTGCGCTCGAGGACGGATCTGGCAAGACGCGCGGCCTGCTCCGCATCCACCGGCCAGAGCGTGCCGATATAGCCGCGCGCCCCGGTGCGGATGAACTCTCGACCAACACCGACCCAGCTCAGGCAAGAATTGTTGAAGACGAAAGGCCGGCTCGGCAGCGCGCTTCGAAACAGTTTCCACGCCGGGAGTTCGCCATCGGCCAGCACGATCTCCTGCTGATTGCCATGGGTGTTGAAGTGAATGAACTCAATCGGGAGAAGCTCTCCGAGACGGATCAGATTGAGGCCGGCGGCTGCGGCACCCGACAGCAACAACACGATGGCGGGGCGGTCATTCAGCACGTGCAGCACGTCGGCAGTTTCATTGGTGTCGAATTCGCCGGTGTCGAACAGCAGCGTGAAGCCGATGGTATCGGTGGCCGGTGTGTCGAGCAGTTCCGTCAGCACGATCAGGGTCGGATCGCCGGCAACATGGCCGATCGTCTTGCCGACCCAGTCGGCGCCGCACTTGCGGACGAAGCTGTACGGCACCGCGTAAGTGAAGACAGTGAGATCGCGCTCGCCGATTGCGGTGACCACCACGTCGGGAACGGCATCGTTCACGGCAGCCTCGATCGCCTGGAGCGGGCCCGCGATATCGGGGCTTTCGGTGAGCGACCGCCACCAGTCGCGCACGGTGGCAAATAACTTATCGCCAGACCGGCCGGACATGGCGGCGAGAGCGTCGGATATGGCGGCAGTATCGGGTGCCGGCGTCAGTACCAGCAGGGCCCGCCGCTCGTGGGCATATTGCACGCCGATCAGGGCTGTGGCGTCCGGTTCGGATTGTATCTCGACCAGAATCGCCTCGGTGGCCTCCGCCGCTGGCAGGTCGGGGCACGCGGCAGCTCCGGGAGCAAGGGGACGGCCTGTCTTGAGCGCACTCGCCAAGGCCGCAAACCAACCGAACGCATCGTCATGCTCCGGGCCTTGCGGAATCGGGAACGCCGTATCGCGGCCGCAGGCCGACCAGGCGCGCATCGCAAGAGTGTCGAGGCCGGGGTCGAGCAAGATGCGCTCGGTAGCATTGGGCAGAACCGGCGTCCGATCCGGGCCAATCCGGCTGACCGGGACCGCCTCGATGAGGTCGAGCTCGCCGGGCGAAGGGTCGAACAAAAGGATCGCGCGTCTCGGCGGCTGACCCGCCAGCAGGCCGCCAAGCGAGCGCTGGTGGCGCCACCACGAGCGGAACGGTGTGAGCGCCTGTGCCGCCGCGTCGACGGCGACGTTGAGAGCCGAGACTTCGGTCAGTGACGCGACCTGTCGCGCCATGGCCGTACCGACCTTGGCGTCCCGCTGATTGCGGACGGCAACATAGGCGTCATACAGGAGGCGATAGCCATCGTCGGTGACGGGCGGCGGTTCGATGACGAGCAGCGGCGTGAAGCCATCGGTGGGACAGCAGGACAGCACGATGGCCGCTTCTCGCCATTGCGCCGGGCGGCACAGGACGACGAGGCCGGACGATCGCCTCGGCGTCCCCGCGGTCATAACGCGTCCAGAAAGCTGTGATAGGGCGACAGGCGCGCTGGCGCTGCCTCTGCGCCTGCCTCTTTGGTCTGGCTGGTTTTCCTCCTCCTGTTGCCTGCGGCGGCTGCATGTGCCTTGCCGATCAGCACGTCGGTCGAGATGCCATTATAGAAAGCGGAATAGAGGTTGGCGCTAGGCAGGATCGCCGCCACCACACCGGCAATGGCGGCATAGACCAATGAAAAGAATATCAGGGAGGGAGACCAAGTATAGGTGCCGCCGTTCCGCAAGACATTGACCTGGCGCACGACTTCAGGGGCGATGGCACCGAGCGCGCCCAGAAGAAAAAGAGGTTGCCAATCCGCCATGACACAACCCTTTTAATATTCGGAGGCAATATACCGCGTAAGGTTGATCAGAACAAGGACCTCGCCTGGTCTCAAGAACGACTCCCTTCCGACCGCGGACGGCGGCGGCACCAACCGTTCTGTCGGTGATCACGGCACAGCGCCTGGTCCGGACGCAGCGCACGTTTCAACTGCGCGGCGCGTCCGGAGCACAACGGATCCTACGCCGCCTTCTTGCTCTCCGCGAGTTGCGCCAGCTGACGCATGATCTCCGTCGTGCCGGCGAGACGCTCTTCCGGCGTCTCCCAGTCCTGCAGGAACACCACCTTCATGTCGGGCCGCACCTTGGCGGCCTGACCGTAGCTGCGGATGAACGACACCAGGCGATCGGGATGGGCGAAGGAATTGTCGCGGAAGGCGATGACGGCGCCCTTCGGACCGGCATCGATCTTTCCGACATTGGCGCGGCGGCAGAACGCCTTGATCGCCGCGACCTTGAAGAGGTAGCGGACCTCGTCCGGCAGCACCCCGAAGCGGTCGCGCATCTCGGCGCCAAAGTTCTCGATCTCCTCCTCGCTGTCGAGATCGGCCAGACGCCGGTACAGCGACAGCCGCACCGAGAGATCGCCGACGTAATCCTCCGGAATGAGCACGGGCATGCCGATGGTGATCGACGGCGACCAGCGGTCGGCGGCTGGCTCGGACACGCCGGCCTTGAGGTTGACGATCGCCTCCTCCAGCATCGATTGATAAAGCTCGAACCCGACCTCCTTGATGTGGCCCGACTGCTCCTCGCCGAGCAAATTGCCGGCGCCACGGATGTCGAGGTCGTGCGAGGCGAGCTGGAAGCCCGCACCCAGCGTTTCCAGAGATTGCAGCACGGTGAGCCTGCGCTCGGCCTGCGCCGTGATCTTCTGCTGCGCCGGCAGCGTGAACAGCGCATAGGCCCGCAGCTTGGAACGGCCGACGCGGCCGCGCAGCTGATAGAGCTGGGCGAGACCGAACATGTCGGCGCGGTGCACGATCAGCGTGTTGGCGTTGGGGATGTCGAGGCCGGACTCGACGATCGTGGTCGACAGCAGGATATCGAACTTGCCGTCGTAGAACGCCGTCATGATGTCCTCGATCACGGCGGGCGGCATCTGACCGTGCGCGACCGCGACCTTCATCTCCGGTACGTTCTTGTCGAGGAAGTCCTTGACCTCGGCGAGATCGTCGATGCGCGGCACCACATAGAACGCCTGGCCGCCGCGATAACGCTCGCGCAGCAGCGCCTCGCGGATCATCAGCGGATCGTGCGGGGCGACGAAGGTGCGGACCGCGAGGCGGTCGACCGGGGGCGAGGCGATGATCGAGAGCTCGCGGACGCCGGTGAGCGCGAGTTGCAGCGTGCGCGGGATCGGCGTCGCCGACAGCGTCAGCACGTGCACCTCGGCGCGAAGCGCCTTCAGCCGCTCCTTGTGGGTGACGCCGAAATGCTGCTCCTCGTCGACGATGACGAGCCCGAGGTCGCGGAATTTGATGGCCTTGCCGAGCAGTGCGTGGGTGCCGACGACGATGTCGACCGAACCGTCGGCGATGCCCTTCTTGACCAAATTGAGCTCCTTGGTCGGGACCAGGCGCGAAGCCTGCGCCACGTTGACCGGAAAGCCCTTGAAGCGCTCTGTGAATGTCCTGTGATGCTGGCGCGCCAGCAGCGTGGTCGGCACCACGACCGCGACCTGCTTGCCTTCGAGCGCCACGGCGAAGGCCGCGCGCAAGGCCACCTCGGTCTTGCCGAAGCCGACGTCGCCGCAGATCAGCCGGTCCATCGGGCGGCCGAGCTCGAGGTCCTTCAGCGTGGATTCGATCGCGCCTAATTGGTCCTCGGTCTCGTCATAGGGGAAGCGCGCGCAGAACTCGTCGTAAAGGCCCGGCTGCACCGGCAGCTTGGGCGCTTCGTGCAGATGGCGCGCGGCGGCGATCTTGATCAGCTCGCCCGCGATCTCGCGGATGCGGTTCTTGAGCTTTGCCTTGCGGGTCTGCCAACCGCCGCCGCCGAGGCGATCGAGCTCGACACTGGTCTGGTCGGAGCCGTAGCGCGAGAGCAGCTCGATGTTCTCGACCGGAAGGAACAGTTTGGTCTCGGCGGCATAATGCAATTCGAGGCAGTCGTGCGGAGCGCCGGCGACGTCGAGGGTCTGCAGGCCGACGAAGCGGCCGATGCCGTGGTCGACGTGGACGACGATGTCGCCGGCCGACAGGCTCGTGATCTCCGAGATGAAATTGTCGAGCTTGCGGCTCGCCTTGCGCGGGCGCACCAGGCGGTCGCCCAAAATATCCTGTTCGCTGATGAGGGCGATCTCGTCGGTCTCGAACCCGCTCTCGAGGCCGAGCACGGCCAGCATGGTCTCGTTGCGCGGGGTCGCCTGCACCGTCCGCCAGCTGTTGACGCTGGTGGTATGGGCCAGCTTATGGTCGCGCAGCATCGAATTCATGCGGTCGCGCGAGCCTTCGCTCCAGAGCGCGATGACGACCTTCTTGCGCTGGGCATGCAGCGCCATGACGTGGCTGACGACGGCTCCGAACACGTTGACCGTCGTATCGTTGCGCTCAGGCGCGAAATCGCGGCCCTTGCGCGCACCGGCATCGACGACGCTCGTCCCGTCGGCCGGGACCGAAAACTGCGTCAGCCGCACCAGCGGCATGTCGCTCTCGCGCCTGGTCCATTCTTCGGCGGTGAGATAAAGCCGGTCCGGCGGCAGCGGCTTGTAGATGGCGCCGCCGGCTGGATGCTCCATGGCGTCGCGGCGGGCCTCGTAATAGTCCTGGATCTGCTTGAAGCGCTCGCGGACGGCGTCCTCGGCCTGCGGCTCGATGGCGATGGGCGCGCCTTGCAGATAGTCGAACAGCGTGTCCATCCGATCCTGGAACAGCGGCAGCCAGTGCTCCATGCCGGGATGACGGCGGCCCTCGCTGACGGCCTCGTACAGCGCATCGTCGCGCTCGGGCGCGCCGAACTCGGCGACATAGCCCATGCGGAAACGACGGATGGTGTCGGTGACGAGCTGGAATTCCGAGATCGGGACCAGATTGAGCGCGCGCATGTCCAACAGCGTGCGCTGGGTCTCGGCATCGAAGGTGCGGATCGATTCCAGGCTGTCGCCGAAGAAGTCGAAACGGACCGGCTGCTCGAGGCCAGCCGGAAACAGGTCGAGGATGCCGCCGCGCACGGCATATTCGCCGGGCTCGCGCACGGTCGAGGAGCGGTTGTAGCCGTTGTGCTCGAGCCAGGCGACGATGGTGTCCATCGGCACGACGTTGCCGGGCGCGACCGACAGCGCCTGCGCCGCGACGAGCTCGCGCGCGGGCACGCGCTGCACCACCGCGTTCACCGTGGTGAGCACGATCAACGGCTTGTCGCTGCCGGTGAGCGAGGCCAGCTGCGCCAGCGTGGTCAGGCGTTGCGCCAGGATACCGCCATGCGGCGAGACGCGGTCATAGGGCTGGCAGTCCCAGGCCGGGAAAGTCAGCACCGGCAGATCGGGCGCGAAGAACTGCAGCGCGCGTTCGAGCTGCTGCATCCGCGCCCCGTCGCGGCAGACCACCGCAAGGCTGACGGCCGGCCTCTTCGGCCGCGCCGCGATGGCCCGGGCGAGATCGGAGACCACCAGGCCTTCGGCGCCTTCCGCGACATTGGCGAGCGTGACCGCGCGGCCGGGCGTGAGCAGCTCGGCCGGCGACTTCATCCCCAGCTTCATAGATCGCCGTCCGTGATCGGGAACGCCTTGATGCGCGCAAACAGCGCGCCGGTGACAGCAGCTGGCAGCACCTTGTCGCCGGTGATGGCAGCATAGAGGTCAGGATCCGACTCCTCGAGCAGGGTCTCGAGCTCGGCCAGCTCGGCGTCGGACAAATTGCCGATCTCGGCATCGGCAAAGCGGCCGAGGATCAGGTCCATTTCGCGCGTGCCTCGGTGCCAGCAGCGGAACAGCAGCCGCTTGCGGCGATTGTCCAGCCCGTCACTCGATCGTGTCGTTCCCGTCATGTCTCGATTCCAGTCAAACGCCGAAAGCCCGGACGTGCCGGGCCGGGGTGATATAGCCATTGGGAATGGCCGTGTCAGCCCTTTGTTATTGCAATTGTTTAGGGATCGTCATTGCCGGGCTTGACCCGGCAATCCATCGTCATCGAAAAGATGGATGCGCGGGTCGAGCCCGCATGACGAATGTTGCGAGAATGCGCCCCAGCCTGCTCAATCCTCTGTTTGCCCCCGTGACCAGCCTTCCCGGCGTCGGTCCGAAGCAGGACAAGCTGCTGCAATATCTGCTCGGCCGCAGCGAGACGCCGCGGCTGGTCGACCTGTTGCTGCATCTGCCGAGCCAGGTCATCGACCGCCGCGCCCGGCCGAAGATCCGCGACGCAGCGGTCGGAACCATGGTGACGCTGGAGGTTACCGTCGACCGCCACCGCCCGCCGCCGCCGCGCAGCGCGCGCGCGCCGTATCTGGTCTACGCCAGCGACGACACCGGCGACGTCGTGCTGACCTTCTTCCGCGCCAAGCCCGGCTACGTCGAAAAGCTGCTGCCGATCGGGGAGAAGCGCTACGTCTCCGGCACGCTGCAGATGTATGACGGCATCCCGCAGATGGTGCATCCCGACCGTGTGCTGGACGAGGAAGCGATCTCGAAACTGTCGGGCATCGATCCGGTCTATCCGCTGACGGAAGGCCTCGCGCTCGGCTCGCTGCGCCGCGCAGTCACGCAGGCGCTGCAGAAGCTACCGGCCCTGCCGGAATGGATCAGCCCGGAGGTGATGCGCCGCTGCAATTTTCCAGGGATCACCGAGGCGCTCAACCGCGTCCACCAGCCGGTCGAGCTGACGGACATCCTGCCCGATCAGCCGTTCTGGTCGCGCCTGGCCTTTGACGAGCTGCTCGCCGGCCAGCTCGCGCTCGCGCTGATCCGGGCGCAGCTGCGCCGGCCGGCCGGCGTGCGCAATGCCGGCGACGGTCACCTGCGCAACAAGATCATCGACGCCCTGCCCTATGCATTGACGCTGTCCCAGCGTGACGCGGCCGCGGCGATCGCCAGCGATCTGCAGCAACCCGTACGCATGCTGCGGCTGCTGCAGGGCGATGTCGGCTCAGGCAAGACCGTGGTCGCGCTGCTGGCCGCGGCAGCCGTCACGGAAGTCGGCAAGCAGGCGGCGCTCATGGCGCCGACCGAAATCCTGGCGCGCCAGCACATCAAGACCATCGCCCCCCTCGCCGAACGGGCCGGCATGCGGGTCGCGATCCTCACCGGACGCGAAAAAGGCAGGGAGCGGCGTGAATTGCTGGCGCAGCTCGAAGCCGGCGAGATCGACCTGCTCGTCGGCACCCATGCGCTGATCCAGGACGACGTGATCTTCCACGATCTCGCCCTCGCCATCGTCGACGAGCAGCACCGCTTTGGCGTGCGCGAACGGCTCGCGCTGACATCCAAGGGCGAGGCGGTCGACGTGCTGGTGCTGAGCGCGACGCCGATCCCGCGCACGCTGGTGCTGACCTATTTTGGCGACATGGACATCTCCGAGCTGCGCGAAAAGCCCGCCGGCCGCCAGCCGATCGAAACCCGCACCATCTCGATCAGTCGCCTCGCCGAGGTCACGGACAGCATCGGCCGGGCCCTGGAGGCCGGCAAGCTGGTCTACTGGATCTGCCCGCTGGTGGAAGAGTCCGAGGCCGAAGGCACCGAGCACCTCACCAACGCGACCAAACGTTTCGAGAGCCTGCAGAAGCGGTTCGGCGAGCGCGTCGGCCTCGTCCACGGCCAGATGAAGGGGGCCGAGAAGGACCGCGTGATGGGCCAGTTCGCCGCCCACGAGATCGGCCTGCTGGTCGCGACCACCGTGGTCGAGGTCGGCGTCGACGTACCGGCCGCGACCATTATGGTGATCGAAAATGCCGAGCGCTTCGGCCTTGCCCAGTTGCACCAGCTGCGCGGCCGGATCGGACGCGGCTCGGAGGCCTCGACCTGTCTGCTGCTTTACTCCGAGCCACTCGGCGAGATGTCGAAGGCGCGGCTGAAGGTGATCCGCGAAACCACCGACGGTTTTCGCATCGCCGAGGAAGACCTGAAGCTGCGCGGCGAAGGCGACGTGCTGGGCGTCCGCCAGAGCGGCCTGCCCGGCTACCGCATCGCGCGCTCGGAGGTCCACGGCCAGCTCATCACCCAGGCGAGAGACGAGGCGCTGCGGATCCTCAAGGACGATCCCAAGCTGAAGGGCGAGCGCGGCGAGGCGCTGCGCTGCCTGTTGTATCTATACGAGCGCGACGAAGCGATCCCGCTGATCGGGGCGGGTTAACCCCCTACCCTTCGTCGCCCGACTTCGTAAGCCGCCACATGCGCGCGAGCCAGATCCAGCAGCGGTGTTTCGATGCCGAGCGTACGGGCTCGATTGGCCATATCGCCCAGAATATGCTCCGCCTCGGTGATCGAGCCGCGCTCGATATCGCGCAGCATCGAGGCCTTCAGCGGAGAGTCCAAGGTCGTGAAGAGCTTCCGGTCGAACTCGATGAACGGCGCGCGCGGCTCGAAACCCGAACCCGTCGCAACGGCGCAGCATTCCGCGAACAGGCGGAAGATCGACTGCTCGCCGTTCGGCACGGCCAGGATGTCACCGATGCTCGCCCGCATCAGGCAGGTGATGCCGGCAAGCGTCGAGAGCTGCACGAATTTCTCCCACATGTCCTGCATGATCGCTTCGCTCGCACGCACGTCGATGCCGGGTACGTCAAGCAGCGTCTCCAGCGCGAGCGCGCGCTCGCTCAGTGCCCCCTCGATTTCGCCGAAGACGATGGTCTGGTTTGCCATGAAGTTAACGACCCGACCGTCCGCATCGAGTCCGGCGCTGACATTCGCGAGGCCGCCGAGGACGCGAGCGGCGCCGAACCTTGTGGCGAGAGCATCGACGTGTTTCAGTCCGTTGAGGATCGGAAGGATCATCGAACTCGAGCCGATGGCGGGCGCAAACTGGCTCATCGCGTCATCGAGCGAGTAGGCTTTCACGCCGACGAGCACGACATCGAACGGCTCCCCGAGATCGCCGACCCCAAGAAGCTTCGGCCGCACGGCGAAGTCACCGTGCGGGCTGACGACCTGGAGTCCGTTCCGCCGCAATTGCTCCGCCCGCTTCTCGCGCACAAGAAAGCTCACGTCTCGGCCTGCTCGCACGAGGCAAGCACCGTAATAGCCGCCCAGCGCGCCCGCGCCGATCACCAGCACTCTCATTCGAACTCCGGTCCCAGAACCGCGAATACCATAGCAGATGGGCTCCGCAGCGTCTCCTCCCTGTCATTGCGTAGAGACACTCACGCGCCTCAACAACATGACGGCCCTCACCCCCCACTCCGTCGTCATCCTGAGGTGCGAGCCTTGCGATGCCTCGCATCGCAAGGTGAGCCTCGAAGGATGGGCACCAGGCTCGCTTGCGGCCCATCCTTCGAGGCGCGCAAGAGCGCGCACCTCGGGATGACGGCAGAACGAGCTTGGGCGACGTCAGGATTTCGTCCGCGCGATCCCCGCAGCGAAGGCTTTCATCAGGTCGGCATCCACGGCATCGCCATTTGCATCCTCGGCGAGATGCTCGAACCAGCGCGCAAAACCTTCATAGATCTGGCTGGCCGGATGATCGGCGCCGAGAAAGCCGGAGATCTCACGCATCTCCGCAATCCAACGATAGGCCTTCGGAATCATGTCGGGCAGCGCGACCTCGAGCCGCGCCAGGATCGCGGGCTGGCTCAGCGCCAGTTCGTCACGCAACGCGTCCGCGGCGCCGGCTTTGGTCGCCGCGACCACCATGGCCGAGCCGATGCCGGCGAGGCCCTTGACGATGCCGGCGTAGGACATCTTCAGAGCCGACGCCGCGCCGACCGGGCCCGCGACGATGCGCACATCGAGTCCGAAATCCTTCAGCACCGCGACGTCCCTGGCGTGCTCGCCGGACATGTAGAAGGCCGGGCTCTTGGCCCCCGGCTGCGGCGGAAAGCCGATGATGCCGCCATCGACGAACGGTGCCTGCGCCGAGCCGATGATCTCCTCGATTCCACGCACGGTGTCGACGTTGACGGCATTGCAGTCGACCACGATCGGCTTTTTCTCGCGCCTGACCATCAGCGCCGCCAGCCGCTTGGCCAGCGCGACGGCTTCGCCCGGCGGCACGATCGAGAGGATGATGTCGGCGTCCGCAATTTGGCTGTCATCGGCGCCGATCATGCCGGCGTCCGCCGCGCGCTTCCGCGTCGCATCACTCCGCCCTTCCAATGACGTCAGCACCCGCGCGCCATGCTCACTGAGGCGGCGGGCGACGGCGCTGCCCATGGCGCCGGGCGCGAGGATCGCAATGGTCTTGGACATCGTGCACTCCGGATCGAACGCCGAGCGAGGCGCTCGGCTCAATCGGAGACTAGCAGAGGATACCGACGCGCGCGTGACCGCGGCCATCCCGCAGGGGAATGGCCCTACTCCACCTTCGCAGGCTCGGGCTGGAGCGCCGCCGCATTGGCGATGCGCGCGGCGTTCGCCATGCCCGCGAGCGCGGCGGCTTTCTTCGGGTCGGGCGCGGCGCCTGGCTGCACCACGCCGGCCGACATGATCAGGGTCGCGGCATCCTCGGTGCTCATGTCGACCTCGACGATCTTGCTCTTGGGCACGTAGAAGAAGAATCCCGTGGTCGGGTTCGGCGAGCACGGCAGGAACACGGAGACGTGCTCCTCCTGTCCCGGCAGGCTGCGCGCGACCTCTTCATTCGGTGACTGCGAGATCAGCACGATCGACCACATGCCCGGCGAAGGAAACTCGACCAGGCCGACTTTACGGAAGCTCGAGCCCTTGCCCGAGAACAGCGTCTCGAACACCTGCTTCAGGCCGCGATAGATGGCGCGCACCGCCGGGATCCGGCCGAGGAAGGTCTCGCCGACATCGACCAGCGTCCGGCCGATCAGATTGGCCGCGAGGAATCCGACCAGTGTCAGCGTGAAGAATGCGACAACCAGTCCCCAGCCGGGAATGACGTACGGCAGATAGGTTTCGGGCCGCCAGGCCAGCGGCACGAACGGCCGCACCACACCGTCGACCCAGGTGACGAACCACCAGACCAGATACAAGGTGATGGCGATCGGCCCCGTCACCACGAGGCCAGTCAGAAAATAGTTGCGGAAGCGGCCCATCAGGCCGGTATGCGGTTCCGGGAGGGGATCAAGAGGCGCAGGCGCGTCGTCGCGGGGGGTCATTCGGGTTCCAGGTCGGTCGCAGCAGACAAGCTAGGGGCTTGTAGCAGGTTTTGGAAGACCGCGACCGACTGATATCCTGATTGCCTATTCCACGGTCACCGATTTCGCGAGGTTGCGCGGCTGGTCGACGTCGGTCCCCATCACGACAGCCGTGTGATAGGCGAGCAGCTGCACGGGGACGGCATAGACCATCGGGGTGAAGGCCGCCGCCATGTCGGGCATGACGATGGTGACGAGGGACTCGACGGTCGCCTCTTCCGCGCCCTTGGCGTCCGTCATCAGGATGATGTTGCCGCCGCGGGCGGCGACCTCCTGCATGTTGGACACGGTCTTTTCGAACACCCGGTCGTAAGGCGCGATGACGACGACAGGCATGGTCTCGTCGATCAGCGCGATCGGCCCATGCTTGAGCTCACCGGCGGCATAGCCCTCGGCGTGGATGTAGGAGATCTCCTTCAGCTTCAGCGCGCCTTCGAGCGCCAGCGGGTAGCTGGTGCCGCGGCCGAGATAGAGCACGTCGCGGGACTTGGCGATCCTGTGCGCGAGCTTTTCGATCTGCGACTCGGTGGTGAGCGCATCCGCCATCAGTCGCGGGATTTCGACGAGGCCGTGGACCAGCCTGGTCTCGTCCTCATCGGACAATTCGCCGCGCGCCTTGCCGGCCGCGATCGCAAGGTTTGCCAGCACCATGAGCTGGCAGGTGAAGGCCTTGGTCGAGGCGACGCCGATCTCGGGACCGGCGAGCGTCTGCAGCACGGTCTCGCTCTCGCGCGCGATCGTCGAGGTCGGCACGTTGACGACGGCAATCGTATGCACGCCCTCGGCCTTGGCATAGCGCAGCGCCGCCAGCGTGTCGGCGGTCTCGCCCGATTGCGAGATGAAGATGGCGAGATCGCCCTTGCGCAAGGGCGCTTCGCGGTAGCGGAATTCGGAGGCGACATCGACCTCGACCGGCACGCGCGCAAAGCGCTCGAACCAGTATTTCGCGACGAAGCCGGCATAGCTCGCGGTGCCGCAGGCCGTGATGTTGATGCGCTGGATGTCCTTGAAGTCGAACGGAAGCTTGACCGGCAGCGAGACGCGCTCGGTCGCCATGTCGACGTATCGCGCCAGGGTGTGGCCGACCACTTCCGGCTGCTCGTGGATCTCCTTCGCCATGAAGTGGCGGTAATTGGCCTTGTCGACCAGCGAGGTCGAAGCGGCATGCTTGATCTTGTCGCGCTGGACGGCATTGCCGTCCTTGTCGAAGATATCGGCGCTCTTGCGGGTCAGCACCACCCAGTCGCCGTCTTCGAGATAGCTGATCGTGTCGGTGAACGGGCCGAGCGCGATGGCGTCGGAACCGAGATACATCTCGCCGTCGCCATAGCCGATCGCCAGCGGCGGACCGTTGCGGGCGCCGATCATCAAATCGTCCTCGCCGGCGAAGATGAAGCCGAGCGCGAAGGCGCCACGCAGCCGCGCCAGAGTCAGCTTCACCGCCTCGACCGGCTTGTTGCCGCGCGTCAGGAGGTCGTCGACGAGATGCAGCACGATCTCGGTATCGGTCTCGGTGTGGAACACCGTGCCCTTCTTCTCGAGCTCCTCGCGCAGTTCTCGGAAATTCTCGATGATGCCGTTATGGACCACGGCGACGCGCTCGGTCGCGTGCGGATGGGCGTTGTTGACGGTCGGCTTGCCGTGGGTGGCCCAGCGGGTGTGGCCGATGCCGGTCGTGCCCTGGAGCGGTTCGGCGCGCAGCCGCGCCTCCAGATTCTTCAGCTTGCCTTCGGCGCGACGGCGCTCGAGGTGCTTGCCTTCGAGCGTGGCGACGCCCGCCGAATCGTAGCCGCGATATTCAAGACGTTTGAGCGAATCCACCAGCTGCTCTGCAACCGGCTCGCGCCCGAGAATGCCGACAATCCCGCACATGCGGATCACTATCCCCCAAATCGTCGAAAAATCGCCTAAACGACGCGCGCGGTTTTTAGCGAATTTGCTAAGGAACCAGATACTCAATAATTATTGCTGATTGAGACAGCAGCGTCGGCCTGCTCGGCCGCGTCGAATTGACCGGCGTTAAACCGCGTCAATTAACTTCTTGTCAATCAAATTGGCCAACGATTCCCCTTCAGGGAGTTATGGCCATGAAGGGCTCATCCGACCGCAAAGGCTTGTCATCGACGCTCGTGCGCGTCAGCGAGAGCACGGGTACGCATCTCGCGCATTGGCCGCCGCCCCAGCGCGCCATGGAGCGTGGCAAGGAAAGCAAACCCGTCCTCGTCACGCAGTCCGCCGGCGAACCGACAAAGCGGGCCAGGCCGCGCGGCTGGCGCCTGACGCGCGCGATGGTCTCGGACGTCGCCGACGACGACTAGCCCCGCTTATTTCTCGGTCTTCTTGCCGCCCGTCTTCATCTCGCGATAGCGCGCAGCGCCGCCTTCGCGGATGGTCTGCTGGCTGCGCTCCAGCGCCATGGCATCGTCAGGCACGTCTTTCGTGATCACCGAGCCGGAGCCGATATAGGCACCGTTGCCGATCCTCACGGGGGCGACCAGCGAGGAATTGGTGCCGACGAAGGCGCCCTGCCCGATGACGGTCTTGTGCTTCTTGAAGCCGTCGTAGTTGCAGGTGATGGTGCCGGCGCCGATGTTGGAATTGGCGCCGACGGTGGCATCGCCGATGTAGGAGAGATGATTGACCTTGACGCCGGCCTCCAGCGTCGCCGCCTTGGTCTCGACGAAATTGCCGATGCGCGCGCCGTCGCCGAGCGAGGTGCCCGGCCGCAGCCGTGCATAGGGCCCGATCGAAACGTTCTTGCCGAGCTTCGTCTGCACGATGTGCGAAAAGGAATGGATCACGGTGCCGTCGTCGATCGATACGCCGGGGCCGATCACCACGAAGGGCTCGATGGTGACGTCCGCGCCGAACACGGTGTCGGCGGAGAGATGAACGGTCTCGGGCGCGATCAGCGTGACGCCGGCCTCCATCGCAGCTTTCCGCAAGCGCGCCTGCATCACGGCTTCGGCTTCGGCGAGCTGCGCCTTGGTGTTGATGCCGCGCACTTCATCCTCGCTGGTCTCGATCACCACGGCCTCCCAGCCCTGCTCGCGGACGATGCCGACGGCGTCGGTGAGATAATATTCGCCCTTGGAATTCGCATTGCCGATCTTGTCCAGGATCGCGAGCGCCCGGCGACCGTCGATCGCCATCACGCCGGCATTGCACAGATCGATCTTGCGCTCCTCGGTGCTCGCATCGGCCTGCTCGCGGATCGCGACCAGGCGTTCGCCCTCGACGATGAAGCGGCCATAGCCCGTTGGATCGGCGGCGCGGAAGCCGAGCGCGGCAATCGCGGCGCCCCTGGCCAGCGGTGCACGCAGCCGCGCAAAGGTCTCGGCCGCAATCAGCGGCGTATCGCCGAACGCAATCAGGAGATCGTCCACGCCGCGTCCGATCGCCTCGCGTGCCGCCAGCACCGCATGCGCGGTGCCGAGCCGCTCGGCCTGCACGAAGATGAGCGCGTCGGGGCGGATGCGCTTGGCCTCGTCCGCGACAGCCTGGTGGTCGGGGCCGATCACGACCGCGAGCGAGGTGCCGGTTCCCTTGGGTGCCGCGGCAAGGACGTGGGCAAGCAAGGTCTCGTGGGCCACCGGATGCAGTACTTTCGGCAGGTGCGAGCGCATGCGCGTGCCTTCGCCGGCGGCGAGCACGATCGTGAGGCTGGAACGGACGGTCATCGAAATCCTGTCAGATACGGCCGAATCAACTGGCGCTGCGGGCGGGTCGCCTTCAAAAGCTCTCGCCTTGCTACCCCCGCAAACGCCCGGAATTCAAGTGCGACGGGGTTTTCCTGTTAATGTTCCCCGATTGATTCGGGGAAGCCGGACAGGGCTGGGCACTTAACGTTCATGGCAAAGGATACCGACCCACTGGCGGATGCCTTCGGCACCAAGGAGACCGGGGGGCTGTTCTCAGGACTTGTGGCCGAGGAACGCGCGTTCGACCGCCGCATGATGTGGCGGCTGGGCTCATGGGGCGCGGCGGCCGTGGGCGCCGTCGTCATCGCGGTGATGGCCAACCAGGCCCAACTCGGCTGGCGGCGCGACCAGGTTGCGTCCGCTGATCTCGCGCGCCAGGCGGAGCGGCTCCAGGTGCTGACCAAGGAGAGCCAGAACGAGGCCCGCCGGCTCGCGGCCGCCATCGACACGCTGAACACGGATCGCGACCGGCTCTATTCCCGCGTCACCGTCGTGGAGCAAGGGCTCGATTCCGTCACCGGCGCCATCGCCAGGCAGCCCACCACGCCGCCGCAGGCTGGGAAGCCGCAGGATGCTGCCCCCACAGCCCCCAGCGTCGCGCCGGTCGCCTCGACCCCCGCCTCCGCCGGCGACAAGCCGCGGACCGAGGCCGCCAAGGACACGCCCAAGGAAACGATCAAGGAATCGGTCAAGGAGACTGCAAAGGAGCCGTCGAGCCTGCCGCCGCAGACTGCGGCCGCCGCCTCGCTGGTACAGCAGCCGCTGGCAACGAATTCGGCGCTCCCGACGATTCCGCTGGTGCCCTCCAAATCGATCATGGCGCCGCCCGATCCGGCCGCGTCGAAATTGACGCAGCTCGAAACGAGCGAGAAGTCCGCCGAGAAGAAGGCCGAGCCAGCGCCCGCCCCGACCGAAATTGTCGCGACAGCCGCGAAGGCACCCGAGGCGACCGAGAATGATTCCCCCGCCATCGCGGTCCAGCAGACGCGTTTCGCGATCGACCTCGGCGGCGCCAATTCAGTTGACGGCCTTCGCGCACTCTGGCGCGGCCTGAGCAAATCCAATCCGGAGATCGCAGCGCTGCGGCCGATCATCATGATCAAGGAAGGCACCACCGGGCTCGGCATGCAGCTCCGCCTGGGGGCCGGCCCGCTGGTCAACGCCGCCGCCGCCGCAAAATTCTGCGCGAGCCTCGCCGAGAACGACCGTCACTGCGAGACCACCGTGTTCGACGGCCAGCGCCTGTCGCTGCGCGGCGGTTCGGAGAAGGGACAAGAGAAGTCGCAGGACAGAGTTTTGGACAAGAACTCCGAGAAGAACCAGGACGCGGTCCCGCAAGCCGAAACCGCGCCCGTCGCCAAACCCGAGAAGCCGGACAAGCGCCGCCGCGGCTATTCCTCCAAGCGCTCGTCGAAGCGCGAGGAGCCAACGCCTGCAGCGCAGCCGGCGCCGGCCAAGCCGGAGACCGCGTCGGCGGCATCGACGCTGACGTCGTTCTTCAGGCGGTAGGACGCCCCTCGACCGAAGCCCCTTGCATGCGGCGATCGGACGCTGCGACCCGCGCTGCCCTTTCGCGGCAGGTTTGCGTTCATTCACGGCGCGCGCCGAGCGTCGCCCCCTTCCGAAACGCACGGGATTCGATGAACGAACTGGATGATGTGCTGAGGCTTCTCGTCGCGGCGGGAACAGGATTGCTGATCGGCATCGACCGCGACATGAACAACAAGCCGGTCGGCATGCGGACGCTCGCGCTGGTCGCTCTCGGCTCCGCGCTGGTCTCGATCTCCGTGATCGAGTTCCAGAATCTGCGCGATCATCCGGATGCGATCTCGAGAGTCATTCAGGGCGCGTTGCCGGCGTGCTGACCGGCGTCGGCTTCATCGGCGCCGGCGTCATCCTGCACGACGCCAAGGCGAAAACCGTGCACGGCCTCACGACCGCGGCGACGGTCTGGATCGCGGCCGGACTCGGCATCGCATGCGCGCTGGGAGCCTGGCTGCTGGTCGGCGCTGCCATCGCCGTGACGCTGCTGGTGCTGTTCGTGCTCGGCTGGGTCGAGCGTCGGCTCGGATTGAAATAGCGGGCATACCAAATGATACCGACGAGGTCGGCGTAAGACGGCAGTATCCGCGACGGATTTGATTCGGAGCGGAGATGACGGACGCCAAGTTTCTGCGGGAGCAACTCGCGCTGATCCGGGAATTGGCAGAGAAGGCGGATCCCTACATCAGGAAGCGGCTGCTCGCGTTGGCTGAGACATACGAGCGACGGCTCGCGGACAAGAACCGGGCAACGCAAAGCCGCCGTTGACGGCCGCTCTCGCGGGCCGGATCACTGGAAATATCACCGGCCCTGTTGCCTGCCCGCGCCATCGCGACCATATTGCCGCCATGACAAAAAAGCCCTTCCGCCTCTCGCCCTACCAGGTCCAGTTCCTGATCGTCGTCGGCTTCGCCGCGGTCGGCTATGCGCTCTATCTGCGCTACCTCGCGATCGAGCTGTCGCAGGTCGCGCTCGCCTGCGACGCCGGGCTGCAGACGATGATCTGCAAGGCGCGCTCGGTCGCGACGGTGCTGTTCAAGAATTCGGTGTTCGGCATCGTCGCGCTGGTGGTCGCGACCTTAAACCTGATGCGGCCGTCGATCGTGCTGCTCACCGTCGGCATCGTCGCCGCCGGCCTCGGCATCGTGCTCTACAATGTCGTGCTGTCGGGCCTGGCGATCGGACTGTTCATCCTTGGGTTTGCTCGGCCCGCGCCCGCCACAGCGTGAGCGCGAACAACAGATAGATCGTGCCGGTCCACAGCGACTGCCAATTGTCGCGGCCTTCGTTGAACAGCATGAAGACCGCCGACAGCGCCAGCACGCCGGCGAACACCGATTCCGCGATGGGACGCTGGCCGATCTGCGGCCGGTTCAGCATCAGAAGCGCGAACGGCACCACCGCCATCGTCAGCGCGGCGTAGGGAAAATCCTTGTAGCGCGGGTCGAACACGAAGCCGAGCGCAGTGTCGGCCGCGATCACCGCCGTCACCGCGAGCGTCAGGCCGAGCACGGCGCTGAGCTTCGACCATTTGCGGCCCTCGCGCGGGCCGAGCAGATCGAGGAAGGTCGGAAGGCTGCGGCCGATCACCATCGCCTGCGCGCAGAAGATCGGCGACAGGATTCCGGCCGCAAGCAGCGCGCCCCAGAGCAGCCAGCCGCCGATGCCGTAGCTCTCGTAATACATCTTGTCGGCGCCGATCCCGAGCAGGCTGCCCGCCGTGGTCGCCGAGATGGCGACGCCGAGCCAGGCCGAGAAGCGCGGCGTCCACGGCCGCCTTCGCAGCGTGATCATCGCCACCGCGAACACCAGCACGCACAGACCCATGCCGGCGCCCATGTACCATTTCCAGAGCGGGAAATTGCTGATCGGCTGGCCCGGCGGATATTTCAGGGTCCGGCGCACCGAGTCGTACAGGCCCCAATAGCCGCCAACGGTGCCCTCCAGCTTGCGCTTCCAGGGCTGGTCATAGGACTCGATCAGATTGACACGAAATTTCTGCGCCTTCGCCAGAGCCAGGATTTCCGAGACCACCCGCGCCTGGTTGGCGCGTGACGGCAGCGCGCCATCGCGCATGCGTCCCTCGCTCGGCCAACCGGTCTCGCCGATCAGGATTTCCTTGCCGGGAAACGCCACCGCCATGCGCTCGCGGATCGACTCGACATGGCCCGAGGCGAACTTCGCCTTGACCGGAAAATCCTCCCAATAAGGCAGGATGTGGATGGTGACGAAGTCGACGGCGTCATAGACCTCGCGGTTCTTCAGCCAGAACTCCCAGACGTCGGCATAGGTGACGGGCACGCTGACCTGCGTCTTGACCGAGCGGATGATCGAGACGAGATCCGCCGTCGTCATCTCGCCGCGCAGCAGCACTTCGTTGCCGACGATGACCGCGGTGATGATGCCGGGGAATTCCTTGGTGAGGCGAACGGCGAGCGCGGCCTGTTCGAAATTCTTGGCTCGGTTGCTGGAGAGCCAAATGCCCTGCAGCACTTTCAGCCCGCCGACCTTGGCGGCGATTGCCGGTACCTGGTCGAGCCCGTTCTCCATCGAATAGGTGCGGACGCAGTCGGTGATTTCCCTGAGCTGGCGCAGATCCTGCTCGATCTGCTCGGCCTCGATATGGGTCCACGGCTCCAGCGGCGTCTGCTCGCCGCGGAACGGCGCGTAGGAGACGCATTGGACCTTCTCGGCGGGATCGATCGGGGCGCGCGCGAGCGTGATCGGCGTCGCCAACCACCACCACACGGCAGCAATCGCACCCAGTGAAACGAGCAGAAGCGCCAGTGGCGTACGAAGAGAAATCGGTTCCGTCCTCCGCGAAGGGTCCGTCGATTACCTGCTTGCACGCCGTCTGCCAAGGGGGGCCATGCGGGTGTCCAAATGCCGCTCCACTCTACAGATCCGTTCCTGCCCCACAAGGAATCCGGCCGCGACCGTTCGACCGTGACCTAGCATCGTGACTTTGCTGGACAAAATTCCAAATTCAGGCCATGGACTCCAAAAGACTTTTCCGCCGCATTGGAGACCCATTTGGACGCCATCACCGACGCGTCCGCGGGATCCTGACGCGGACGGGCAGCGGATACATTGGGGAATTCATGCGGCAACGGGTGTTCGAGTCACGAAATGCGGTCCTGCGGCAGTTCGCCGCCACGTTGGCCGTCTCCTGCCTTGTCCTTATGGCCAGCTTCGGCGGCGCATCCGCCCAGAGCGGCACGCCGGCCCCCGACCAGGGCAAGGCCGCCGCCCAGCCCGCCGACGCCCCCAAGGACGCCAACCAGAGCCAGAGCCAGAGCCAGAACCAGAAGCGGACCGACGAGTTCGCCGAGGCTGCCCGTGCCATCAATGGTCCGGGCGGCAATCCGGAATGCGTCTGGCTCGGCCGTCGCGCGGTTCAGTTGATGTACCGGGACGACCTCGATACTGCCTTCCGCCACCTCGATCTGTACGATCGCTTCGGCTGCCCCGGCGGCCACATCCAGGCCGCGTTCCGCTGCCTGACGCGCTTCCTGCCCCAGATTGACGACAAGGTTCCGAACAGCCTGAATAATCTGACACAGGCTTGCTGGATCAACCCGGCTGCACAGCCGCAGCAGGCGGCGGCCGCAGGCTCCCAGCCGGCAGCGCCGACCACCGGCAATGCGCCGGCACCGCAGCCCGCCGCGAGCCCCTCGCCTGCGGCAAGCCCGTCGCCGGCGCCCCCCAAATAGCCACGAACGTTTCAGCTGTCGTTCAGGAACGATCGGCGATAGAGGCGGTTGGCACTGCCGCGCGTCTTCTGGAAAAGGCCATGCCCTTGGAAGGACATGAGCTCATGACAGTTGTGAAACCGCGCGGCAGAGGTATGCTCCCTTTGCCGCGGACTCGGTCGGATCTCGGGGTCGGATCCGCTTCCCTGCCCCTTCAGCCCCTTTTGGTTTAGCCGCGATGCGCGTTGTCGCCGCCGTTCTGTTGCTCGTGTCCGTGCTCCACGCCGGCCTCTGGGGAGTCCTGCGCGACAAGGAACCCGCGCCCGACTTCAAAGGCCTGCTGCCGAGCGTCTCCTATGCGCCGTTCGAGGGCTCGGCCCACCCGGACATCGACAACATCCCGACCATCGAGAAAATTCGCGCCGACCTGAAGACGCTGTCGACCATGACCCGCGCGATCCGCCTTTATTCGTCGACGGGCGGCGTCGAGCTCGTGCCGCCGATCGCGGCCGAGTTCGGCATCAAGGTCACCGTCGGCGCCTGGATCGACAAGGACAAGGATCGCAACGACCGCGAGATCAAGGCGGCGATCGACCTCGCCCGCAAGAACAGCAACGTCGTCGGCGTCGTCGTCGGCAACGAGGTGATCTACCGCGGCGAGCAGAAGGTCGAAGACCTCATCGACATGATCAAGAAGGTGAAGAGCGCAGTCCGCGTGCCCGTCACCACCGGCGAGATCTGGAATATCTGGCGCGACAACCCCGAGCTCGGCTCCAGCGTCGATTTCATCGCCGCGCACGTGCTGCCCTATTGGGAAAATTTCCGCTCGGACCAGGCGGTCGACCAGGCCGTGGACCGCTACAATTTGTTGCGCAATCAGTTCCCGGGCAAGCGCATCGTCATCGCCGAATTCGGCTGGCCGAGTGCGGGCTATAATCTACGCAACGCCGACCCGGGTCCATTCCAGCAGGCCCTGACGCTGCGCAACTTCGTCAGCCGCGCCGAAGCGCTTGGCATGGAATACAATATCGTCGAGGCGATCGATCAGCCCTGGAAGTATTTCGAGGGCGGCGTCGGTCCCTATTGGGGCATCCTCAACGCCAGTCGCGAGCCGAAATTCGCATGGACCGGTCCGGTCGAGAATCCTGATTATTGGAAGCTGATGGGAATAGCGCTGCTGGTCGGCATCCTGCTGTCGCTGCCGATCCTGCGGATTGAAAAGCCGACCGCGAAGCAAGCCTTCCTGCTGTCGGCGACCGCCAACGGCGTCGGCGCCTGGGCCGCGACCGTGTTCGCGTTCTGGAACGGGCACTATTTCATCTTCGGCTCCGCCTTTGCGCTGACCCTCGGCATGATCTTGCTGGTCCCGCTGGTGCTGATTGCGATGGCGCGCATCGACGAGATCGCGGCCGTCGCCTTCGGCCGGCCGCCGCAGCGCCTGCTCACCAAGGGCAAGTCGATCGAGACCGTGCCTGAGAACTACTACCCGAAAGTCTCGATCCACATCCCGGCCTATTTCGAGCCGGTCGACATGCTCAAGCAGACGCTGGATGCGCTGGCGCGGCTGAACTACCCCAACTACGAATGCGTGGTCATCATCAACAACACGCCGGACCCCGCGTTCTGGCAGCCGATCCAGGACCATTGCCGCGCGCTCGGTGAACGCTTCAAGTTCATCAATGCCGAGAAGGTGCAGGGCTTCAAGGCCGGCGCGCTGCGCATTGCGATGGACCGCACCGCCGTCGATGCCGAGATCATCGGCATCCTCGATGCCGACTATGTCGTCGAGCCAGACTGGCTGAAGGACCTCGTTCCCGCCTTCGCCGATCCCAGCGTCGGCCTGGTGCAGGCGCCGCAGGAGCACCGCGACGGCGACCTGTCGATCATGCACTACATCATGAACGGCGAATATGCCGGCTTCTTCGACATCGGCATGGTCCAGCGCAACGAGGCCAATGCCATCATCGTGCACGGCACGATGTGCCTGATCCGCCGCGCCGCGATGGACATGGCCGGCGGCTGGTCGTCCGACACGATCTGCGAGGATTCAGATCTCGGCCTCGCCATCCAGGAGCTCGGCTGGACCACGCATTACACCAACACCCGCTACGGCGCGGGCCTGCTGCCGGACACCTACGAGGCCTTCAAGAAGCAGCGGCACCGCTGGGCCTATGGCGGCCTGCAGATCGTCAAGAAGCACTGGCGCCGCTTCCTGCCCGGCGCGAGCCGGCTGACCGCCGACCAGAAGCGCGAATACGGCCTCGGCTGGCTGAACTGGCTCGGCGCCGAAAGCCTCGGCGTGGTCGTGGCGCTGCTCAACCTCGTCTGGGTGCCGATCGTCGCCTTTGCCGACATCGCCATCCCCGACAAGATCCTGACGCTGCCGATCATCGGCGCCTTCGTCGTCTCGCTGGCGCATTTCCTGTCGATGTACCGCGCTCGCGTCGCCATCAAGCCCGGCCAGATGCTGGGCGCCATGATTGCGGCGATGAGCGTGCAATGGACGGTGTCGCGCGCGGTGGCACAGGGCCTCATCACCGAGCACATCGCCTTCGCCCGCACGTCCAAGGGCGGCCTCAGCCGAATGTCGATCGAGTTCCAGGCGTTCTGGGAGGCCGTGATCGGCGCCCTCTTGCTGATCGGCTCCGGCGTCCTGATCGCCAGCAACAGCTTCCGACAGATTACCGAGATCTACATCTTCGCCGGCGTGCTGGTGCTGCAGAGCCTGCCGTTCCTGGCCGCGGTTGCGATCGCCATCCTCGAGCTCAGCCGCATCAACTCGTTCCAGTTCTGGCACGACAGCGCGATCCGCACCGCCGAGCTGATCGGCCTGCGACCGGTCGCCCTGCCCCCCGTGGGGGCGCCACAAGCCGTGACGAACGAGGTGCGGCGGGAGACGAAGTGATTGAGGCTCAGCGCTAGCCTTTGGACCACCTGATGAAGAGACACGTGGTCTTCGGCGTGGATGATGGCCACCAACCGGGTTGAGCTTTCCGCCTTAAGCGACGGAAACCGCGAGAAAATCCCCGCTCCTGCCAAGACTTTCGGCAGCCACCCGCGCTATTGACCTCAGCGCCCCATCACCCTACACAGCGCGGGCCGAGAGCATGATCCGGAAACAGCCGGTTTTCCCCACGACGCCCTCAAAGCGTAGCGGCAAGACATGCTCCTCGAATGTCCGAAACGATGGCGATCTCGTCAAATCCATCGTCGGCCATGGGAGCGCGTAGCTCAGCCGGTAGAGCACGTGACTTTTAATCACGGGGTCCTGGGTTCGAGCCCCAGCGCGCTCACCATTTAACGCCCCATCGCCAACAACAAATCGACGGGTTCGCGGGCGTATCTGGACGTCGACGCAAACTGCTCGCCACTCGGCCGAACCTGGCGCCCGGATTTGGAAGCGGAACGCGCTCCGCGCGACGACCGACCGCCGGCGCCACGTCGACCGGTCGCGCGCCTTGCGCGCTTGGAAAAGTCGTTCTTGACCGAGCTTGAGCGTACGCCTGCATTCATATGCAAGCTGCGAAACCTCCAAGGTCTAAACTCGGGAAGGCCAGGCTCGTTTGCGCCCTGCTTCACGAGGATGCTACCATTTCGAACGTCCTTGACTCTGCCAGTACGCTTTACGTGAGCAACTTGGAATGCAGCAGGCTTCGGTTGAGAAATTCTCCGACCTCATCGGCAACATCTACGATTGTGTCATCGAGCCCGAACGCTGGACTGAGGTGCTGGAGGCAATTTGCGGCGAGCTTGGTTTCGCCACGGGCGCTCTCTCGGTCGCCAGCCTCACCAACATGAAAGGCGTCGTCAACGCCGTCAGCGGGTCAAAGCTCGCCGAAATGACTCAAAACGCGACCGCTTACGGGTCCGACATCATCAACCTGTGGGGCGGAGCCGCGCGCATCCAGCAATACCCGCTCGGAGAGCCGATCGTACAATCGCAAGCCGTTCGCCAGGATATCATCGCCGCAAATCGCTATTATCGCGAATGGGCTGTCCCCAGGGGCCTCCTGGATGCCGTCGCGCTCGGCCTCGTTCGCGACCAGGGAATGATCGGCAACGCCATTTTCGGCCAGCATGAATCAGCCGGCCCCATCTGCGATTCCCAGTTGAACGGCTTGCGTCTCCTCGCGCCGCATATCCGCCGCGCCGTGACGATCAGCAACTTGTTCGACTTGAAGGCGGTCGAAGCCGCAACATTCGCCGCGACCGTGGAGGCACTGACGGCCGGTGTCGTGCTGGCCGACGAGAATGCGGCGATCGTTCACAGCAACGGAACTGCATCGGCAATGCTCGCGGCCGAAGATCCGATCCTGGTCCGGGAAGGACGCGTTGCAGTCCACTCCGCGATCATCACGAGCACGTTGCAGTCGGCAATCACGCAGGCCGCAAAGGACGAGGCGGCGCTCGGCCAGAACGGCATCGGCATCCCGGTCGTGCGGGCGAACGGAGATCCGCTCGTCATCCACGTCATGCCCCTGCGGCGCGGACCCATGCGTGCGGGCTTGGTCCAGAGGGCCGGCGCCGCCCTATTCGTGGCTTCGGCGTCCGGGCCGCCTCGGATGTCCCATGTCGCCCTGAACCAGCTCTACAACCTCACACCTGCTGAGATCCGCATCTTCGAGCTGATTTGCGACGGACACACACGCGGCGCGATCTCAGACATGCTCGGCGTATCGATCGCCACCGTGAAGACGCACTTGGTTCACGTGTTCGAGAAGACCGGTTGCCGCCGCCAGGTCGACCTCGTCAGGCTGGCGAAGTCGCTGACATTCCCAGTGTAAGTCGCAGCGCGTTTGAATGCGCCAAGGACGCCAACGCAACTGCGCCTGCCCCATCCCCCAGTAGCTGCACTGCAGCCGCCGGACCCTGCCGCCCGCGACGTACAATCGAAGCCGTCCTTGCAGAACCGGTGCGGCGTTTCCCACCAGATGTCGTCCGAAAATGGCAAAGGCCCCCGGAATGCCGAGGGCCTTCTTCATTTCACGCGGGGGTACATCCGCCCCGGATGAAATAATCTCTATTTGGTACGCAGATATCTCAGCCCCTCGATGGCGAGCTGGTTCTCATCGGTGCTCGGTGAGGCCGAGAGAAATCCCGCGACGTCTGCTCGCAGCGTTTTTTCCTGCCCGAATGTGATGTTCACCATCATGCCGTAAGCCTGCATGACGCGATCGACTGCGACTTCCATGAAATCCCCCTGGTTGGAGTAACAACCCCTCCCAGGCAGTTTGGTTCCATCACCACGGAGATAATCGCAGGATATCCACCGCCAGCCCCGCCGACAGCAATGCGATGGCAATGTCGATCAGGAATTGAAGCAAGCGCCGCTCGTTATCATCGAGCTTCTCTGCAAGTTTTGTCACAGCGTGATTCCTTGTCGAGCCCCGTTGATGAGTCACGAAAGGACTAAGGAGGTTCATGATCGATCCAGATTGATTATTGTTGGATCGACGCAAGGATATTGGGAACCAGCCCTGCACGTTCTGCTTGTTCATTGTGAGCAAACAATCCGAACAACTCAGAGAACAAGCGCGGCGAGCCGAGCGCCTCGCCTTGACCGTCAGCAATGACGAGGCCGGAAAGGCGCTGAAAGTATTGGCGCGCCAGTTTGACGAGGACGCCGACAGGCTCGAAAAGCCAGCTTAGCCCGATCGGGGAAATGAGACCCTGAAAGTGGTCTCGCTCGGAGAGGATTCCGCGGTGATGATCCCGCCGTGTGCCCGCGCGATCTCTTGCGAGATGTACAGGCCGAGCCCGAGGCCCTTCTCGTTCGGAAGGACGTCACCCCGCTGAAACGCGGTGAACAGCCGCGGCAACGCCTCCTCAGGGATGGGAGAGCCCCGGTTGGTGACGCTGATTTCGTAGCCTTCTTCGGTCGTTCTGGCAGCCACGCGAATTGGCTGGGCGGGATCACCGTAGGACGTCGCATTCCCCAGAATGTTGGAAAGCAGCTGCTCCAGCCGCCCGACGTCCACCTTCACCGTCCCCGGCACGTTCACATCGGACAAGATATTCCAGGCCGGATAGACGTTCGCAAACTCCGAGACGACCTGATTGATGATCGGCTCCAGCTCCGCCTCCCTGAGCCTGAGCTGCATGCCCGCACCGAGACGCGTACGGGCCAGATCCATGACGTTGTCGATCAAGCCGGCCATGCGATTGACGCTGCCTTGCAACATCTTGATCCAGCCCTGACCTTCGGCATCGACCTTCTTGTTCAGGAGCCTCAGGCCGCCCTGGATCGAGGCCAGCGGATTCCGAAGATCGTGGCCCATGACGGCAATGAACTGTTCTCGCAGCTCCGCCTTCTGCTGCTCCATGAGCAGCCTTGTTTCCGAAATCTCCATCCGGCCGGCCGCGTCGAGATGCGCCGCAATCAGCTCCGCAAACAACTTGAACATTCCGATGATCTCGGGCGTACGCAGCTTGCGGGGTTTGGGATCGATCGCGCAAAGCGTGCCGAAGAACGAACCGTCGGCCAGGATGATCGGAACCGAGATATAGCTTTGGAAGCCGTACAGTGCGGGGGTGTGATGCGAGGCGTAGGCAGCGTCCTCGCTGACATGGTCGATGATCACCGCTTCGTTCCTTTGCCTGATCTCATGGCAAATGGTGGTCTCGACCTTGAGCTCGTCCCCCGGTTTCAGGCCGAACGAGAGTTGGTCTCGGGACGCGCAGGTGATCCACCTGTCCTCGGTGACCCGAGCAACCGCGGTGAAACCCATGCCGGTGGTCAGGTTGATGACTTCCAGAATGGTGGGAACGGCAGAAATTCCGCTAACTCTTGCTACGTCGCGGTCGAAATCCATCACCAAACCTATTCAAGCCCCTCTCTCCGCTAGCAGATATCGCATATTCGGGTAAGCGCGTCTCAGCGTATCGGGCCATGACCTTCGACGACGCATCAAGAGTCCGGCGTGTTCGGACGGGAACGTGCCATCGGGGGCCCAAATCTGGGCGGAAGTTCCGCGGGGTCTTTTCGCCGTCCCAAAAACCCGCTGACAACCCTCCGAAAACGTGTAGGCTTCTTCAAAACCGGAGGGAACTGCATGTTTGAAATCAACGGTTTCGACACGGCGGGCGTTGTCAGTCTCAAGCGGCTGTCACTCGCCGCCGCCCTCAAGAAGGCCAAGGAGCTGATCAAGGACGGGTGCTGGGACGTCCAGGTCGTCGATCCCGCCGGCCGGGTCTACACCTCGTTCGAGGAGCAGGCAGCCTAGCCGCCAGCCATTCGAGCCAACCCGGCGCCCTCCTCCGCGGCTATCCACCTCGGCCGACGTTTGACGAGGCGTTTTTCAGCCAGCGCGCCGTTGCCTCGTCGCTCCAGCCGGGGACGGCAAAGCGCACCGGCGGGGCTTCATTCGCGTGGGGCCGATCCACCACGGGATGGCGTGCGCGGGCGTGATGCACATTCGCCGCGCTTGCCGAGCTGCATAGCACCAGCAACAGACCCACGGCGAACAGAGACCGCATCGCAGCAACTCCAATCGAGCAATCGCCCGCTGTCATCTGATGCGCCGGTCGGCGCGCCACAACCGGGCGCGGCTTCACAAGCTGGAGAGAAGCGCCGCGCACCTGCGCTGGTGCAGGCAGCCCTCAACTGCCGCGCGCGATGCCATTGCCAGTCAACTCATTTGGGAGCAGGCTCGCTTGAGGCGCTCAAGACGCCGCACAGGGAGCGAACCATGAAGGAACCGGGCCTGGATGGACGCCATCGCGACAAGGACGGCGCGATCAGCAAGAAGCACGGCAACACGCTGGTCGGCACGTTGCGCAAGATCTATGGAAAGGGTTTTGCGGCCGGATATCCAGAGACGACGCAACTGAGCGAGGTCCTGGTTCAGCTGAACGAGACGTCGCTGAGCCAACTGCGCCGCGATCACGACACCGGGCATCTGCAGCACAAGATCGACCACGCCGCGAAGTGACGGGCGGTCGGACCTGACGGCCAATCCCGCTTGGTCGATCCGGAAGCTGCGGTCGTCAGCTTTCCGGAGCCGCCGTCGCAGCCGGCACCGTCAGCGGCGCGCCTCCAACCGAAACGGGACCCAGGGGCTTGACCTCCCTCACCATCCGCTTGCGCAGCGCGGCGGGCAGTCCGTAGCGCGCATGCGCGCGCCGGACGGACGAGGTGACGTCGGACGTAACGGTGTTTTGCAGGTTGTCGATCTTCGCCATCAGAGCGGACAGTTGCGAGGAGATCTTCCTCACATCGACCCGTTCCTCCGTGATGCTCTGCCGCAGCGACAGCAGCACCATTGAATCCTGCTGCAGCAAGACCGAGTTCTGATCCGAAGCCTGATTGTTCTGTTGCAGCAACGCGGTGTGTTGCTGCTGGGCCGCCTGAATGTCCTTCAGGGCCGCGACGACCGGATCCGGCTTCGGCACGGACGCCTCCAGGCGCGGCAGCAGTTCAGCCAGACTGGCGACGGTCAGCGACCGAAAATCGGTCGGCGAGGTGTAGATGGCCGCTGCGCCGTTGATGGCGAGGGCACACACCGACAGGGCCAGGACCGATTTCCGGCTGGACCGCTTGAGCAGGGCTGGAGCTTCGGTGATTTCGGGTTCGTCCGCGGATGCGGCAGCCGCAAGAGCTGCAGCATCGAGCTCTTCGGCGAAGCTTTGCGTTTCGAAAGTCGCGGTCATCTGCATTGACCCCAGTGAGCGAGCAACAGGAAACCGCCCCTGGGACGTCCTCGCGACGACCCCTTGTACGCAGCACCCTTACACAACTGTCTAAAATTGTGAGCATTTCGGATTAATTCCACGTTAGCGGCCGAGCACGCCGACCCGCTCGGCGACCCCGGCCGATTACGGGGACAGTCGCGTGTGGGAGCGATTTCGCCTGTGGCCATCCTTCGAGACGCCCGCCGTTGGCGGGCCCTCAGGATGAGGGCCGAATGCGCGGCACTTTTTCGACGAACATGGGCGCTCCGGAGCCTCATCTTGAGGAGTCCGCGAAGCGGTCGTCTCGCAGGACGAGGCGCGCGCGCAGGTGCTCACGACCTGCCTTCCGCAGGATTCAAAAAGCCTTGCGCCAGCAGCACTTAGCTACTGTGCATGGGTGTTTTCGCGTTTTTGAGTTCGCCCTACCCCTCGTCCAGCAGCTCGAACAGCTCCTCCACCCGCTCGAACGGCGCGTCCTGCATCTTGGCGTGATGCACCACGCGGTCGCCATCGCGCTGCAACGATTTGCCCCGCGACTTCCGCAGGCGCCCGGGCAGGAACGTTGCGGCTGCGGCCTCGGGCCCGACGTCGAGGCGGACGATGCCTCTCCGCTTGCATTCGAGCCTGATCCGGGCTGCGGCGAAGAAATCGAGCGCGCCCCTTGGCAGCGGGCCGAAGCGGCGTGCGGTTTCCTCCTCGAGATCTTCGAGGTCGTCCTCGTCCTTGCATCTTGCGGCGCGCGCATAGAGTTCGAGGCGCACCGGCTCGGACTGCACGTAGGTCTCGGGCAGCATGTCCGCGACCGGCAGGTTCAGGTCCGGCACCCACACCGCCTGCCCCTCGTCGAGCTTCTCCGAGGCCATCTTCAGGAGGTGGCTGTAGAGCACCGGCCCGAACACATGGACGTGCCCGGATTGCTCTTCGGAGAACAGGTCGCCTGCGCCGCGCAGATCGAGGTCGCGCTCGCTGATGGCGAAGCCGGCGCCGGGCTTGCTGAATTCCTCGAGCACGGCCAGCCGCTTCTCGGATTGTCCGGACGCCGTTTCGGTCAATAGATGGGCGAAGGCGCGGATGCCGCCGCGGCCGACGCGGCCGCGCAATTGATGCAGCTGCGCCAGGCCGAACTTCTCCGGCCAACACACCACGATGGTGTTGGCCCGGGGAATGTCGAGGCCGCTCTCAACGATGTTGGTCGCGAGCAGCACGTCGGCCCTGCCCTCGACGAAGCTCATCATGCGGTCGTCGATCTCGTCGGCTGCCAATCGGCCGTGCAGGCAGACGATGCGCAGGTCCGGCGCCACCGCCTGCACCCGCGCCAGCATCGGATCGAGATCCTGGATGCGCGGGCAGATCAGGAAGCTCTGGCCGTGGCGGCGCTGCTCGCGCAGCAGCGCGGTCGCGATCGCCGCATCCGACAACGGCGCGATCCGGGTCGCGACCGGCAGCCGGTGCACCGGGGGCGAGGCGATCACGCTGAGGTCGCGGAAGCCGGCCAGGCCCGCGGCGAGCGTGCGCGGGATCGGCGTCGCGCTCATCATCAGCACGTGGACGTTCTTGGCGAGGCCGGAGAGCTTGGCCTTCTCTGCGGCGCCAAAATGCTGCTCCTCGTCGATGATGACGAGGCCGAGATCGTCGAACCTGACGTCCTTGCCGGTGAGCGCCTGCGTGCCGATCACGACCTTGATCCGGCCGCTGCGCAGTCCCTCCCTGGTCTCGCGCAGCTCCGCACCCGAGGTCGCCCGCGACAAATTGCCGACCTCGATGCCGAACGGCGCAAAGCGCTTCTGGAACGTCGCGACGTGCTGCCGCGCCAGCACCGTCGTCGGCACCGCGATCGCGACCTGCTTTCCCGACAGCACGACGGCGGCAGCTGCCCGCAGCGCCACCTCGGTCTTGCCGAAGCCGACATCGCCGCAGATCACCCGGTCCATCGGGTGACCGGACGCAAGATCGTCCAGCACGTCGGCGATCGCCTTGGCCTGGTCGATCGTCGTGAAGTAAGGGAAACGCGCGACGAACTTCTCATAGGCCGATCCCGGCGGCACCAGCTTGTCGCCGCGCCGCTTGCGGCGCTGGCTGATGTGCTTGGCGAGCGCCTTGCCTGCCACCTGGATCTCGCGCTCGGCTTCACCGCGGCGCGCCCACCACGTGCTGCCGTCCGCCTTGTCGAGCGAGAGCTTGCCGAGCTCGGCCGCGTAGGGCCACATCAGGGCGAGATCGGGCGGCGGCACCAGCACCGCATTGTCCCCGGCGAACTTCAGGCGGATCATCTCCCGCATTGCGCCGCCGCCGGTGTTCACGGTCTGCAGGCCGTCGAGCACGCCGAGGCCGCGCTGGAGATGGATGACCACGGTGCCCTGCTCGGGCACATCGGCATGGTCGAAGGCCGCGCTCCAGGCCCGCGCCATCGGCTGCGGATGATGCGCGCGGCTGCCGAGCACGTCGGAGGCGGTCACGACGACGAGAGGCTTTTTCCCAGGCACGACGAAGCCGGCGTCGAGATCCGCCAGCAGCGCCCCCTCGCTGCCCCGCCCGCGCACGGCCGCGTCCCAGTCTTCGCAGCGCTGCGCCTTGAGGCCGCTCATCCGCTCCATCACGCGCAGATCGTCCTCATGCGCTGCGACGAGGATCAGCCGCGATCCGGCCCGCCGCGTGTCTTCGACGAAAGCCCGCAACGCCTTCCTCGCGGAGGTCAGCTTCGAAAATTCAGGGATGGTCTGGAAGGACGATGCGCGCGGCAGCACCTTCATGCCCCGGCAGAGCTGCTTCCAGTCGCGGCGTCCGAGATATTCGCGCTCACGCTCCGCACGCGGCGCGGCCTCCTCGATCGTATCGAACCAGCCGTCGACATGTGCCGGAACGCCCGCATCGGCGATCCATTTGGCGCGTCCGCAATAGTCGAACAGGCTGGCGCGCTTGCCGCCTTTGCCGGCAAGGCCAAGCCGCTCCGACATGGGATCGACGACCAGCTCCCTGGTCTCGAAGATGATCCTGTGCTCGTTCGGATCGAACGCCACGATCCGCTTGATCGCGCGATCCGAATGCTCGATCCGGAACGGCCCCAGCGCGCCCGCAGGGAATATCTCGAAGGTCTGGCCGTGGAACAGCGCCCCGCCAGGATAGTCCGGCTCGTCATCGAGATCGTATCCGAGCGCTTCGAGGCGCGTCTCCAGATCCTGCTCCGAGAACGTGCCGCCGACCTTCAGGCTCACGCTCAGGCGCGACAGGCTCGCCGGTGGCGGCAGTCGCTCCATCACGGCTTCCGCCGTCGAGACGAGAAAGAGCGGCTTCCTGGATTTCGCGATGCGCCTCAGGACGGAGGCTCTCCGTCCTGCAAGCTCGTGCGACGGCTCGAGCTGATCGAACGGCAAGGTGTTCAAGCGCGGAAACACCACCACCTCGCAGGAGGGGTCGAGCGCGTGAATGACACTGCCGAGCCGCTCCGCCCTGTTCTCGTTCTCGGCGAGAAAAACGATGCCGCTCGGTCCGGACTGTTTCCATTGGACGAGCAGGTGCAGCGCCAGCACGCCGAGCGGCGACGAAGAGGAGATCGCGGCGCGCTGCGCCTCTCTGCTCTTCCCTGGCAGCGCCTTGCGTGACGGCGTCCTGGTCGGCGACGCCTTCTTCGGCGGCGTCCTGTTCGGTGACGTCTTCTTCGGCGGCGTCTTGGCCGCTCGCGCCTTCTTGGTAAGCCTCACTTGAATCCGTTTCTGGTCGTAAGCCGTCGTCAACTGAACGCCAGCCGCCCTCGTTTCGATTCGGCGACTTTCTCGCCATGCATATGGGATTTGCCCGGTGAACGCACGCCTGGTGGCAACGTTCGGCACGGCGCCGTGATCCCTGAAATTTGTCTGTTGAGCGAGCTCGGGCCGGAACTAGCGCGGCGCGAGATCTGCGTCTGTCGATGCGACGCTTGGCGCGATTGTAAACATTCTGCGCACGGAGAGAAACGAAAAACCCCAGCGCTTGGAGCCACGCTGGGGCGTTTCGAGCAAAATGAACTGGTCAAGCAATGACGTCTTCATAGCAGCGATTTCAGCGCGCGCTTGTGAACTGGTTCACACGTCACGACAAACAAACCACCTCGGCGCGGGGGCCTGAGGTCGCCAAACCTCAAGGGGAAGGTTTCTCGCGGCGGGGGCTTGGGGGACAGTCGTTCCAAAGCCGCCGGCGGAGGTTCGCCCGTCCACTGACGCCGGAACAGGGTACCGTATTCTCCGGTTTGAGCGCGCACGCGCCGCGCGCTAGGGTGCCTGCTTTGACGGAGGCTCATTTGAAACCGATCATTTTCATCGCCGCCATCGCACTGCTTGCGACGGCTCCTGCCCGCTCACAGCCGCTGGTCGATCCCAACAAGGTTGCGCCCGAATATCGCGAGGCGGCCGAGAAGCGCCGGGCCGAGCAGTTGCGCCAGCGCGAATGCGCGCTGAAGGCGGATCTCGAGAAGGTGCTGCCCAGGGATCGCACCGCTTTTCTCAACCAGTGCCTGGACACGATGGCGGCCAAGCAATAGCGGCTGACCGGCTGTTCCATCCTGGCTGTTCCGCCACCGGCCCCGGCCGGACCATGGCGCTTGCCCGCGCGGTCTGCGGGCATCCGGCCAGCGAAGGCATTCAGGCTTTCTTCAGACATTTGGGATCATCTGACGATCCATTTTCCAAAGACATTGTTGTCCGCGCATGAGTTCGGTCCAGATTCAGTGCACGCGGTGCAAGGGCGTGTTCCGCGATCGCGCCGGGCGGTTGCAGGACGGCTATTCCAGGCAATGTCCGAGCTGCGAAGTGGTGCTGTTCTTCGCCGAGGATTCCCAACATCCCTTCGTCAAGCGCGCGATGCGCGATGCGCGCAAGGTCCGCAAGGAGCAGCGGGAAGCCGAGGCGGTCAAGCGTGCTGCACCCGAACCGCAGGCGACGCAGTCGAGGAGGTTCTCCGGACGAACGCGGTCGATGGAACGAGAGGACTAGCTCACCTCCGCCTCTGTTTCCTCGGAAACAGGCGGTCGCGGATATAGCGCGAGGTCGGCGTCAGGCGGAGGCCGCGCGGCTTCTGCCAGGCGGCGCGGTCGATCTCCTTCTTGTCGCCGATCGCCAGCCTGCCTTTGGCCGTCTTGGCAATGAAGATCGCGTCGCTCATCTTGCGGCCGGAGCGCTTGTTCCTCGCCGTCACTTCCTTCCAGAGGCTGATCCTGCCGAGCTTCAGCTTGGGCAGCTCCTCCCTGATCTCCCGCCGCAGGCAGTCCTTGTCGGACTCGCGCGCACGCTTGCGGCCGCCCGGGAACATCCACAGGCCGTCCGACCGCCGTCTGACCAACAATACCTTGCCGCGCCGGGCGGCAACCAGTTTGGAAGACTTCGCCATTGCTGCCGTCATTGAAACCAGAATCGGCCCAATCGTAACTTGTCTAGTCGAACAGACAAGTTCCCGGTGCGGTTTGATCACAGCCGCGAGCGGTCGGGACCCCGCGCGACCCGGCGGAAAGATCGCGCCGATCGCGGCGAGATCAGGCCTCGCCCACCCCCGCCCGATCCTCCGTCCTGATCCAGGCCATCATCATCTCCCAAGCCACCGACAGGATGATCGGCCCGATGAACAGCCCGACGATGCCGTGGGCCAGCGTGCCGCCGATTACGCCGACGAAGATCACGATGGTCGGCGTGGTCAGGCCGCGCCCCATCACCAGCGGCTTCAACATGGTGTCGATGAAGCCGACGAGGACGAGAAACACGGTGAGCAGCAGCGCCGTGGTGAGGTCCTTGGCGGTCCAGATCCAGATGATGACGGGCAGCAGCACGAGGAAAGCGCCGATCTGCACGATCGAGAGCAGCAGCACGATGAAGGCGAGAAGGCCGGCGCTCGGCACGGCGGCGAGCTTGAAGCCGATGCCGGCGAGCAGCGCCTGCACGATCGCGACGCCGATCACGCCCTGCGCCACGGCGCGGATGGTCGCACCCGCGAGCGACAGGAAATGCTCGGTCTGCTCAGGCACGATGCGAAACAGGAAACCGCGGCCGGCCGCGACCAGCCGCGGCCCATGGGGAAACAGGAAGCCGGCCACGAACACCGAGACCAGGAACTGGAGCGTCCCGACGCCGGCATCGCCTGCGAGAGAAAGCAGCGGCCCGGCCAGCGGCTGCAGATATGGCGCCACCTCGCGTACCAGCGCGCGGACGTTGGTGTAGGCCTGATCCCAGAGCTCGTAGAGCAAGGGGCCGACCAGCGGCCACGATTTGAGCTGCTCGGGCGCGGCCTGGAGCGCCAGATCGCCGGTGCCGAGCTGATGCGCCAGCTCGCGCACGCCGTCCACCGCGCTGATGCCGAGCCAGGTCGCCGGGCCAATGACGATGCCGAGTGTGATGAGGGTCAGGATGGCTGCTGCGGTCTTGGGCCGGCCGCCGAGGACTTTGGCGACCCAGCTGAAGGCCGGATAGAACGCGACCGCGAGCACGCCGCTCCAGGCCAGGATCGGCACGAACGGACGGATGATCAGGAAGGTCCAGATGATCAGCAGGGCGAGCAGGCCGAGCCGGATCACGAGCTGGATGACGTCCTCTCCCGTCAGCAGCTGACGAAGGCTTTTCACGGGCACGGCTTTCCTTGCGGCATTGACGCGGGTTCCGGCACTTGCGCGGGCAGCCGTTATTGCCAGCCCCGCATCTGGCGTCAAGACGACCGGAGGGGCGCGCCGCGCAAGCGGCCGGACCACGACGCCAACCGGCGCCAAGCGACGCGGGCGAGGCCCTTGACCCAAATCCGGCAACATCCGGCTGAAGCCGGGTTGGCTAACGCCGATTAACCGGATTTCTACAGGGCGGTTTACGCCGCTGCAAAAGCTCGCACCTACGCTTCGAACAAAGTCCCCAAGAACACTTGCGGTGCCATGGCCAACAGCATCTGGACGATCGAAGAATTCACCTGCCCCGGTTGCAGCATGAACTACACCGCGACACGGGAGGAGCACGTCGAGCCGCATTCAGGCCATTTCAAATGCAGCATCTGCAGCGGCGAGGTGCACGCCTGGTCGGGGAAGCATCACTTCTTCGGCTGGCAGGCGGTGAAGACGAGGCCGCCGGTGTTCGGCCGGCGCTGGGCAGGCGCCGGGTGGTAAGGCTGGCGCCGGCCACTACCGGCAATCAGAATGGGTGTCTGGCAGCTCTTGATCACGCTCGTCATCGTTGCCGCCCCCGACCGAGAAATACACCGGATGGGTCATTCTGCTCGCCGGCGATCAGTTGAGCATCAACGACATCGTCAGGACCTTCAAGACCGTCACCGGAAAGAAGCCATGGGTGGCGCCGATTCCCGCGTTCTTGGCCAAGAGGGCGATGCCGAAGGAGTTCTTGGACATGTTCACCTGGATCCGTGAGAAGGGCTTCAAAGCGAACATTGCCGAGGTGCGGCGAGAACATCCGCAGATGCTGACGTTTGCAGGTTGGGTCAAGAAATACACTGACGAACACTGGCCGAAGGTCGTGTTTTCTCACCCGCGCGGCAGCACGCGACCATCATGGCAGCGGATCCTTTGCAGATCGACACAGTCGTCGCAGTGCGCATATCCAGTTGGCTATGCCCGGGCCTCTCGTCGGAGACGGAGGCGCGCATTTTTAGCATCCGCGAGGGATCATGCTGAAGGGCAGCGCCGAGCCCTGCACGGGCACGAAGGCTTGAACCAGGAAGACGACGTCAATCTCTGAGGAGCAACGCAATGAAGACACTCCGACACGGGGCTTGAGCGGAATGGGTAGCTTCGCAACATCCTGGATGCAGCGTCTGGTGAGTTGCGCCGTCATGGCGGAAGCGCCGGCTGGCTGATGGCTAGATCGTTGAAAAGCTCTCTTCAAACCAGTTGACGAAGGCGCGCGCCTTTGCCGTCGGCAGTCTCCCACTGGGATAGAGTGCCCACAAGTCGGCGCTCGGAAGCTTCCACTCGGTAAGCACCCGAACAACGCTCCCACTCTCGAGCTCAGGTTCCATCATCCAGCGGGAGCTGATCGCGAGGCCAAGACCGGCAATCACCGCCTCACGGACTCCCTCGGCCGCACTGAACGAGAGCCGTGTGGGGATACGCACGGACGTATCTGCTGTTGCGCCGCGAAAACGCCATTCCTCCGCTACCAGGCCCTGTGTGTAGACAATTGCAGTGTGAGCGAGCAGATCACTGGGAGCAGATGGTGTGCCCATTCGCGAGAGATAGGCCGGGCTCGCCACTACCGATCGCTCGCACGTCGCGAGTTTACGTGCGGTCAGGCTGGAATCAGGTAGCTCGCCCGCCCGAAGGGCCACGTCGATATTCTCCCCCATCAAATCAATGTAGCGGTCGTCCATGACGAAATCGACGCGAAGATTGGGGTGTCCGTCCAGGAACGCGCCGATCCTTGGGACTATGTGCAATCTCGCAAAGGTGACGGACGCACAGACACGCAGTCGTCCGTCGAGCCCTTTGCCCAGCCCGCGGGCCGCAGTCTCGGCCTCATCGGCCTCCGCCAAGGTACGGCGCGCGCGCTCATAAAAGGCCTGACCCGCCTCAGTGGGGTGAAGTTGGCGTGTTGAGCGGACGAGAAGCCGCACCTGGAGGTGATCCTCCAGAGCCGCCACCAGTTTCGACACAGCCGGCTGCCCCATCCGCAAATCACGCGCGGCAGCCGAGAACGAGCCGGTCTCGACGGTACGGACAAACACTTCCATCGCGTGCAGCCGGTCCATATTGCCTCTCCATATATTCCGATTAGGCATATATATTATTGCCTCAGGCCGTCTTCTGCAATGATTGGGAATAGCTCATTCAGGCGCTACGCCAGCGATGTCGCTGGACCGACCAGGAGACATACGATGACGCTTCAGGAGACCCTCGCCACGATCGCGAAATCCGGCCTGCCATTGCAAGGCAAGCTCGACGCGCTGAAATTCGAATTCGACAACAACCTCGCGCCGCCGGCGGCAGTTGAAGTGCTGCACCGCGCCACCGACGAACTGATCGCATCCGGTGCGCCGAGCCGCGCACTGAAAGTCGGGGACGTCGCGCCGGAGTTCGTCCTTCCAGATCCGGACGGCAATCCGGTGTCTTCCAAGGCGCTGCTCGCCAAAGGACCGCTGGTGGTTACGTTCTATCGCGGTGCCTGGTGTCCGTTTTGCAACTTCGACCTGAGCGCGCTGGAGGAAGCCCGTTTGGACATCGAGTCCCGCGGCGCGACCCTGGTTGCGATCTCGCAGCAGACGGCGCCCAACAGCCGCAAATCGCAGCGACTGAACGGACTGGGATTCCCGATCCTCGGCGACCATGGCGGAGAAATCGCCGCGCGGTTCGGCGTTCGCTGGACGCTGCCGGACTATCTGCGTGAGGTTCAAAAGGCGCTTGGAGCGGACCTGACGCAGTTCAACGGCGAGGACAGCTGGACCCTGCCGATGCCCGCCCGTTATGTCATCGCGCAGGATGGCACGATCGCCTACGCCGAGGTGAACGCCGACTACACCAAACGCCCGGAGCCCTCGGCCATCTTCCCGGTTCTTGAGAAGCTGGGGCGCCGGCAGGTGGCGTAATTCCCTCGGCAATTTGTACCGATCGGATCTTTGGCGCTTTGGAGCGCCGAAGATCGGATCTGGCAACTGGACAGGACATCTTGCTTGGCGACCTCGCGCCGCAGCCGCTCAATTTCCCATTGTTCAAGCTCCATCTGCTCGTGGCCCGGGGAAAGCCTGCACCGGATCGGAGCAGAACGCTCTTACCTGCACCTCTCATGGAGCGATCTCTTGATCATGGCAGCTGCTCCGACATGAAAAAACCCGCGGCGGATGTCTCCGCGCGGGTGTTACGAATTTCTCGATGATGCCACTCTGCCAGTGTATTGCCCGACGTGTCAAATCCGGACCACGCAGTGCGACGTGCCGTCGATATCCGTGAGCTGGTCGCGTCAGACCACGTCCAGGAAGGGCTGCCTGGCAGCAATCGAAATTGCCGAATGCGTTCAATGTCCCCGCTACTGTGCATGGGGTTGTTTTCCAGATTTTGGTCTGAGGGCGTCTGAACGCGAGCATTCAGGGCCGGCCGCGCGGCATCAGGCCGGGCTCGGCGGCGAGCGCCTTGCCGTTGCGCAGGGTCGAGGTACAGCGGCTTCTGCTCCGCGACGACACCGGCTAAACTCGCCCTCCCGCAATTGAAGTCGACACGCAATGACCGCAGCCTTCGTTCCCCAGATCGCCCTCTACCGCAACTGGCTCGCCGAGCAGCGCGGCCTCACTTTTGCTGATTACGAGGACATGCGGCGATGGTCGGTGCGCGATCCCGACGGCTTCTGGCGCAGCATCTGGGATTATTACGACCTGCAATCGCCGACGCCGTTCGCGGCCGTGCTCGCCGAGCGCAGGATGCCAGGCGCGGTCTGGTTTCCGGGCGCGCATGTCAATTATGCCCGGCAGGTGTTCCGGCATGTCGCGGCGGCCGATGCCGCCGGCCTGCCCGCGATCGTCAGCGCCGGTGAAGACGGCAGGCTGACGGAGACGAGTTGGCCGGAATTGCGGCGCAAGGCGGCCGCGCTCGCGCTACACCTGAAGGACCAGGGCATCAAGCCCGGCGACCGCGTCGCGGCCTATCTGCCCAATATCCCCGAGACCATCGTTGCATTTCTCGCAAGCGCCAGCGTCGGTGCGGTCTGGAGTGTCTGTGCGCCCGACATGGCCGCGCCCGCCGTGATCGACCGCTTCAAGCAGATCGAACCCAAAGTGCTGATCGCCTGCGACGCCGTCACTTATGCAGGCCGGCGGCACGACCGCCGAGATGTCGTTGCGGAGCTGCGGCGTGCGTTGCCGACGGTCGAGCATGTCATCCTGCACAGCGAGACCGTTGCGCCTGCCGCACCGGAAGCTCAGCTCTCGAATATCCTCGCGAGGACGAGCGATCCGATCGATGCGTTCGAGCCGATGTGGCTGCCGTTCGATCATCCGCTCTGGATCGTCTATTCCAGCGGCACCACCGGGCTGCCGAAACCGATCGTGCACGGCCATGGCGGCATCGTCATCGTGGTGCTGGCGCTGCTCGGCCTGCACAACGACATCGGCTGCTCCTATCACCCGAATTCGTTCGGCGAGCGCTATCACTGGTACTCGTCGACCGGCTGGATCATGTGGAATTCGCAGGTCGGCGGCCTCCTCAGCGGCACCACCTGCTGCATCTTCGACGGCAGCCCCGGCGGTGCAAAGGACAAGCCGGACTGGACCACGCTGTGGCGTTTCGTGGCGCAGTCGAAAGCGACCTTCTTCGGCGCGGGTGCGGCGTTCTTCGCCAACTGCGCCAAGGCCGAGGTCGATCTTGCCGCCGCCGGCGATCTGTCGCGGCTGCGCTGCCTCGGCTCGACCGGCTCACCGCTCAGCGCCGACACGCAAAGCCACTTCAACAAACGCTTCGCAGCCTTGTCGCAGAGCAACGGCAGCAGGGCGCAGGCCGACATCTGGTGGGCGAATATCTCCGGCGGCACCGATTTCGCGGGCGCCTTCATCGGCGGCAATCGCGAGCTGCCGCAGACGCCGGGCGCGATGCAATGCCGCCTGCTGGGCGCGGCCGTCGAAGCCTTCAGCGAACAGGGCCGTGCCGTCACGGGCGAGGTCGGCGAGCTCGTCTGCACCGAGCCGATGCCGTCAATGCCGCTGTATTTCTGGAACGACAAGGACGGTGCCCGCTATCGCGCCAGCTATTTCGAGACCTATCCGGACAATTTCGACGGCAGCGGCCGTGGACCGGTGTGGCGGCACGGCGACTGGCTCAAGGTCAACCTTGATGGATCGTGCATCATCTATGGCCGCAGCGATGCCACCATCAACCGCCATGGCCTGCGCATGGGTACCAGCGAGCTCTATTCCGCGATCGAGGCGCTGCCGGAGGTGCTCGACAGCCTCGTCGTCGACCTCGAATATCTCGGCCGCGACAGCTACATGCCGTTGTTCGTCGTGCTGCGTGAGGGCGTGGTGTTCGACGGCGCGATGCAGGCCAAAATCAACAAGGCGATCGAGACCGGCCTCTCCCGCCGATTCCTCCCGAACGAGATCTTTGCCGTCGCCGAGATCCCGCGCACCCTCTCCGGCAAGAAGCAGGAGTTGCCGATCAAGAAGCTCCTGCTCGGCCACCCCGTCGAGAACGTCATCAACAAGGAAGCGATGGCCAACCCCGCCTGCCTGGACTGGTATCTCGCCTTCGCGCGCGACTATCTAGCGCGGACTGCCGCGTGATGAAGGATCGGCCCAATTGCACCGGTGCCGTTTGGACTCCGTTCACCGATCGCCGCTAGATCAGGATGGAACCTCCGCGCCGAACAGCAGACATGGCCGACCTCAACGCCGTCCTTACCAGGCTCAACGACCGCCTGCTCCGCCTCGAGGGCGAGCTGTTCGTGCTGCGTTCGCTGGCGCGCGCGACGCTGACGGCGGGCGACGACCACGCTGCGCGCATGCGCAAGCTGGTCGAAGCCGCAAAGATCGCACTCGATGACGAGGCCAAGCGCCCTCTCGACAAACCGACACGCAAATATGTCGACGCAGCTACCGCGCTGGTGGAGGAATTGCTGGTCGAGCCGACCCCGGCGCGGCCGCTGTTCACGGTGATCGACGGCGGCCGGCGCGACTGAGCGCGCCCGCCTCGGCACGGCGACCGACTATCGCCCGTACATGCCGGGAGCGCGTGCGCCGTTCGGATAGCACTGCCCGCTCGAATAGTTGTAATCGTAGCCGTCCGGACAGAGCCCGCCACGTCGTCCGTAGGCTTCGGGACGCCCGTAAGCGCCGGGCCCGTGCGCCCCGTTCGGATAGCAGCTGCCGTTCGAGTAATTGTAGTCGTAGCCGTCCGGGCAGAGCCCGCCGCGTTGTCCGCGGCCGCGTCCGGGCGCCCCGGTGTAGACACCCGGCGCATGATAATCGTTGGGATAGCAGCGGCCGTTCGAGTGGTTGAAATCATAGCCGTCCGGGCATCGTCCGCCCGGAGCGGCCCTGAACTGAACTTGCTCCACCATAGGTGCCGGCGATGCCGCAGGCACGGTTGCAAATGCCAGCAGGCCGGCCAGCGCAAGCTCAATCATGACGTCTCCTCCAGATCACGGGGACAAGCCTTAGCAGGATTCGTGTCCCACGAAACGACCCGGGCATTGAGACATGGCCGGCCTGAACCATGCATGAACCGGTCCCGGACTGCGGCAAAGCGTCGTCACCCGTCCTCGCGGGCGTTCGCCTTGCGGCCCCCGCTAGACCGTTTTGGGATTTTCCGCCTTGAGCCGGCTGAGGCCGGCCTCGATGATCGCGATCTCCTCGTCGATCTGGCCGATCGGCAGGCTGAAATCATAGCCGGACCTGCTCTTCAGATCGACCGCGAGCCGCTGCCTGTGCATCATCAACTCGTCGAGCCCGCGCCGGTTCTTCAGCCGCACATAGCTGTCGACGATCTGCTCAATTGCGCTCGGCATCAAAATCTGTCCCGGCGAAAACGCCCGCGCGGCGCGCGAAGGCCGGCGGGACAATTTCGGTGTCGCGGTACGCAATACAAATCCGCGACGGATTCGTCGATACGCCAGTCTGGTTGAGATCGTGTTACCGCCGGACGAAGTCGTGATGCGCGGCATTGAAAAGGCCGCTGACGAGTGCGCCAGCGGCCCGAGCCGGGTTTAAAAACGGATGCGGGTTGAAATGTCGCCAGCCCCGGTAGGCGCTCTCTTACCAGCCGGCCCGGCTTGCCTCTGTTAAAAAAGAAACACAGGAACCGACTTTATCGGCAGCTTGCCGCCCACCGTGGCGGCACGGCAACGCGCACTTCAGTCCACGACGCAGAAATAGGTGCGTGGATGTCTGCGATAGGCGCCGTAGCGGTAGTACGGCCGGTAAGCGTAGCCACGATAGAGCGCCGGCGGCTCCTCACCGTAATAGGCATCGTGATAGAAATTGGTGACCGGCCCTCCGACGCAACGATAGGCGCCCCAGCTCGGCCCCACGAACGGCGCGACCCCGGTCTCGGGTGGCACAGCGGGGTACGGCCCGCCGGCATGGGCCGGAGATGCCACAATCAGTGCCGCAAAAACGAAAAGCCAGGCGCCCCGCATGCACTCGCTCCCGAGCCGTCCAACCCGCGTATGGAGCACCGGAACGGCCACTTGCGCAATCGCGGAATTCATCGCGTCCGCGCCGGCACATTGTTGATAACCGGCGCAAACGCCGCGCGGCTGGTGACAGGCCGTCCGGACGTGTTATCGGGGGATGACGCAGTTGCGAGACCGGATCGGACACCCATGCGCATTACCCTCGTCGGCTCCCGCCATTTCGGCGTGACCACCCTGAACATGCTCCGGGAGCACGGCGTCTCGATCGTCCGGGTCGTCGTCGCCGACGCCGAGGATCGCCTCGCCGCGACCGCCAAGGCGGCCGGCATCGAGGTCGCGGTCCAGGCGAATCCGAAGCTGGTGGTGGCCTCCGAAATTGCTCCCGATACCGATCTGATCATCACGGCGCACAGCCACGCCCGGATCGGCCAGGACGCGCTTGCGGCCGCCAAACTCGGCGGGATCGGCTATCACCCCTCGCTGCTTCCGCGCCACCGCGGCAAGGCCGCCGTGGAATGGACGATCAAGGAAGGCGATCCGATCGCCGGCGGCACGATCTATCATCTCGCCGACCGTATGGACGCCGGCGCCATCGCCGCCCAGGACTGGTGCTTCGTCAGGAAGGGCGAGACCGCCCGCGAGCTCTGGGAGCGCGCGCTCGCTCCGCTCGGCCTCAAATTGCTGGCCGACGTGGTCGACTATGCCAAGGTCCACAAGGCGCTTCCGTCCAAGACTCAGGACGAGCAGTTCGCGACCTCCGCGCCGAGTCTTTCCTGACGTTTACCCTTAACGTGGAGCGGCCTTGATTCCGCTTCGAAAATTGGGTGGGCAACGCAAATAAACCATTGTTTCCACAGGAACAATTTTCGATTTGGCATCGCAACAAATTTCCGTCACATTTCGTCCGAATAAGCGTCAGCATATCAGACAAATTCAAGGACGGAATTCATGCGTTTTGGTCGCATCGCGGCGTTTTGTGCCGCTTCGGTTTTGACCGGCACCCTCGCCGCCCCCGCCTTCGCCCAGAGCCCCTACGACGGCAACTGGCAGGTCGTCATCGTCACCAAGAGCGGCACCTGCGAGCCGACCGCAAGCTCCATGCTGACGGTTGCCGACGGCAGGATCACCGCGCCCGGCGCTAACGTTTCCGGCACCATCGGTAACGGGGGACTTGTGAAAGTTTCGATCAATGGTGCATATGCCAACGGTCAACTCAACGGCAACGCCGGATCGGGAAAGTGGAATGGAGCATCTGCAGGCATACCGTGCAGCGGGCGGTGGGAAGCATCGCGCCAATAAACCAATCGAGGTTCGCGCCCGGAACCGGCGGCTGCTGATCACGGCCGCTGTTTTGTTTGCGGCAGGGATCGCCAACACGGACAGCAAGGCCCAGTCCGGCCCCTTCGCCCCACTGGCGGGCAGCTGGAGCGGCGGCGGCACGGTGATGCTGGACGACGGCTCGACCGAGCGAATCCGCTGCCGGGCCAAATACGCCCCGATCGGCCCGACCATGGAGATGTCGCTGACCTGTGCCAGCGATGCCTACAAGTTCAACCTCGGAGCCAACGTCAGGGCCGAAGGCAGCGCCATCACCGGCAGCTGGTCCGAGGCCAGCCGCAACATCTCCGGCTCGCTCCAGGGCCGCGGCGGTGGCGGGAGCTACGAACTGGTGGCCTCCACCGCCGGCTTCAACGCCAACATCGCGCTGAAGACGAGCGGCAGCAAGCAGACCGTCACCATGCGCGCGGACAGCCAGTTCCGCGGCGCCAACATCACGCTGTCGAAGTAAGACCGCAAACGATCCGACAATCGATCCGTCGCCCGCGCCGGATCGATTTTTTTACGCGCCCGGCACGAACGCCGTGACCTCGATCTCGACCTTGGCCCGCTCATCGACGAGACCGGCGATGTAGAGCAGCGTCGATGGCGGGAAATTGCGCCCGAGCGTTTCCTTCCAGGCCGCGCCGATGCCGGCACCGGCCGCCTCATATTCGCTGCGGCTGGTCAGGTACCAGGTCAGGCGGACGACGTGCTCGGGACCGGCACCGGCCTCGCCGAGGAGCTTGATGATCCGCTTCAGCGCGGTTCCGACCTGCGCCGCCATGTCGGGCGCGTAATTGCCGGCCTCGTCGCCGCCGGTCTGGCCGGCCAGAACCACCCAGCGGCCAGGGCCTTCCGCCACAACGCCGTGAGAGAAGCCGCGCGGTTTTTTCCATTCGGCCGGCTGAAGGATCTGCATGAGCGAAGTTCTCCCGTTTTTTGTCGTTGTTCGTTGATGCCTTAGCACGTCGTCCTGCATCGCTGCATCCGCGGATTTGCCGTTGCAAACGGCGGCGATGTCGCCGATACCGGCCGTCCTTTCACATTCCCGTCCTTTCACATTCCCCCGCACCCGCCTCAATGAGCGCGACACCGTCCAAAACGATGGCTGCCTTGTGGATGGCCGGCTGGCTGTCGCTGATGCTGGTCATGGCCGTTGCCGGACGCGAGACCACGCGTGAGCTCAACGTCTTCCAGATCATGGAAGTGCGTTCGGTGATCGGTCTCACGCTGCTCCTGCCGTTCATCTACCGCGCCGGCGGCTTCAAGGCGGTCGCGACCAGACGCCTGCCCCAGCACCTTGCGCGCAACGGGGTGCATTATTTCGCGCAACTCGGCTGGTTCTACGCACTGACGCTGATCGGAATCGGCCAGGTGGTGGCGATCGAGTTCACGATGCCGATCTGGACTGCGCTGCTGGCCGCAACGTTCCTGTCTGAACGCATGACGGCCTGGAAGATCGCCGCCGTCGTGCTCGGCATCGTCGGCGTCGTCATGATCGTGCGGCCCGCCACCAGCGAGATCAATCCGGGCCAATTGATCGCGCTTGGAGCTGCGATCGGCTTCAGCGTCTCGATGATCCTGGCGAAGTCGCTGACCCGGACCGAGAGCGCCTTGTCGATCCTGTTCTGGATGATCATCGTGCAAATGGTCGTGGGCCTGCTGCCGACGTTCGCCGTCTGGACGTGGCCGTCAGCCCCCCTTTGGGGATGGCTCTTCGTCATCGGCGTGTGCGGCACTTTCTCGCACTATTGCCTTGCCAGCGCGCTTCGATATGCCGACGCAACGATCGTGGTTCCCATGGACTTCCTCCGGGTCCCCCTGACAGCGACGGTCGGTTGGCTGCTGTATTCCGAGCGGCTCGACTCCTGGACCGTGCTCGGTGCCGTGCTGATCCTGTGCGGCAATCTCCTGAATTTGAAGCCGGCGCCCGCGGTTCCCGCCCGCGCACAGTGAACCTGACACGGCCTCGCGCGACAAAACGAAGTAGCCGTGTGATTTGGATCACGTTGGGAGGTACTCCTATCGTGCACATTCGGCCACACAGCAGCGGGTTGCACGCACCGGACCGCCGTTTTGGTGGCACGAAGTCGGGCACTTCGTGTAAGTTCGTTGCCAATTTGTTGCTGCCTGCAATTCGATTCTGGGGATTTCAGATGCGCTATCTTACCCTCCTCGCTTCGCTGATGTGCATGGCGCTGTCGGTTAGTGCCGCGAAGGCCGACCGCCGCGTCGCTTTCGTCGTCGGCAACGGCTCCTACAAGAACGTCGCGCAATTGCCGAACCCGCCGATCGACGCCAAGGCGATGGCATCGACGCTGCGCAATGTCGGCTTCGAGGTGATCGAAGGATCCAACCTCACCCGCGACCAGATGACCGAGAAGCTGCTGGATTTCGGCCGCAAGGCGCAGGGCTCCGACGTCGCCGTGTTCTATTACGCCGGCCACGGCATCGCCGTCAGCGGCAGCAACTATCTTCTGCCTGTCGATGCCGACATCAAATCGGAGATGGACGTCAAGCTCGGCGCAGCCATCAACATTGACCTGACGCTCGAACAGACCATGGGCGACGCCAAGGTCAAGCTCGTCTTCCTCGACGCCTGCCGCGACAACCCGTTCGCCGCCAAGATCAAGTCGAACTCCGCGACCCGCAGCGTCAACGTGCAGAGCGGCCTTGCGGAGATGAAGTCCGGCGAAGGCACGCTGATCGCCTTCGCCACCGGGCCGGGCCAGACCGCGCTCGACGGCCAGGAGGGCAACAACAGCCCCTTCACCCGCGCGCTGATCGACAACATCACCAAGCCCGGCGTCGAGATCCAGCAGGCGATGACGTCGGTGCGCGCCCAGGTCAACGAGGAGACCCGCAAGGGCCAGCTGCCGTGGGGACATACCAACCTGATCGGCGCGGTCTATCTCAACCCGTCGCAGACGACCCAGGTTGCGAACGCGGCACCGACCGCCTCCGGCGTCGTGCCGGCCGCGGTCAGCAGCTCTGACGGAGTCGAGCTCGAGTACTGGCGCTCGGTCAAGGAGTCCAACAAGCCGGAGGAGCTCAACGCCTATCTCTCGGCCTATCCGAACGGCCAGTTCAAGGCGCTGGCCTTGGCGCGGCTTGCGGCGATCAAGAGCGGCCCGTCCACCGCGACCCGCAACCTCAACTCCGGTATCGATCCCGCGACCTTCACCGATGACTCGACCCAGCTCACCGAGGACCAGATCGGCCTCGACAAGGGCCAGCGCCGCGACGTGCAGCGCCGCCTGACCGGGCTCGGCTTCGACACCAAGGTGACCGGCGTGTTCAACGACGACACCCGCACCGTGCTGAAGCGCTGGCAGGCCGCCCGCGGTTACCCGTCGACCGGCTACCTCAACAAGCTCCAGCACAAGGCCCTGCTTTCCGAGATCGTGGCTGCCCCGGCCACCGCGAGCGACGACAGCCCGAAGCCGGCCCGGCGTGCTCCCCAGGCCCAGAGCGCACCACCGGCCCAGCATCGCAACAGCGGCGGCGGCGATGCCGGCGCAGCCTTTGTCGGCGGCGTCGTCGGCGGCATGATGGGCGGCATGTTCCGCCGCTGAGGCAAGACCCGTTACGAGCGACAGAAGCCCGGCTCACGCCGGGCTTTTTCGTTGGTCATGCTCGCCGTGAGCGCCGAACGCCTACTTCCCGGCGGCCTTGCGCAGCGCCTCGTTGATGCGGTCTTGCCAACCCGGGCCGCCCGCCTGGAAGAACTCCAGCACGTCCTGGTCGATGCGCAGCGTCACCTGCTCCCTGACCCCCGGCGCCACGTTGGGCTTCGGCGGCGCGACCGCGACCTTGGCCGTCACCTTCTTGAACGCCGCCTCGGCCTCCGTCCTGGCATCGCCAAGCGTGCGCGGCCGCCTCGGTGGTTGATCCGCCATGCGTTAGATTCCCTCAAACAATGCTGTCGAAAGATACCGCTCGGAGAAGGACGGTACGATCGCCAGAATGGTCTTTCCCGCCGCTTCCGGCCGCTTGCCGATCTCGAGTGCGGCGGCGATCGCGGCGCCCGAGGAGATGCCGCCCGGAATGCCCTCGTGCCGCGCCAGCGCGCGCGAGGTCTCGATCGCCGTCGTCGAGTTGATCTTCACGATCTCGTCGATCACGGCGCGGTCGAGGATGTCAGGAACGAAGCCGGCGCCGATGCCCTGGATCTTGTGCGGCGTATGTTGTCCGCCCGACAGCACCGGGCTCTCCTCCGGCTCGACCGCGACGACGCGCAAGTCGGCCTTGCGCGGCTTGAGCACCTGGCCGACGCCGGTGATAGTGCCGCCGGTGCCGACGCCGGCCACGAAGAAATCGATATTGCCGCCGGTGTCGTTCCAGATCTCCTCCGCGGTGGTGCGGCGGTGCACCTCGGGATTGGCGAGGTTCTTGAACTGCTGCGGCATCACCGCGTTCGGCGTCGTCTTCACGAGCTCCTCGGCGGCGGCAATCGCGCCCTTCATGCCCTGCGCCGCCGGCGTCAGCACCAGTTCGGCACCGAGAAAAGCCAGCATCTTGCGCCGCTCGATCGACATCGATTCCGGCATCACCAGCTTGAGCCGGTAGCCGCGCGAAGCCGCCACGAAGGCGAGCGCGATGCCGGTATTGCCGGAGGTCGGCTCGATCAACACGGTGTCCGGCTTGACGATACCCGCCTTCTCCATCGCGATGATCATGGCCACGCCGATGCGGTCCTTCACGCTCGCGGCAGGATTGAAATATTCAAGTTTTGCCAAAATGGTCGCATTCACGCCGTGCATGCCGGGCAGCCGGCGCAACCGCACGGTCGGCGTATTGCCGAAAGCGTCGACGATCGAGTCATAGATCCGGCCGCGGCCGGGTTGGTGCGCTGCACCAGTGGTGGACGATGCGTCCATGACGAACTCCTGTGGCGACAAACTTCACTTCTGTCGCGGCTCTTGCGCAGTTACGGACAGCCTGTGGCGACACGCAAGCGAGAATGCGGCACATGTTAAATACGCTGCATCGCAAAATCGCGTGAGCCTTAATTAGCAGAAAACCAACGCATTTGTGTTGCGACCTCGTCAACTGATTCTGCTTATGTTAGACTTAGGTCTCGAAGCAGGGAGGTCACCACGATGTCAGCAGTCGCTGAAGTGATGTCGACCGTAGCGCTAAGGCGTGATCCGCGTTGCAGCGAGTTGCCGACCTGTCCCGTCTGCGCCGACTCCATGGTCGCCGCCGAAGCATCCGCCTATGTCTCGGACCACGTCATCAGCTATCTCTGGACCTGCGACAATTGCGGCTACGGCTTCGTCACCAAGCACGCCGTCAAGCAGCGGATCGTGTGCAATTGAGTCTGGACCATTGATCTAGCGCGGGGCGATATCGCCCCTCGCCCAGTCCGCGCGCGTCCGTTGATAGAACTCCTCGAACCTTCCCTGCGCGATCGCGTCCCTGATGCCCTGCATCAGGAACTGGTAGTAGGCGATATTGATTTCGGACAGCAGCATCGCCCCGAGCGTCTCGCCCGCCTTGACGAGATGATGCAGATAGGCGCGCGCACAGGTGCGCGCCGACGGCCATGAGCTCTCCTCATCGAGCGGACGGGGATCGTCGGCGTGGCGCGCATTGCGCAAATTCACCTGACCGAAGCGCGTGAAGGCGACGCCGTGCCTGCCATTGCGGGTCGGCATCACGCAATCGAACATGTCGATGCCGCGCTTGACGGCCTCGAGGATGTCGTCGGGCGTGCCGACGCCCATCAGATAACGCGGGCGCTGTTTCGGCAGCAATGGTGCGGTCTCGTCGATCATCGCCAGCATCACCGCCTGCGGCTCGCCGACGGCGAGGCCGCCGATCGCATAACCATGGAAGCCGATCGCGACGAGGCCCTGCGCGCTCGCATGGCGAAGCTCTGGCACGTCGCCGCCCTGCACGATGCCGAACAGCATGTAACCGTCGGGCGCGCTCTCGAAGGCGCGCTTGCTGCGCTCGGCCCAGCGCAGCGACAATTGCATGGCGCGCTCGATGTCGGCGCGCTCCGCCGGCAACCGTACGCACTCGTCCATCTGCATCGCGATGTCGGAGCCGAGCAGGCGCTGCACCTCGATCGAGCGCTCCGGCGACAGCTCTACCTTGGCGCCGTCGATATGCGAGCGGAAAGTGACGGCGTTCTCGGTGACCTTCCGCAGGTCCGACAGCGACATCACCTGGAAGCCGCCGGAATCCGTCAGCATCGGCCCGTTCCAGCCGGTGAATTTCTGCAGGCCCCCGAGCGCTGCGATCCGCTCGGCGCTCGGACGCAGCATCAAATGATAGGTGTTGCCGAGCACGATGTCGGCGCCGGCATCGCGCACCTCGCGCCAGTGCATGCCCTTCATCGCACCGGCGGTACCGACCGGCATGAAGGCGGGCGTGCGCACCACGCCGTGAGGCGTGGTCAGGCGCCCGGTGCGCGCGGCGCCGTCGGTGCCGAGCAATTCAAAGTGATTGGGAAGATCATGGTTCGGATTCATGGCCGTGCTTATTGCGTGTCAGAGGAAGCCGATCAACCCGCCCGGTCCGCGCTCTGGCACCCCGTGCCTCAGACTGGGACAGAACTGACGCAGTCATTTCGCGCCGCGGCCCTTGCTAAACAAAACGATACCGTGTAGTTTTACCGGTGGGGCTGGACGAGATGCCGCGGCAAATTGCCGGCGGCGGTAGATGCGTGATCGCCAGCCACCGACAATGCCCTTCCCTTCAGGTTCGACTGACAAGTCCGGCCGCTCGCCCGGCCGGAAAAGACAGGCAGGCGCACGCCTGACCGCATTTCAGCTTCTGACGTGCAGCCTGGCGCTCGGCGCCTGCACTTCCCTGCCCCGCACGCCCTACACAGCCGCGGAAGCCAGCACGTCGCGCGTGCTCGATATCGACGGCCTCCGGCGCTACGCCAACGACCCCGTCACCAAATTCAGCTACGAGAAGGACACCGGCACCGCAACGAAGTCCTATCTGGCGCTGTCCGGCGGCGGTGCCGATGGCGCTTACGGCGTCGGCGTTCTCAACGGCTGGAGCGCGGCCCGAACCCGCCCCACCTTCTCCGTCGTCTCGGGCGTGAGCACCGGCGGCCTGATCGCGCCGTTTGCGTATCTCGGCTCGCAATACGACGACACGCTGAAGGAGGTCTATACCAGCGGCATCGCCGAGAGCCTGTTGAGCGATCCGAGCATCATGCGCGTGCTGTTCGGATCCGGCCTGTTCGGCAACACGCGGCTGCGCGAGCTGGTGGCGCGCTATGTCGGGCCGGAGGTCATGGCGCAAGTCGCGCGCGAGAATGCCAAGGGCCGGAAGCTGCTTGTGGTGACGACCGATCTCGACACCCAGCGCACCGCGATCTGGGACATGGGCAAGATCGCCGCGGTCGGCACGCCCCAGGCGCTCAAACTGTTTCGCGACGTGATGGCGGCCTCCGCCAGTATTCCCCTGGTATTTCCGCCGATCATGATCGACGCCGAGGGCGAGGGCCGCAAGTTTCAGGAGATGCATGTCGACGGCGGCGTGACCGCCCCGGTGCTGACGCTGCCGGAAGCCCTGCTGTTCCAAGGCAGCCGGCTGCCGGGCAGCGCGAAGATGGACATCTACATCCTCGTCAACAAGAAGATCGAACGCAATTTCGAGCTCGTCTCCAACGGCACCATCGACGTCGCCTCGCGCAGCCTGTCAGCGATCACCCAGTCGCAGACGCGCTCGATCATCTTCTCGACCTATGATTTCGCCAAGCGCAACCGTCTCGGCTTCCACCTCTCCTACATCGCACGCGAGTACCCGGCGCCGCCCTCGGAAGGATTCGACACCGGCTACATGCGGGCGCTCTACCAATACGGATATGACAAGGCCGCTGCCGGTCAGGCCTGGAGCTCGACGGTGCCGTGAGACGGAACGAGGCGCCGGCCGAAACAGTTGACGATACGGCCAATTCGGCCAGATTCGCCATGACGCCCCGGCTCCTGCGCGATATAGAAACGACTGTCAGAAACGCGCAGGAATCAGTGGGCATGGGATTGACTGCGACCAGGACAAAACCGGCTGTGCCGCGGCGCGAGGTACCGAAATCCCGTGGCGGCCGGCCGACGAAATCCGCGGCCATCGAGCGCGACCAGCGGCTGATCGAGGTCGCCACCCGGCTATTCCTGGACCGCGGCTTCGATGCCACCTCGCTCGACGCGGTCGCGGAAGCGGCCCGGGTCAGCAAACCCACCGTCTATTCCCGCTATGGCGACAAGCGCGGCCTGTTTGCCGCCGTGCTGAGGCGCGAGATCGCACGCTGGCTTGCGCCGCTGTCGGCCGCCGCCGAGACGCAGCTCTCCAGCGCCTCCGACATCTCGGTCGAGCAGCGCCTGGTCGAGATCGGGCGCGAGATGCTGACGTTCACCTGCGGGCCCGACGCCGTCGCGTTCAGCCGCATGATGACGTCGCAGGCCATCAACTTCCCCGACGTCGCCAAGCTCGGCAAGGAGGAAGGCTGGCTCAAGGCGGTCGACACCACCGCGCGCTTCTTCGACCGTCTGGTGGCGCAGGGCGCGCTCGACGTCGAGGACACCACCATTGCCGCCGAGGTGTTTCTCGACGTGGTCGTCGGTCACACCCACCGCTTGGCGACGTTCGGAACGGCGCTCGAGATGAAGCCCGCCGAGAAGCGCATGCGCGCGGCCATCAAGCTGTTCCTCGCCGGTGCGCTGGGACCTGCCGACCGCGTCCAGGACACCACCAAAGGCTCATCGCGGCGACGCCCCACGCGCTGACAATTCCGTGAGATTACCTGCTTTCCCCCCGTGGACCTGCCTGCGCCGTTGACCAAAATAAAACGATACGGTATGGTTTAGTTACAAGCGATACGGACCGCTTTTTTCACCAGCCCCAAAGGTGGCCCGTACCGCTAGATCGCCGTGCCGGGTACAGCCCTGCCACGACGTTCCGCGGCCGGCCGACGCCCAAGGCCGGCCGCGAATTCTTTACGATCATCCGGCACACTCGCTGGCCGAGGGTTTCGAGCATGACGACAGCCAGACGACATGTCTCGCAATTGCTTGCGACCGCCTTGTCCGCGCTCCTCATCGCCGCACCGGCCCGGGCAATCGTCTCCGCTGGCACGCCGACCGCCAACGCCTTTCACAGCGACACAGATGGTGATGCCGAGGCCGACCGCCGGGCCATCAGCCGCGAGATCGAGCGCTTCCGCAGTTCGTCGATCTCCATCAGCCAGGCGATGTCGATTGCCGAAGCCCGGCACGCCGGCGCCACCACGGCGGATGTGAGTTTCGACGGGGCCTCCGGAATGCCGGTGTATCGGGTGAAGACCCTGCACAACGACCGGATCTGGCGCCACACCATCAATGCGACGACCGGCGAACTCGTCGGCGGCGAAGCCGCACTTCCCCTCGCCGAGCTCGACCACGAGGACCGTGACAACCTCGCGGCGCTCGGTGCGATCAGGCACCGCCTGGCCGAGGCCGTGCGCGTCGCCGAACGCGCCGCCTCGGGCAAGGCGATCAGCGGCGGGCTGGTGCGCGAACGCGGCCGGCTGAATTTTTCGATCGTCGTCGTCAGTGGCGACGATCTCAAGGAGGTCACCCTCGAACCGCCGGGCGCCAAGACGAAATAGCAGGTGCGAAATAGCGGTGCCCAATAGCGGAAGTCCGGCCCCGGCATCGACCGGGGTGAAAGGCCATTGACGGGCGCAAAACTCTCCCGCATAAGTCGCCGCCATGTTCACGACCACCAAACGCACGACCAAAACCACCACGGCCTCAGGGGCCCGGGGAGGCGTGCGCGCGTAGTCGTCGACTAGAACGCAATCCACTCTACCGAAGCCCCGCCCATGATGGTCCGGGGCTTTTTTGTTGTCTAGATTTCAAACGCAATGGAGGACAAAGTGAGTAACGATCCCGTCGTCGCGATTGTCGGCGTCACCGGTGCGGTGGGCGCCGAATTCATCGCCACCATGGACAAGCGCGGCTTTCGCATCAGCAAGCTGAAGGCGCTGGCCAGCGCCCGCTCGGCCGGCAAGACGGTGTCGTTCCGGGGCAAGGACGTCGTCATCGAGGAGCTGACCGAGCGCTCTTTCGAAGGCGTCGATATCGCGCTGTTCTCCGCCGGCGGCAGCATCTCGAAGAAGTTCGCACCCATCGCAGTCAAGTCCGGCGCGGTCGTGATCGACAATTCCTCCGCCTTCCGCATGGATCCGAACGTGCCGCTGGTGATCCCCGAGATCAACGCCAACCGCATACGCGACCACAAGGGCATCATCGCCAACCCGAATTGCGCCGCCATCACCGCCCTGGTGCCGCTGTGGCCGATCCACCAGAAGAACCGCATCAAGCGCGTCATCATCTCGACCTACCAGGCCGCGTCCGGCGCCGGCGCCGCCGCGATGGAGGAGCTGGTCGAGTCGACCCGCGCCAATCTCAACGGGCAGGTCTATGCGCCGAAGGTGATGCCGCATCCCTATGCCTTCAACCTCTTCAACCACAACACGGCGATCGATCCTGATACCGGCTACAACGACGAAGAGACCAAGGTCATCAAGGAGACCCGCAAGATCTTCGAGGACGACGAGATCGCCATCGGCGTCACCTGCGTACGCGTGCCGGTGCTGCGCGCCCATTGCGAGGCCATCACCTTCGAATGCGAGAAGCCGATCGACGAGGACCAGGTCCGCGCCATCATGGCCCGGGCATCCGGCGTGAAGGTGGTCGACGACCGCGCCAGGAACTACTTCCCGATGCCGATCGACGCCTCGGGCCAGGACGACGTCCTGGTCGGCCGCATCCGCAAGGATCTGAGCGATCCCTCAGGGCATTCGATCTCGATGTTCGTGGCGGCGGATCAACTGCTCAAGGGCGCGGCGCTGAACGCAGTGCAGATCGCGGAGCTGCTGCCGCAGCGGGTGATGGCGTAACGCACTCACCCGTCATCCTGAGGTGCGAGCCCAGCGCTGCAAAGCAGCGCTGGGGGAGCCTCGAAGGATGCACGGGCGGGACGCGGCAGCGTGGCCGTCGCCCTTCGAGGCTCGCCGAAGAGGCGAGCACCTCAGGGTGACGGTGATCGATTGCGCTACGCCCGAAACAACAGGCACGCATCGCCGTACGAATAGAACCGGTATCCGCTCGCGATCGCATGCGCATAGGCATGCTGCATCGTCTCCAGCCCAGAGAACGCCGACACCAGCATGAACAGCGTCGACTTCGGCAAATGGAAATTCGTCATCAGGACATCGACCGCACGGAAGCGATAGCCGGGCGTGATGAAGATCGAGGTCTCGGCCGCGAACGGCTGAATCGTGCCGTCCTCGCGCGTGGCGCTCTCGAGCAGCCGCAATGACGTGGTGCCGACGGCGACGATGCGGCCGCCGTTCTTCCGTGCGCCGTTGAGGCGCTCCGCCGTCTCGGCGGAGATCGTGCCCCACTCGGCGTGCATCTTGTGGCCTTCGGTATCGTCGACTTTGACCGGCAGGAAGGTCCCTGCCCCGACATGCAGCGTCACGCGGTTGACGCCGACGCCGCGGTCGCGCAGCGCCTGCTCCAGCGCCGGAGTGAAATGCAGGCCCGCGGTGGGTGCTGCCACCGCGCCTTCGTTAACCGCAAACATGGTCTGGTAGTCGGCGAGGTCCTGCTCGTCGGGCATGCGCTTGGAGGCGATGTAGGGTGGCAGCGGCGGGTTGCCGAGATCGGCGATGGCCTGGTCCAGCGCCGGGCCGTGAAACGAGAACGACAGCGTCACCTCGCCGTCGCCGCCCTTGGCTTCAACCTCGGCATCGAGATGGCCGAGCAGGCAGACCTTGCCCTCATTGCCGAAGCGGATGCGGTCGCCGGCCGTGAGCTTCTTCGCCGGCTTCACCAGCGCCTGCCAGCGCGAGCCGTCGAGCCGTTTGATCAGCGTCGCCTCGATCTTCGGCTCGGTCTCGCGGCCGATGCGGCGGCCCTTCAATTGCGCCGCGATCACCTTGGTGTCGTTGACGACGAGCTGGTCACCTGGCTTCAGCCATTGCGGGAGGTCGGCGATGGTCTGGTCGCGCAAGCCGCCGTTCTCCACGACCAGCATCCTGGCGGAGTCGCGCGGGCTCGCCGGGCGCAAGGCGATGCGCTCGGCGGGCAGGTCGAAATCGAACAGGTCGGTGCGCATGTCCAGCTTCTGCTATCGCCCGCCTTGTGCGCACTGCGCACTGGGGCGGGCGATCCAGTACTCACGATCGTAGTCGTCACCACCGCCGGTGATTACTGGATGCCCCGCCTGCGCGGGGCATGACAGCCGCAAAGGCGCTTACTCAGCATCAGCCGCCATCCGCGCCTTGACGATCTTGTCGGGGTTCTGCACGGGCTCGCCGCGCTTGATCTTGTCGACGTTCTCCATGCCCTCGGTGACCTTGCCCCACACCGTGTACTGGTTGTCGAGGAAGCGGGCGTCGTCGAAGCAGATGAAGAACTGGCTGTCGCCGGAATCGGGACTGGCGGCGCGCGCCATCGACGTGGTGCCGCGTACATGCGGCTCCTTGTTGAACTCGGCCTTCAGCTTCTTGCCGGAGCCGCCGGTGCCGGTGCCCTGCGGGCAGCCGGTCTGCGCCATGAAGCCGTCGATCACGCGGTGGAACACGATGCCGTCGTAGAAGCCCTCACGGACCAGTTCCTTGATGCGCGCGACATGGCCGGGTGCGAGATCGGGCCGCATCTCGATGGTGACGGGGCCCTGCGTGGTCTCGAGGATCAGGGTGTTTTCGGTGGCGCTCATGCTCGTCTCTCTTGCGTTTGAGGTGAAGTCTTGTCGGGTGACGTTTTGCGGCTACGGAACTGGATCGCGAATGGACGTCCCGCGGCAGCGCCCGCCATTGCCTCGGTAAATGGCATCGGCGTGCAGCGTTGCAACGCCTCCATCACCGCGATCCGGTATTGCAGCCGGTCATTGTCGGTAGCCTCCGCGGATTCATAGGAGATCCTCGGATGGCCCAGAATGTCGCCGGACCGGTTAAAGCTCACGACGACGGTGATGTCGAGCGGGCGGGCCTTGGAAGGCGGCGGCGGTCTCCAGCAAATCCGCAGATGCCGGAAGATGTCCTGGATGGTGTTGACCTGCCCATCCTCGGCGGCCGCACCGGACACGCCGAACAGCAGCAATGCAGCAACCAGCAGAAGCTTGTCGCCACAGTGCGCCATCGCGATCTCCTATTTGATGTCGGAGGCGACCTGCACCTTCACCATCTTGTCGGGATCGGTCACCGCGCCGCCGGCAGAGCCGGGAGGAGCCTTCTTCAGCTTGTCGACGACGTCCATGCCCTGCACGACCTCACCGATCACGGTGTACTGGTTATCGAGGCTGCCGCCGTCAGCGAACATGATGAAGAATTGCGAGTTGGCGGTGTCGACGCTGTCGCCGCGCCGGGCCATCCCGACGATGCCGCGGGCGAAATGCACCTTGGAGAATTCCTGCTTCAGGTTCGGATATTTCGATCCGCCGGTGCCGTTGAAGTTCTGTCCGTCGCCGGTCTGGGCCATGAAGCCGTCCATGACGCGATGGAACGGCACGTTGTTGTAGAAGCCCTCACGCGCCAGCTGCTTGATGCGCTCGGCATGGTGGGGCGCGATGTCGGTCCGCAGCTTGATGACGATGCGGCCCTTGGTCGTGTCGATGACGATGGCGTTGGCCTTGTCGAGGTTGGCCGGCAATTGCTGCGCCACCGCCGGCACCGCGAAGAGAAGCGCGGCAAGAACTGCGAGAATTCGGATCATGACAACTCCGGATCAGAGATGAAGAGGAAGTGCGCCGCTACGCGGCGAATTTTGCCTTGAGCTGTGCCGCAACCTGCGGCGGGACGAAGGCCGAGACGTCCCCGCCCATGCCGGCGATCTGACGCACCAAAGTGGCGGTGATCGGGCGGACCATGGGAGAGGCCGGCAGGAACACCGTATGCACCTCGGGCGCCATGGCCCCGTTCATGCCGGCGAGCTGCATTTCGTAGTCGAGATCGGTGCCGTCGCGCAGACCCCGGATCATGATAGTGGCACCGTGCTTGCGCGCCGCCGTGACCGCCAGATCATCGAACGTCACCGCTTCGAGCACGCAGCCGGCCTGGGCCGCCAGCGGCCCGCAGACGTCATGGAGCATCTGCAGCCGCTCCTCGGTCGAGAACAGCGGCTTCTTGCCGGGGTGGACCCCGATCGCGACCACGAGCCGGTCGCACAGCGAAACGCTGTGCCGGACCACATCCAGATGGCCGTTGGTGATGGGGTCGAAGGAACCGGGATAGAAGGCAATGCGCGGCATGGCTCCTCCTACCGCGCCCGGCCCGGCCCGGCAAGCCGGGCGGGTTCCCCAGCCAATCCCACCGAAAAATCCCGCCGATCGCGCCGGCAATGGGCCCTTTGTTTCGTCCCTCGGGCGACCACGAAACAAAGGGGCGCGGACACGAAACCATTTTCCGTGCCGGCGAAGACGTCCGGAAACTGGCCATGGTTACTAATCCGGCCAACGAACGACGGGCCGCAAACTGGGCGTAGGCGGCCGCATCACAGGGGACTGTCAAATGATCAAGGCTCTCTCAGCGATCGCTCTGTCTGCGTGTGTCGCCGCCGCCCTCACCCTCCTGCCGGGCTTTGCCCCCAGCGTCGAGGCCAGCGTGCCGCAGCCTCTGGCCAAAAGCGACCGGCTCGATATCCGCACCATCGGCAAGGATTGCTCGCAGCAGGCCTGGCCGAATTTCGAGGCCTCGTGCCTGCGCAAGGCCGGCACCAAGGCGAATGTTCGCGAGGCGCGTCTCGTGACCGCGAACCGGACCCCGTAGGCTGGCCTGTCAGCTTCACGTCACATAATCCCGATGGAGTTTTGCGACGTCCCGTCGCAGACTGCGTGATGCTCGCGCCCCGGCGGAATGGCCCGTCGGGCGCGATCCCATCGGGGGGTTGCGCTTGTCCAGTACGCCCGCTGTCGCTTCCGGCCATCCGCCCGCCCCGCTGCCGATAGCAATGACCATGGGCGCCCTCGGGGTGGTTTATGGCGATATCGGTACCAGCCCGCTCTATGCCCTGAAGGAAGCCGCCAAGGCGGCCGCCCACGGCGCAACGGTCACCCCCGAGGCTGTCCTGGGCGTTGCCTCGCTGATCTTCTGGGCCCTGCTGCTGATCATCTCGCTGAAATATGCGCTGCTGATCCTTCGCGCGGACAACCGCGGCGAAGGCGGCATCGTCGCCCTGCTGGCGCTGCTGCATGCCCGCCACGCCCAGCCCGGGACCTGGCGCGCCCATCTGCTCGTCGTCGGGCTCGTCGGCGCCGCGCTGCTCTATGGCGACGGTGCGATCACGCCGGCCATCTCGGTGCTCTCAGCCATCGAGGGACTCAAGGTCGACGCCCCCTCGCTTGCGCCCGCCGTGGTGCCCGTGACCGTCGCCATCCTGATCGGCCTGTTCATGATGCAGAAGCAGGGCACCGGCTTCATCGGCCGCATCTTCGGACCGGTGATGCTGGCCTGGTTCGTCGTGCTCGCGGCGCTCGGCATCCACGGCATCGTCAAGGCGCCGGCAGTGCTGGCGGCCCTGAGTCCGCTCTATGCCTTCGACTTCCTGATCCATCAGGATTTTCACGTCTCCTTCGCCATCCTCGGAGCGGCCTTCCTGGCGGTAACAGGCGGCGAGGCCATGTACGCCGACATGGGACATTTCGGCCGCTTCCCGATCCGGCTGGCCTGGTTCGCGATCTGCCTGCCGGCGCTGGTGCTGAACTATTTCGGGCAGGCCGCGCTGCTCATCACCGATCCCACCATGATCGAGAACCCGTTCTTCCAGCTCTGCCCCGACGCCCTGCACTATCCGCTGGTCGCGTTCTCGGCCGTGGCGACCGTGATCGCCTCGCAGGCGATCATCTCCGGCGTGTTTTCGCTGACCCAGCAGTCGATCCAGCTCGGCTTCCTGCCGCGCATGCAGATCCGCCACACCCAGAGCGACGCCATCGGCCAGATCTACGTGCCGCTGGTGAACTGGCTGCTCGCCGCTGCGACGCTTGGCGCGGTCCTGAGCTTCGGCACCTCGGACGCGCTGGCCGGCGCCTACGGCATCGCGGTGTCGCTGCTGATGGCGATCACCACCCTGCTGGCCGCGTTGCTCGCGATCCAGTGGGGGTTTTCGCCATGGCTCGTCGTTGCGGTCAACGGCTTCTTCTTCGTGATCGATTTGATCTTCTTCTCGGCCAACTCGATCAAGCTGTTCGAGGGCGGCTGGTTTCCGCTGCTGCTCGCGGCGATTGTCGCTTTCCTGATGCTGACCTGGCGCGCCGGCGTGAAGCTGGTCGAGACGGCGCGCGCGAAGCTGCGCCAGCCGGAAGAGGATTTGATCGAGACCGCCGTCAACAAGTGCAGTGCGCGACTGCCCGGCACGGCCGCGTTCCTGGCGGCAGCGCCGAAGGGCGTGCCGCTGGCCCTGACGCAATTCGTCAAGCACAACCGCGTGCTGCACGAACGCGTGCTGCTGGTCACCGTGCTGATCGAGGAGCTTCCGCACATCCCCGAGGAGGAGCGCGCCGAGGTGATCGAGATCATCCCCGGCATCACCCGCGTGATCCTGCATTACGGCTTCATGCAGAACCCGACGATCTATGAGGGGCTGACGCTGACCTGCCGGCAGGGCAAGCTACCCGGCATCGACCTCTCCGACATCACCTATTACGTCGGCCGTGAGACCATCATTCCGCGCGAGGACGTGCCGGGCATGTGGGTCTGGCGCGAAACGGTGTTCGCCTTCCTGCAGCGCAACGCCGAACGCTCCGCCGCTTTCTTCGGCGTGCCGACCAAGCAGGTGGTGGAGTTCGGCACGGAGCTGGAGATCTGATGCGTCGACTGCTGTCGCACCAGCCCTGGTCAAGCTTTGTTCATCTCTTGAGCTCGCCGAGCGGACCGCCATTCTGCGTTGCCAAAAAGGCGGCGTAGCGCCGCTCGACGTCTTGAACGTCGGACGGAGCGGTAATGTTGCGACGAGCGTCGCCGACGATCAGATCGGCATGAAGCTTGAGGCTCGCCATGCGGGAGCCGTCGCGTTCGGCGCTGACGACGGCGGTCAACACATTCAGCATGCGAATGAGAACGGCGGCGTTGGCCGCGGCGTTCTGGCGGATCATGTGGAACATGGCATTGAGGAGGCCCTCATACTGTATGCTCGGCACCACAAGGGTCGGCCGGTCGTCGCGGGTCACAACCCCGGTTGGCAGATGCAGCGGGACAAGCTGACAAAGGGCTCCACCAAGCCGGTCGAGCGCGCTCATTGCAGTATGAGGATCATTTATGCCCGGCGACAAAGCACGCACGGCGACTTCGACCAGCTGCCTGACTGCAAATTCGAGATCCGCCGAACTGACACGCTGTGGTCCCAGGGCTGTTGCGTCCTGGATCGCCGCGTCTGCCCCCTCGACCTGAGGCACGACAATTGCAATCGGCGCCCCCGGGAATACGTAGTGGCCCGGTCGCAGGAGAAGCCGTATCGCCGTGTTGTGGCTGGCTGCCCAATCCGCAAGCCCCTGATCGTCGATGTGCTGGAGGTAGCCTTGCCTCGAATCATTGATGGCAACTCCGTGCCTCCAAAACTCAGTGGGAGGCGGCGCTGCAGGCTTCTTGTCCGTCGTCAGCCTCACAATGGCCGACTGAACCTCGTCGCTCACGAGTTCGATGACCGTATCAACGTTGATGCGGCCAGCCATGTGTCCGACGAAATAAACCAGCGTCGCCACGCACACAAACGCCAGGATGATGGCGATGGTGAGCGAGAGATGGGGGATGAAAGCCCCCTCGTCCTGGGTGCGCACGCTGCGAAGCACGATCAGCGAGTAGCAAAACGTCCCGAGGAAAATGCCGAGCGTAAGCTGATTGCCGCGATCCCTTGTGAAATTGCGCAGCAGTCGCGGGCCCATCTGCCCTGCGGCCAGAGAAAGCGCTGCGATAGTGATCGAGAACGAAGTGCCGGCAACCCCGATGGTCGAGGACGCTACCGCGCCGAGCAGAGTGCGGGCGCCGGTCGCCCCACCGTCATACAACCAACCTTCCAACAACCAGCGTGGGAGAATTCCGCTGCGGTCAAGCTGGACCAGACCTGCTGCGGATAACGCACCGATGAATACAATCAAGGCAGGAAGCAGCCAGAATGTTTCTGCCAGATCGTCCATCAGTTTGCGAAGTCGCGCAGTCAGCACCGTGTCTTTCCTGTCAGATCGACTTCGCTCGCCGAGCGGCATAGGAGACCCGCACCGCGGCTCTCCTATTCACAGCAAGCGGCGCCCGTACAACTGAGAAGCACCGAGGCGGGCGAACCCGCCTCGACAATCGTTACTCCCCGTTCGCGCCGTTGCCGCTTTCGGCCTCCTCAGTGATGTGCTCGACCGACACGACGTGCTCGTCCTCGGCGGTGTCGAACACGATCACGCCCTGGGTCGAGCGGCCGGCGATGCGGATGCCTTCGACCGGGCAGCGGATCAGCTGGCCCTTGTCGGTGACCAGCATGATCTGATCGGCGTCCTCCACCGGGAACGAGGCGACCAGATTACCGTTGCGGTTGTTGACGCTCATGGCGACGATGCCTTTGCCGCCGCGCCCGGTGGTGCGGTACTCGTACGACGAGGTCCGCTTGCCGAAGCCGTTGACGGAGACGGTCAGCACGACCTGCTCCTGCGCCGACATCTCGGCGTAACGCTCCTGCGAGAGTTGGAAACTGCCGGAGGTCTCCTCGGTCTCGCTGTCCGCAGCGGCCTCTTCGGCGGCGGATTCGCCCGCGACCGCGCGGCGCATCTTCAAATAGGCCGAGCGCTCGTCCGAACTGCTCTCGACGTGGCGCAGGATCGCCAGCGAGATCACCTTGTCGCCTTCGCCGAGCGCGATGCCGCGCACGCCCATCGAGGTCCGCCCTGTGAACACGCGCACGTCGGGGACCGGGAAGCGGATGCACTGGCCGCCGGCGCCGGTCAGCAGCACGTCGTCGTGCTCGGTGCAGATCTGCACATCCACGATCGCTTCATTCTCGTCGAGCTTCATCGCAATGATGCCGGAGCGGCGGACGTCGACGAAGTCGGACAGCTTGTTGCGGCGAACGTTGCCGCCCGTGGTGGCGAACATCACGTCGAGATTGCCCCAGGTGGATTCATCCTCGGGCAGCGGCATGATGGTGGTGATGCGCTCGCCCTGCTCCAGCGGCAGGATGTTGATCAGCGCCTTGCCGCGCGCGTTCGGCGCGGCCATCGGCAGGCGCCAGACCTTTTCCTTGTAGACCTGGCCGCGCGAGGAGAAGAACAGCACGGGCGTATGCGTGGAGGCCACGAACAGACGGCTGACGAAGTCCTCGTCGCGGGTCTGCATGCCGGCGCGGCCCTTGCCGCCGCGGCGCTGGGCACGATAGGCCGACAGCGGCACGCGCTTGACGTAGCCGGCATGGGAGACGGTGACGACCATGTCCTCGCGCTGGATCAGGTCCTCGTCCTCGACCTCGCCTTCCTGCTCGATAATGATGGTGCGGCGCGGCGTGGCGAACTCGGCCTTCACCTCGGCGAGCTCGGTCTTGATGATGGTCAGCACGCGTTCGCGCGAGCGCAGGATATCGAGATAATCGGCGATCTCGCCGGCGAGCTTGTCGAGCTCTTCGCGGATTTCGTCGCGGCCGAGTGCGGTGAGGCGTTGCAGGCGCAGGTCGAGAATGGCCCTCGCCTGTTCCATCGAGAGCCGGATGGTGCCATCCGCGCTGATGCGGTGACGCGGATCGTCGATCAGCGTCAGCATGTCCTCGACGTCCCGGGCCGGCCAGTCGCGCGACATCAGGGTGTCGCGCGCGGTGGTCGGATCCGGCGAGGTCCGGATGACGCGGATCATCTCGTCGATATTGGCCACCGCGATGGCGAGACCGACCAGGATGTGGGCGCGATCGCGCGCCTTGGCGAGCAGGTACTTGGTGCGCCGCGTGACGACGCGCTCGCGGAAGTCGACGAAGATCGACAGCAGGTCCTTCAGATGCATGATCCGCGGACGGCCGCTGTCGAGCGCCACCATGTTGACGCCGAAGCTGGTCTGCAGCGGCGTGAACCTGTAGAGCTGATTCAGCACCACGTCAGGCACGGCGTCGCGTTTCAACTCGATGACGACGCGATAGCCGTCGCGGTCGGATTCGTCGCGCAGGTCGCCGATGCCCTCGATCTTCTTTTCCTTGACCAATTCGGCGATGCGTTCGACCATCGTCGCCTTGTTCACCTGATACGGAATCTCGGTGACGATGATCGCCTCGCGCTCCTTCCGGATCGTCTCGAACGCGACCTTGCCGCGCATCATGATCGAGCCGCGGCCGAGGTGATAGGCCGAGCGGATGCCCTGGCGTCCCAGGATGACGCCGCCGGTCGGGAAATCCGGGCCCGGCACGATGTTGATGAGTTCGTCGATGGTGAGTGCGGGATTGTCGATCAGCGCCACGCAGGCGTCGATGACCTCGCCGAGATTGTGCGGCGGGATGTTGGTGGCCATGCCGACCGCGATGCCGCCGGCGCCGTTGACCAGCAGGTTCGGGAACTTGGCCGGCAGAACCGACGGTTCTGTCTCGTTGTTGTCGTAGTTCGGCTGGAAGTCGACGGTGTCCTTGTCGATATCGGCCAGCAGCGCCAACGCGGCCTTCGTCAGACGCGCCTCGGTGTAACGATAGGCGGCCGGGGGGTCGCCGTCGACCGAGCCGAAATTGCCCTGGCCGTCGATCAGCGGCACGCGCATCGAGAAGTCCTGCGCCATGCGGACCATGGCGTCGTAGATCGACTGGTCGCCGTGCGGGTGATACTTACCGATGACGTCACCGACCACGCGGGCGGATTTGACGTACTTCTTGTCCGGCGTGTGCCCCTGCTCGTTCATCGAGAACAGGATGCGGCGGTGCACCGGCTTCAGACCGTCACGGGCATCAGGCAGCGCCCGCGCCACGATCACGCTCATGGCATAGTCGAGATAGGACTTCTTCATCTCCTCGAAGATGGAGACGGGACGAATATCCGAGGGTTTCGCCGGCTGGTCGCCGGGCTTGTCGTCGTCGTCAGCCAAGGGGAAATCCGTGAGGTTTTATCTGGGAATCATATAGCGCATCGAGCCCCTGATAACCACCCTCGCAAGGGTCTTGGGAAGCGCTTTTTCCGCTTATTCTTCCAATAGCTTACGGCGCTGCGGGGAGTATTTTTGATAGGCCCGGAACAGGCCTTCCGAAATCGCCCTCGAGCCCTCGTCGATCGCGCGGCAAGCGCGCTTCATGGACGGATTTGCGCGGGGGCTGTCCGAGTTCAAGCCGAACATGAAGCGGGCCCGGAAATCCCGAGCCCGTCCTGTCGATTAGCGAGATTTGCTGATCCGACGTGGAAGGCGCCGCATCGCCGGCAGCGCCCCGATCGTCCGTTCCGTTCTCAGAACGGAATATCGTCGTCCATGTCGCTGTTGCGGCCACCGCCGCCGGCGGCCACGGGACGGCGCGGTGCGCTGCTGACGGGGCCGGAGGAGCCGAAATCGCCGCCCGGCTCGTCGCCGAAGCTGCCGCCTCCGCCGCCGCCGCTGCGGCCGTCGAGCATCGTCAGCGTCGAGTTGAAGCCCTGCAGCACGATCTCGGTCGAGTACTTCTCGACACCGCTCTGGTCGGTGTACTTGCGGGTCTGGAGCGCGCCCTCGATGTAAACCTTGGCGCCCTTCTTCAGATACTGTTCGACGATCTTGCAAAGCGGCTCAGAGAAGATCACGACGCGATGCCACTCGGTCTTTTCCTTGCGCTCGCCGCTGTTCTTGTCGCGCCAGGTCTCCGACGTCGCGATGCTCAGATTCGCGATCGGCCGCCCGTCCTGGGTGCGTCGGATTTCAGGATCCTTGCCGAGATTTCCAACCAGAATGACCTTGTTGACGCTTCCCGCCATCGCCGCTCTCCACTCCGAATGCCACTGAATTTCATAAGGCCGAGCGCGCTGCCCGCACTCCTCTGCGCCCTGTTTGAGGCGACCCTATACGCTTGCGGGCGCCGCTCAGCCCAGCACCCCCAAGGTTATCCCCACATATAGCACCAACCTTCATTCCGTTCCAGATTTGTTCTTCTGAAAATACACCAAATCGCAGGCTGATGGCGCAACCGCGGCCATGACCAACAGCGGAACGATATATCGTGGCCGGCCTCGCGTTCGACCGGGAGAGCAAGCTCCATTGGGCCACGCACGGGCCGCCGACCGCGGACGGCATCGCTCTGATATTGTTCCAATAATGGAACCGGCCTGTTGCTCGGAAGCAATAAGTCAGTAACCATCACCTTTCGCACAACTGTGGCTTTCAGGAGACACAACTTCCGGCTTCAGTGGTGTAAGCACGCCTCAGTTGGGCCATCGAGTCCGCTGCCCTTCCGGTCAAGGAAGGCAACAACAGAAACTGGGACTGGGATTACTGAAAATGAAAAAGGTTTTGTTGGCTTCGGCCGCTCTCTTCGCTCTGGCGGCTCCCGCTTCGGCTGCTGATCTCGCAGCTCGCCCCTACACCAAGGCGCCGATGGCCCCGATGGCCTCCGTCTACAACTGGACCGGCTTCTATCTCGGTCTCGTCGGTGGCGGCGCCTGGGAAGATACCTCGGGCAGCCCGAAGATGCAGGGTGGCTTCGTCGGCGGCACCGCCGGCTACAACTGGCAGACCGGTAACGTGGTGTTCGGCCTTGAGACCGATGCTGCCTGGGCTGACGTCAGCGCTTCGGCCGCTGGTGTGGTTTTCGTTCCCGGCGTCGGTGGCATTCCCGCTTCGGTGAGCTCCAAGACCGACGCGATGGGCACCGTGCGCGGTCGCATCGGCTGGGCCGTGAACAACGTCCTGCTGTACGGCACCGGTGGTTACGCCTGGATCGACAACAAGATCACTGCCACCCTGGGCGGTGCTTCGGTCTCCGACAGCAAGTTCCACTCCGGCTGGACCGTCGGTGCGGGCGTTGAAGCCTACATCGCTCCGCAGTGGTCGGTGAAGGGCGAGTATCTCTATCGCAGCCTCGGTGGCGAGACCTACTTCGGCGCCGTCAACACCGGTACGCTCAACCTCCACACCGTGCAGCTCGGCGTGAACTATCACTTCGGCGCCCCGGTCGTCGCCAAGTACTAAGCCAAGTACTAAGCTACGCTTCAACGCCAACGCGTTACGAAAGGCCGGCCTCGCGCCGGCCTTTTTGTTTGGCGGGTAGCTTGCCGCGCCGTTCCGCAAGGCCCCCTGCTGCCAGATGCCGCCAGCGCGCCAACAATCCGTTGACGATTCGCAACTGCCTCTGGAAATCCGCCCGCGTTCTTCCTACGTTCGCTGACAACCCCATCGGCGCCGATCCCGGTTCCGGGCGAAGCGCGCCTTTTTATTGGCGCGGTCGCGCACCCATGGGATTCCCTAGGGGCAACTCGGATGGATGAAGTGATCAAGGCGAAGCGCCAACAGCAGAACGCAGGCTCCAGCCGGCACGCAATTACGATCCGCGGCGCACGCGAGCACAACCTCAAGAACATCGACGTCGAGATTCCCCGCGACAAGCTGGTGGTGTTCACCGGCCTCTCCGGCTCCGGCAAATCGTCGCTCGCCTTCGACACCATCTATGCCGAGGGCCAGCGTCGCTACGTCGAATCGCTGTCGGCCTATGCCCGCCAGTTCCTCGAGATGATGCAGAAGCCGGACGTCGACCAGATCGACGGCCTGTCGCCGGCGATCTCGATCGAGCAGAAGACGACGTCGAAAAACCCGCGCTCCACCGTCGGCACCGTCACCGAGATCTACGACTACATGCGGCTGCTGTGGGCGCGCGTCGGCGTACCCTATTCGCCAGCCACCGGCCTGCCGATCGAGAGCCAGACCGTCTCGCAGATGGTCGACCGCGTGCTGACACTGCCCGAGGGCACCCGCCTCTATCTGCTCGCGCCCGTCGTGCGCGGCCGCAAGGGCGAGTATCGCAAGGAGCTCGCCGAATGGCTCAAGAAGGGCTTTCAGCGCGTCAAGATCGACGGCACCTTCCACGAGCTCGCGGAAGCGCCGACGCTCGACAAGAAATTCCCGCATGACATCGACGTCGTGGTCGATCGCATCGTGGTGCGCGCCGATATCGGCCAGCGCCTCGCCGAGAGTTTCGAGACCGCGCTGAAGCTCGCCGAAGGCCTTGCCGTCGTCGAGTTCGCCGACGCGCCGGCGGCCGCGCCCGCCGAGGAGAAAGAGAAAAAGAAGACCGCCAAGATCCACGACAAGAGCGGGCCCGAGCGGATCCTGTTCTCGGAGAAGTTCGCCTGCCCCGTCTCCGGCTTCACCATCCCCGAGGTCGAGCCGCGGCTGTTCTCGTTCAACAACCCCTACGGCGCCTGTCCGGCCTGCGGCGGCCTCGGCGTCGAGCAGCATGTCGACGAGGACCTCGTCATTCCCGACAAGGAGGCCGCCATCGGCAAGGGCGCGATTGCGCCCTGGGCCAAGTCGTCCTCGCCCTACTACACGCAGACGCTGACCGCGCTCGGCAAGCATTACAAGTTCACGCTGACCACCAGGTGGAAGGACCTGCCCAAGAAGACGCAGAACGCGATCCTCCACGGCTCCGGCGAGGACGAGATCAAGTTCTCCTACGAGGACGGAGTGCGCTCCTACGACACCAAGAAGCCGTTCGAGGGCGTCGTCACCAACATCAACCGCCGCTATCGCGAAACCGAGAGCGAATGGGCGCGCGAGGAGCTCGCGAAATATTTCCACGACGTGCCCTGCGAGGCGTGCCACGGCTTCCGCCTCAAGCCCGAGGCGCTCTGCGTCAAGATCGGCGGCAAGCACATCGGCGAGATCTCGGAGATGTCGGTGAAGGGCGCCGGCGCCTGGTTCGAGACCGTGCCTGAGGCGCTGAACACGCAGCAGAACGAGATCGCCGGCCGCATCCTGAAGGAGATCCGCGAGCGGCTCACCTTCCTGCTCGACGTCGGCCTCAACTATCTCACGCTATCCCGCTCCTCCGGCACGTTGTCCGGCGGCGAGAGCCAGCGTATCCGCCTCGCCTCGCAGATCGGTTCGGGCCTGACCGGTGTGCTCTACGTGCTGGACGAGCCCTCGATCGGCCTGCACCAGCGCGACAACGCCCGCCTGCTCGACACCCTGAAGCGGCTGCGCGACCTCGGCAACACCGTGATCGTGGTCGAGCATGACGAGGACGCCATCCTGCTCGCCGACCACGTCCTCGACATCGGCCCCGGCGCCGGCATGCATGGCGGCAACATCATCGCCGAAGGCACGCCCGCCGAGATCATGCGCAACCCGAAATCGCTGACCGGCAAATACCTGACCGGCGAGCTCGAGGTCGAGGTGCCCGAGCGCCGGCCGCCGAACCATCGCCGCACCATCAAGGTCGTCAACGCGCGCGGCAACAATCTCAAGAACGTCACGGCCGAAATTCCGCTCGGCCTGTTCACGGCAGTCACCGGCGTCTCCGGCGGCGGCAAGTCGACGCTGCTGATCGACACGCTTTACAAGGCGATCGCCCGCAAGCTGAACAATGCCAGCGAAGGCGCCGCGCCGCACGACCGCATCGAGGGCCTCGAGCACATCGACAAGATCATCGACATCGACCAGTCGCCGATCGGCCGCACCCCGCGCTCGAACCCCGCCACCTATACCGGCGCCTTCACGCCGATCCGCGAATGGTTCGCGGGCTTGCCGGAGTCCAAGGCCCGCGGCTACGAGCCCGGCCGGTTCTCCTTCAACGTCAAGGGCGGCCGCTGCGAGGCGTGCCAGGGCGACGGCGTCATCAAGATCGAGATGCACTTCCTGCCCGACGTCTACGTCACCTGCGACGTCTGCAAAGGCAAGCGCTACAACCGCGAGACGCTGGAGGTCCTGTTCAAGGGCAAAAGCATCGCCGACGTGCTCGACATGACCGTCGAGGAAGCCGCCGAGTTCTTCAAGGCGGTGCCGCGCGTGCGCGAGACGTTCCAGACCCTGCATCGCGTCGGCCTCGACTACATCCATGTCGGCCAGCAGGCGACCACGCTCTCCGGCGGCGAAGCGCAACGCGTCAAGCTCGCGAAAGAACTGTCCAAGCGCGCCACCGGCCGCACGCTCTACATCCTGGACGAGCCGACCACCGGCCTGCACTTCCACGACGTCAAGAAGCTGCTGGAGGTGCTGCACGAGCTGGTCGCGCAGGGCAACACCGTCGTCGTCATCGAGCACAATCTCGAAGTCATCAAGACGGCAGACTGGGTCATCGATCTCGGCCCCGAAGGCGGCGACGGCGGCGGCGAGATCGTCGCCTGGGGGCCGCCGGAAGATATCGCGAAGGCGCCGCGGAGCTATACGGGGAAATTCCTGGCGCCGGTGCTGGAGAAGGCCGGGAAGCTGAAGCGGAAGAGCGCGGCGAGCGAGGCGGCGGAGTAATTTGCAGATAAGATTCCGAGGTATCTGATGGCACGGTGGAGCAACAGGCAGGTAAAGAACTTTGCCGATGCAGCTCAATCCTTGAAGCTCTATAGGCGAGCAGAGCTGGTCGACGACGACACACAAAAGTCATTGATCGAGGATCTGTACGTAGACCCGCTCCCGGCCGACGGAATTCTCAACGCTCTTGTACGAGCGAACACTTCATTTTTGATCGGAAGAAAAGGCACCGGAAAATCAACAGTCTTCCAAAGGGCGCAGCACGAAATTCGTAAGCAAAAGGCGTCTATCTCAGCCTACCTCGACATTAAGACGATCTTCGAATCGTCTGACGTCGATCCGGTATTGTTGGACAAGCTCGGTCAACAACCATCCGCGTTACCGCCCGAGACCGTAAAGCAGTTCTTGCTATACGAGTCTTTCGTTCGCGCCGTTCTGCTCGAAATCCGGGCCGAAATGAAGAAGCAGATTGACGCGACCTTTCTCTCGCGGCTGCGAGAGAAACTGCTATCATCATCTACGGAGATTTTTGAAGCCCTCGATGAGCTAATCGAGAATACGCGCCAAGTCGCGTTCGCCGACATTACGGGCCAGCAGACCGTCACCGCAAAGAACGAACGACATCAAGAGGCTTCCAGCTCAACGAAGGCTAATGCAAAGCTCGCCGGAGGCATCAAGAATCAACTCCCATCCATAGACGTTGAGGTCGGCGCCAGCGGCGAGACAGCCGAAAAAGCGACCAGCAAGGCAGACGAAGAGTTTTCTCGGGTCTTGCTGCGGACATTTAACATCAAGGGCTTGATTGGAGAACTTGCCGACCTCCTCTCAGAGATCGGGATCACACGCCTCTATATCTTCATCGACGATTTTTCTGAATTGCCAGAAGATGCCATGGTCGTCTTTGTAGACTCCGTCTTGGCGCCTCTGAATAACTGGTCGAATGAGCTTATCAAATTCAAGGTTGCTGCGTATCCAGGTCGAATTTACTACGGTCAGATTGACAAGACCAAAATTGACGAACTCTACCTTGATCCCTTCAAGTTATACGGGACAAACGACGTCTCCAACATGGAGGAGAAGGCGATTGATTTTACTACACGGGTTGTAAACACGCGCCTCAAATATTTCTGCGATACGGACCTTGCTACCTTTTCCGATTCAGAGTTCCAGGAAATTACGAAGCATCTTTTCTTTGCGACCATGGGTAATCCCCGTAACCTTGGTCACATACTCTACAATCTGCACGAGTCCCACCTCGTCTATGACAAGGCTATCGGGACACGAGCTATTCGCGATGCTGCGCGGAAGTATTACGAAGAGAAGATCGAGCCATTCTTCGGAATCCAGAAATTCAGATTGGACACGTTTAAGGAACGATCATCGATCTTCAGCCTCAAGGAGCTTTTGGAGAAAATCGTCGTCAGAGCGCGGGAGCTGAGATCCTATCGGGAATCCACGGTCATGAAGACGATCTCAGGGCGCCCTCCAACGAGTCATTTTCACGTTCTAACTGAGTTTGACGCGCTGCTCTCGACACTGGAATTGAACTTCTTTCTCACAAAGTATTTTGAAATGAAGGACCGCGATGGCCGAAAGGTGTCAGTATTCGCACTGAACTTTGGACTCTGCGAGAAGCACTCGATTGAGTTTGGGCGCCCCGCTGGTAAGCGAGAGTATCGTCTGTACTTCGTTGAAAGGATCTTTGACGACACGTCGATCATCAAACAGTACCTCGAGCAAAACCAAGAAATAAAATGCCAGGATTGCGGAGCAATTTTTGGACTCGATAAGCTTGACGGCTTGAAACTTTATGGCATGTCTTGTCCTACCTGCCGAACTGGGACATGCGTAGTCACCAATCTTTCCAGGCGTTACGAAACAATCTTGGAAAACGTTCAGACAGAGTTATTGCTACCTGCGACCGAGCTTGGGATTCTCGAAACACTTCACAGTGAGGACAGAGATCTGGCTGCCGCTGAAATCGCCGCTGACCTAGATTGTTCCTACCAGCTCGTCGGTCGGCGAGGCAAGATTCTAGAAGAAAAAGGGCTAGTCGATCGACTAATGCAGCGCAATCGGAGACGCTTCCGCCTAACGGAGACCGCGAGAGGGGAATACTTCAGAGACAACGAATCCCGCGAGCTCGACCTGCCAGACGGCTAATGACGCTATAGGCGAACGAACGGGCTCGGTCGCATCGCAACATTCGGCCAATCCGCGAAATCGGATCAAGCGTTTGAAACCCTACTCCCTCGCCATCTTCGATCTCGACGGCACGCTGGCCGACAGCTTCCCCTGGTTCCTGCGTACCATCAACGACATCGCTGATCGCTTCAACTTTCGCCGGGTCGCCGATCAGGACATCGACGGGCTCCGGCATGCCTCCACGCGGGAGATCCTCTCCCGGCTCGAAGTCCCCTTGTGGAAGCTGCCGGCGATCGCGCGGCATGCGCGGCGGCTGAAGGCGGAGGCGGCTTCCGAGATCGCGCTGTTTGCGGGCGTCGAGACGATGCTGCGGACGCTGGCTGACAGCGGCGTGCAGCTCGCGCTGGTGACGTCCGACAGCGAGGCCAATGCGCGGGAGAAGCTTGGCCATGCCGCAACGTTCTTCCAGCATTTCGATTGCGCAGCATCGATCTTCGGCAAGCCCGCGAAATTTCGTCGGATCATTCGCCGCGCGGGCGTGGCGCCGGATAAGGTGATCGCGATCGGCGACGAGATCCGCGACATCGAGGCGGCGCGGGCCGTGGGCATCACCTGCGGTGCGGTGTGCTGGGGATATGCGGCCCCGGCGGCGCTGCGGGCGCTGGGGCCGGATTATGTGTTCGAGCGGATGGAGGAGATCGCGCCGACGCTCTGCCCAGGTGCCGTAGCCCGGATGAGCGCAGCGACATCCGGGAACGCCGGCGGGTGAGGATGGCGCTGCCCCGCATGTCGCTGCGCTCATGCGGGCTACAAGGAAGGCCCTACTCCGTCTTCCGCAAAAACGCCCCGAACGCCCTTGGGCCGTCACCGGTCTTGACCTCACCGATCACCTTCAGCTCGGCTGCGTCGATCATCACAAGCGTGTTGCTCTCCCAGCACGCCACGATGACGCGTTTGCCGTCGGCGGTGGCCGCGATGCCTTCGGGATAGTCGCCGACATTGATGCGCTTGACCGGCTTCAGGCTCGCCAGATCGAACACACTGACGGTGCCGCCATATTGGTCGGTGACGAAGCCGCGGCCCATCGTCAACGCCACCGCATAGGGGCGCATGCCCACCTTCACGCGGCCGATCTCGCGGCCTTCCGCAATGTCGATCACGGAGACGTCGTCGGAGCCGACATTGGCGGTGTAGGCGCGTCTTCCCTCGGCGTCGATGGTGACACCAAACGGACGGGTGCCGACCTTGATGGTCGTCTTGCGCTGGCGCGTCGCGGTGTCCACCACCGAGATGCTGTCGTCGTCGCGGTCCGCCGAAAGCAGCAGCTTGCCGTCGGGCGTCACCGCAAGGCCGGACGGCGAGGCGCCGACCGCGATGCTGGCGGTGACGCTGCGGCTCGCGGCGTCGATCACGCGCACCGCCGCCGCATACCAATCGGCGACATAGACCGTCTTGCCGTCGGGCGCCACGGCGATGCCGAGCGGCCCGCCGCCGACCTCGATGCGGCCGGCGATCTGCCGCGTTGCGGCGTTCACCACCGTCACCGCCTTGGCGTCCGGGCTCGTCACATAGGCGAAACGGCCGTCCGCGCTGACGGCTATTCCGGCCGGCTTGCCGCCGATCGGGATGGTCGCGGCGCTGCGCAGGGTACCGAGATCCACCACCATCAGATCGTCGCTGAGCTGGTTGGTGACGAACGCCTCCTCGGCGCGCGCGCCGCCGAGCCCGGCATGGCAAAGGCCGGCGAGCGCCGCCACAACCAGCGCCCGCAACACCTGCACCCGCACGATCAGCTGCCGCTCTCGATCTTCTTCTTCAGCGCCTCGAGGCCAGTCTTGTAGAGCCCGATCACCGCGGTCTTGGCGGCTTCGTCGTTCAGTTCCGGCGGCGGATCGTTGTTGGGAAAGCCGCGGTAAAACGCGCCGGCCCATTCCAGCTTCGACTTGCCGTCGGGAGCCGGCGACACCGTCAGCGTCGAGGAATAATTGGTCACCGGCAACACCTTCACGTCGACCTTGGTGATCCGGTACGAATAACTCAGCATGTCGGGCTCGTATTTGTAGAGTTCCTCCTCGACCGTCGCACCGCCCTGCAGCGTCAGCGTCCGCGTCGCGCCGACCTCATTGCCCTTCTCGCCACTGGTCTTGGTGACGGGCGGAAGCCAGCTCATGTCCTGGAAGTTGCGGATCGCGGCCCACACCTTGTCCTGCGGCGCGTTGATCTCGATGGATTCCCGCACCTTCTGACGGGTCGGCCCATGCGCCCAGGCCGGGGAAACAGCCGGCGCAAACGTCACCGTCAGAGCCGCTCCTGCCGCGGTCAGCACCGCAGCCACGACCATGCGTCGTCCCATCGTCACCCTCATCTCGTTTCCTCATACGTCCGTTGATCGTGCGCGGCTTGGTGCGCGCTGCGGTCATCCTATCGCATTTTGGGGCCGGGGGGAGACCGGTTCGTGGCTGGGTTGCGGCGGCCCGCGGCACGACCCACAACCCATTGCGCAGCCCGGTGGGCAAAACACCCATGGCAGGGTCAACGCGCCGCCGCAAAAATATTTCTCTTTATCAGAACTTCGGATTATCATATACGACACCCATCCCGTCCCGGGCCGAGGGGCGCATCGCGATCGTCACGAACGCGGGATGGGACGTGGTGGACGCGGGCTGCGTCGGCGCAAAGGGTGTTTGCAGGGCGGGTCACACCGTGAGCAGCAACCTATCGCGCACACGACCGGGGCAGCCTGCGTACGGCAAAATCGTGTGGTCCTGGCGCCCGCAGTCTGTGCGCCAAGTCTTGCGGTGATGTTGCGGCCCGACCGGGCGCGCGCATCAGCTATCCGACAAGGCGACGGGGGCAATAGCGCAACGCTCCCCGAGGAGAGCCCGACATAAGCCGTAAACCCACTGCGCAGGGAAGGCCGGATGTTTGGCTACACCTGTATGCCGCTGTGCAGCTTTTTAAGCACACGCTTTCGCACAGTGGACCGCGGGTGCCAGCCGGCACCCGGCCTTCCCTGCGCCCTCGGCACCTTTGAGGGCGGCGACGACAGCAAAGCTCGGGCACGATGTGCCGCGAGGATGGGAGCCTGTGTCAGACGTTCAACACCAGTCTCGTGCCCCGGACGCAGCGCAGCACGCAGTGATGCGCTGGAGAGCCGGGGCCCATGCAACAGCGCGACGTGCTGCCCCTGGGTCCCGGCTCTGCGCTGCAACGCTCGCGCATTGCAGCTTGTCCGGGACATGACAGCGACGCGCCCTCAAACCGACTCCCCTACTCCGCCAAAGTCGCTTCCACGAATCCGCGCGGATCGGCGCAGAACTCGCGCATAACCCGGTAATGATCCGTCTCCTCCACTGTCACCGGCTCGAGGCCGTACTTGGTCAGCCGCAGCAGCCGTGCGTTGGGATAGGCCATCAGCATCGGCGAATGGGTCGCCATGATGACCTGGCAATTGCCGGCGGAGTCCATGCGATGCAGAAGCTTCAGAAACTCCATCTGGCGCGCCGGCGACAACGCCGATTCCGGTTCGTCGAAGATGAAGATGCCTTGCTTCTGGCATCGCTCCTGGAAGAAGCGCAGAAAACCTTCGCCATGCGAGTAGGACAGAAAATCCGGCGGCATATTGGAGACTTCGTCGAGATATCTTGCAACGGAGAAGAAGGTCTCGGCGCGGAAGAACCAGCCGTTGGTGATCTTCGGCACCCAGCCGGCGCGAAGCGCGGCCGATAATTCGCCACCCATGATCTCGCGCGCATTGGAATGATCGACCGGGCGATAACCCTTGCCGCCGCCGGCATCGTCATAACCGGCGAGCGCTGCGATACCCTCCAGGATGGTCGATTTGCCGGTGCCGTTCTCGCCGACGATGATCGTGATCGCGGTATCGAAGCTCAGGTCGAATTCTTCGCTGAAGATCGGAAGACAGTACGGGTAGGCTTCCCAGTCCGGAACCAACGCGCGGTCGAGCCAGACGCGCCGGAGATAGGGAGCAGGCAGCCTGATGTCGCGCTGTCGCCCTCTCATCTCCACCGCTCCCTGCTCTGCCCAACAAACGCTTCCGAAAGAACGTATCAGGAACATTCTTTCGGAGGAAGGGATTTCTGTGATCTAGTCCAGCGCCTCCAGCACCAGCTCCATCGTCATCAGCACGGGATTGTCGCCGCGGACCAGGCGCCCCTCGGCGAGGCCGCCGGTGTAGTCGACCAGCGCGACGTCGAGCGCAGCTTCGAGCGCGCCGGAGGGCCCGGGCGCGATCAGACCGGCCGTCACCGCAAGCTCCGTCGCAAACGGCTCGGTCACGCCGCCATGGGTAAAGCGGGCTCCGATGGTCGAGCCGACGCCACCATGGATCTTCGCGCGCGCGACACCGTGCGCGCGGCAGAAGTCTTCGAGGCAACCGGCGAAATCCTGATTGGGACGCAGCCGCAGCGCGAAGGCGCGGCTCGTGGCGCGCGCGCCGGTGCGCGCAGCCGCCACCGGCCCGAACAGCTTGAAGTTGGTCTCAGGATCGGGCTCGGCGGTGAACATCGCGCCATCGAGGCCGAAGGCCTCGACCTCGAACGGTTCGGCGACGACAGTCTCGTCCGGCAGCATGTGGCCGCCGCTTGCCTTGCCGCCGGCCTCCGTCCAAAGCCCATGACAGTGAAAAAACGGCGCACCGTCGCGCGTGCCGAGCGTCATGCTGCCGAGCTTCGTTCGCGTCACGCCGCCCGGCCGATACGTATCGCTGTAGAACGCGGCGTTCTCACCGGTCTTCGACAGCGCCGGCATGACATAGGCGAACGGCCCGAGCGCGCCGTGCCGGAAGTTGACTACGCCGCCGGAAAAACCCTCCGCCGCAAAGCCGCGCCGCGCGGCTTCCAGCAACGGCAAACCTGCCTGAAGCGTGAACCCGAAGGCGCGCCCCCTCGCCTCCACCCATTGGATGCGTTCCGCGATGGCCGCGCCCGGCTGCTTGATACTCCGCATCGCCTGCGCTCAGCCCGTCTTCGTCTTGTCGAGATCGAGCAGACCGCGCGCCTCGAGTTCGTCGCGCACCATGCGTTTGGGGATCTTGCCATAGCCCGACTTCGGCAAAGCCTCCCAGAAAAAGAACCGCTTCGGCATCTTGTAGCGCGGCACCTTCGGCGACAGGAACGCCGCCATCTCGGCCTCGCTCACCGGCTTCGTACCTTCCCGCGCAACGCAAACCGCGACGCCGACCTCCCCCCAGGTCGCATCGGGTACGCCGAGCACGGCAACCTCGCCCACCGCGGGATGGGTCAGGATCTTCTCCTCGATCTCGCGCGGATAGATGTTGGAGCCGCCGGAGATGTACATGTCCGACGCGCGCCCCGTGATGTAGATGAACCCCTCCTCGTCCATGTGGCCGAGGTCGCCGGTGCGAAACCAGCCGTTGCGGAACGCCTTCGCATTGGCTTCGGGATTGTCGTAATAGCCTGCGAGCACCGCCGGCCCGATCACGCAGATCTCGCCGCTCTGGTTGGCCGCGAGCTCGCGGCCCTCGTCGTCCTGGATCGAGACCTGCATGCCGGTGCGCTCGAAGCCGCAGGTGCCGATCTTCGCGTGCGGGCCGTCCTCGGGATCGTGCAGCGCCGCCGGCAGCACCGTGATGTTGCCGGTGACCTCGCCGAGGCCGAAATACTGCACGATGACCTTGCCGAGCTTTTTCAGCGCGGTCTTCTGGTCCTCACGATACATCGGCGCGCCCGCATAGATCACGTGACGCAGCGAGGAATGATCGAATTTGTCGACGGCGGGGTGCTCGACCATCATCTTCAGGATCGTCGGCACGGTAAACAGATTGGCGACGCGATGCTTCTCGATCAGGCGGAACGCCTCGTTGATGTCGAACTTTTCGCTCGGCAGCAACACGGTGCAGACGCCGCGCGCGGTCTGCACCAGCTGATGCACGCCCGCGCCATGCGACAGCGGCGCCACCACCAGCGAGGCGTCGTCCTCGGTGACGCCTGGCGTCAGATCGGCGAGATGGTTGGTGACGACAAAACCCATCTGGCCGTGGGTCAGCACCGCGGCCTTGGAGCGGCCGGTGGTGCCCGAGGTGAAGAAGAACCAGCAGGGATCGTCGTGTTCGACATCGACGTTCGCGACGTTGGCGCCAGCCTGCGAGGCAATGGCATCGGCAACCGAGCGCTCGCCGAACGAAGCCTTGCCGTCGACGCTCCAGGTGAACTCCAGCGCGCCGCCCTTCACGGCTGCCGCGTGCTCGGGAAAATCGACATGGCACAGGAACGCCTTGGCGCCGGAAGCCTCTGCGAGATAGGTGACCTCATCCGGCATCAGGCGAAAATTGGTGGGCACCCAGACCGCGCCGAGCCGGAACGCCGCGAACATCGAGACAAACATCTCGTCGCCATTCTTGGAATGAACCAGGATGCGATCGCCCTTGGCGATGCCGCGCGCGGCGAGCGCCGCCGCCAGCGCCGAGACCTGCGCATCGATCTCGCGCCAGCTCCAGGATCTGTCACCCCAGACGAAACCGGGACGCGCGCCATGCCGCCGCGCGTTCTGGGTCAGCATGTAAGCGAGATTCATGACGCGGCGGGACATGCGCAGGGGCTGCATCGGGCTTCCTCTTGGGGGGCGGACGGCGCGCTGGCCGCCGGCTCATTGCAGCCCATTTATCGCCATCGCCCGCGCCCCTGCAAGTCTGCCGGATGCACGGCTCCCCTACGGCTGCCTGAACGCAAACGGCGTCGCTGTGATCGTCTGCTTCTTGACGCAGGCCTGCGCGCCAAAACCGCCGCAAAGACTGCCGTGCAGATCGAACCGGATAATACGCGCGGCCCCGCGCTTCACCGACGGCGGCATGATCTTGTAGCTGCGGACATGGCCGTCGAACACCTCGCGAGCGCTGCCATCGGGCAACGTCACCACGATCTTGATGACGCAGCCCCCGGTTCCGCAATAAGTGGTCTCGCGGTCTCCACATTTGGTGTCCCGGAAATCGACGATGTAGTCGTCGCGGCCGTCACCGGTGAGATCGATCCTGCGTACCGTATCGGGCGCAAAGGTCACCTCGCCACCGTCCTGGCCGGTGCATTCGTCATTGGCGTAGCGCAGCGCCTTCTGCACGCCCGGCGGATAGTCGGACGGATTGAACGGCTTGGCATCCTCCGCACGCGCGGCGGAGACGAACAGAGCGAGCAGAAACATCAAATAGCGCATGCGCGTTTGTCGCCGGCGCGGTCGCCATCGTTCAGGGAATTTTAAGCACGATCGGCGCACCCTCGCCCAATTCTCGCGTACAGAGTGCCGCATCATGGTCAAAGCGCCCGCCTTCCTTCTGTTGTCGCTGGCGCTCGCCGGATGTGCCGTGGCGCCGCATGCGCATCTAGCCTCCGATCCCGCCTTCAAGCCTGCACGTTATGCCTGGGATGGCGCGGGCGAGGATCCCAATCGGCCGCGCGCAGCCTCACGACCAACACGGGCCGCGGCCCGATCCGAGCCCGATAGATCGCAAGCCGGGCTGCAGCCCCGTTCGAAGGAATGGTGGCAGGCGCAGGACGCCAGCGAGGCCGAGCAGGACGCCAGGGTCAACCGCTCCCTGGTCATCTGCCGGGGATGCCTGCGCGCGCCGCAGCAGCCCGACGATTCCAGGCTCGCCAAAGCAGCCGATTGAGCAGACGGCCTTATTGCAGCGCTCCGAGCTTCCGCAACGAGTGTTGCGCGGACGCCAGGCCGGGCTTCAGCTCCAGCGCCTTCCTGAAATCGGCGATCGCGCCCTGCTTGTCGCCCAGCCGCAAACGGGCCTGCCCGCGATTGTTCCAGGAATAAACGTCGGAGGGATCGTACAACAGCGCCTTGTCGTAGTCGGACAGGCCGCCCCTGTTGTCGCCCTGGTAGAGGCGGATCATGCCGCGATTGCGCCAGCCGCGCGCGTCGGTCGGCGCGACGCGGATCGCCTCGCCATAGTCCGCGGCGGCACGGTCGAGCTGCTCGCTGTCCCGGTAGACGTTGCCGCGATCGATGTAAGCGAGCAGATCGGGCGCGAGCTTGATCCGCGTCGTATAGTCGGCGAGCGCATGGACCATGTCGCGCTTGCGGTAATAGACGAGGCCGCGATTGCTGTAGGCCATTGCGTAGTTCGGGTCGCGCTTGATCGCCGAATCGAAATCGGCCAAGGCGCCGTCGAGGTCGCCCTTGTTGAAGCGGGACTCGCCGCGATTGCTGTAGGCCAGCGCCAGCGACGGATCGAGCTTGATGGCCTGGTCGTAATCGGCAATGGCGCGATCATAATCGCGCTTGAAGCTGTAGACGCGACCGCGATTATTGTAGGCGCAGGCATAGTCTGGATCGAGCCTGACGGCTTCGTCGAGATCGGACAGCGCAGCATCGAGCTCGCGCTTCTCGGTGAGACCATGCCCCCGATTGCAATAGGCACCGGCGAGCCGCTTGCCGATCTCGCTCCCGGTGTCGATCACGGTGGAGCATGCCTTGACCCGCTGGTCCGGCGTGCTGGTCAGCCCCACGCAGGCCTCCCAGGCCGGACCGCCCTCGGCCGCAGCCGGCACCGTCGCGGTCAGCGCGGCGAGCAGCACCATGAGACTGAGCCGGGCACGCATTTTGCGGATATCTCCCCTGCAGCAACCTTCCTTGGTCGCACCTTGGCAATGGCCGGTTCAGGCGCCTAGATCAGAGCAACGCAGCACGTCGGAAGGATCTTGCATGGTGGCATCGGTACGCGACAACAAGGACAGCAGCCGCTTCGAGCTCGATGTCGGCGGCGACGTCGCCTTCGCCAATTACCGGCTGACCCCGACGGCGGTCATCATCACCCATACCGAAACGCCGCGTGCGCTACGCGGTCGCGGCATCGGCTCCGAGCTGGTGAAAGGCGCGCTGGAGCTAATCCGCCGCGACGGCAAGAAGGTGATCGCGGGATGCGGCTTCGTGGTCGACTATCTCGAGCGGCATCCGGAGGATGCGGATCTCGTCGCCTGAAAGCAAAAGGGCCCGCGACAGGCGCGGGCCCTTGCGATCGCTTCGCAGCGACCGATCTGTCAGTGCTTGATCTCCGGCGGCAGCTTGCCGCCATTGGCGGCGAGCTTGGACATCACCTGCTTGTGCAGCCAGACGTTCATGCTGGCCGAGTCGTTCATGTCGCCGGTGTAGCCGAGCTCCTTGGCAAGGTCCTTGCGCGCAGCGAGGCTGGAATCGATGTCGAGCGCCTTCATGAGGTCGACGATCGAGGTACGCCATTCCAGCTTCTCGCCCTTGTGCGCGGCCACCGCCTTGTCGACGATAGCCGCCACGTCGACCGCGGCCATGGGCGCGCCGCCCGGTGCCGAAGCGTCCGGCGCGGCTCCAGCGGGCGACGCTGCGCCACCGGCGGGCGCGGCGGAAGCCGGCTGGGTACCAAAGATCGCGCTCATGATTTTCCCGAAAATGCTCATATCTGCTCCCCGAAAAGGATCCGTTGGAAGGGCCTTGAGTGGCACTTATAGACGAAGTTCCTGCGTTGCGCCCGCGCGTTCTGCGAACCATCGACCAGCATCAGCTTATGTGCGGCGAAATGACGGCCGAATGACATCGTCGAGGTTGCGATGCGGCATCGAATCTCACCCAAGCGTGAGGGACAGGACTCGGAAATCGGCGTACGCTTCGGCTTCAGCTCGCGATGCCATCCGGAATTCGCGTCTGGTTGGGATCGCGGGACTTCAGAGAATGGCGGCTGCTCGCGCCGTTTGCCGGCGCCGGATTCGGCCGCTCGGCAAGGGAGCTAGCGACCATGGCCACACTCTACCAGGGCAATGTCCCCACGATGGCCCAGACCACGGATGCGTCTGGACCGGTAATCCGAACCATCCAGCTGTCCGACCTGCACGATGCGCTTAGGCGCGGCTGGGAAGATTTCAAGGCCGTGCCGAGCCACGCCATCATCCTCTGCGTGATCTATCCGGTGCTCGGCCTCGTGCTCGCCCGCATGGTGTTGGGCTATTCGGTGCTGCCGCTGCTGTTTCCGCTCGCCGCCGGCTTCGCGCTGATCGGCCCCTTCGCAGCGCTCGGTCTCTACGAACTCTCCAGCCGGCGTGAACGCTACGAGGAAGCCAGCGCCTGGGACGCGATGGAGGTACTGCGCTCGCCTTCGTTCGGGGCGATGCTCGGCCTCGGCGCATTGCTGCTCGCTCTGTTCGTGACCTGGGTTGCAACCGCGCAGGCGATCTATGTCGCGGCGTTCGGCTACGAGGGCGTCACCGGGATCTCGGACTTCACGACGCGCGTGCTGACGACGCAGCAGGGCTGGTGGCTGATCGTGGTCGGCTGCGGCGCCGGCTTCCTGTTCGCGCTCGCTGCGCTCTGCATCAGCGCCGTATCGTTCCCGTTGATGCTGGACCGCCATGCCGGCGCGTTCGAGGCGATGATCACCTCGTTGCGCGTGGTCGCGAGGAACCCGGTGCCGATGGCCGCGTGGGGCGTGATCGTGGCGTTACTGCTTGCGCTCGGCACGATCCCGGCCTTCCTCGGCCTTGCTGTGGTGATCCCCTTGCTCGGCCATGCCACCTGGCATCTCTACCGCAAGGTGATCGTCTCGGAGCCCGGGGCACGCCCGGTGCCGCCGCCGCCGCATCGTCCGCGCAAGCCGGCGGCCGACTTCCCGGCGAACCTCTTCCCCTGGCGTAACCGAACGGACGCCTGACGATCTCGTGACATGCGATCCTGCCCATGCTTCGGCAGGATCGCACGCCTTGCTTTGGCCGCGGTTCCGACCGAGATTGCGCGCGCCGATCATCTCACGGAATTCATTACCTCGAATGACCTCGACGATTTCTCGTCTCGCACTCGCAGCCTTCGCCCTTTTCGCGTCCATCCTGTCCGCCCAGCCGGCGTTCGCCGCGGTTGCCTGCGGCTCGGGCAATTTCGATGCCTGGCTTGCGGAGTTCAAAACCGACGCTGCGGCCAAGGGGATCTCACAACAGGCCATCGCGTCGGGGCTCGCCGGCGTGACGCTCGATCAGAGCGTGCTTAACCGCGACCGCTCGCAAAAGGTCTTCAGCCAGACCTTCGAGGAATTTTCCGGCCGCATGGTGCCACCGCGCCTGGAGCGCGGCTCCAACAGGATGAAGCAATACGGTTCCGTGCTGTCGCGCATCGAGCAGGCCTATGGCGTTCCGGGCGAGGTCCTGGTCGCGATCTGGGGCCTGGAGACCGATTTCGGCGTCAACACCGGCAAGTTCGCCACGATCCGCTCGCTCGCAACACTGGCCTATGACTGCCGGCGCGCCGAGCAGTTTCGCGCCGAGCTGATGGATGCGCTGCGCATCGTCCAGCGCGGCGATCTCGCGCCGGCCGAGATGAAGGGCGCTTGGGCCGGCGAACTCGGCCAGACCCAGTTCATGCCGTCGTCCTGGATGAAATACGCCGTCGATTTCGACGGCAACGGCAAGCGCGACCTGCTGCACAACGCGCCCGACGTGCTCGCCTCCACCGCCAATTATCTCGCCGGCTACGGCTGGCAGAAAGGCAAGGATTGGCAGCCGGGCAGTCCGAATTTCGCGGTGCTGCAGCAGTGGAACAAGAGCGAGGTCTATTCCAGGACTGTCGCCTATTTCGCCACCCAGCTGGCGCGCGCCCCTTAAAGGCTCATCAAAAAGCGCGTAGGGCCGATCGCCTGGCGACCGGCCCTCTCTCGTGCGTTTGCCTACCCGTTTACTTGCCCATGGTGGCGTGCATCGCCTTGTTCAAGTGCATGCTGCACGCACCCATCTTGCCGTTGAGCATCGAATCCTGCGCGGAAGCGATCTCCTTCTGCGCGACGAGCTTGCCGTCACCGTCGGCCATGTTCTCGATCGCGGTCTCGGTCTTCTCCAGGTTGGCGGAGCTGCAACCGCCCGTGGCGTGCTTGGCGGCTTCGGCCGGCGCGACGGCGAACGCGACGGCGGCAATTGCGATAACCCCGAGTAACTTCGTCATGACGTTACTTTCCTTCTCTTCTTCTTGAGCAGGACCGACGACATTGCCGGCTTCTGCAACATGACCTTCCTCGGGCGCGGCAACTTGTCGCAATCAATTCACTGCGAGAACGGCGTGATGTTGCGCGCCACGCAGAGCCGCATGCGAAATTTCTGATTTTCATTACATCCCGGTAATCATCGCCACACGCTTGGCGTGCGCGCTTCATTAACGTGCCTGCGAGGCCCAGATGCATGCCGCCGGCCACCTCTGCTGCGGCGAAGCCACGGCGCCTTCCGCGAGGCCTGCACCCCATCAAGTATTGAATCTTTGTTCAGAACAGCAACCTTCACACTATGCGAATCACGCATGCCCGAATTGGGTGCACAAGCTAGGTGAGCGCCTTGCGGATGATCAACGCGCAACTTATTTCGGCGCTGACCGCGATCAATCGCTCGTCGTTAAGCCCGTGATTTCACGGACGTTTATGGACAGATTCGCGCCATAGAGCCCAAGCCTTGGGCGGGGCTGGCAAGAGGTTAAGCGTCCCTTACTTGCGGTATGCGCTACTCGCTTAGCTGCATCGCAACATCGGAACTTTCGCAGTGCACCACTCTCACGTATATTCATTTCAACGATGAGGCTCGGGCAAGAGCTGAATCGAACTACAGGAGACTACCAATGCTGCTCTCGCTCATCCGCATGATCCAGGCCTTCCGGGACTATCAGCGCAATGTCGCCGAACTGTCCCAGCTCAGCGATCGCGAACTGGCCGATATCGGTCTCGATCGCTCGGACATCCCGCGCGTTGCCGCCGGTCAGTATCAGGGCTGATATCGTTCAGCCCTTCACCGGAACGGACCGATAGCGCCCGCCTCGTGCGGGCGTTGTCGCATCTGGTGGCAGAAAACTCGATCTCGGCGATTCCACTCCCCGCCGAAAAGCGCTACCTGTCCGCCCCATGACAGGACCCCATTCCAACATCGTGCACGTCGTCGGCGCCGGCCTTGCCGGCTCCGAAGCCGCCTGGCAGGTGGCGAAAGCCGGCGTGCCCGTGGTGCTGCACGAGATGCGGCCGGCCCGCATGACTGAGGCGCACCGCACCGACGGGCTCGCGGAACTCGTCTGCTCCAATTCGTTCCGATCGGACGATGCCGCCAACAACGCCGTCGGCCTGCTGCATGCGGAGATGCGCCGGCTCGATTCGCTGGTCATGCGCGCGGCCGACGCCAACCAGGTGCCCGCCGGCGGCGCGCTCGCCGTCGACCGTGACGGCTTCTCGGCGGCCGTCACCAAGGCGCTGAACGACCATCCCCTGATCGAGATCGCCCGCGGCGAGGTTGCAGGCCTGCCGCCGGCCGATTGGAGCAACGTCATCGTTGCCACCGGCCCCCTCACCTCCACAGCCCTCGCCGAGGCCATCCGCGAACTGACGGACGAGAACGCGCTCGCATTCTTCGACGCGATCGCGCCGATCGTGCACCGCGAATCCATCGACATGTCGGTGGCCTGGTTCCAGTCGCGCTACGACAAGGTCGGCCCCGGCGGCACCGGCGCGGACTACATCAACTGCCCGATGACCAAGGAGCAGTATGACGGCTTCGTCGCCGCGCTGATGTCAGGCGAGAAGACCGAATTCAAGGAGTGGGAGACCAACACGCCCTATTTCGACGGCTGCCTGCCGATCGAGGTGATGGCGGAGCGCGGTCCCGAGACCTTGCGCCACGGCCCAATGAAGCCGGTCGGCCTGACCAATCCGCACGACCCCACGACCAAGGCCTACGCGATCGTGCAGCTGCGCCAGGACAACAAGCTCGGCACGCTCTACAATATCGTCGGCTTCCAGACGAAGCTGAAATACGGCGAGCAACAGCGCATCTTCCGCACCATCCCCGGGCTGGAGAAAGCGGAGTTCGCCCGTCTCGGCGGCCTGCATCGCAACACCTTCCTGAACTCGCCGAAGCTGCTCGACGGCCAGCTGCGCCTGCGCGCGCAGCCGCGTCTTCGCTTCGCCGGGCAGATGACGGGCTGCGAGGGCTATGTTGAATCCGCCAGCGTCGGCCTGATCGCCGGCCTCTATGCAGCCGCGGATGCGCGCGGCGAGACGCTTGTCAGCCCGCCGGGCACGACCGCGCTCGGATCGCTGCTCGGCCACATCACCGGCGGCCATATCGAGACCATCGAGCCCGGCACACGGTCGTTCCAGCCGATGAACATCAATTTCGGTCTGTTCCCACCGCTTGCGACCCCGCCGACGAAGAAGCCCGACGGTACACGCCTGCGCGGCAACGAGAAGACGGTGGCCAAGAAGCAGGCGATGAGCGCCCTGGCACTCGCCGATCTCGATCGCTGGATCGCCGATCATCTGCGCATGGCCGCAGCCGCGTGAGTTTGTAATGAGCCTCCCAAAAGACGACGCCGCGACGCTCTCGGCGCGCTGGACCGAGGGCGTGCTGCTCAAGCGCGATGTGTTCTCGACCGTCGAGCGCGGGCGCTTCCGCGGCGAGAGCGGCGAGGTCGATGCCGTGCTACGCCGGCTCGACGAGGTGCCGTGGTGGTCGTTCCCTCTGGCGCGCCATCTGTTCGCCCGCGAGAAGCACGCCCTGGCGCTCGCCAAGGGGCTGAATGTCGGACCTGAGCTGCTGTGGGCCGGACGCCGTGCGCTGGTGCGCGGCTTCGTCGACGGCGCAGCTCTGCATCTGGCAAAGCCGCATGGCGACCTCGCCTATTTCCGCTCGGCCAAGGCGGCGCTGCGTCGGCTGCGCCGCGCCGGTATCTGCCACAACGATCTGGCCAAGGAGCAGAACTGGCTGGTCGGCCGCGACGGCCTCGCCTATGTCACCGACTTCCAGCTCGCCGCCTGCTTCAACCGGCGCGGCCGGCTCTATCGCATCCTCGCCTATGAAGACCTCAGGCACCTGCTCAAGCACAAGCGCTCCTATGCGCCCGATGCACTGACGCCGCGCGAGCGAAAGATCCTCGCCAAGAAATCCTTCGCTGCGAGCCTGTGGCTCGCCACCGGCAAGAAAGTGTATCGCGCCATCACGCGCGGGCTGTTCAACTTCACCGACCGCGAGGGCGGCGGCCGCAGGCTGGTCAATGACGCACCGGTGCTGACCGAACTGATCCGCAAGAATCCGGCCGTGCGCGACACCGCCATCGTCGCTTTTGCCGACCGTCGCTCCGGCGTCGGGCTTTACGCCTTCGTCGAAGCCGATCAAGCCATCCTCGAAGGCCAGCTGCGGAACGAGCTTTCGGCAGCCAAGGGCCCGAAACCGCCGGAGCACATCCAGGTGGTGCACGCGCTGCCACGCGACGCCAGCGGCAAACCGCGCACCGAGATCCTGCAGCTGGTCGCCATGAACCAGCTCGACCTGATCGAGCCCATGATGAAGAACGACCAGGACCGCGCGTTCCTCAAGGACATCCTGGAACAGCGGAAAAACCTGCGCGACCGCTTCAATTTCGAGGCGGATCTGCCGACGAGCTGACGGGCCGCCGCGCCTTGAAGCGTCCACATTGGCGATAGAGAAGCATCGGATCATTTGGGCTGGACGGAACATGGGCACTCGGGGGACGATGACGCAACCTGTGGTTGGCGGCCTGATGGCCGGCCTTCTGCTCCTGCCGGCCGCGCCCGCCATGGCCGAGACCCCGGCCGAGCTGATCTCGAGCTTCCGCCTCAAGCACGGTGAAGTCCGCGTCGTCCGCGATTCAACGCTCGACCGCATCGCCATGGATCAGGCCCGCGCGATGGCGGCGAAGGACGACCTCAGCCACGACGCGCTCGGCCCCTTCAATCGTCGTGTCGCGCCCGCCGGCGCGGGCCGCGCCGCCGAGAACATCGCCTACGGCTACGACAATTTCGAGAAGACGCTGGGCCAGTGGATCGACTCGTCCGGGCATCGCAAGAACCTGTTGCTGCACAACGCCTCCCGCGTCGGCATCGCAAGTGCCAGGAATGCCAGCGGCAAGCGCACCTATTGGGCCATGGTGATCGCCGGCGATTACGAGCCGAAGGGCAAAGGCAAGAGGAACAAGGACAAGGAGCCGCTGGTTGCCGTCAAACGCGAGGCTGCACCGGCCGCCAGCAAGCCGAAGTCCAGCAACTGCCACGTCAAGCTGCTTGGCCTCTGCATCTGAGATCCGGCGAGCATCTCCGGCCTGACGTCTTGCCCGGCTCCTTCGGCGCATCTAGTTCATGCGGCATGGGATCGCGAGAAATGGAGGAGTTGGTGATCGACATCGACCAAATTCGGTCTGACACGCCGGCCACCAGCCGGCTCGCATACCTTCACAACGCAGGCGCCGCGCTGATGCCGACCTCCGTCGTTTCGGCGATGAAGCAGCATATCGACCTGGAAAGCGAGATCGGAGGCTATGCCGCCGCCGATCGCGAGGCCGGCCGGCTCGATGCGGTCTATGGCTCGGTGGCGCGTCTGCTCAACGCCGCGCCCGACGAGATCGCGCTGGTGGAGAATGCGACGGTCGCCTGGCAGATGGCGTTCTATTCACTGCCGTTTCGCAAGGGTGATCGCATCCTGACCGCCGAGGCGGAATACGCAGCGAACTATGTCGCCTTCCTTCAGGTCGCCAAACGCACCGGCGCGACCGTCGAGGTGGTGCCGAGCGATGCCAGCGGCGAGCTCGACATCGGCGCGCTCGAACGCATGATCGACGAGCGCGTCAAGCTGATCGCGATCACCTGGGTCCCGACCAATGGCGGGCTGGTCAATCCGGCGGCCGCGGTCGGCAAGATCGCGCGGGCGCATGGCGTTCCCTATCTGCTCGACGCCTGCCAGGCGGTCGGCCAGATGGCGGTCGACGTCGAGGCCCTCGGCTGCGACATGCTGTCGGCCACGGGACGCAAATTCCTGCGCGGCCCGCGCGGTACCGGATTTCTCTACGTTCGCCGTGCGACGCTGCAACGGCTCGAACCGCCGATGATCGATCACTTCGGGGCGCCCTGGGTCTCACGCGATGAATATCGGCTTCGCGACGATGCCCGTCGTTTCGAGACCTGGGAGAACAACTACGCGGCACGGCTTGGCCTCGGCGCTGCCGTTGATTACGCCCTGGAGATCGGCATCTCCCCGATCGAGCAACGGTGCCGAATGCTTGCCGGCCGCCTTCGCAGCGGCCTCGCAGCCCTTCCCGGCATCACCATTCGCGACCTCGGACGCGCGCCGGGCGCCATCGTCAGCTTCACACTGGACGGGCACGACGCCGACGCAATTGTCGCCAGCGCCGCGGCAGCCGGCATCACCATCGGTGCTTCGGATCCGTCGAGTACGCGTATCGACGCCGAGCTTCGCTCGTTGCCGCATGTCGTGCGGGCATCACCGCATTATTACAACACGGATGCAGAGATAGACCGGCTAATCGGCCACGTCGCGAGCCTGGCGCCGCGATAGAAGCACCCCGATCAGGTGCAGCGCGCGCTCAGTCCGGATGCACTGAGCTTCGCCATCACCTCGTCAAGATGGGCGCTGTCGCGGGTCTCGATGACGAGTTGCAGCAGCGTGGCCTTGGCCGGCAGGTCGGAGAAAGTCCGCTGGTGCGAGACCTCGATGATGTTGGCGCCGGCCTCGGCGAGCAGCGCGGCCACCGCGGCCAGCTGCCCGGGCCGGTCGGGGATGTCGAGCGAGAGCTGGGTCAGCCGCCCCTCGCGCGCGAGCTCACGCGTGAGGACCGATGCGATCAGCCGCGTGTCGATATTGCCGCCGCTCAGGACGAGCCCGACCTTCTGGCCGGCGAAGCGGGAGGGATCGGACATCAGCGCGGCGAGGCCTGCGGCGCCGGCGCCCTCGACCACGGTCTTCTCGATCGAGATCAGGGTCGCGACCGCGCGCTCGAGCTCGGCTTCGTTGACGAGCGCAATGTCGTCGACGAGGCGGCGCACGATCTCGGTCGTGATCTTGCCGGGTGATTTCACCGCGATGCCTTCGGCCAGCGTATCGCCGCGCGCTGGCAGATTGCCGGCGTGGATGGCATTGTACATCGAGGGATAGAGCCAGGCCTCGACGCCCAGGATTCGCAGCGACGGCTTGATCGATTTCGCCGCGATGCCGATGCCGCTGATCAAGCCGCCACCGCCGATCGGCACGACCAGCGTGTCGAGCTCCGGCACGGCCCTCATCATCTCCAGCCCGATTGTACCCTGCCCCGCGATGACAAGCGGGTCGTCGTAGGGGTGGACGAAGATCATGCTTCTGGCTTCGCCGTGGTTGCGCGCGAACGCGGCCGCCTCCTCCAGCGTCGCGCCGGTGACGACCACTTCAGCGCCGTGATGCCGGGTGTTCTCGACCTTCACCATGGGCGTGCCGACCGGCATGACGATGGTGGCGGGAATGCCGAGCCGTTTGGCGTGATAGGCCACCCCCTGCGCGTGGTTGCCCGCCGACATCGCGATCACGCCCCGCGCGCGCTCCTCCGGCGTCAGCGCAGTGAGGCGGTTGAGCGCGCCCCGCTCCTTGAACGAGGAGGTGAACTGGAGGTTCTCGAATTTGAGCCAGATCTCGCAGCCGCAGATGCTGCTCAGCGTGCGGCTGTAGCTGCAGGGCGTCTCGACGACGGCGCCCTTGATCGTCTCGGCGGCGGCAGCGATATCGCTTGGCGCGACCGGCAGACCGCTGAGATCGAAGGGCGAGGTTGGGGACAATTCAGCCATAGGACAGCATAGGGTATTTGGCCGGCTCAGGCGATAAGCCAGCCGCTATTTGGTAAACTCGCGCGACCGCGAAGCCCGCCACAGCGTCCACAGCGTGCGCAGCCGGGACGATTGCCTCGGCGCAAATGGATTGCGCCCGGGTCGTGACAGGAGCTTGAGGTCGGCCCGCACCTGTCCGAGTGGCAGAAATGCTGCTCGACCCGCTGCCGGCGCCTCCGCCAGCAACGATACGGCCGTAGCCAAATGCTGCCTCGCTTCGCCAGCGAGTTGCTCCAGCACGGCGCGCAAATTCGGCGTCTCCTTGCCCGCGAACACGTCCTCCATGTCGCAATCGTGGCTCGCCAGCAGCTGCTGCGGCAGGAACAGCTGCCGGTGCGCGGCATCACGCGGCAGGTTCATGATGATTTGCACGATGCCCTGCGCAAGCCCGGCATGACGGGCGATATGTTCAACGGCCTCCGATGGCGGCGCCATGATACGGGCTGCGAGATCGAACAGCGCCGATGAGGTTGCCGCCAGATAACCTTCCAGCGCCGCCATCGTCGGCATCGGATCGTTATAGAGGTCGAACTGGTGCTCTTCGACCAGCAGTGACAGCGGCTCGACCGGCAAGTCGAAATCACGGATCGCGCGCAGCAGCTCGGCCGCGACCGGATTGCCCTCGGCACTGCCGTGCACCAGGCCCGAGAACAGATCGGTCCACCATTGAAAGCGTATCTCGCCGGGCAAAGGCTGGCTCACCTGGTCGCGGACGCGGACGATCTCGACATTGAAGGCGTAGAGCGCCAGCAGCGCGCGGCGCTCGGCAACTGGCGCGAACAGCGTCGCAACATAGCGCGGGAAGTCGTGGCTGCGCACCAGATCGGCGCAGAAGGACAAATTGTCGGGCGGAGCTGCGGCGGCGTTCATGGCACGGCGATCAAGGCGGCGGCGACCCGCCGCCGTTCGCCGATCATGATGTTGTAGGTGCGCACGGCGGGGCCGGTCTGCATCGTGTCCAGCACCACCCTCACCGCCTTGAGCGCCTGCCGCAGCGCCGGCGGCGGCAGCCAGACCCCGGTGCCGGTGCCGATCAGGAGCGTGTCGATGTTGTTGGCGGCTGCGAACACCCGGTCCAGCGAATAGCGGTCGATCTTCGCGGGATCCGTCACGTCCCACGCCCAGATCGCGTCGGGCAGGCACAGCAGCGAGCCCCGATGCGACATGCCTGCAAACGCGAAACCACCCTTGCCATAGGCATCGATCGGCGCCGAGCGCGGGAAGTGCGGTGCGTTGGGATCGCCGGCCATGTGCTTCGTCCGAATGAGCCTATTGCCCTCGCAAACGCCTGCGAGGACATGCGGTTCGGATCATGCCTTGCTTTTCTTCGCTGGCGGAGCCTCGTCTTTCGTATCCTCGCGATGCTCGCCCACGCCGAGATAGATCAGGATCGGCGCCGCGATGAAGATCGAGGTATAGGTGCCGACCAGCACCACGCCGAACATCATCACCGCGGTGAAGCTGTGGATCGCGTGCCCGCCGAACAGCAGCAGCGCCAGCAACGCCAGCGTCACCGTGAAGTGGGTGATGATCGAGCGCGACAGCGTCGAGTTGATGGACTCGTTGAGCAGCTGCGGCATCGGCATCTTCTTGTACCGCCGCAGCATTTCACGGATACGGTCGTAGATGACGACGGTGTCGTTGAGCGAATAGCCCAGGATGGTCAAAAGCGCGGCGATGCTGGTCAGATCGAAATCCACCTGGCTGATCGACATGAACCCGATCGTGAGCACGATGTCGTGCACGTTGGCGATCATGGCGCCGAGCGCGAACTGCCACTCGAAGCGGAACCAGAGATAGATCAGGATCGAGACGATCGCGAGCATCAGGCCGAGCATGCCGTAGGCCAAAAGCTCGCCGGCGACGCGCGGACCGAGCACCTCGACGCGGCGATATTCGATGGAATCACCGAGCGCGGTACGCACCTTTTGCACGGCATCCTGCTGCGCCTTGTCGCCGCCGGGCTGTTCGGCAACGCGGATCAGGACGTTCTCGGGGCCGCCGAACTGCTGCAGCTGGACTTCGCCGAGCCGCAAGCCATCCAGCGTCGTGCGCATCGCCGCGATATCGGCAGCGCCGGACTTGGCCCGCACTTCAAGCAGCGTGCCGCCCTTGAAGTCGATACCGAGGTTGAGGCCGTGGGTGAAGAACAGCGTGATGGCGAGGATCGAGAGCGCCGCCGAGATCGGGAAGCTGATCCGGCGGAAGCGCGTGAAGTCGAAATGCGTGTCGTCAGGGACGATGCGCAACGACGGCAGCCAGCCCATGGCCGCGACCACGGTGAGAATGGCGATGAGGACGCCGAGCCCGATGAGAACGGTGTGAGTCACGATCAGGCTCCTAGATCGGCACGCTCTGCGGCCGCTTCCAACGCACCCACCAGGCGACGATCAGCCGGGTCATGGTGAAGGCGGTGAACACCGTGGTGATGATGCCTATGCCGAGCGTCACGGCAAAGCCGCGCACCGGGCCGGTGCCGATGTAGAACAGCACCGCGGCGGCAATGAAAGTGGTGATGTTGGAATCGAGGATGGTCGCCAGCGCCCGCTTGAAGCCGGCGTCGATCGCCGAGATCGCGTTGCGCCCGCCCCGCAATTCCTCACGGATACGCTCGTAGATCAGCACGTTGGAATCGACCGCGATGCCGACGGTGAGCACGATACCGGCGATGCCGGGCAGCGTCAGCGTGGCGTTGAGCAGCGACAACAGGCCGAAGATCATGGCGACGTTGATGGCCACCGCGATGTTGGCGAACACTCCGAACAGCCGGTAGGTCAAGAGCATGAAGACGATGACGAGGATCGAGCCGACATAGGCCGCCAGCTCACCCTTCTCGATGGAGTCCTGGCCGAGGCCCGGGCCGACGGTACGCTCCTCGACCACCGTGAGGGGCGCCGGCAGCGCGCCGGCGCGCATCAGGATCGCGAGATCGTTGGCGGACTGGACCGTAAAGCTGCCCGAGATCTGTCCCTGCCCGCCCGTGATCGGCTCGTTGATCCGGGGCGCGGAGATCACCTTGTTGTCGAGCACGATCGCAAAGGGCAACCCGACATTCTCTTGCGTAGCCTGCGCGAATTTGCGCGCGCCCGATGTATTGAACTTGAAGCTGACGACCGGCTCACTCGTACGCTGATCGAAGGTCGCCTGGGCATCGATCAGATCGCCGCCGGCAACCAGCACCTGCTTCTTGACCACATAGGGCGTCGGCGGGGGCGAGGCGCTCATCAGCAACTCGGAGTCCGGCGGCAGCTTGCCCTGCTGCGCCTGGTCCGGCGACACGGTCGTGTCGACCATGCGGAATTCCATCTTCGCGGTCTCGCCGAGCAGCTTCTTCAGGCGCGTCGGGTCCTGAAGGCCGGGGACCTGCACCAGGATGCGGTCGTTGCCTTGGCGCTGGATCACGGGCTCGACGGTGCCGAGCTCGTTGACGCGCTTCTCGACGATCTGGATCGATTGCTCGATCGTCTTGCGCATGCGGTCGAGCATCGCAGCCTGCGGGATAGTCAGGCGGATCACGCCGCCAGCCTCGCTCACCTCGAGGTCGCGCTGACCGCTGGATCCCATCAGGCCGCCCAGTGGCTGGGACAGCTCGCGCAGCTTGGCGAGCGCGGCCTGAACGTCGGTCTCCTTGGTGATGCGAACCTCGGCCGCGTCGTTGCGGACGACCACACCGCCGGTGAAGCCGATCTTGGCATCGCGCAGCGTGCGGCGAACGTCGTCGCGAACCTGGTCGAGCCGTTCCTTCTTCACATAGGCGGAATCGACTTCGAGCAGCAGGTAAGAGCCACCCTGAAGGTCGAGGCCAAGCACGAGCCGGCGCTGCGCCCAGGCTGGCCAGGTCTTGACCTGCGCCTCGGGGAAGAAGTTCGGGACCGCGCAGAGGCACACGATCAGCGCCGTCAGGATGATCCCGAGCGCCTTCCACCGCGTGAAATACAACATCGACTGGACCTGTCAGATCAGGAGACTTGAGATGCTCGCGGACGCGCTCACTTCGATGCGGCGTCGTCCTTGGCGGCTTCCTTGGCGCTTTCCTTGGATTCCTTGGCCGGCTCGCCCTTGGCGCGCACGCCGGAGACCATCGAGCGCATCTGCCGCACGCGCACGCCGTCGGCGATCTCGAACTCGATCTGGTCGTCGTCGACGACCTTGGTGACCTTGCCGACGAGGCCGCCCGAGGTCACGACGGTGTCGCCGCGGCGGATGTTCTTCACGAGGTCGGCGTGGTCACGGACCTTCTTCTGCTGCGGACGCAGAATCAGGAAGTACATGATCACGAAGATCAGGGCGAACGGCAGCAGCGACATCAACATGCTGTTGGTGTCGCCGGCGCCCGCGGCCTGGGCATACGCAGGGGTAATCAGCATTCGGACGATCCTCGTGAGAACGGGGGAAAGCCGGTCAGGCCCTCAAAGGGCGACCGGCTCGGTCAAATTCGCGCGGACTATAGCGGCCATTGTCCCAATTGCAACGCTGCCAGACCGCTCATTTAGCCACCTTGCGGCGCGCCGTCAGGCCCGATAAGGCTGCATTCTCAGGAACTTCGGACATGCCCAGAAAACCCAGCAAAAGCCCGGCCGGCAAAGGCCCCCGCACCCCTGCCCGCAGGCCCGCGCCCGTCGCGGCAAAACGCCCCAAGGGGACTTCCACGGCGACGACCAAGCGGACCGCCAAGGCATCCCCGGACCTCTCCCAGGACCGCATCGTCCGCGCGCTGGAGACCATTGCGGCGCACCTCGCCGCCCAGGGAAAGCCGGCCCCCGAACGCGAGTCGTTCAAGCAGGCCGATGCCTATGTCTGGCACCCCGACGGCCGCCTTGCGCCGGTGCCGCGGGTCAGCCGCGTGGAGTTGTTCCTGCTCAAGGGCGTCGACCGGATGCGCGACATTCTGATGGAGAACACCGAGCGCTTCGCCAATGGCCTGCCCGCCAACAACGCACTGCTCTGGGGAGCGCGCGGCATGGGCAAGTCGTCGCTGGTGAAGGCGGCGCACGCCAGCATCAATGCGGAGCGCAAGCCGGCCGACAGGCTGAAGCTGATCGAGATCCACCGCGAGGACATCGAGAGCCTGCCGATGCTGATGGAGAAGCTGCGGGACGCCAGCTTCCACTTCATCGTGTTCATCGACGACCTCTCCTTCGACGGCAATGACGCGTCCTACAAATCGCTGAAGGCGGTGCTCGAAGGCGGCATCGAGGGCCGGCCCGAGAATGTGATCCTCTACGCCACTTCCAACCGCCGCCATCTGCTGGCGCGCGACATGATCGAAAACGAGCGCTCGACTGCGATCAATCCCGGCGAAGCCGTCGAGGAGAAGGTGTCGCTGTCCGATCGCTTCGGCCTCTGGCTCGGCTTCCATCGCTGCAGCCAGGACGAATATCTCGCGATGGTGCGCGGCTATTGCAGCCATTTCGGCGTCGAGGTCGACGACGAGGCGCTCGAGCGCGAGGCGCTGGAATGGTCGACCACGCGCGGCTCCCGCTCGGGCCGCGTCGCCTGGCAGTTCGTGCAGGAGCTGGCGGGACGACTGGGCGTGAAGCTGACGGCGACGTAGCGGGCGGTCAAACTCCACCCCCAACTGTCATTCCCCGCGCAGGCGGGGAATCCAGTACGCTGCGGCTTATCGGCTCGCCAATGACTATGTCTGGATACTGGATCGCCCGGTCGAAGCCGGGCGATGATAGTGTGCTTGTCGTGATCGCGCGCGCTACTCTGCGTAGGCCTCACGCCCCGTTCAAAAATTGAAGCGGGTCAACCGGGCTCGATCCCTTGCGGATTTCGAAGTGGAGCTGCGGCGACGCCACCTCCCCGGATTGACCCGACTTGGCAATGACCTGACCGCGCTTGATGGTATCGCCGCGCTTCACCAACAGCTCACTCGCATGGGCATATGCGGTGACGTAGCCGTTGGAGTGCCGAACCAGGACCAGATTGCCGTAACCCTTCAGCTCGTTGCCGGAGTAAGCGACGACGCCGTCTTCGGCCGCCTTGACCGGCGTTCCCTCGGGCACCGCGAGATTGATGCCGTCGTTGGACTTGCCGTTGGTCTTGGCGCCGTAGCTGGTGACCACCTTGCCGCGCACCGGCCAGCGGAAGGTCGGCAGCGCACTGGTGGTTTCCGCAGCCTTCGCCGGAGCTTCAGCAGCAGGCTTTTCTTCGACGTTGGCCGTGGCCTGGGCGAGGCGCGCGCTCTGCACCGGCGCGGCGACGGCCGCCATCCTGGTGGCGGGCGCGGGAGCAGCCGCAACCGGCTGGAGCGTCCCCGCAACCGGAGCAGCTCCGACCGGAGCCGCAGCAACCGGCGCCGCCAGCGCAGCGGTCCTGGCGCCGGGCACGGTCAGCTTGGTGCCGAGCTTGAGCTTGGCCGAGGGATCGAGGCCGTTGGCGCGGGCCAGCTCAGCCGACGAGATGTGGTTCTTGCGGGCGATGCTAGCGAGCGTGTCGCCGCGGTTGACGAAGTGCATGCTCGACGGCGCGGCGACGGCCGCAACCGGCTTGGCTGCAGGCGCCATGACGGGAGCCGCCGCGACGGGTGCCATCAGCGGCGCGGGCGCTGCGGCCGTTGCCGGATGCGGGATGATCAACTGCTGGCCGGGCGAGAGCGCGCGCGGACCCTTGTAGCCGTTGGCGGCGGCGATCGCCTGCGGCGTGACGTGATAACGCTTGGCCAGCACATCGAGCGTGTCGCTGGTGCCGACGATGATCTTGGTGCCTCCGGCGGGCTGGGCCGCGGCAAGGGAACGCAGCGGCACGGTGGCCGTGGTCTCGAGATGCGGCTGCGTCGGGGGCGCGTAGGAACTGACGCCGCGCCCGCCTCCGGACACGCCACCACCCGCAACGGGATAGGACTGCGGTGCGGACACTGCCGGCGGCGGCAAGGGCTGCGACTGATAATAACCGGTCTGCGTCTGCGGCCGCGAATATTGCGGCAGCTCGCGCTGCGGCGGCGGCGCGTGCTGCACCGAGCCGGTCTGCTCCGAGGAGAAGGGGTTGGAGAAGTTCGACTGGGACAGCCGCGACGACATGTCGGCGCTGCACCCTGCGAAGCTGAAGGAGATCAGCGCCAGCACCGCGACCTGCGGTACGCGGCGCGAGTAAAGCAACTCGGCGACAGCGGACATGGTTACTCACTCGTACGCGACACAACTGGTGTTTTAAGTAAACACGCGCCGAGTAAATAACGGCTTAACCCTCCCAATAAGACGTTGGCGGCACAGCCGATCCGAAAATCTACAGCTCCCGTGCCACTCCGGGCAGCGCCGGCACGAAGCGGACATCGACGAGTTCCTTGCGCTCGATCCCGGCCTCGGTGCGGGTCAGGCGGATCAGCGTCTGCACGCCCTGATGCGGGCCGACCGGCGCGATCAGGATGCCGCCGACCTCGAGCCGCTCGACCAGATTGTCCGGAAGCTGCTCCACTGCGGCGGTGACGATGATGCGGTCGAACGGGCCGATATTTGGCGGCAGGTTGAGACCGTCGCCTAGCATCACCTCGACATTGTGACATTCGAGCTTTTCGAGCCTGGCGCGTGCCGTGTCGGCAAGCTTGCGATAGCGCTCGACCGTCAGGACCTGGCCGGCGAGCCGCGACAGCACGGCGGCCTGATAGCCGGAACCTGTCCCGATCTCCAGCACGCGGTGCCGCTTCTGAAGCTGGAGCTGCTCGGTCATGTAGGCCACGACGAAGGGCTGGCTGATGGTCTGCCCGCAGGCGATCGGCAGCGCGCTGTCCCGATAGGCGCCGTCGCGATCGGCCTGATCGACGAAAAGCTCGCGCGGCACCGCCTCCATGGTTCGCAGCACCGCCTGGTCGCTGATGCCCCGACGCCTCAGCGTGAGCTGAAACATCATCTTTTCCGGCGGATTCTGATCGGAGGTCATTGCCTGCTTGTGCCGTCTTGCCGGGCGCGGTGGAGACTCAACCCGGGCGCAAGAATCGTGTTCCTGCTCAGGAACCCATGATATCCTTCGCCGGGAGCATTAGACCATAAATTGGCTTGCCTTGGGCGAGCTGCGATGACCATTTGAAGGCAACCGTGCGTCGCAACGTGCATTGCGTCAATCCGTGTTATCTGCGAACGTTTTTGGCAATGGGCAAGGGACTCAACTATGACCGCGACAGGGCTTTCAGGCCGCTCTGTATTCCTCGTCGAAGACGAGGTGATGATCAGGATGATGGTCGCGGACATGCTCGAAGAGCTCGGCTACAAGGTCGCAGCTGAGGCGGGCGACATCAGCGAGGCCATGCGGCTCGCCCAGGCGACCGAATTCGACATCGCCATTCTCGACGTCAACGTCAACGGCAAGGTGATCTCGCCGGTCGCCGACGTGATCAAGGCGAAAGGCCGCCCGTTCATCTTCGCCACCGGCTACGGCTCCTCCGGCCTGCCCGAGCAGTATCGCGACCGGCCGGCGCTCCAGAAGCCGTTCCAGCTCGACGCGCTCGGCAAGACCATCGAAGCCGCACTTCGCGGCGGATAGGCGCTATTTCAGCGTGGCGCTGAGCTCTTCCGAAAACGCTTCGTTGGTGCGGTCGAGCCTGAGCGGCGTGACCGAAACATAGCGCTCGCGCAGTGCCGCCAGATCGGTGCCGTCCGCAGGCGTGTCCAGCATCGCAGAGCGCTCGAAGCCGATCCAGAAATACGGATTGTTGCGACCATCCCGGCGCTCGTCGATCCTGAGGAAGCCGAGATTGCGCTTGCCCTGGCGCGTGACGCGGATGCCGAGCACTTCCTCCGGCGTGCAGGAGGGGAAGTTGACGTTGATGACGGTGTCCTTCGGAATGCCTGCGGCGATCACCTTGCGCAGGATGTCGGGCCCGAATTTGCGCGCAGTGTCCCATGGCGGGCGCTCGCGGGTCTCGACGCTGAATTCCTGCGACAGCGCGAATGACGGCAACCCCAGGATGGTGCCCTCCAGCGCGCCGGCGATAGTGCCGGAATAGACCACGTCCTCGGCGACGTTGCGGCCCTTGTTGACCCCGGACAGCACGATATCCGGCAGCTTGGCCCCGAGGATATGGCGCGCGCCCATGATGACGCAGTCGGTCGGCGTGCCGCGCACGGCAAAGTGCCGCGGCCCGACTTCGCGCAGGCGCAAGGGATCGTTCAGCGACAGCGAATGCGATACGCCGGACTGGTCGAGCTCGGGCGCCACCACCCAGACATCGTCGGACAGAGCGCGCGCGATCTCCTCGACCACCTTGAGGCCGGGGGCGTGAATGCCATCGTCATTGGTGCAGAGAATGCGCATGCGAGGGTCGATTCCAAAAAGCGGGTTTGAGCCGTCTTATCCGGCTCCGGCCGATCAGGCAAACCGGCTGATCAGGAGAGCCGGCCTGAACCCTTTAGCGGCGGATGCGCCATTGCGGCAGGAAGCGCGCCAGCCGGCCCTCCGCATGCAGCTTCATCGCCGGTACCGCCGGACTGACGATCGGCGCCTCGATCACGCGGAGCGCCTCCAATTCGGCAACGAGCGCGTTCGGCTCCGGCGTCTGCGGAAAGCGTTCGCGGGCCAGCGTCAGCGCGTTGTCGAAGTCGGCGGCATTCACACCGGGCTTGGCCCGCCGGCTCTGCACGAGATCCTCGTCCCAGAGCCGCGCGATCTCGATGTCGAGCAAGCCGCGCAGGCGCTGATCGACGGCCTGGATTCCGGCCCCCGTCACCGCCCATTGTCGGCCGACCCAGAAGATGTCGCGATGCAAGGCCATGAACGGTCGGTTCGCATTGACGGATGGCCGGCAGGATAGCCGGCCGCCCGATCCGCGCAACCGATCGTTTGCAGCGTTAGTCCCGCCCGATCACCTTTACGCCGCCCATATAGGGCTGCAGCACGTCGGGGACCGCGATCGAGCCGTCCTCCTGCTGATAGGTCTCCATTACGGCGATCAGCGCGCGGCCGAGCGCGGTGCCGGAGCCGTTCAGCGTGTGGACGAAACGCGGCTTGCCGTCCGGACCGCGCGAGCGCGCATCCATGCGGCGCGCCTGGAAATCGCCGCAGACCGAGCAGCTCGAGATCTCGCGGAATGCCCCGCCCTCGCCCTGGCCCGGCATCCAGACCTCGATGTCATAGGTTTTTTGCGACGAAAAACCCATATCCCCTGCGCACAGCGTCATCACGCGATAATGCAGGTCGAGCCGCCGCAGCACCTCCTCGGCACAGGCGAGCATGCGTTCGTGTTCGTCCCTGCTGCTCTCGGGCGTCGTGATCGAGACCAGCTCGACCTTGGTGAACTGGTGCTGGCGGATCATGCCGCGGGTGTCGCGCCCGGCGGCGCCCGCCTCGGCACGGAAGCACGGCGTCAGCGCGGTGAGCCGCATCGGCAGCTGCTTTTCGTCGAGGATGGATTCGCGCGCGAGGTTGGTGAGCGAGACTTCCGCGGTCGGGATGAGGCCGAGGCGCTCCGTCCTCAGCCGCTCCTGGTCGGGCGACGCAAGGAGTTCGCCCTTGATCGCCCAGAACTGATCGTCCTCGAATTTCGGCAATTGTCCGGTGCCGAACATGATCTCGTTGCGCACCAGCAGCGGCGGATTGATCTCGGTATAGCCGTGCTCGTCGACGTGCAGATTCAGCATGAACTGGCCGAGCGCGCGCTCGAGCCGCGCCAACCCCTTCTTCAGCACGACGAAGCGCGCGCCGGAGAGTTTTGCCGCCGCCTCGAAATCCATGTCGCCGAGCGCGGTGCCGAGGTCGTCATGCAGCTTAGGCGCAAAGCCGTAGTTGCGCTTGTTGCCGAACACGTGGTGCTGCACGTTGCCGTGCTCGTCGACACCGTCCGGCACGTCGTCGAACGGAATGTTCGGGATCGCGGACAGCTCTTTCGTCAGCTCATCGTCGGCGGTCTTCGCGGCAGCCTCGAGCTGCGGCATCGTGGTCTTGAGCTCGGCCACTTCGGCCATCAGCTTGGCCGCGCGCGCCTCGTCCTTCGCTTTCTTGGCGTCGCCGATTTCCTTCGAGGCTGCATTGCGCCGTGCCTGCGCCTGCTCGGAGGCCAGGATCGCCGCCCGCCGCGTCTCATCGATCGCGAGCAGCGAGGCCGACAACGGCTTCAGACCCCGCCGTGCGAGACCGGCGTCGAAGGCTTGCGGATTGTCGCGGATCGATTTGATGTCGTGCATGGCTGTCTTCCCGTCATGGCCGGGTTCATCCCGGCCATCCACGTGTCTGCCGCCTTAGATCAAGTCGTGGATGCCCGGGTCAAGCCCGGGCATGACGATTCATGGGCTGAACAGCGCTATGTTAGAGACAAAGCGCCCTACTCCGCCGGATTGGCCGGCGTGGACACGTCGGTGCCGGTCGACGCCTGCGTCGCCGCCATCTTCTTCTCCACCATCGCGACCGCGATGATCGAGCCCTCATAGAGCAGCAGCAAGGGGATCGCGAGCGAGCACTGGCTGAGCACGTCCGGCGGGGTCAGCACGGCGGCGATGACGAAGGCGATGACGATGAAATAGCGGCGCTTCTCGCGCAGCATCTTCGCGGTGACGATGCCGATACGGCCGAGCAGAGTCAGGATCACCGGGAGCTGGAAGGCGATTCCGAAGGCGAAGATCAGCGACATCATCAGTGAAAGGTATTCGCCGACCTTGGGCAGGAGCTGGATCTGCGCGGTTTCGTCGCTGCCGGCCTGCTGCATGCCGAGCGAGAATCGCACCAGCATCGGCAGCACGACGAAATAGACCAGGGCGGACCCCAGCACGAAAAAGAAGGGAGTCGCGACCAGATACGGCAGGAAGGCCTGCTTCTCGTGCTTGTACAGTCCGGGCGCCACAAATCCGTAGATCTGCGTCGCAATGACCGGGAACGAGATGAAGCCGGCGCCGAACAGCGCGAGCTTGAGCTGGGTGATGAAATATTCCAGCAGCGCCGTGTAGATGAACTTGGAATTCTCCGGACCCGCGACCCACACGAACGGCCAGACCAGCACGTTGTAGATCTGCTTGGCGAAGAAGAAGCAGAAGATGAACGCAATGCCGAAGCCGAGCAGCGCCTTGATGAGCCGCGAGCGCAGCTCGATCAGATGGTCCATCAGCGGGGCTTTGCTGGCCTCGATATCGGCGTCGCTCATGACGCTTTGGCGTCCTTGATCGCTTCGGATGGCGCGGTGTCCTGTGCAACCTGCGCCTGCTCGACTTCACGGGTGATCACAAGCGGCTCGTTGGCAGCCGCATGCGCCTCGGCTTCCATGAAGGTCGCGGGCGTCGGCGCCTCCGGCGTCGTGGGCGTCGTCGGCGGCTCCACAGCCGCGATCGCGGGCGTCTCGGCCGGCTTGTCCAGCGCATCGACGCGCAGCGCGTCGCTGACGTCCTTCTGCAGCGAGGTCAGCGGATTGTTGTTGGTGAAGCCGGTCGCAGCTTCCTTGACCTCGTCAAAGCTCTTCTTGAGGTCGGCCATTTCGGCCTCGCGCATCGCTTCCTGGAACTGGCCCTGGAATTCGGCGGCCATCTTGCGCGCCTTGCCCATCCACTGCCCGACCATGCGCAGCACGCCCGGCAGCTCTTTCGGGCCGATGGCGACCAGGGCCACGACCCCGATCAGGACCAGTTCACTCCACCCGATGTCGAACATGAGGTCTTCCGTTCACGCGAAGCCGCAGCCGGCCCAATCCCTTGCGCGCAGGATCGGGCCGCACCCCGCGTCTCGCGTGCTTTCCGGCTCAGACGGCCTTGCTGCCGACGTCGGACCGCGCCGCGGTCGGCGCATTGTTGTGCTCGATGGACTTGGCCGGCTCGGGCTTCTCGGCGGGCTTGTCGTCGTCCTGCATGCCCTTCTTGAACGCCTTGATGCCCTGCGCCACGTCGCCCATCAGGTCCGAAATCTTGCCGCGGCCGAACAGAAGCAGGACCACTGCGATCACCAGGATCCAGTGCCAAATGCTGAGTGAACCCATCCTGCAACCCTCCAAACGCGCATGGCCGGGGACCCGGCCGATCTTCTCCGAAACCTAGGCTTGGCAGGTGTCAAAAACAAGGACCTAGGCAGCGCCAATTCGCTGTTGGCACTACGTAATCTTGCTAGTGTTAACCGGTCGCAGGGCGCCGGTAAAACGCCGGGGCTCTACTCTTCGGTGCCGCTTTCACCGCCACCCTCATGGCCGCCTTCGGCCGCCTCGTCCGGGGCCTCGGGCTCGACCGCGGGTGCCAGCGCCAGATCGAGGTCCTCGCCCGGTTCCAGGGGATCCTCGTCCTCGCGAAGCTGCGGGTCGTCCGACGGCGTCGGCACGCTGAATCCGGTCGGCAGACGCGAATCCAGCAGACCAGTACCTTTCAGCTCCTCGAGGCCCGGCAGATCGCCGAGCTGTTCCAGAGTGAACTGCGACAGGAAGTCCTCGGTGGTTCCGAAAGTCAGCGGTCGGCCGGGCGTCTTGCGGCGGCCGCGCGGCTTGATCCAGCCGGTCTCCAAGAGCACATCGAGCGTACCCTTCGAGGTGACGACGCCGCGAATCTCCTCGATCTCGGCGCGCGTCACAGGCTGGTGGTAGGCAATGATCGCCAGCACCTCGATCGCCGCACGCGACAGGCGGCGGGTTTCGGTGCTCTCCCGCGTCATCAGCCAGGCGAGATCGCCCGCGGTGCGGAAGGTCCATTTGTTGGCGACGCGAACGAGATTCACTCCGCGCAACGAATAGTCGGCCTGCAATTGCTCGAGCGCAGCCTTGACGTCGACGCCCTCGGGCATGCGCTTGGCCAGCGTCGCGGTATCCAGCGGTTCACTCGAAGCGAACAGCAGCGCTTCCAGCAGCCGCAATTCCTCGGGACGCGCCTGGGTCTCGTTCTCCATCGGCTCGGCCTCTTCCACCCGCACTTCAGCCAGGCTTGCCATGGTAGCTTCTCCTTCTTGCACTTAGGCGACCGGCGCATCAGGCGCAGGAGCTGCGTCCGGCACCGGCTTGGGGCGCCCCTTCCGGAAATAGATCGGCGCAAACGCCTCTTTCTGGTTCAGCTCCAGCTGACCTTCGCGAACCAGCTCCAGCGCGGCGGCGAAGCTGGAGGCGAACACCGTCGCACGCTGCGTCGGATCGGCGACGTGGCGGACCAGGAAGTCGTCGAGCACGCCCCAATCGTCCTGCTCGCTGATGCTGCCGACCAGCCGCTCCAGCGTGGCACGCGCCTCGGCAAGCGACCACACCGTGCGCTTGGCCAGATGCACGCTCGCCAGCACGCGCGACTGGCGCTGCGAGGCGTAGGCGGTGAGCAGATCGTACAGCGTCGCCGTGTATTTCGGATGCTTGATCTCGGCGATCTGCTCGGGCTCGCCGCGCGGGAAGATGTCGCGCAGCAATTGCTGCCTGTTCATCAGCCGGTTGGCGGCCTCGCGAATGGCCTCCAGCCGGCGCAGGCGGTTGGCGAGCGCGGTCGCCATCTGCTCGGCGCTCGGGCCTTCCGCGCTCGGCGGCTCCGGCAGCAGCAGGCGCGACTTCAGGAAGGCGAGCCAGGCGGCCATGACCAGATAGTCGGCGGCGAGTTCGAGCCTGATCTTCCGCGCGGCCTCGATGAAGTGGAGATATTGGTCGGCCAGCGCCAGGATCGAGATCTTGGCAAGATCGACCTTTTGCTGCCGCGCCAATGCGAGCAGCAGGTCGAGCGGGCCCTCATAGCCCTCGACGTCCACCACCAACGCCGGCTCACCCTCGGCAAGCTCTGCGGGCCGCCCGGTTTCGAAAGATAGAATTTCTGCGGTCATGCGGATGCCGTGTTTGCCCGTGCGATCAATGCGTCCAGCTCCATGCGTGCGGCGACGCGGTCGAGCGGTTGCGGCGCCTTGCGCGCGGCGAGCGCAGCGCTCGCCCGCTCCAGCGCCCGGCCCGCCAGCTCCGGTGTCTGGCCGGCGACCTCGCGCATCTCCTCGATATTGCCGTTGCAATGCAGGGCCATGTCGCAGCCGGCCGCGAAGATGGCGCGGGTCCGTTCGGCGATATTCCCCGAAAGCGCGTTCATCGACACGTCATCACTCATTAACAAACCCTGGAACCCGATTGCGCCGCGAATCACGTCAGCAATCATTGTCGCAGATGTCGTCGCCGGATGGGCGGGGTCGACCGCGCTAAACACAACATGTGCAGTCATGGCCATCGGCAGGTCGGACAGCGGCTTGAAGGCGGCGAAGTCGGTCCGTTCCAGCTCATTCCTCGGCGTGTCGACCGTTGGCAGCTTGAAATGGGTATCCGCGGTGGCCCGGCCATGGCCGGGGATGTGCTTGAGCACCGGCAGCACGCCGCCTTGCTCCAGACCCTCGGTGACCGCGCGGGCAATCGCCGCAACCTTGCCGGGCTCGGTGCCATAGGCCCTGTTGCCGATCACGGCGTCGGCGCCCGGCACCGGCACGTCAGCCAGCGGCAGGCAATCAACGGTGATGCCGAGATCGGCGAGATCGGCGGCGATCAGGCGGGCCGACAGGCGCGCCGCGGTAAGTCCGAGCGCCGAATCAGTGTCGTACAGGGTCGAGAAGACGGCGCCCGGCGGATAGACCGGCCAGTGCGGCGGTCCGAGGCGCTGCACCCGTCCGCCCTCCTGGTCAATCAGGACAGGCGCGTCGGCGGCACCCGCCGCCGTCCGCAATTCTGCAACCAATGTAGCGACTTGAGCTGGCGTTGCGACATTGCGCTTGAAGAGAATGAAGCCCCATGGGCGCTGGTCGCGGATAAACTCCCGCTCGACGGCGGTCAGTTCCGTTCCGGATACACCGGTAATGAAGGCCCGCGTGCTCATAACGGCCGATTAACCCTGACCCGCGAGGGGGTCAAGGAAACGGCCGTTAATTCCTCTGGACGAAGCAGGCCGATAGGCCTGCGGACTTCAGGCTGTTGCAGGCGTGCGTCGCCTCCTCGGCCGAAGCGTAGGGCCCAGCGAAGGCGCGGTAGACGACGCCCTTGCCCTTGTCGGTGAGGTCGACGCGCTTGATCACCGGCGAACGGGAACCAAGCACGCTGCCGTACTTGCCCTGAAGCACGCGGTACGACGCGGCGGCGCTATCCTCGCTCTGCTGCGAGGAGACCTGCACGATGTAGCCGCCACCGCCGCTGCTGGCGGGCGCGATCTGGGTCGGGGCGGTCGCAGCCATCCGCTGCGGCGGTTCGGCCGCCGGGACCGATTGTGGCGCCAGCGACATTGGCTGATTGGCGCTGGCATTGGCCGAGGTCGGCGGATTGCGCGGCGCGGCCGGTGCAGCAACAGGCTTCGGTGCAGCGGTGGGCCTGGCGGCAGCGGCCGATTGCGGCGCGGCGCTGTCGGTCTGATCGCCCTTCACGGCGACGGTCCTGATCGGGCGCGGCGAATTGTTCGGCATCGTGCCGTTGCTCGCGGTCGCCCCCGTGCTCGGCGGCGGCAGCGCAGACGGCGACACGCTCGCCACCGACGGCGGATTCGCATTCTGGTTCAACGGCGGGAACACCACACGGGGACCTCCCGCCTTGGCGTTGACGTCGACCGGCGCCTCTTCGCGAGGCACGATCTTCTCGGTGCCGTCGCCGCTCACCATGCGATCCGGCACCTTGGACGAGGAATCCGACGGCGCCGGCACGATCTTGGTCGGAGTGTTGTCGGCCCTGATGATCGGCGGCTCACCGCTGCGGGGCGAGCCGACATAGGTCTTGTAGGCGAAGGCAGCACCGGTGCCGACCACGGCAAGCGCGAGGATCGCAGCGACCGTCATCATGCCGCCGCGCTTCTTGGGCTCGTCGAGCTCGGCCTCCGGATAGTCGCTCTGATACGCGTAGGGATCGTCCGGATAGGCCGGCTCGCGCTGATAGTCCTGCTCGCCTGCCTCCAGCCGGCCGTAGAGCGCATCGTCGTAACGCGCCGGATCAGGCTGCTGATACGGCTCCTGATAGGCCTGCTGCTGGTAAGCTTGATCCTGCTGCGGGTAAGCCTGCCCCGGATAGGCGTGATCCTGATAGGCCTGCGGCTGATGAACATCAGGCTCGGGCGCAGCGGGCTGAGCCGAATAGCGATGCAGCGGATGAACCGGATTGACGGCTACCTGGTAGTCGGGCTCGGGAGCCGGCGCCGGCTGCACATTGGCGCGGCGCATCCATGAGGGAGGCCCGGGCGGCGGCGGCGCGGCCGGCTCGGCGTAGTCCTGCTGATAGTCGTCTTGCCGATAATCGCCCTGCCGATAGTCATCGTCCTGATAGGCCTGCGCGGGCGCAGGGGCTGCCGGCGGATGAGCGCCGGGCCGCGATTGCGCAGCAAATGGATCGGTCTGTCCGATCAGGCGGGCGAGCTCGGCCAAGGGATCGCTGTCCACCTTGCCATGCTGGGCGCCACCGCGACCATAGTCATCGGAGGGAAACGGTCTGTCCTGATATCGTTCGGCCATCGTGATGATGCGTCCCTTCGGGAAAGCCGCGCGCCCCTCGACCAAGGCACGGCCTTCGACCCACAAGGCTTTCAACCAAGTCTAAGCGATCCGGCTTCTGCCGGTTACCCCCAATATTCCCCTTAAGTAGTTCGCCCCAAACTACCGCATCTCGTTCGGAGCATGGACGCCGAGGATGGCGAGGCCCGATGCCAGAACCGAGACGACGCCCTGGACCATGGCCAGCCGCGCCTTCGTAAGCTCTGCATCATTATTGATAATGAAGCGTAAATAGGGCAAATCGCGCCCCTTCGTCCAAAGTGCATGAAATTCGCTGGCTAAATCATAGAGATAAAAGGCAATTCGGTGCGGCTCATGGGCCGCGGCGGCGGCCTCCAGCATGCGCGGAAATATTGCGAGGCGCTTGAGCAGGTCGAGCTCGACGGGGTCTGACAGCCGTTCCACCGCCGACTCAGCGAGCCAGGCGATCCGCTCGCCGGGATCCTCGGGGAGTTCCGGGAACACCTCTGTCCGCGCGTTGCGGAAGATCGAGTGGCCACGGGCGTGACCATACTGGACATAGAACACCGGGTTGTCGCGCGACTGTTCCATGACCTTGGCAAGGTCGAAGTCGAGCACCGCGTCGTTCTTGCGATAGATCATCATGAAGCGGACGGCGTCCTGGCCGACCTCATCCACCACCTCACGCAAGGTGACGAAGTCCCCGCTCCGCTTGGACATTTTCACCGGCTCGCCGTTGCGGAGCAACTTCACGAGCTGGACGATCTTGACGTCGAGCGCGCCCTTGCCCGACGTCGTCGCCTTCACCGCCGCCTGCATGCGCTTGATATAGCCGCCATGGTCGGCGCCCCAGACGTCGATCATCTCGGCGAAACCACGGTCGAACTTGTTCTTGTGGTAGGCGATGTCGGAGGCGAAGTAGGTGTAGGAATTGTCCGACTTGATCAGCGGACGATCGACGTCGTCGCCGTAAGCGGTCGCCTTGAACAGCAGTTGCTCGCGGTCTTCCCAATCCTCGACCGGCGCGCCCTTCGGCGGCGGCAGGCGGCCTTCGTAGATGTCGCCCTTGGCCTTGAGGAAATCGATGGTCTCGGCGACCTTGTTGTTGCCGCCCTCGATCAGCGAGCGCTCCGAGAAGAACACGTCGTGTCGGATGTTGAGGGCGGCGAGATCGTCCTTGATCTCGTCCATCATCATCGCGATCGCCTTGGCGCGTACCGCCGGCAGCCACTCGGTTTCGTTCTTCGCGAGCAGCTTGTCGCCGTGCTCCTTCGCCAGCGCCTGTCCCACCGGCTTCAGATAGTCGCCGGGATAGAGTCCTTCCGGGATCGCGCCGATGTCCTCGCCGAGCGCCTCGCGATACCTAAGGAACGCGGAGCGCGCGAGCACGTCGACCTGGGCGCCCGCGTCGTTGATGTAATATTCGCGGGTGACGTCGTGGCCGGCGAACTGGAGCAGGCTCGCCAGTGCGTCGCCGAACACGGCGCCGCGGCAATGGCCGACATGCATCGGCCCGGTCGGATTGGCCGAGACGTATTCGACATTGACCTTGGAGCCGCCGCGCACGCGGCCGTAATCGGCGGCCTCGCGCAGCACGGTTCGCAGCGCCTCGGCCCACGCGGCGGGCTTCAGGGTCAGATTGATGAAGCCGGGACCGGCGACGTCGACCTTGGCGATCAGGGCGTCGGCGCGCAGCCGCTCGGCGATCTGCTCGGCGAGATCGCGCGGCTTGGCCTTGGCCTCTTTCGCCAGCACCATGGCGGCGTTTGTCGCCATGTCGCCATGGGAGGGGTCGCGCGGCGGCTCGACCACCACGCGCGACACATCGATGCCCTCGGGCCAGTTGGCTTCCACGGCCAGCGTACGGCAGGCGGCGTGCACGCGTGCAAGCACGTCGGCGAACAAATGCGGTGCTGAGGATGTGTCGGGCATGGCCGCCGCCTAACGCAAATCCGGGGTCGAGTCAAAAAGCCGCTGGTGCTCGGTCAGGGCGAAACGGTCGGTCATTCCGGCAATGAAATTGCCGATCCGGCGGGCCCGGTCCCCCTCATTGTCGGCCTCCGCACCCAGCAACCATTCCGGCGGCAGCTCACGCGGGGATTTCAGGTATTTCGCGAACAGGTCGAACAGGATCTGCTCCGCCTCCCCCATCACCCGCATCACCCGCTTGTGACGGTACATGTGCAGGTAGAGGAAGCTCTTGATGGCGGCCTCTTCCTCGGCGACCTCGGCCGGAAATGCGATCAGCGCCCGGTTCTGCCGACGGACGTCCTGGGCCGATTGCGGCTTCACCGCGGCGAGGTTCTTCTCGGCTTCCGCGAACACCGCGCCGATCAGGTGCGAGATCAGTTCGCGCACCAGCTCGGCGCCGCGCCTGAGGTCTTCGAGATCGGGATAGTGCGCCGAGGTCTCGGCGATGATCTCGGCCGTGAGCGGCATCACCTTGAGATCGTCGAGATGGAACAGGCCCGCGCGCAGGCCATCGTCGATGTCGTGGGCGTCATAGGCGATGTCGTCGGCGATAGCGGCGACCTGCGCCTCCAGCGAGGCGAAGCTCCATAATTCGAGGTCGTAAGTCTTGATGTACTCGGCGATGCCGACGGGAATGCCGTGCTCGCGATAGCGACCGACCGGCGCGCCGCTGCGGTCGGTCAGCGGACCGTTGTGCTTGACGATGCCTTCGAGCGACTCCCAGGTTAGGTTCAGCCCGTCGAACTCGGGATAGCGATGCTCCAGCGAGGCGACGACGCGGAGCGTCTGGGCGTTGTGGTCGAAGCCGCCGAAGTCCTTCAGGCAGGCGTCCAGCGCCCGCTCGCCGGCATGGCCGAACGGGGGGTGACCGAGATCATGGGCGAGCGCCAGGGTTTCGGTGAGGTCCTCGTCCAGACCGAGCTGCCGGGCCAGCGCGCGGGCGATCTGCGCCACCTCCAGGGAATGGGTCAGCCTCGTGCGGTAATGGTCACCCTCATGGAACACGAACACCTGGGTCTTGTACTTCAGGCGGCGAAAGGCGGTGGAATGGATCACCCGGTCGCAATCCCGGCGGAATGGGCTGCGGGTCCGGCTCGGCGGCTCCGCGACCAGCCGGCCACGGCTGCGGTCGGGATCGCAGGCATAGGGCGCATGGGGGGCAGCCATTCCGACGGACACGACGAATTTAGTCCCTATCCATTTGATTCTGCGTATCCTTGCACTTAACTATGCCGGGCGCGGGATACCAAATGAATTGGATATGACCGCGGGACTATCGGAGACGAGCCATGACGACCGACGTGACCATCAGTGACCGCGCCGCACGCCGGATTGGGGAGATCCTCAAGGGCGAAGGCACAGGCGCGATGCTGCGGATCTCGGTCGAGGGCGGTGGTTGCTCGGGTTTCCAGTACAAGTTCGATATCGACCGTGCCCGAACCGACGACGATCTCGTAATCGAACAGGACAATGCGGTGGTGCTGGTCGATTCCGCCTCGCAGCCGTTCCTGGCGGGCTCGCAGGTCGATTTCGTCGATGATCTGATCGGCGCCTCGTTCCGCGTCAACAACCCCAACGCGACGGCGTCCTGCGGCTGCGGGACGAGCTTTTCGATCTGAGCCGCGGCCTACGCGCCCGTCGTCTGCCTTTCCTCGTCCGTCCATTCCACATCGGCTGGCATCAGCTCCGGTTGGAGCGGTGCCTCCCCCCGCATGGTGTAGCCGTCGAGCGCGCGCAGCAGCGCTGTGACCAGCGCCGGCTTGCGCAGCGGCTTGGCGAGGAAGTCCGACATGCCGGCCTCGCGGCAGATTCTGACGTCGTCCTGGAAGGCATTGGCCGTCAGCGCGACGATGGGCAGGGCCGCGAAGCGCCCGCCTTGCGCGCGGATCGCGCGGGTGGCTGCAAGCCCGTCCATATCAGGCATGCGCACGTCCATCAGCACGACATCGTAGTCGCCCGCCGAGGCCGCCTCGACGGCCTGGACGCCGTCCGTGACGACGCGCAGCTCGACGTCGAAGGCCCCCAGCATCTTGCTCACGACCATGCGGTTGACCGCGTCGTCCTCCGCGACCAGCACCTTCAACGGCCGATCGAGGCCGGCGATACGGGCCTTGAGCTCCTCGGCCTCGTCGTGGCCGGCCGTCGGCTCGGAGACCTGTGTCTGGCTCCACGGCAGCACCAGCGTGAAACGGAAGGTGGAGCCCTCGCCCGGCGTCGAGGTGACGCCGATGGTGCCGCCCATTTGCTCGATGATGCGACGGGAGATCGCCAGCCCAAGCCCAGTGCCGCCGAAGCGGCGGCTGATCGAGGCATCGGCCTGTGCGAAATCGCTGAAGAGCCGGCCGAGTTTTTCGGGAGCGATACCGATGCCGCTGTCGGTCACCGTCCATTCGACGGTCGCCAGCAGGTCGCGGCGGGCCTGGCAGGTCGCGGAAATCGTCACCTCGCCTTCATCGGTGAACTTCACCGCGTTGGACGCAAGGTTGAGCAGTACCTGCCGGATCCGCGCGACGTCGCCGCGCAGCGTCGGCGGCAGGTTCGGGTCGAGCTCGACCTTGACCGACAATCCCTTGCTCTTGGCGCTCGCGCGCGCGACGTTCGCGACCGTCTCGACCAGCACCTGCGGGGCGAAGTCGATCGCCTCGAACGCGAAGCGTCCGGCCTCGAGCTTGGAGAGATCGAGGATGTCGTTGAGGATGCGCTGGAGATTGTCGCCGGATTCGCGGATCGTGGTGACGGCCTCGTGCTGCTCCGGATCGAGTTTCGTCTCCAGCAGCATGCTCGCAAGCCCGAGCACGCCGTTCATGGGCGTGCGGATCTCGTGGCTCATCACCGCCAGGAAGTCCGACTTGGCGCGGCTCTCGGCCTCGGCCTTTTCCGCGCGCCAGCGCTCGGTCACGTCGCGCCCGAAGCCGCGATAGCCGAGGAACTGGCCCTCGCGGTCATAGGCGGGCTTGGCCGTCAGCGACCACAGCCGCGCCTCGCCGCCGGCGACGACCTTGAGGTTCATCTCATGCAGCGGCTCGTTCTGCTCCATCAGGCCGACGACGTTGTAGGCCGCGCTCTTGTCCTCGGGACAGAGCATGTCGAGTACGTCGGCGAAATACGATCCCTTCAGCAGCGGCAGCGGCAATTGCGCCACGTCGGCGAAGCGCTGGGGCACGTCGACGAGGTGTCCCTCGGCGTCGGTCTGCCACAGCCAGTCGCTGGCGTTCTCCTGGAAGTCCTTCAGCAGCAGCGAGATGATCTCGGTCTGCCGCTCCAGCTCGAGCTGGGCCTTGAGATTGCCGAGGAACAGATTGCCCTGCGAGACGATGTTGCGCGCCATGAAGAACGCGAACAGCAGCAGGAATACCGCCGTCACCAGATACGGCCCGGTGCCGCACAGCAGCAGCGCGCCGGCGCAGCCGACCGTCATGGTGGCGAGATAGACCAGGCCGGCGCGTGGGAAGGTCGAGAACGTGAAGGCGCCGCCGGACATCATGCCGACCATCAGGCAGGCCAGGATCAACTGGCTGGTCGGCTCGATACGGCTGAACAGAGCGAGCGGCAGCGCGCCCCAGATCGCGGCGAGGAAAACCGCCTGCCGCAGCATCTGACGCGCGGCGCGTGGCGAGGCCTCCTGCGGCGGGTTGCGATGCGACCGCCGCCATGAGCGCACCGCCAGCGAGGCGGTGGCGGCGAGGGTCAGGCCCCAGATCGCGAGGAAGTCGTTCCAGCCGCGACCCCAGAACAGGATCAGCACGATGGCGACGTTGAGCATCGTCACCGCCATCGTCATCGGGATCAGCTGCGTCACGGCGTCGATCTGCTTGGCGCGGATGCGGCCGATCTCGCGCTCGCTGAGGCCGGCGGTCAGGCTGTCCTCGATCTCGAAGCCGCCGAGCCAGTACAGGAACGCGCCGATCAGGCCGTCACGCGGCTCAGTCCGTGTCATCGATTTGTCCGGCCATCCCATTCCAAGGAACCTTTTGACGATCAATGGCCTGCCGCCTGCTTAAGCCGGGTTAATTTTGTGGGAGATTTTGCGGCGTCCTTGACGGGCGCGTTTGCAGTTTGTTCTAACCATGGCTCCTGCCCGGAGCCCGCCGCCATGACCATCAGAGTTGCCACCTGGAACGTGAACTCGGTCCGGCAGCGGATCGACCTGCTGCTGACCTGGCTGAAGGAATGCCAGCCGGACATCGTCTGCCTGCAGGAGATCAAATGCGTCGACGAGGCCTTCCCGCGGCTGGAGATCGAGGCGCTCGGCTACAACGTGGTGACCCACGGGCAGAAGACGTTCAACGGCGTCGCCTTGCTCTCCAAGCTCCGGTTCGACGAGACCAAGTCGGGCCTGGCCGGCGATGATGAGGATGCCCACGCCCGTTTCCTCGAAGGCGTGGTGACGCTGAAATCCGGCGTGCTGCGCATCGCCTGCCTTTATCTGCCCAACGGCAACCCGGTCGGGACCGAGAAATATCCCTACAAGCTCAAATGGATGTCGCGGCTTCTTGAGTATTCGAAGCAGCGCCTGAAGACCGAGGAGCCGCTGATCCTCGCAGGCGACTTCAACGTCATCCCGCACGCCCGCGACGTCCACAATCCCGCCGCCTGGACCGAGGACGCCCTGTTCAAGCCCGAGACGCGGGAGAGCTTTCAATCCCTGCTCGGCCTCGGCCTGACCGACGCGCTGCGGGCGGTGACTGACGAGCCGGGCCTCTATACCTTCTGGGATTACCAGGCCGGTGCCTGGCAGAAGAATCAGGGCCTGCGGATCGACCATCTGCTGCTGTCGCCGCAGGCGAGCGACCGGCTCGCCAATGTCGGGATCGACAGCTATGTGCGCGGCTGGGAGAAGCCGTCGGACCACGTCCCGGTGTGGGCGGATCTGGATCTGGAGGCGGCGTAGGCGCGACAGGATGGTGGGCACGGCGCAAGTGCGCCTTTGCCCAACCTTACGGGATCTCGGCTACTCGCGGCGGCCCTGCACCCACTGCTCCAGCATCTGCAGGCACATGGCGCGGTCGTCGTCGGAGGCCTTGGCGAAGGCGCGGTTGTAGTTTTCCTTGATCCAGGTCTCTTCCGTGCCGGCGCTGTCACGCGCCAGTGTCAGCCACATCAGGCCGCGGGCAGCCTGCCGCGGCAGGCGGTCGCCGTTGAACAGCATCTGGCCGAGCAGCGCCTGGGCCTGATGCTGGCCCTTCTGCGCGGCAAGGCCGAGCCAGCGCGCGCCGTACCGGAAATCCTCGCGCGAGGCGTCCGGCGTCTTCAGATAGAGCCGGGCGAGATCGTATTGCGCGTCGGCATTGCCGAAATAGGACGCCGCATAGGAGAACATCTCCCGTGCCCGATCCGGATCCGACTTGATCTTCGAGTTCGGGATGCCGCTGAGATAATAGCGGCCGAGCGCGACGAAGGCGTTGGCCACGATCTGCGCCTGCGGCGCCGACGGGCTGTCCTCGGCATGCGCATTGGCGATCCGGCTGAAATATTCGAAGGCGCGCAGATCGTCCTGGGCGACGCCGTCGCCATTGGCGTACATGCGGCCGAGTTTCCACTGCGCGATGGGGTGACCACCCTCGGCGGCATATTGCAGCGCACTGAGCGAAGTCTCCTGAGGCACGGCCGCCGGCGCGACCTTGCCGCGGACGCCGCCTGTGGCATTGGGCAAGGCGGTCACGACCGGGATTGTGGCGTCCTTCGGGTTGACCGGCGCGCCGTCGAAGGCAAGCGCAGGCGCGGCCAGCGCACTGGCCCCCAACACGAACGCAACTATGGCACGCCTAGATGTCCGCATAGCACTGTTTCTCGTGCGCGCCGCCCGGATGGGTCACTGCCCCCCCGACCGCTGGTCCAACCTGTTGAGCATATTTCCAGAGCGCACCCGACGTGTGGTTAGTCGCGCGAGCGCTCCATTTGGTCTTGCGCTGGGCGAGCTCGGCGTCGCTCAATTTTACGTTAAGGGTACCGGCGACCGCGTCGATCTCGATGACGTCGCCGTCCTCGAGCAGCCCGATCGGGCCGCCGATGGCCGCCTCCGGCCCGACATGGCCGATGCAGAAGCCGCGGGTGGCGCCGGAGAAGCGGCCGTCGGTGATGAGCGCGATCTTGCCGCCCATGCCCTGGCCGGTCAGCGCCGCGGTGGTCTGGAGCATTTCCCGCATGCCGGGGCCGCCCTTGGGCCCCTCGTAGCGGATCACGATGACTTCGCCTTCGCGATAGGTGCGCTTCTGGACCGCCTCGAAAGCATCCTCCTCACGGTCGAAGCACCTGGCCGGACCGGTGAACCTGAGGTTGGACATTCCCGCGACTTTCACGATCGCACCTTCTGGCGCCAGATTTCCCTTCAGACCGACCACGCCGCCAGTAACGGTGATGGGCTTGTCTGCCGGGTACACCACGTCCTGGTGCGGATTCCATTTCACGCTCTTGAGGTTTTCGGCGATCGTGCGGCCCGTGACGGTAAGGCAATCACCGTGCAGGAAGCCGTTGTCGAGCAGCGTCTTCATCAAAAGCGGTATGCCACCTACTTCAAACATGTCTTTGGCGACATAACGGCCACCCGGCTTCAAATCCGCGACATAAGGAGTCTTTTTGAAGATTTCGGCGACGTCGAACAGGTCGAACTTGATGCCGCACTCATGCGCGATCGCCGGTAGGTGCAGCGCAGCATTGGTCGAGCCGCCGGACGCGGCAACCACGGCGGCCGCATTCTCGAGCGCCTTGCGGGTGACGATGTCGCGCGGCCGGATGTTCTGGGCGATCAGGTCCATGACCTTCTCGCCCGCGGTCATGCAAAAGGCATCGCGGATTTCATAGGGTGCCGGAGCACCGGCCGAGTAAGGCAGCGCGAGGCCGATCGCCTCGGAGACGGTCGCCATGGTGTTGGCGGTGAACTGGGCGCCGCAGGCGCCGGCCGAGGGGCACGCCACGCGCTCGATCTCGTCGAGGTCCTCGTCCGACATGGCGCCGACCGAATGCTTGCCGACGGCCTCGAACATGTCCTGAACGGTGACCTGCTGCCCGCGGAACGTGCCGGGCAGGATCGAGCCGCCATAGATGAAGATCGAGGGCACGTTGAGGCGGACCATCGCCATCATCATGCCCGGCAGCGACTTGTCGCAGCCGGCGAGCCCGACAAGCGCATCATAGGCATGGCCGCGCACCGTCAATTCGACCGAATCGGCGATGCATTCGCGCGACGGCAGCGAGGAGCGCATGCCGTCATGCCCCATGGCGATGCCGTCGGTCACGGTGATGGTGCAGAACTCGCGAGGGGTGCCGCCGGCCGATGCCACGCCCTTCTTCACCGCCTGCGCCTGGCGCATCAAAGCGATATTGCAGGGAGCGGCCTCGTTCCAGCACGAGGCGACGCCGACGAAAGGCTGGTGGATCTGCTGGGTGGTCAGACCCATGGCGTAGAAATAGGACCGATGCGGCGCGCGCGCAGGGCCTTCCGTCACGTGACGGCTCGGCAGCCTCTGCTTGATGTCGGTTTTCGCGTCCATCGCAAACCAGTTTCCCCGGTCGACCTTTTCAGACCCGAAAAATCAGAGCCAAGATTTGAATCGACCCTGGGATTTTCTCGTCGCCTTCGAAGGCCGCCGCTGCCCTAAAATATTAGAGCGATTTTATTCATGGTCGGGTGTGGCTAAAAAGCGGCGGCGATGCGAACCGCCGGTGATGAAGGTTAAATCCGGAATGAGTGTTGCGGAGACACCACAATCGTTACCGGGAGGACACGGATCGGGACTACCAAATTACCTCGCAGGGAGAATGCCCCACAACCTGAGATTTCGTCTCGTTAACTTTACTTCCGAGTTTGCTCCACGACGCTGTGACCGCGCTGCCGAGTCGGGCCACTCCTCTCACCAATGGCTCTTGCACTCGTCTCCCTGACAAGCGGCCACGCGCAAGCGTTGCGGTGCTCTCTGCACGTCATTGCGAGGAGCCCTTGCGACGAAGCAATCCAGAGTCACTCCGCGGTGACAGTCTGGATTGCTTCGTCGCTTCGCTCCTCGCAATGACGGAGGATGAGGCGACATCGCGATGCTCCACTGCACTATCCCAGCGACAGTGCCGTAGGGTGGGCAAAGGCGCGCACGCGCCGTGCCCACGATCTCCATCCATAAGCGACAAGACGTGGGCACGCTTTCCGCCTTCACTCTTCGAGCTATGGCGGACAAGCCGCTTTGCCTACCCTACGAGATCCGGCTTGTGGCGGGCAGCTGGCAGACATGACTTTGCGTTCTCGCGGCTCATTTCGCCCGAGCTTTGCTCGATCTCTCCACCCTCAAATCCAAGAGGGCGCAGGGAAGGCCGGGTGCCGACTGGCACCCGCGGTCCGCTGCGCGAAAATGCACACGCAGAAAGAACCGCACAGCAGCATACAGGTGTCGCCGATCACTCGGCCTTCCCTGCGCAGTGGTTGCACGGCTTATGCCGTGATCTCCCGGGAGCCGAACTTTCCTTTGGCCTCCCTCACCGTTCGCATTGACGATGCCGTCCGCCCGGTTGGGTTCGCGCACATCTTCGAACAGCTTGACCGTGGCAACGACGGCCAGGACCACACGGTTTTGCCGTACGCACGGCCCGCCATTTCACCTGCAGTATTCCCGGCCCTGTCGACAAAGCCGGAAACTTACAGACGAGACGAAGCCTGACAGCGCCGTCGTCCGCACGCGGTTGCGAGCTCACAGGGACTACCCGCCCTGCCCGCACCTCTCATGCCGACGCTGCCGCGTCCACCGCAAGCCCGGCTCGCGAACATGACGACTTCACGTCGCCCCTCCTGGATGAGCCGGGATGGACGACACATACGCCGAAACCGAATTTCGGTAAAGTGGAATATTTTTGCGCGGGCGGATTGACAGAGGCCGACACAGGCTCGGTCCCGTAGCCCGGATGAGCGCAGCGACATCCGGGACGGTGCAGGATGCCGGGCCAGCGGCCTCGGGTATGGCTGCGCTCACGCGGGCTACTAAGGCTCACGCGCCGCCGCATCCCGGCTGCAAGATCACGCAGTCCGGCGCGGCACTGCCGCAGCACGTCGTCTCGCAACCAGTGACCAGTGCTGCCACAGTGGTCTCCAGCGCGCGCAGCTCGGCGATCTTCTTCCTGATCGAACCGAGGTGTCTTTCTGCAAAACTCTTCGTGTCGCTACAGGGCAACCGTCGCTGAACCGACGCGAGGATATCGCGCGTCGCGTCGATCGAGAAATCGAGATCGCGACAATGCCGGATGAGGTTGAGCGTCTTGACGGCTTCAGCACCATAAATCCGCTGACCGCCTTGCCGCGCCGGCGGCGCCAGCAGGCCGATGCTTTCGTAATAGCGGATGGTGGGGACGGAGACTCCGGCCGCCTTGGCGAGGATGCCAATTCTCATGAAAGCTCTCACTTTTCGCTTGAACCTCAAGTGGCCTGAGGGCGTAGCGATCGGGTCCCGAACGCACAAGCATGAGGAGAATCACATGAGCGTTATTGGACCGTCCTGCAACCTGCCGTCGGAAACGTCGCCAGGATGCGGCTGCACCGCCAAGGCCGGGCGCGGCGGCGGGAAGGCTGCCGGCGCAGCAGCGCTCACGACCGCGGGCTTGGCGGCGGCCTGCACCGCGTGCTGCGTGCTCCCCTTCACATTGCCCGCCGTCGCGCTCGCGAGTGCCGGGGGCCTCATCGCAGTGCTGGACCATGCGCGCGGCCTGATGACGAAACTGTCGATCGCCGTGGTGATCGGCGCCTGGGTCTGGATCGCGTGGCGATCGCGGACGACCGGCTCCAGAATTCGATCGTCGGTGCTGGCAGTGATGGGCGTCGCCACCCTCCTGACTGCGACGGCCGCGCTATGGCCGGTCATGGAGCCCGCGGTGCTCCACGCGCTCGGCGTCGCCAAGAAGCCAAAGCTGCCAGCGAGCTGATGGACACGATCACGATCTTCGGGCTGCTGTCAGTCAGCGCGATGCTGCTGTCCTACGCACTGGAGCCGCGCGGGCGGCATTACGTGCTGGCCTTCGCGGCGGCGTGCGCGCTCAGTGGGATCTACGCCTTTCTCCAGGGCGCCTGGCCGTTCGGACTTGTCGAGACAGTCTGGACGGCGGTCGCCTTGCGACGATGGGCCAAGGTCCAAACTCCGGTCTTGTAGCCCGGATGTCGCTGCGCTCATCCGGGCGACGGTCTGCCGCTCAGGCCGACATCGCCCCCTTGCGTCGGGCCGGACCGACCAGGCGGACGATCTCGCAGACAGCGACGAGGCCGGCGAGCCAGACGGCGCAGGTCAGAGCGATGCTCGTCACGATGGCGCCGGTGAAGGCGCCCTCGCCGCCGAGGAACGGCGTCGCGGCGAGCAGCGCGAGCTCGTAAGTCCCATAGGCGACGACGAGCGTGATCGCCAGCATCAGCGGGGTGCGGCCCTGCGGCAGCAGGCCGAGCACCATCGACGAGGCGGCCGTCGACAGAAGCGCAGCCGCGCCGATGACAAAGCCCCAAACAATCGTGCTGGCGTCAACGGGATAATGCAGCACGCCGAAACCGATGGTCTGGTTGACGAGCCAGGCGCCGGTAACGACGAGCAGCGCCGGGCGCTGCGGCAGCATCGCCGCGGCAACGACCGCGAAAGCAGCGAACGGCGTGGCGCAGGTGAACGCAAAACTTGCAAGCGCGCATGACGCCGTCAGCAGCACAAAGCAGAATATCGGCGCAAGGCGCGGCGCGACCGGGTGAAGCCGGAAGCGATCGCCGCGTGACGGAAGGATGCCGAGAGCCATGGTTGAATCTCCTTCTTTCTCTCTTGGATGCTGGTCCATTTGGGAGCGCGTAACAGCCTTGGTGAAAAACAGACTTGCTGAAAAACAGACTTGGTGAAAAACAGACTTGGCGAAAATCAGCCTTGGCGAAAATCAGAACGTTGCGCCGGCCTTGAGCAGATAGGTGCGGCCCGGCAGCGGATAGGCGCTGAAGCGGCCGTCGGTGAAGGTGCTCGCGATGGCGTAGTCGTAGTAAAGCGCGTTCAGCACATTGTTGACGCTGAGGGACCAGAAGTAGCGTTCATATCGGCCGCCGAGCTTGAGATCGATGGTGCCGTTGGCGGGGATCGGCTTCTGGGTGCCCGCCTGGTCGTTGTCCATCCGCCGTTCGCTCCAGAACCGCGCGGTCGCGTCGAGCACCACATAGTCCTGCCAGACGTTCCAGGTCACGCCCGCACTCGCCGTGTAGCGCGACACCAGCGGCACGTCGTTGCCGGCCCAGATGCCTTCGCGGAAGACGGCACGGGTATAGGCCACGCCGGAGCGCAGCAGCAGGGCATCGTTGACGCGATAGGACAGGCTGGTCTCCGAGCCGTAGCGCCGGGTCGGATCGAGATTGGTGTTGTAGAACAGGACCGGACTGAAATGGACCTCGTTGGTGAGATCCATCAGGTAGAGACTGCTCTGCAGCTGCAACCCGCCGCCCTTGATGCGCAGCCCGCCCTCGATGTCCTGAGAGGTCTGGGTCTTGAGCTGGAAGGTTTGCGGAATTGAAGCGAAGGTCAAGGGATCGAACGAAGGCCCCGACGACAGCCGCTCGTCGACGTCCGGCGTGCGGAAGGCGCGCGCGGCGCGGCCGAACAGCGAGACCATGTCATTGAGGCGATGCTCGGCCCCGAGATGCAGCGCATATTGGGTCTCGCTGCTCGTCAGCGGCAGCGCGCCGATGTCGGCGTTGAACGGCGCGGCGGGGTCGAAATTGTCGCGTGCCGCAAGGCTGATGGTCTGCACCCGCGCGCCGTAGGAGACGTCGGTGGTGGGCGCTACACCCAAGGTGTGCTGGAAATAACCCGCGACCGTCTGCTGCCTGAGGTCGTAATTGTGCCAGGCGGCGAGCCCCTGCCCGGCGCCGCGGTTCTGCTCAAAGCTCGCATCGTAATAGTCGATGCCGGTCAGAAGCTGCGACGGCATGCCGAGCAGCAGGCTCTTCACGCTGAGCCGCGGCGTGATCGACCAATTCGTCAGATGGGAGCCGACATAGGTCGACGTGAAGAAGGCCGGAACCGGCGCCGGGCTGGAGAAGAACGCGCTCTGCTGCTTCTTGTCACGCACGCCGCCATCGACGATGAGATCGACGCCGTTGACCAGGGTCCTGGTGAAGCCGGCCGTTGCGCTGAAGCCTTGCTGGTTGGCGTAGTTGAATGGCGTGCTGGTCCCGCGCCTGTTGGTCGCGAGCTCGTCGAGACCGATCGAGGGATCGACGGTGCGGCCACCCGGCAGCCGCAGCTCCTGATTGTCGCCGGTGACGGTGAGAAACGCGGTCAGTCCGGGCGTGGTGTAGTTGAGATTACCGACGCCGTTCTGCTGTGAATAGCGGTTGTTGTCGCGGTAGCCGTCGGTCCTGACCGTATTGCCGTAAACCGAGGTCGACCACGGGCCGGAATTGAGCGAGGTCGAGACATTGCCGAGCCGGGTGTTGAACGAGCCGAAGCCGGCCTCGATGCGCGCGCTCACGGGCGGTCCGCCGACGCCATTTTTGGTGACGATGTTGATCACGCCGCCGACCGCATTGTCGCCGTAGAGCACCGCGCCGGAATTGCCGCGCGTGACCTCGATGCGCTCGATGGAATTGAGCGGGATGGTGGAGAGGTCCACCTGTGCCATGTCGACGTCGTTCAGCCGCCGGCCGTTGACCAGCACCAGTGTATTGGCGGTGGCGAAGGCGCCGAAGCCGCGCAGGTCCACGCCGGTCTTGGCAGCGATCGGGCCGCCATAGAACGTCGTGATCTGGGCGCCCGGCGTCTGCGTCGCAATGATCTCGGCAAGCGTCTGCGACGGCGAATGCGCGATATCCGCGGCCGTGATGACGGTCGTGGCGGCCCCGACGATGCCGCCGTTACCGGCGGCAGCCTCACCGCCGGTGCCGGATGAGCCGGCGCCATGTCGCGTCGGCGCGACATCCGCCGTCGCCCGGCGCCTGGTCGCCTCGCCGTCACCGGTTGCCCTTGCGCGCGTGCGGTTCTGATCGGAGGGCTGGGTCACTTCGATTGGTGGCAGCTGCTCGGCCAAGACCCGCTCGGCGAAGGCGGGAGACAGATCGAGCGAAGGCAAGGAAACCGATGCGAGCAGGCCGGCGGCAAGGCGCCTGGCGGCAGGAACGACACGGGACACGATGGCAACCTCGGTATGACGTCAGTGGCACGTCACAGCGAACGAGGTTTCACGGCAGAGCCATGGATTGCTCCGGTGAAGCCGATGTCTGTACTCCCCGACCGACATCTTCGCGTGTGACCACGGCTGACGGCAGGTCTCCTGGCTCGCGGGTCGTTACCTTGCGTCGCCTTCCCAGGACCGAGTTTCCCAGTGGCATGAGACGAAAGATTCACCGCTTACAGTTGCGGGGGCAGCCGCGGCGTTGAGACAAGTCCCGGCGATGGGACGTCCCGCACCACATTCCCTTTTGATCTCCGTGAGGAGAACCGTCGCCGGTCATTTAGGGGCCAACGCCTCGGCGAGTCAATCGACGGCTACGCCAAGGGACAGGTCTGCGTGGCCGGAAGCTCGCCGGGGGGAGCGGTTTCGTTCCGCTCGCTCTGCGCCGCTAGAGCCTGGCGGAGCGCGGTCTCCAGGTCCTGTTGCTGAAACGGCTTCTGCAGGATCGGAACGTGGCGGAAGTCCGCAAGCAAGCTCGCCGGACCGTAACCGGTGGCGAACACGTAAGGTATGCCGCGTTCGGCGATACAGCGCGCGACCTCGAAAGTCTGCCGCCCGTTGAGGTTGACGTCGAGGACCGCAACATCATACGAGAGCGCAGCCGCCTTCGCGAGCGCGTCATCGACGCGCGAGGCCATGCCCGCGATCTCGCAGCCGGCATCGACAAGGGAATCCTCGAGCAGCATCATCACAAGCGACTCGTCTTCCACGACGAAGACCCGCTGGCCAGCGAGATCGGTTTCAGGTTTCATGAGGGCCTCCCGGCAGCCATTGTTGCGATATCTAATCCGCCCAGGGTGGCGCGGATTTCATGCAGCTGCGCGCGAATGACGCAAACGACGCCTTCGGGCGCGAAGCGCAGATCGACGTCGGCGCCGCCGAATTCGTGCGACAGCCCTTGCTGAATCAGGCGGGTGCCGAACCCGCGCCGCGACGGCGGGACCACGGCGGGACCGCCCAGCTCGGTCCAGCACAACTCGAAACGATCATCGACCTTCCAGGCGAGGTCGACGGTTCCCGAGCCGTTCGACAGGGCGCCATGCTTGACGGCGTTGGTCGCAAGCTCGTGCAGCGCCATCGAGATGGCCAGTGCAGCCGAAGGCCGCATGCGCAGATCCGGCCCGCCGAAATTGAGCCTCGCACTCTCCGGCTCGGCATGCGCGGCGAGAGCCTCGGTCACGACCTCTCTCAGCTCCGCCGCCTCCCAATTTTCCCTGACCAGCACATCGTGTGCCTTCGACAAGGCGATCAATCGCGCATCGAACGCCCTGCGCCCCTCCGTCAGGCTCGATGCGTTGCGCAGGGTCTGGAGCGCGAACGACTGCACTGTCGTCAGCGTGTTCTTGACGCGGTGATTGAGCTCATTGACCAGCAGTTCGCGATGGCGCTCCTGGCGCTTGCGCTCGGTGATGTCGATGGCCGCACAAACCGCGCCCTGGAATACACCGGCGGCGTCGACGATCGGAGACGCCTGGAAGATCGCGGTGACCGAGGAGCCGTCATCGAAGCGGAGCTCGAGCTCCTCGCCGGCGACTTCCTCGCCGCGGGCCGCGCGGTGGAGCGGCAGTTCGGACGTTTCGACCGGGACGCGATCGCGAAGGACGCGGCAGGCCGGACGGTCGCCCTCGCGCGCCGACAGCGACATGTTGGCATCAGGCCGTACCCGCAATAGCCGCGCTCCATAGGCATTGCCGAACACGCGCTTCGCTTCGCGGTCGTAGGTGAACCAGACCGCGGTCGGCACGGTGCTGACGACAGCCTCCAGCCGCGCGGCCTGGCGGCGCTGGATCTCCTCGGCATCCCTGCGAATGCGCGCCAGCTGCAAATTGGCGCGCACCCGCGCCAACAATTCGCGCGCCGAGAACGGCTTGTTGACGTAGTCGTCGGCGCCGGCCTCCAGCCCCTCGACGCGGGCCTCTTCGCCGGCGCGCGCCGACAACAGGATGACGGGCGACCCGCGCAGATTCTCGTCGCTGCGGAGCGCCTCCAGCAGCCCGATGCCGTCGAGGCGAGGCATCATGACGTCGGACAGGATGAGGTCGGGCCGATGGTGCCTCGCGGCCTCCAGCGCGCCCTGCCCGTCGGCGAAGGCCTCCACCCGGTAGCCCCGGGCTTCGAGCAGACGCTTGACGTAGTTGCGCAGATCGGTGTTGTCGTCCGCGAGGATGATGCGCTCGCCGCTGCCACGTGTCGAGGCGTCCGGCGTCTCACTCGCGCTCTCCAGCGTGAGATCACCGCGCAGATCCGTGGCGCCCTCATCCTGCGGCAGCCAGCGCAGCGCCTCCTGGACATAGGCTTCGACGCCGCTTCCGGTCGTCAGCGTCGTCGCAAGGCGGTCGGCAACACGTTCTGCCGGCAGATGAGCCGATCCGAACGGGATCGTAACAGTGAAAACGCTGCCGCGGCCGAACTCGCTCGCGACGGTGATGGCGCCGCCGTGCTGCTTGATCAGCTCGTGCACCAGCGCAAGCCCAATACCGCTGCCCTCGAACGTGCGTCCCTTCGCTCCCTCGATGCGATGAAAGCGCTCGAACAGATGCGGCAGTTCGTCCGATGGGATACCCGTGCCGGTGTCACGCACGCGCAATTCGGCGGACTTGCCGTCGGCGCTGGTGCCGATCTCGACCGCGATCTCGCCCTCGAAGGTGAACTTGAACGCGTTGGACATCAGGTTGAGGACGATCTTCTCCCACATCTCGCGGTCGACATGGACATCGTGCGGCAGCACCGGACAGGTGATGATCAGCCGCAACCCGGCCCGATCGGTCGCCGAGCGGAAGTTCGAGGCGAGTTCGGCAGTAAACGCGGCAAGATCGGTCGGAACGAAGCTCGCCCGAACCCGCCCCGCCTCGATGCGGGAGAAGTCGAGCAGGCTGTTCACCAGCCGCAGCAGACGGAGCGAATTGCGATGCGCTATGTCGAGCCGCTCACGCTGAACCTCGGGCAGCGACGCCAGCGAGGTATCGTTGAGCGCGTCCTCGATCGGCCCCAGCATCAGCGTCAGCGGGGTACGGAACTCGTGGCTGATATTGGAGAAGAACGTCGTCTTGGCGCGGTCGATCTCAGCCAGCGCCTCGGCACGGCGGCGTTCCTCCTCGTAGGCCTGCGCGTTGGCCAGACTTGCGCCGATCTCCCCAGCCGCAAGTTCGAGAAAATTGCGATAATCGTCGTCGAACAGCCGAAACGGATTGAGACCGGCAACCAGGACCCCCTTACGGGCGGTCTCGCCGCGCGCCGGGATCGGGATCACCGCCGCCTGCCGCGGCGCCACGTCCCAGGCGCCGCGCGGACATTCGGCCCCGAAGCGGGCGGCGAGATGGGAGACCACCTGCGGCTTCTGTTCGCGAATGACCTCGGCGAGCGGCCAGAGCGCCGGCCCCTCCAACGGGAGCTGCGACAGCGCCGCGGGATGGTCGGCATCGATACCGCACCTGCCGACCAACGTGATCTCGCGCCCCTCGGGCTCGACCAGGTAGATCAGCGCGAAGGGTAAGTCGCGCGTGCCCGTCGCGAGCGCAAGGCTCGAGCGGCGGCAGGCCTCCTGAAGGGTACGCGTCTCGGCGGTCGTCCCCGCAAGCTCGCGCAGCAGCGCAAGCTGCCGGTCGCCGATGACACGGCGCGTATCGTCGGTATTGGCGCAGATGATGCCGCCGACCAGACCGTCGTCATCGGGAATCGGGCTGTAGGAGAAGGTGTAATAGGTCTCCTCCGGATAGCCGCTGCGCTCCATGATCAGAAGCTGCTCTTCGACGTAGGTGCCCTCGTCGCCGCCCATCGCGGTCGCGAGCATCGGGGCGATGTCGGTCCAGATCTCTCGCCAGATTTCCGCGGTCGGCCGGCCCAGCGCCCAGGGATGCTTGCCGCCGATGATGGACTTGTAGGCGTCGTTATAGAGGTAGATCAGTTCCGGACCCCACCCGACCCAGATTGGCTGGCGCGAGGTCAGCATGATGCGAACGGCCGTCTTGAGGCTGCGCGGCCAGTTCTGCGGCTCTCCGAGCGGCGTACGCGTCCAGTCATGGGCGCGCATGCGTGCGCCCATTTCCCCACCACCCGACAGGAAATCTGCGGGAGCCCTCGCCGTTGGGAGCTCGACAGCGCTGTTCACATCAAGCTCCGACGCACGCTGTCGCGCACGCAATTGTCACTGGGCGGGATGCCCTTCGGAACGGGTCTTGATCACCGCCCGCTCGCCGGCATCGACGAGCTGGCCGATCCCGGTGCGTCCCGCCAGGGCGGCGCGGATGATGTTCTCGGCAACCGATCGGCGGAAGCCGTGATCCTCCCCCGCCGGACGATCGCGGCAGATCCGATCAAGCGCCAATTTCATGTTGATCCGCGTCCGGGTGTCGAAATGCTCGCCGATCATTCGTCCGGCCCCTCACGTTGATATCGGGCACAAAACGTTCGAAGGGCCAGTCCGGTTCCATCCGGAAGGCCGAACCAGTCGGCGCTCAGGCTCGCCCCCGGAAACGCTGCGCCTGGGCCCAGGCGACAGCGACGTCGCTGGGCGGAACATCGACGCGCTTGATCGGGGTCAATTCGCCGGAGGCCGAGACGATTGCGGTCTCCTCGCGGCGGCAGCGCCTGCAGACGAAGCGGACCTCGTGCGGGGTGGCCATCCAGCTCGACCGTTTCACATTGGCCGCCATCGGCCATGCACCGCAATGCGAGCACGACACCAGAAATCGACCGGGATCGAGCATACCCATTTCCATCGGACTCCGCGGCCTTCCCGCCTGCTTTAACGATTGACCCCTGCGGGTCGTTCCGGTGCCCAAGCACCGCCGCCGGGAGAACGGCAGCTCAATGCGCGCCCCTGAGGGTGCAGGAGGTGGTGCAGGTGACCGTGGTGCCGCGATCACACGATTTGCAGGCACTGACGCACTGGTTGATGTCACGGGGATTGTAGCTGGTGTTCCGCAGCGGACAGATCGGCGTCGAGCCGGTGATGTCCTGCCCCTGGTCGCAGGCAGCCACCATGAGCGCAATGATGATCACGGCAACGAGGCGCATGGGATTGCCCTGTCAGGCATGGCGATGAATTTCACGGGGTGCGCTGCATTGCAACGAAGCCCGGCATTCCCACTGCGAGCAATCGTGGATGCGCGACGCTCGCATCCCGACAGGATGCGCGCCAAACCTTAAGAACGGATTGCAGCCGGCGTCAGGCCGCAGCCTTGGTCGCGATCGCCTGCCGCATCTCCACCGCCAGCTGGTGATACTGCTCCGAAAGCTTCAGATAGAACTCGCGCTTGGTGCTGTCGGTAGCGAGCTTGGCGATCAGCTCGCATTCGGCGGTGAGCGTCTCGAGCCGTTCCAGCCTGTCCTGAAGCTCTGTCATCGGCGTGTCCCCATCAAACGCCTCAAGGACATCCAACCTAAGCCCGCGAAATAGGTCACGGCGAACATCGTTATCTCGTAGAATCAATTTTTCCGGTGCGGCAGCCTATTTGCCGACCAGCCGCCAGGCGCCGTCCCACCCTTCGTCGGGCGGGCTGGCCTCGAACTGCGCGATGCGGCCGAGCATCGTGCGCGAGGGGCCGTCGCCGGGGACGGCTTCGAGCGCGGCGTTGAAGGCGGCGCGCGCCGCGTCGAACCGCCGGGCACGATAGGCGGCGAGCGCTTCGGCATAGTGCGTGCGCAGGCTGTCCTGTGCGCCGGTGAGTGCGCCCGCCCGCGCCATCACCTCGAAGATCGCCTGCGGCGCGCTCTGGCCGGCGACCGCGAGACGATCGATCTCGCGCAGCTCGAGCCGCGATCCGATCGCCTCCGCGGTTGCCCGCGAGATCAGGATGCGGGTGCCGTAGACTTTGTTGACGGCCTCCAGCCGCGAGGCCAGGTTCACGGCATCGCCCATCACGGTGAAGCTCATCATCAGCTCGGAGCCGATGCTGCCGGTCAGGACCTCGCCGGTGGCGATGCCGATCCGCAAATCGCACGGCGCAGGCATCGCGCGAATGCCGAGCAGGTCGGGCAGCTGACGCTGCAGCGCGGGCACCTGGTCGGTCATCTCAATGGCTGCGATGCCGGCCAGGAGCCCCTGCTCGTCCTCCTCGACGAAGGGCGGGCCCCAATAGGACATGATGGCGTCGCCGATATATTTGTCGATGATGCCGCGATTGCTCCTGACGGGTGCGGACATCACCGTGAAATAATGGTTCATCACCTTGACGAGGCCGCGCGGCGTCATGCCCTCGCTCATCGCGGTGAAGCCGCTCATGTCGCAGAACATGATGGTCATGACCCGGCGCTCACCGTCGATGGCGACCTCGGGCCGGTCGATCAGGCCCTGCACCACCTTGGGATCGATATAGCGGCCGAAGGTCTCGCGGATACGCTCGTTGTGCCTGAGCTGCTCGGTCATGCGGTTGAACGCCGTGGCGAGCTCGCCGATCTCGTCCTGCGTGGAGACGGTGATCGACTTGTCGAAGCGGCCCGCCTCGACCTCGCGGGCTCCGGCGAGCAGCAACCGCACCGGGCGCGTGATGCCGCTCGATACCAGAAGCGCAAAAACAAAACCGACGACCGCCGCAAGCAAGGTGACGACACCCGATACGACGATCGCCTGATGCTGGCGGCTGATCACCTGCGAGGTCGAGAAGAAGACCTGCGTCAGCATGTCGGCGCGGATCGCATCGACCTTGCTGTTGAACGCATCGCGCAAGCCGTCGAGCTGTTCCAGCGTGCCGCGGGCCGAGGCCATGTCCTTGGCTTCGACCTGCTTGAGCAGTCTCGTATTGCCTTCGTCCAGATTGCGCCGCAGCTCGGTGACGGCGTTCTCGATGCGAACGTCGATCCGCCCCAGCGCGGCGTTGTCGGAATACGTCCTGGGATCGTCGATGATCGCGTTGATGAGCTTGCGCGCGGTTTCGGCCTCCTCCTCGAATTTGCGGTCCAAGGCCTCGAAGTCGCGAAGCCGCGCCGCATAGGCCTCCTCGTCCGACGGCGAACCCATCCTGGTCATGACCATCCGCCGCAGCGCCAGCGCCCGCTCCAGCGAGCGGACGTTGGCGCGGGCCAGATGGCTGTAGGCCGGGATGTAGCGGTTGGTCAGCTCGTCCAGCAGGACGCCGACCTGGCTCGACATCACCATCGACAGGATCGAAGTGACCAGCATCAGGACGATCAATCCGAGGGCGATGCCGACGATCTTGCGCCGGATCGACTGGTTGAAAATCGGCATCGGTGGGGACAATGGCCAAAGGATGGAACTGGGAACTCAATACACCGGATTTGACCGCCGGAACATGCGCATATGCTCGCCTGTGACGTCGCAAGCCGTTCCAAGTCGCATGCGACCCGAATGCGTTAACGAAGGTTAAAGGCGCTGCCTTTTCCGGGCTTTCGGACCTTCCCAGTTCCAATCCGTATTTTGCCGCATTGTTGCGACAGCGTGAGGAATGCGAAACGATGTCGTGGCATCGTTTTCGATGTCCTTGATTCTCAAGCCGCATGTCGTCGCGGACCTTGGTTTGTAGTGGTTTCGCAGGGGGACCATGGAATGAACCAGTGCCTACGCTCGCTCGCGTGTCTCGTTGCCGCCGCCGCCATGGCCTTCCTTCCCACCGAGTTGGCGGCGAAGGGCAGCCACAAATCGTCCGCGCCGAAGAAGTCGCACGAGGCGAAAGCCGGAAAGCAGCGCCACGCTGCGGCGAAGTCGCGCCATGGCAAGCATGCCGAGGCCAAGCGCAAGTCGAAGACAGCCGACGAGCCCTCGGACAAGCCGGCATCGCCGCCGCTGACCGGCGACCTCGCCGCGCTCAAGGATGCGATCGACCTCGCGCGCAAGGGCAAGACGGAGGACGCGAGCGCGGCGCGCGACCGCATCGTCGATCCCGCCGGCGCGAAGCTCGCCGACTGGTTCATGCTGCGCCATTCCGAGAGCACCGCGAATTTCAAGCGTTATGCCGCCTTCCTCGCCGCCAATCCGGATTGGCCGAGCAGCGCCCTGCTCCGCCGCCGCGCCGAGGCGCGGCTATGGCAGGAGAAGGCCGACGCGGCCACCGTGCACAAATTCACCATGGACCGCCCGACCAGCGCCAAGGGCAAGTTCGCCCTCGCCCGCGTGCTGCTTAACGAGGGCGATACCGAGAGGGCCACGCGCCTCGTGCGCGAGGCCTGGCGCACCGACGAATTGTCCGAGCGCAGCGAGGAGGACTCCTACGAGGCGTTCCGCGATCTCCTTAACCCCGAGGATCATCGCGCCCGCATGGACAAGCGGCTCGGCGCCAAGGACTATGCCGGTGCGCGGCGCGCCGCAAAACGGCTCGGCGACGATGCGCTGGCGATCGTGAAAGCCTGCGCCGCCGTGACCGGCAAGGCCAGCAAGGCCAAGGATGATCTCGAGGACGTCCCGGCCGAAGCCCGCCGCGATCTCGGCTATGTGCTCTGCCGCACCCAATGGCATCTGCAGAAGGACCGCATCGACGACGCCGCCGAATTGATCCTGGCCGCGGCGCCCGACACGATGGCCGCCCAGGACACCGACGCCTGGTGGCGCGAGCGTCGCCTGCTCGCCCGCAAGCTGCTCGACCAGGGCAAGTTCAAGACCGCGTATGACGTGGTGCGCACCGCCGCGGTGCCCGAGAAGGAAGTCTACCGCGTCGACTATCATTTCATGTGCGGCTGGATCGCGCTGCGTTTCCTTGGGGATCCCCAGGCAGCGATGGTGCACTTCGCCGCCATCGACGAAGGCTCGGCCAATCCGATCGCGCTGTCGCGCGCCAATTACTGGCGCGGCCGTGCCGCCGAGGCGATGGGGGCGACGGCCGACGCACGCCTGAGCTATCGGGCAGCGGCGCGCTATCCGACCGCCTATTACGGCCAGCTCGCGCGCGCCAAGCTCGGCCTCGACCGCATCGAGCTGCGGCCGCCCTCGCCCGTGCTGGCCGCACTCGACACCCCGCCCGCAGACGAGCGCGTACGCGCCGCCGACATGCTCTACGGCATCGGCGAACGCGACACGGTGTTCTATTACGCCGAGGATTTCGCCAGAGAGAGCACCGACGTCGCGGCGCTCGAAGCACTCGGCGCGCTCGCCGGACAGCGCAGCGATGCGCGCGTGATGCTGGAGGTCGGCAAGTCGGCGCTGGCGCGCGGGCTCGCCCTCGACCATTACGCGTTTCCGACCATCGGCATCCCCGCGCACCAGCAGGTCGCGCCCGCGATCGAGACCAGCGTGATCTATTCGGTGGCGCGCACCGAGAGCTCGTTCGACCAGCGCGACAAGTCGGCGGCCAATGCGGTCGGGCTGATGCAGGTGACGCCCGAAGCCGGCCGCGATACCGCCAAGCGCTTCGGCCTGACCTACGACTGGGACAAGATGGTCTCCGATCCCGTCTACAACACGCAGATGGGCGCGGCCGAGCTCAGCGCGCTGCTGTCGGAATATCGCGGCAACCAGATCATGACCTTCGCCGGCTACAATGCCGGCCGCGGCCGCGTGCGCGAATGGGTGCAGGCTCGCGGCGATCCGAGGGATCCCAACGTCGATCCGGTCGACTGGGTCGAGCGTATCCCGCTGTCGGAGACGCGCAACTACGTCCAGCGCGTGATGGAGAACGTGCTGGTGTACCGCGCCCGGTTCGAGGGCAGCGGCATGATCGCCGGCAAGAGCGACGAGCGCGTAGTGACGAAGGACGCCAGCGCCAAGGCCATGCCGGCGGATTAGGCGAAGCTGTCGTAGGGTGGGCAAAGGCGCCCAAGCGCCGTGCCCACGATCTTTTGGTGGGCACGCTGCGCTTTGCCGACCCTACAAGAGAGCCTCAATCCACCTTGATGTTCGCAGCCTTGATGATCGGCCACCATTTGGCGATCTCGGCTTTTTGTCGCGCGCCGAGGGCTTCGGGGGTGAGCTGGTCCTTCGGCGTCATCTCCAGCCCCTGGCTTTCGAGCTGCTTCCTCACGGCGGGATCGTTCAGGGCCTCGACCGCCGCGGCGTTGAGCTTGGTCACGATCTCCTTCGGCGTGCCCTTCGGCACCCACAGGCCCGACCACAGCGTCATGTTGAAGCCCTTCAGACCAGCCTCCTCGGCGGTCGGAATATCGGGCGCCGAGGCCAGGCGCTTGCTGTCGGTGATGGCGTAGGCGCGGATGGTGCCGGCGCGAACCTGGGCAATCGAGTTGGAGGTCTGGTCGACGATGACGTCGATCTGGCCGGCGATCAGGTCGTTCAGCGCCGGCGCGGTGCCGCGATACGGCACGTATTGCAGCTTGATGCCGGAGACGCTCTCCAAATAAACGCCGGCGATATGGCTGCCGGAGCCGGCGCCGGCGGTGCCCGCCGTCGGCGGCGACGGCCGGGACTTCAGCCATTCGATCAGCTCTTTCAGCGAAGTCGCGGGCACCGCGTTCTTGCTGACCACGATCATCGGGTTGCTCGGCAGCAGCACCACGGGCTCGAGGTCGGTGACGAGGTCGTATTTGAGCTTGTAGACGGCGCCGTTGGCAACGTGGGTGCCGAGATGGCCGAACGAGATGGTGTAGCCATCCGGCGGCGACTGCACGGCGCGGCCGACGCCGATCGAGCCGCCCGCGCCGGTAACGTTCTCGACCACGAGGGGCTGGCCGAGCGCAGTGCGCATCCGCTCGGCGAGCACACGCGCCATCGCATCCGACGGTCCGCCGGCCGCGAACGGCACGATGATGGTGATGGGATGGGTGGGATAGTCATCGGCGCGCGCGGCGCCGGTCACAGCGAGAACAGCAAACAGCGCAGCCCAGGCGGCCTTCGTCATTGTCTTCTCCCAGCGATGTCGTTGTTGTTTTTCTTCACCTCGCCCCGCTTGCGGGGGGAGGTCGAATGCGAAGCAATTCGGGTGAGGAAGAGTCTCCGCGAACTCAACTAGCACCGTGTTTGCGGAAGCAGCCCCTCGCCCCAGCCTCGCCCCGCAAGAACGGGGCGAGCGAGACGTAAGCTAGAACTGCGTGTAGTCGATCGGCTTGTGGCGATCGAGCGTGCGGGTGACCGGCGGCAGCGGATATTTCAGGCCGGTGGCGCAGTTGAACAGCATGACGCGGTCAGTCTTCGAGACGCGGCCATCGGCGAGGCTGTCCTTGTAGGCGGCGTAGGTCGCGGCGCCCTCGGGGCACAGCAAGAGCCCCTCCTCGCGCGCGACCTCGTTGAGCGCCGCCGAAATCTTGTCGTCGTCGACCGCGATGGCGAAGCCCTTGCTCTCGCGCACCGCGCGCAGGATCAGGAAATCGCCGATCGCCTGCGGCACGCGGATGCCCGAGGCGATGGTGTGGGCGTCTTCCCAGCGCGTGGCGTGCTCGGTGCCGGCCTCATAGGCCCGCACCATCGGTGCGCAGCCGGAGGCCTGGACCGCGACCATGCGCGGGCGCTTGCTGCCGATGAAGCCGATCTTTTCCAGCTCGTCGAAAGCCTTCCACATGCCGATCAGGCCAGTGCCGCCGCCGGTCGGATAGAAAATCACGTCGGGCACGTCCCAATTGAGCTGCTCGGCGAGCTCCAGGCCCATCGTCTTCTTGCCCTCGATGCGATACGGCTCCTTCAGGGTCGACGTGTCGAACCAGCCGACCTTGGCCTTGCCCTCGCCGACGATCTTGCCGCAATCGTCGATATAGCCGTTGACGCGGTAGACGGTGGCGCCCTGAAGCTCGATCTCGCTGACATTCACCTCCGGCGTATCGGCCGGACAGAAGATCGTGGTCTTGATGCCGCAGCTCGTCGCATAGGCCGCCAGCGCCGCGCCGGCATTGCCGTTGGTCGGCATCGCCATGTGCTTGATGCCAAGCGCCTTGCCCATCGACACCGCCATCACGAGGCCGCGTGCCTTGAACGAGCCCGTCGGCAGGCGTCCCTCGTCCTTGACGATGATCTCGCCGCCGCCGAGCTTCGCAGCCAGCTTGGGCAGCCGGATCAGCGGCGTGGTGACCTCGCCGAGGGAAACGATGTCCTGACATTTGCGCACCGGCAGCAGCTCGCGATAGCGCCACATATCGGCGGGTCGCTGGCTCAGCGCATCCTTGGTCAGCGCCTTCTTCACGCCGGCGAGGTCGTAGCGCACCAAGAGCGGCTTGCCGGCCTTGGAGAGGTTGTGGACCTGGTCGGCGGCGTAGTGGTCGCCCTCCATCGCGCATTCGAGATGGGTGACGAAGGTCGGACGTTCGATCGTGAGATTGTCGTTGTCGTGCATGGGTTCATTCCCTCTTGTTGTTCTGTGTTCGGTTTGTGGTCCCGTCACCCTGAGGCGCCGGAGCGAAGCGGAGGCCGCGAAGGGCGACGAGCCCGGCTGCTGCAGCGGGACCGTGCATCCTTCGAGGCTCGCTGCGCTCGCATCTCAGGATGACGGATCCGACAGCCGGTCGGCTCACTGGTCAAATGTTCAGCACCCTTCCATATGCATCCAGCACGGCTTCCTTCATCATCTCCGACAGCGTCGGATGCGGGAAGACCGTGTGCATCAGCTCTTCCTCGGTCGTCTCGAGGTTCATCGCGACGACGTAGCCCTGGATCAGCTCGGTGACCTCGGCGCCGACCATGTGGGCGCCGAGCAGCTGGCCGGTCTTCTTGTCGAAGATGACCTTGACCAGGCCCTGGTCCTCGCCGAGCGCGATCGCCTTGCCGTTGCCGACGAAGGGGAAGCGCCCGACCCGGATCTCGCGGCCGCCTTCCTTGGCCTTGGCCTCCGTCAAACCAACCGAGGCGACCTGCGGGTTGCAATAGGTGCAGCCGGGGATCAGGAGCTTGTCCATGGGATGCGGATGCAGGCCCTTGATCGCCTCGACGCAGATCACGCCTTCATGTTCGGCCTTATGGGCCAACATAGGCGGGCCCGCGACGTCGCCGATAGCGTAGATGCCGGGGATGTTGGTCTTGCCGTAGCCGTCGATCACGATGCAGCCGCGGTCGGTCTTCACGCCGAGCTTTTCGAGACCGAGATTCTCGATGTTGCCGACGACGCCGACGGCCGAGATCACGCGCTCGAACTCGGTGGTGACGGGCTTGCCCTTGCCGTCGTCGATGGTGGCGACGACGCTGTCGGCCTTCTTCTCCAGTTTCGTCACCTTGGTCGAGGACATGATCTTGATGCCCTGCTTCTCCAGGCGTTTTCGCGCGAGGCCCGCGATCTCCGCGTCCTCGACGGGTAGGATCTGCGGCAGCACCTCGACCACGGTGACGTCGGAGCCCATGGTGTGGAAGAACGAGGCGAACTCGATGCCGATCGCGCCGGAGCCGACCACCAGCAGCGACTTCGGCATCTTCTCCGGCACCATCGCCTCGAAATAGGTCCAGATCAGCTTCTTGTCGGGCTCGAGCCCCGGCAGCACGCGCGGCCGCGCACCGGTCGCGACGATGATGTGCTTGGCTTGATAGCTCCCCTCGCCGAGCGCGCCCTTGGGAGCTTCGACGTCGGACTTCTTCACGGTGATCTTGCCGGGCGCGTCTATCGAGGCCGCACCCCAGATCACGCTGACCTTGTTCTTCTTCATCAGGAAGCCGACGCCGTCGTTGAGCCGCTTCGAGACGCCGCGCGAGCGCTGCACCACCGCCTTCGGGTCGAACGAGATGTTATCCGCCGACAGTCCGTAATCCTTGGCGTGCCGCATGTAGTGATAGATCTCGGCCGAGCGCAGCAGTGCCTTGGTCGGGATGCAGCCCCAGTTCAGGCAGATGCCGCCGAGATACGACTTCTCGATGATCGCGGTCTTGAGGCCGAGCTGGGCGGCGCGGATCGCGGCGACATAGCCGCCGGGGCCGGAGCCGATGATGATGACGTCGAAGGATGTGTCGGCCATAGAGGCTCCCGTTCAACTCAAGAGGCGCCGCGAGCGCGGCGCTTGACCAGAAAAGATCTCACCAGCCATTCGAGCATCACCGCCAGGACCGTGACGGCGAGAGCGATGAGCACGATAGGCCGAGCGATGTTCCGTGCCAGTTGCTCACTGGCAAGGAACGCAGAGTGCAGAAAATCGAGCCCGATCGGGTTGAGCGCGACGACGGCTCCGAGCAGCAGCGATATCCATGGCCAGCGGGTACGGACATGCAAAATTGCCCCCTCTGCCGCAGCGTCAGACCATCATCATCACGGGGTTTTCGATCAGCTGCTTGAAGGCGCCGATCAACTCGGCCCCGAGCGCGCCGTCGATGGCGCGGTGATCGCACGACAGCGTCACGCTCATCATATGCGCGATCTCGATCTTGCCGCCGCGCACGACCGGCCTCTCCTCGCTGGTGCCGACCGCGAGGATGGTCGCATGCGGCGGATTGATCACGGCGGTGAAGTGGCTGATGCCGTACATGCCGAGGTTGGACACCGCGGTGGTGCCGCCCTGGTATTCCTCGGGCTTCAATTTGCGGGACCGCGCGCGCGCCGCAAAATCCTTCATCTCGTTGGAGATGGTCGACAGCGTCTTGGTCTCGGCCTTGCGGATGATCGGGGTGATCAGGCCGCCGGGCATTGCTACCGCGACGCCGACGTCGGAATGATGGTGCTTGACCATGCCGCTTTCGGTCCAGCTGACGTTGCAGTTCGGGATCTTCTGCAGCGCGACCGCCATCGCCTTGATGACGAAATCGTTGACCGAGATCTTGTAGAGCGGCTTCTTCTCCTTGTCCTTCGGCGCGGCGGCATTGATCTCCTCGCGGGCAGCGAGCAGCTTGCCGATGTCGCAGTCCATCGTGAGATAGAAGTGCGGGACGTTCTGGATCGAGGCGGTGAGGCGCTGCGCGATGGTGCGGCGCATGCCGTCGTGTGGGACGACCTCGTAGGAGCCGGGCTCGAACAGCGACAGGATCTGCTTGTCCGACATGGTCGGCGCGATCGACGGCGCACCGCCGGACGGCGCTGCGGCTGGCGCCTTGAGGCCCTTGCCGGACTTGGCCTGCTCGACGTCGCGCGCGACGACGCGGCCGTGCGGGCCGGTGCCGGTGACCATGCCGACATCGATGCCAGCTTCCTTGGCGATGCGGCGCGCCAGCGGCGATGAGAACACGCGGCCGGCATGACCGTTGCTCTGCGCGGCGGGCGCAGCGGCCTGCGGCGCCGGAGCAGCAGCGGTTGGCGCCGGGGCAGCCTTGGGCGCGGCAGGCGCAGCTGCGGGAGCCGCGGCCGCAGCCGCAGCAGGAGCCTCGGCAGCCTTCGGCGGCGCGGCTGAAGCGCTGGGCTTGGCGGCGCCCGCTGCCTTCACGTCCTCACCTTCGCCGGCGAGGACCGCGATCACGTCGTTGACCGGGACGTCCTGCGTGCCCTCGGGCACCAGGATCCTGGCGATCGTGCCCTCGTCGATGGCCTCGACCTCCATTGTCGCCTTGTCGGTCTCGATCTCGGCGATGACGTCGCCGGATTTAACCTTGTCGCCTTCCTTCTTCAGCCATTTGGCGAGGTTGCCCTTCTCCATCGTCGGCGAGAGAGCGGGCATCAGGATGTTGATGGGCATGCTGACCTCAAGAAGAAACTTTGCTAAAAATTCGCCTTCGACAGCGGAGACGAACAGACCAGGTTTAGTTGCCGATGTCGCCCTGCCAGAGGCGCTCATTGGCAGGGATGGAACGCCAATTCTTCATCATGCTGATGGAGCGGTCGTCGGCAAGGTCGATCCAGGGAATGCCGAACTTGTCGAGGATGTCCTTGGAGCCCTCGAAGGTGACGGATTCCCCGATCACGACGAGCTTGACCTTGAACAGCCCCAGCGCGCCCGCGCACATCGAGCATGGCGACAGCGTGGTGTACATCACCGTATCGTGAAACGAGATCGCGCCGGCTTCGCGCAGGCAGCTCATCTCGCCGTGCAGGATCGGATTGTTCTCCTGCACGCGGTTGTTGTGGCCACGGGCGATGATCTTGTTGTCGCGCGTCAGCACGGCGCCGATCGGCAGGCCACCTTGCGCGATCGAGGTCTCCGCCTCGCGGATCGCTTCCAGCATGAAATCGAAATGGTGCGCTTCGATGGCCACGGTCAGTGCCCCTTGCCGCGCGGCGTCGTGGTGCCGGTGTCCGTCGGACGCTCGATCTCGGCCTGGAACATCTCCAGGATCCGGTTCAGCGCGTCCTCTTCGGTATATTCGCTCTCGCGCGCATAAGCACGCGCAGCATGACGGGCGAGATCGACCAGCAGCAAGCCCCACATCTCGGGCTCCTCGAAAGCCCGCTGGAATGCCATCGACAGCCCGCCGTCCAGCACAAACACGCGCAGGATCTCGACCGCGTCGTCGCGGGCAAGGACGTCGGGTGGTAACGGCTGCTCCTTCGGGCCCGCCATGGTCTACCTGTAGCAGACGGCTTTGGCGGCCTCGACCACCTCAGCCGCCGAAGGCAGCGCAAGCTTCTCCAGGTTGGCGGCGTAGGGCATCGGCACGTCCTTGCCGGAGACGCGCGCAACCGGAGCGTCCAAGTAGTCGAAGGCGTGCTCCATGATGCGCGCGGCGATCTCGGCGCCGACGCCGTTCTGGGCCCAGCCCTCTTCCACCGTGACGGCGCGCCCCGTCTTCTTGACGGAGTTGATGATGGTCTCTGTGTCCATCGGACGCAGCGTGCGCAAATCGATCACCTCGGCCTCGATGCCGTCCTTGGCGAGCTCGTCGGCCGCCTTCAGCGCATAGGTCATGCCGTTCGACCAGGAGATGATGGTGACGTGGCTGCCGGAACGCACGATGCGGGCCTTGCCGATCGGGATCACGAAATCGTCGAGCTTCGGCACCTCGCCGGTGTGGCCGTAGAGCACCTCGTTCTCGAGGAAGATCACCGGATTGGGATCGCGGATCGCAGCCTTCAAAAGACCCTTGTAATCGGCGGCCGAGAACGGTGCGACCACCTTGAGGCCCGGAACGCTCGAGTACCAGGCCGAATAATCCTGGCTGTGCTGGGCGGCGACGCGCGCGGCCGCACCGTTTGGCCCGCGGAACACGATCGAACAGCCCATCTGGCCGCCGGACATATACAACGTCTTGGCCGCGGAGTTGATGATCTGGTCGATCGCCTGCATGGCGAAGTTGAAGGTCATGAACTCGACGATGGGCTTGAGGCCCGTCATGGCGGCGCCGACGCCGACGCCGGCAAAGCCGTGCTCGGTGATCGGGGTGTCGATGACGCGCTTGGCGCCGAATTCCTGCAGCAGGCCCTGCGTCACCTTATAGGCGCCCTGATATTCGGCGACCTCCTCGCCCATCACGAAGACGTCGGCGTCGCGGCGCATCTCTTCGGCCATGGCGTCGCGCAAGGCTTCGCGGATCGTCTGCGTGATCATCTCGGTGCCGGCAGGCACTTCCGGATCCGGCTCGGCGACGGCCTGCGGCGCCGGCGCGGCTTTGGGCGCGGGGGCTTCAGACTTTGCAGCGGCGGGCGGCGCGGACTCCGCGGCCTTCTCCTGCTTGGCCGGTGCAGGCGCCTTGGCGAGATCGGCGGCGCTCTCGCCGTCGGCGAGGATGGTCGCGATCGGCGTGTTTACGGCGACGTCGGCGGTGCCCTCGGGGATCAGGATCTTGCCGAGCGTGCCCTCGTCGGTCGCTTCGACTTCCATGGTCGCCTTGTCGGTCTCGATCTCGGCGATGACATCGCCCGACTTGATCGTCTCGCCCTCTTTTTTCAGCCATTTGGCGAGGTTGCCCTTTTCCATCGTGGGCGACAACGCGGGCATCAGCACTTGAATTGGCATATCGACTCCAAAAGAAAGCTTGCGCGCGTTCAGCGGTAAATGTCGGTCCAGAGCTCGGCGGCATCCGGCTCGGGATCATGCTGGGCGAAATCGGCGGACGCGTTGACGATGTCGCGCACCTCGGCGTCGATCGCCTTGAGATCGGCCTCGCTGACCTTGGCCGCCAACAGGCGGTTGCGCACCTGCTCGATCGGGTCCTGGTCGTGGCGGACCTTCTCGACTTCCTCGCGCGTGCGATATTTTGCAGGGTCGGACATCGAATGGCCGCGATAGCGGTAGGTCTGCATCTCCAGGATGAAGGGACCCTTGCCGGCGCGGCACCAGGCCGCAGCCTCCTCGCCCGCGGCCTTGACGGCGCGGACGTCCATGCCGTCGACCTGCCTGCCGGGGATGTTGAAGGACGCGCCACGCTTGGAGAAATCCTGCTGTGCCGAGGCGCGCGAGACCGCCGTGCCCATGGCGTAGCGGTTGTTCTCGATGACGTAGATCACCGGCAGCTTCCAGAGCTCCGCCATGTTGAAGCTCTCATAGACCTGGCCCTGGTTGGCCGCGCCGTCGCCGAAATAGGTGACGCTGACATTGTCGTTGCCGCGATAGTGATTGGCGAAAGCGAGACCGGTGCCGAGCGAGACCTGGGCGCCGACGATGCCATGGCCGCCGTAAAAGTGCTTCTCCTTGCTGAACATGTGCATGGAGCCGCCCTTGCCCTTGGAATAGCCACCGCGGCGGCCGGTGAGCTCGGCCATGACGCCGTTGGCGTCCATCCCGGTGGCAAGCATGTGGCCGTGATCGCGATAGCCGGTGATGACCTGATCGCCCTGCTTCAGGGCCATTTGCATGCCGACCACCACGGCTTCCTGGCCGATATAGAGGTGACAGAAGCCGCCGATCGCGCCCATGCCGTAGAGCTGGCCGGCTTTTTCCTCGAACCGCCGGATCAGGAGCATGTCGCGGAGCGCCTTGAGCTCCTGCTCCCTGGTGAATTCCGGGGGCGAACCGCCGTCGGTCTTGTCTTGTGGCGTGCTTGCGGCGGCTTTCTTGGGTGCGGCCATAGGAATTCCGGGTCAGAGAAAACTTTCGTCCTCTCTAACCCAACTCAAACGCCCTTGGAAAGCACCGCAGCGGCATGACACGACTTTCATTATGCCGCACTGCAACGTGATCGAAATATTGCAAAATCTTTGGCGCTGATCGGGCAACAAATCCACGCGCGCCAAGACGAGCGCAGATTTCGCACGCAGATTCGTGGCGGGATCAAGAACCCGTGGCCGTGCCGATTCCGGCATCCGGAGCGAACGGCGCCGAAATGGCGCCGCCCTCTCCGGCTGTCCGATCAGAAGAAGCCAAGCTTCTTCGGGCTGTAGCTGACCAGGAGGTTCTTGGTCTGCTGATAATGATCGAGCATCATCTTGTGGGTCTCGCGCCCGACGCCCGACTGCTTGTAGCCGCCGAACGCCGCATGGGCGGGATAGGCGTGGTAGCAGTTGGTCCAGACCCGGCCGGCCTGGATCGCCCGGCCGAAGCGGTAGCAGCGGTTGGCGTCGCGGCTCCAAACGCCGGCTCCGAGGCCGTAGAGCGTGTCGTTGGCGATCTCGAGCGCCTCATCGTCGTTCCTGAATGTCGTGACCGAGACCACGGGGCCGAAGATCTCCTCCTGGAAGATTCGCATCTTGTTGTGGCCCTCGAACACGGTCGGCTGGACATAGAAGCCACCGGCGAGATCGCCTGCGAGTTCGGCACGTCCGCCGCCGGCCAGCACCTTGGCGCCCTCCTGCTTTCCGATGTCGATGTAGGAGAGGATTTTTGCGAGCTGCTCGCCGGAGGCCTGCGCGCCGATCATGGTGTCGGCCGCGCGCGGGTCGCCCTGCTTGATCGCCGCGACGCGCTTCAAGGCCCGCTCCATGAAGCGGTCGTAGATGTCGGCATGGACCAGCGCCCTGCTCGGACAGGTGCAGACCTCGCCCTGGTTCAGCGCGAACATCACAAAACCTTCGATCGCCTTGTCGAAGAAATCGTCGTCCTCGGCGGTGACGTCGCTGAAGAAGATGTTCGGCGACTTGCCGCCGAGCTCCAGCGTGACCGGAATGAGGTTCTGGCTGGCATATTGCATGATCAGCCGGCCCGTCGTGGTCTCGCCGGTGAAGGCGATCTTGGCGATGCGCGGGCTCGAGGCCAGCGGCTTGCCGGCCTCGAGGCCGAAGCCGTTGACGATGTTGAGGACGCCTGATGGCAGGATGTCGGCGATGATCTCGGCCCAGACCATGATCGAGGCCGGGGTCTGCTCGGCGGGCTTGAGCACGACGCAATTACCGGCGGCGAGCGCGGGCGCGAGCTTCCAGCAGGCCATCAGCAGCGGGAAGTTCCAGGGGATGATCTGGCCGACCACGCCGAGCGGCTCGTGGAAATGATAAGCGATGGTGTCGTGGTCGATCTCGCCGATCGAGCCTTCCTGCGCGCGGACGACGCCGGCGAAATAGCGGAAGTGATCGATGGCGAGCGGGATGTCGGCGGCGCGGGTCTCGCGGATCGGTTTGCCGTTGTCCCAGGTCTCGGCGATGGCGAGACGCTCGAGATTGTCTTCCATGCGGTCGGCGATCCGGTTCAGCAGCGCGGCGCGCTCGGCGACGCTGGTGCGGCCCCAGGCGCCCTTGGCGGCATGGGCCGCGTCGAGCGCCAACTCGACGTCCTGCGCGTCCGAGCGCGCGATCTTGCAGACGATCTGGCCTGTCACCGGCGAGGCATTGTCGAAATATTTGCCGGCGACCGGCGCGACGAATTTGCCGCCGATGAAATTGTCGTAGCGTTCGGCAAACGGAACTCTGGTCACACTGAGGAATTCCACCTTGTTCATTGATCACTCCCGATGTCTGCTGTTTGCGCAATTCGTCGCGTTGTCGCGACTTGCGCGGACGATGATGCGGGAGGTGTTCTCTGTCAGCCCCGAGGGGAGCGATGGCGGAGCCGACCTGTCGCAGTTCTGCGACAGTGCCGGAGAGCACCCACGCGTCCCGGACGCGCCGCAACGCTTTTCGCGTTGCCGCGCAGAGCCGGGGGCACGAGACCAAAATTTCAGCGCACCTTGTCGATGCTGCCCTGACGGCTCGGGGAAAAAGCGCCGCTCAGTGATTCAGCCCGAACCGCTTCAACTTCCGGTGCAGCGTGGCGCGGCTGATGCCGAGGGCCTTGGCGGCTGCCGAGACATTGCCGCCGGCGCGGAGCAGCGCGCGCTGGACCACCGCGCGCTGACCGCCGGCAAGATGGTCACGCGCGGCATCGCCGCCGAGGAGATCGGCCGCGGGCACCGGTTGCAATGCCCGGCCAGGAGCAATTCCAAGCGCCGCCCGGGCCGAGCGGGTCGCGCCGATCACGAGGTCGTCCGCATCGACCGCGACGAGGCCGCCGCACTGGCCGTCCGCAGCTTGCGTCAGGACGATACGGGCATGGCTGAACGCCCTGCGGAACAGATCAGCTTCGATACGCCTGGCCGCCTCGCCCGCTGCAAGCGCGATCAGGCTGGAGAATGCATCGGTGCGGTCGGCCCGGCAGGAGGAGACGTCGAGCACGCCCGCCAGCGCCGCCTCGTGGTCGTAGATCGGAACGGCGGTGCAGCTCAGAAGCGTGTTGCGGGTGAAGAAATGCTGGTCGCGGTCGATCGTCAGCGGACGCTGCTCGACCAGGCAGGTGCCGATGCCGTTGGTGCCCTCGTGCTCCTCGCTCCACACCGCACCGGTCCACAGGCCCCAGGACTGAAAGGTCGCGTCGTCCGCCGCCGTGCCGCGACGATCGACCGGCACGCCCTCGCCGTCGGCGAGCAGCACGCAGCAGCCGCTGGCGCCGACGGCCTGATAGAGCCGATCCATCGCGCCTTGCGCAGCGGCCAGCAGCGGCGCGATGCGCTCGCGCGCCTGGAGCAGCTCGGCTTCGGTCAGCCGCATCGGCGAGGTGCGGCCACCGGGATCGAGATGATGCAATCTGGACGAACGGCGCCACGAGGCCACGAGCGCGGACCGTGCCGCCTGGCCTGACGCGATGGCGGCCTCGACACGGGCCGCGTGATGCCGGGGCATTGACCCATTCATCACAGTTTCCTCCGGATGACAGACTAGGATGTGCCGGCGCCGCCTGGTTGATCTGCGTCAACTTCGGCGAGCGCAACAGAAGCCATGAGCCCGCTATGGCGCTGCCGTCAAGGCAGCCCCCCGGTTCTAGAGTTACGACCTTTGCAGGAGGGAAAGGCAGGCGGCGGATTTCGGCAGCGGCTTTCGCTGTCGGTTTCGAAGCTTGCGGAAAGCGCTACTTCGCCGGGATCATCCGAACGAGATCGCGCGGGTTGACGTAGTCGAGCTGGAAGCGCGCCCGCTCGTCCAGCATGTCGGGGTCGATCCGCTCGGACCGCAGCAGCGACACCCGCTGCTCGCTCCTGGCACGCTCACGCTTGAGCTGGGCCAGCTCGCTGGTCAGGGCGATGATCTCCTGGTCGAGTTCCTGGCGGGCGTTGAGGCCGTATTTGCCGGTGTAGGCGTTGACGCCGAAATAGCCGACGATGGCCGCTGCCATCGCATAGAGGGCAAGACCGGTCAGGATCGATTTCAGGCGCGCGCGCGAGACCATCCTGGGAAGATGGGACAGGTTGGTTAAGGGAGTGCTAATTGCCCCTGTCGCCATTCGTCATGCCTGGGCCAAGATTTGGATGGCCAAGACTTTAGCAAAGACGTGGATGGCCGGGACGAGCCCGGCCATGACGGAGCGTGTTGGGCTTCAGCCGTGGTGCTTGGCGACGTGCGCGGCGAAGGCGTCGATATAGGCCTGGAGCACAGGCTTCAGGGAGTCCTTGGTCAGGTTGCCTTCGGCGTCGAAAGCATCGCCGACCGCGTTCAGATAGGCCTCCGGCTGCTGCATGATCGGGCCGGAAATACCGGGCAGGATGTTCTGCAGCGTCTTGGTGGCGCTGACGCCGCCGAGCGGGCCCGGCGAGTTCGAGATGATGCCGACCGGCTTGCCGTTGAACGAGCTCTTGCCGTAGGGGCGCGAGGCAACGTCGATGGCGTTCTTCAGCACACCCGGAATGGCGCGGTTGTATTCCGGCGTCACGAAAATGACGCCGTCCGACTTCTGCAGCTTGTCGCGGAAGGCCAGCCAATCCGCGGGCGGCGCGCCTTCGAGGTCCTGGTTGAAGAACGAGATGCCGGCTGGCGTGACGACCTCGAGCTTGAGCGTGTCAGGCGCAAGCTTGGCCAGCGCATTGGCGATCTTCAGCGAAAAGCTGTCCTTGCGCAGGCTGCCGGCGATCACGACGATGTTGTAGGCCATGGATTGTCCTTGGAGGCTTGGGTGGAAGTGCCGCGGCGGCACTTAAGCGATCCAGCGCAATGGATGCAAGTGCATGAACCGGTCCGATTTGGAAACGCAACGTTTCGCAAAGCAAGATGGTTGCCTAAAAGGATCGGGCCGCCGCAGCGGCCCGATCTCGCCCGAAAGTCGTGGACGTCTCAGATCGTCGGATTCCACGCCGACGGGATCAGGCGGTATTTGGCGCCGTCCTTCTCGACATGGCCGACCGACGGGAAGGTGAAGTGGAAACCGATGACGGTCGCCTTCTCCGCCGCCGCCATGTCGTAGAATTTGTGGCGCGTCTCCTGTGCCAGCGCGGCATCGTTGTCGAACATCACGTGCCAGTCGGGATTGCGCAGGAAGAATTCCGGAATGTTGGTGACATCCGACTGGATCAGCACCTTGGCATCGCCGGAGGCGACGGCGAACGAGGTATGGCCCGGCGTATGGCCGGGGGTTGCGATCGAGGTGATGCCCGGCGCGACCTCCTTGCCCCACTCGAACCTGGTGACCTTGGACTCGAGGCCGGCGAAGGTCTTCTTCACGTTGGCGAAGTAGTTCTTCATCATCGGGTTGGACTCGGCCTTGGCCGCGTTGTCCTCACTGGTCCAGAACTCCCAGTCCTTGCCCGGCACCATGATCTCCGCATTCGGGAAGGCGAGCGCGCCGTCGGCGAGACGGATGCCGTTGGTGTGATCGGGATGCAGATGCGAGAGCAGCACCACGTCGATGTTCTTGGGGTCGACGCCGGCAGCCTGGAGGTTTTGCAGCGTGCGGCCGACCGCGCCCTTGCTCGCCTCGAGATTGGCGACACCGTTGCCGGTGTCGATCAGCACGAGCTTGGAACCGGTGTTGATGAGCTGCGGGTTGAACGGCACCGTGACCATGCCCTTCGGCATGTAGGCCGCCTCGCCTGCGGCCAACGCTTCGTCCTTCGGCTTGTTGGCGACGAATTTGTCCGGCATCGGGAAGGTGCGCGCGCCGTCGTTGATCGAGGTGCACTCGTAGCTGCCGACCTTGTAGCGATAGAAACCCGGCGCCTGCGTCCCGGCTTGTGGCACCGCAGCATTGACGACGGCCGGTCGAAGGCCGGCGACTGCAGCCGCACCGACGGCGGCGGCGCCTGCAAGCAAATGACGGCGATTGAGATCGGTCATGGAGAGGTCCCCTTCTGAGCCCTTGCGGTTTTCCGCATGCAATGGCGGCGGAATAATCCCGCGCTTCGCTCAGAAGGCAAGCCCTTCCTGCGGTGACCTGCCGTCGCAGATCACGATTATTTATTTGGGCTGATGTGGAATTTTTCGCCTATCGACTGTCTGCGCCAGTATCGCTTCGGCGCCTGGCCGTAGACCCGCTTGAAGGCGTGCCCGAAGGCGCTTTCCGACGAATATCCCAGCCGCGCGGCGGTTGCAGAAACGCTGGCGCCAAGCCGCAGTTGGTCGCGTGCCAGCCGCATGCGCCAGCGAAGCAGGTAGTCGAGCGGCGCCAGCCCGACCAGAGACTTGAACCGCTTCGAAAACGCAGATCGCGACATTGCGATCGCGCCGGCCAAAGCGTCCAGGGTCCAGGGGTGAGCGGCGTCTGCGTGCATCAGCCCGATTGCCTTGCCGATCCGGGCATCGACCAGCGCATTGATCCATCCGAGCCCCTCGCCGTCGGTCTGATCCAACGCCGCACGGAGCACCTGGACCAGCAGGACGTCGGCCAGCCTGTTGGTGAGCACCGCCGCTCCAATTCCCCTCCCCCTGATTTCGAGATCGAGAATGCCGAGCGTGGACTGAATGACGGGCGCCGGCGGACTGCGTGACGGTATGAGCAGGAAGCGCGGAAGCGCGTCGAGCAGCAATTCGGCGTCCGACGCTTCAAAGCCGAAACTGCCGGCGAGCAACACGGTATCGCCGCCGGCGTGGCGCGCGACGTCCGACTGCGCCCAATCGAATGCCGCGATACCATCCTCGGGAGCAAGGTGCGCGTCGTTGGCCAGAACATAGGCCGGCGCATGGGAGAGAAGAAAGCAATCGCCGGAGGCAAGCCGATGACGGGCTTCATCGCCGAAATCGATCCAGCATTCGCCTTGAATGACCGCGCCGAATTTCAGGGCGGGTTTTGCCGGGAACCGATACGACCACCTGCCGCCCGCCTCGAACCTCGTACAACGCGCGGCGCGAACGTCCAGGAGCGAGAAGACTTGAGACAAAGGGTCCAAGGTATTGGGTTTCGAGGCCTTGGGTTCCAACGTCTTGTTTGGATGCTTGTCCGAGGGCTTGTCCAAGGCTTGATCCGATCTCGACGATTTTCGACCCGCTAGAGCATAGATCATCCTCGCTTCCGATGCGACGTTCGTCCTGCAAACGAACTGAACGGAACAGCCATGACAGGTATCGCAGGCAAGGTCGTCGCCATCACGGGCGCCAGCAGCGGGATTGGCGAAGCCACCGCCCGGCATCTCTCAGAGCATGGCGCCATCATGGTGCTCGGCGCGCGACGCTCCGACAGACTGGAGATGCTGGCCGCGAACATCGTCTCGAAGGGCGGAAAGGCGTCCTGTCTCGTCACAGACGTCAAGCAGCGCGAGGATGTTGCCGGCCTCGTCGGACTTGCAACAGAGCGGTACGGGAAGCTGGACGTCCTGATCAACAATGCGGGGATTGCCCCGATCTCCCGCCTTGACGACCTCCGGGTCGACGACTGGGACGACATGATCGACGTGAACGTGAAGGGCGTGCTCTACGGGATTGCCGCGGCCTTGCCTGTCTTTCGACAGCAGGGCTTCGGTCATTTCGTCAACATGCTGTCGACCGCCGGGATCAAGATTGTTCCGACGATGGCAGTCTATGCGGGGACGAAGAACGCCGTCAGGGCGATTTCCGAGGGGCTTCGTCAGGAGGCCGGACCGTCGCTTCGAGTGACGACCATCTCTCCCGGTTATGTCGACACCGAGCTCCCCTCCTCGATGACGGATTCCGAGCTAAGGCAACAGGGACAGGCGGCCATGAAAGCAATCGCCATTCCGGCGAGCGCCATCGCCGAAGCCATCGCTTTTGCGATACGCCAACCGGACAATGTGGACGTCGGCGAGATCGTCGTCCGCCCAACTGCGCAGGCATGACGCGTCGAACGAGCCGCCGCGCCCCGCCCCGGAATCATCCGCCCTCGCACACCCCGATTATTTGTTCGGGTTGATGAGGAATTTCTCGCCGGTGGCTCGTTTGGCGTACACGGCGATGTTGGCGGGATCGAGCACCTCGGTCAGCGACACCACCTTGGTGTAGTGGCTGGCGAAGGTGGTCTTGAGCTCGGACGCCACGCGCTGACGCAGGCGGCCGATCTCGGCCGGACCGATGTTCTGAAGGAACGGGGTCAACAGCCAGCCGCCGACGCCCCAGGTCAGTCCGAACGACCGGCTCAGTTCGGTCGGACGGTTGTCCAGGCTGCCGTAGATATAGATCTGCTTGTAGACGTTGGAGCCGTAGCGGCTGTATTCCTTCGCGGTCTTGTTGGCCGCGACTTCCATCGCGGTCAGAATCTGGCTGGCCAGCTTGCCGCCGCCGATGGCGTCGAAGGCGATCGTCGCGCCGGTCTCGACCAGCGCATTGGTGAGATCGTCCGTGAAATCAGGCGCGCTGGAATCCACGACGTACCTGGCGCCGATCTTGTGCAGGATATCGGCCTGCTCCTTGCTCCTGACGATGTTGACGAGGCCGATGCCGTCCTTGATGCAGATCTTGTTGAGCATCTGGCCGAGATTGGAGGCGGCCGCGGTGTGCACGAGCGCCTTATGGCCCTCCCGCCGCATCGTCTCGGTCATGCCGAGCGCGGTCAGCGGATTGACGAACCAGGATGCGCCGTCAGCGGCCGTGGTGCCCGCCGGCAGCTCCATGACGTCGCGGACCTTGAGCACGCGGTACTGCGTGTACATCGCGCCGCCGATCATCGACACCGTCTTGCCCATCAGCGCCTTTGCTGCGTCCGACGATCCGGTCCGGATCACCGTGCCGGCGCCCTCGTTGCCGACCGGCAGCGACTGATCAAGCCGGGCTGCCATCATCCGCATCGCCGCCTCCGGCATCGTCGCGGTGATGACCGGCATCTCCTTGGTGCCGGAGGCCTTGGCGGCCGACATGTCAGCGGGCCCGATCAGCAGGCCGAGGTCGGAGGGGTTGATCGGCGTCGCTTCGACGCGAACCACGACCTCGTCGTCGGCCGGCTCCGGGGTCGGGACATTCGCGAGGGACAATTCCAGCTCGCCGCTCTTCTTCAGCAGCGAGCGCAGTTGCAGTCCGGATGTGCCGTCGCTCATGTCGATCCTCCCCTGTCGTCTCGCGAATATAGGCGCTGGCTTATGCCAGCGCCTTCAGTGCCGCCCTGCCGCCGTAGAGCGCCTGCTTGCCGAGCTGCTGCTCGATGCGCAGGAGCTGGTTGTATTTGGCGGTGCGATCGGAACGTGCAAGGGAGCCGGTCTTGATCTGACCGCAATTGGTGGCGACCGCGAGGTCGGCGATGGTGGAATCTTCGGTCTCGCCGGAGCGGTGCGACATCACGCAGGTGTAGCCGGCCTTGTGCGCCATCTCGACGGCGGCGAGCGTCTCGGTCAGCGTGCCGATCTGGTTGACCTTGATCAGGATCGAGTTGGCGCGGCCGGCCTTGATGCCGTCGGCGAGGCGCTTGACGTTGGTGACGAAGAGGTCGTCGCCGACCAGCTGGCACTTCTTGCCGATCAGATCGGTGATCTCCTTCCAGCCGTCCATGTCGTCCTCCGACATGCCGTCCTCGATGGTGACGATCGGATAGCGCGAGACCAGGTCTGCAAGGTACTTGGCCTGCTCGGAGATCGAACGGGTCTTGCCCTCGCCTTCATAGACGTATTTCCCGTCCTTGAAGAATTCGGTCGAGGCGCAGTCGAGGCCAAGCACGATATCGGTGCCCGCCTTGAAGCCGGCCTTGCCGATCGCGTTCATGACGAAGTCGAGCGCGGCGTCGGCCGACGGCAGGTTCGGGGCGAAGCCGCCCTCGTCGCCGACATTGGTGTTGTGGCCGGCCTTCTTCAGCTCCGACTTCAGCGTGTGGAAGACCTCGGCGCCGTAGCGCAGACCCTCGGCGAAGGAGGACGCGCCGACCGGCAGGATCATGAACTCCTGGAAGTCGATCGGGTTGTCGGCGTGCACGCCGCCATTGATGATGTTCATCATCGGCACCGGCAGCAGGCGCGCCGAGGTGCCGCCGACATAGCGATAGAGCGGCATGTCGAGCGAGTTCGCGGCCGCCTTGGCACACGCGAGCGAGACGCCGAGGATGGCGTTGGCCCCTAACCGGCTCTTGTTCGCGGTGCCGTCGAGGTCGATCATGATCTGGTCGATCTGGGCCTGTTGCTCGGCATCGAGGCCGCTGAGAGCCTCGAAGATCTCGCCATTGACGGCGCCGACCGCCTTGGTGACGCCCTTGCCGAGATAGCGGGCCTTGTCGCCGTCGCGCAGCTCCACGGCTTCATGGGCCCCCGTAGACGCTCCCGAGGGCACCGCAGCACGGCCGAGCGCGCCATCCTCCAGCACGACATCGACCTCGACGGTGGGATTGCCGCGGCTGTCGAGGATTTCTCGTCCGATGATGTCGATGATGGCAGTCATGAGGGCCTCTTTTCAGGAACAAAGGGGGCAGTTGGCGGTGCTTCTACCGCAATGCATCGAGGTGGAAAAGGCCGGGTGACGGCCGGCGGATGATTGGCTAAGAGGGCCGCTCGGAGGCGGCCTCATGTCAAAAAAACCCAGCAAATCGAAGAACTCAAGCCTGAACCCGGCTGCCCTGCAGCTCGGCCACGCCGTGGAATGGCCGGATGCGCCCGAAAAGGCCCAGCTCGACCGCGTGCCCAATCCGCAAAAGGGCACCGATTATCTGGTGCGCTTCACCGTGCCGGAATTCACCTCGCTCTGCCCGGTCACGGGCCAGCCGGACTTCGCGCATCTGATGATCGACTACGCGCCCGGCACCTGGCTGCTGGAGTCGAAATCGCTCAAACTCTACATCGCGAGCTTCCGCAATCACGGCGCCTTCCACGAGGACTGCACCGTCATGATCGGCAAGCGCATCGCCAGCGAGATCAAGCCGAAATGGCTGCGCATCGGCGGCTACTGGTATCCGCGCGGCGGCATCCCGATCGACGTGTTCTGGCAGACCGGCCGCGTGCCGAAGGGCCTGTGGGTGCCGGAGCAAGGCGTCGCGCCCTATCGCGGGCGGGGCTAGAGGGAGATCAACTCATGAAATTGACGTCGGCCATCTTCCGCAACTTCGCCTTCAACCTTGTTCTGGGCCTGCTCAGCGTCCCCTGGCTGACCGGCTCGGCCAATGCCGGCGAGGTTCGCGTGATGATCTCGGGCGGACTGACGGCCGCCTACAAGGCGCTGGTCCCGGAATTCGAGAAGGCCACAGGTCAAAAGGTACTGACGGAATATGGACCGTCGATGGGAACGACGGCGAATGCAATCCCGGTCCGGCTCGAACGCGGCGAACCCGCCGATGTCCTGATCATGGTGGGCTATGCCCTCGCCGACCTCGCGAGCAAGGGCAAGGTCGTTGCCGGCAGCCAGGTCGACTTGACCAGGTCACCGATCGGAATTGCCGTGAAGTCGGGAGCGCCGAAGCCGGACATCAGCTCGGTGGACGCCGTCAAGCACGCACTCCTGGCGGCGAAGACGATCGCCTATTCCGACAGCGCCAGCGGCGTCTATGTCTCGACCGAGATGTTCGACAAGCTCGGCATCACCGACGCCATGAAGGACAAGGCGCGCAAGATCCCGGCGACTCCCGTCGGCGAGATCGTCGCGCATGGCGAGGCCGAGCTCGGCTTCCAGCAGATCAGCGAGCTGAAGCCTGTGAAAGGCATCGATATCGTCGGACCGTTGCCGAACGAATTGCAGAAGATCACGATCTTCTCCGCCGGGATCGCGACCGGTTCGAAGGAGCCCGAGGCCGGCCGGGCCTTGATCAGGTTTTTCGCCTCCCCCGCCGCACGCGACGCGATCATCGCGAGCGGCATGGAGCCGATCCCGGCTGGCGGGGCGAATTAGTACGCGCTGAGCAGATCGACCTTGGCATTTGCCGCGACCAGCCGCCGCGCCAGAATGGCGGCGAGGTTGCGCATGATCTTCAGCGACGTTTCCGGGTGCAGGCGGCGGTAGTCGGCAAAGCTGTCCAGCGGCAGCTCGAGGCACGTGACGGGCGTGTCGGCCAAGACGTCGGCGCTGCGACTTCGCTCCAGCATCGCCATCTCGCCGAATTCCATGCCGGGGCCGAGGGATGCCAGCCGCACCCCGCTCCGCAGCTTCACGCTGACCATGCCGCTCTGGAGAAAGAACAGCGAATTGGCGGGCTCTCCGGCCGCGATGATACGCTGGCCGGCCGCGTAATGCCGTGGGGTGGACAGCCTGACGATCGCCGCGATCTCGTCCGCGTCGAGATCGGCGAGCAACGCCTGCTCGCCGAGATGCGCGCTCTCCTTCACGTCGGTGAAGCCGCCGAAGCGATAGATGACCTGATCCTCGGCCCATTCGATGGCGTCGTCCAGCAGCGCGAAGCGCCTCAGCCGGCGCGGCTCGGCGGTGCGCGCGGCGATCGCCGCCCATACCGCAGAAATCTCCTCGAAGCCGGACAGGATCGCGGTGACGCCGGCACTGCCGAGCGCGCTCAACGTCTCGCCCAGAAGCTCCGCGCCGGCTGCGGTGATGTCGGGGACACGGCGGAAATCGATGATCAGCAGCGGCGCGTTTGGCGGCTCGCTGGTGAGCCGTCGCGTCAGGTAATCGATGGTGCCGAAATTCATCGCCCCGACCAATTCGAGCACGCGGATGTCGCTGTGGCGCTCGTCGAGGATCTGCTGCTCGCGCGGCTGGCGGCTGCGGCGCGAGGAGATGCCGTAGACGTCGTAGTCCGCTATGATGCTCGTGCGGACGTCGGCGTTGCGGTTGAGCATGTGCAGGTCGAACCGCGCCGACAGCGCTTCGCAGACTTTCAGGCCGCGGACGCTGTTGAAGTGATCGTCCAGCAACGGCGAGAATGTGCCGAGCCCCAGTTGCGAAGGCAGCGCGGCGACGATGCCGCCGCCGACGCCGCTCTTGGCGGGAATGCCGACGCGATAGGTCCACTCGCCGGCATAATCGTACATGCCCGAGCTCGTCATAACCGACAGCGTGCGGGCGACGATGTGCGGCGTGATCACCTGCACTCCCGTTACGGGATTGATGCCTCGGTTGGCCAGCGTTGCCGCCATCACCGCGAGGTCGCGCGCGGTGACCAGGACGGCGCATTGTCGGAAATAGACGTCGAGCACGGCGTCGACGTCATCCGGCAGCACCGCGTAATTCCGCAGAAGCCAGGCGATGGCGCGGTTGCGGTTGCCGGTCGCCGTCTCCGAGGCGTGAACGGCATCGTCGACGCCGAGCTCGCGCCCGGCGAACGCGCTGAGCTTCGCGCGGACACGCTCGAAGGCCCCCTTCCCATCCACCTCGTAGATCAAACCCGAACAGGCGATCGCGCCGGCATTGACCATGGGGTTGAAGGGGCGATTGTCGTTGGTGAGCCGGATCGAGTTGAATGCCTCGCCACTCGGCTCGACCCCGATGGTGGCCGCGACGCGCTCTTCACCAACCGTCTCCAGCGCCAGCGCAAAGACGAAGGCTTTCGACACCGACTGGATCGTGAAAGGCGCGTCGCTGTCGCCGACCTCGTAGATGTGCCCGTCGATCGTGACGAGCGCGATCCCGAAATGGTCAGGATTTGCGCGCTTCAGCTCGGGAATGTAGTCGGCGAGCTCGCCGGAATTGTCGGCCCTGAATTCGGCGTGGCAATCGGTCAGGAAACGCCGCAGTGGCGGCTTGGTGGGATATCCGCTCGACCGGATCGCGCCGGCTGCGCTGGTCAAACCGTTGGGCTGGGCGTCCACGATCTCGCACCTCGATTTGCCCAGAATAAAAGCAATTCGTGTGCCATGTATACCGGAGCGACGGTGTCGTGGTAGGGGATCACGCTCCCTTAGGAGATCGACTCGAGCTCAGTGCGCGTCCGACGGGGCCCGCTGCTTCAGCAGCCGGGCGCAGACGAAGCCCAGCACGACCATGATCGCAGCGCTCGCGAACAGGGTCGGCATCTTGCCGGCATGCGCAAGCCCGAGGCCGTAGGCGAGCGGCCCCACAGTCTGCCCCATGAAGAAAAAGAACGAATGCAGCGACAGCGCGGTCGCGCGTGCCTCGACCGAGAGCTCGCTGGCGAACACCTGCAGGCAGCCGTGGGCGATGTAGAAGCCCCATCCCATCACGATGAGATTCAGCGCCTGCACTTCCCAGCGCGGGCCGAAGGCGACGGCAATGAGCTGCGTGGCGACCAGCGTCATGCCCGCGATCATCATGCCCTTGACGCCGAGCCACGGCAGCAGGCGCGACACCGTCAGCGTGTAGAACAGGCCGCCGACCGCAAAGCCGGCGATGACCACGCCGGCGATCGAGAGCGAAGTCTGCCCCTGCTCGAACAGGAACGAGGCGATGTAGGGAAACAAGCCGAGCACGCAGCAGCCTTCGATGAACACCGCCGAATAGCAGACATAGGCGTTCGGATTGGTGAAGATGGTGCGATAGCCAGCCTTCAGTGCCGAAAGGCTCGTCTTTGGCGGGTGCTTGACCTTGGCGCCGCGGAAGCCGGCGGCGACCGCGATCGACGCCACGATCACGAGCCCACCGAGCACCGCGAGCACGCCGCGCCAGCCGAGGAAATCGCCGATCAGGCCTGAAGCCGAGGCGCCGAGCAGATTGCCGGTCATGGCGCCGGCAAGCGTGCGGCTGATCGCGACCTGCCGCTTGTCCGGACCGACGAGATCGCTGGTCAGGCTGAGCGCCACCGGAAACACGCCGCCCGAGCCGATGCCGGCGAGGATGCGGGTCGCAAATAGAACCGAGAACGAGGTCGAGAATGCGCCGAGGATATTGGCAAGGCCGAGCAGCGCGAGGCAGCCGATCATCAGCCGCGTCTTGCCGAACAGATCGGCGGCAGCGCCGACGATCGGCTGGATGATCGAGAAGGTGAAGGCGAACACCGCGGCAAAACCCGCGGCGGTGGCGATGCTGACGCCGAAATCCTCGGCGATGTGCGGCAACACCGGGTCGAGCGCACGTGCCGACAAGGCTGCAGCGAAGCTTGCGCCCGATATGACGTAGAGCGCTGTCGGCAAGCCGTGATCATCCGGCCGCGCCTCGCCTTGCTGCATCAGCGCGGGTTCTTTGCCAGCGTGTCGAACGCCATCAGCCGTGCGATCAGCCCCTCGAACTCGCGCAGCGGCACCATGTTCGGGCCGTCCGAGGGCGCACGGTCCGGGTCGGGATGGGTCTCTATGAAGACGCCGGCAACCCCAACGGCAACGGCTGCGCGTGCGAGCACCGGCACGAACTCGCGCTCGCCGCCCGAGGAGGCGCCCTTCCCGCCGGGCTGCTGCACCGAATGGGTGGCATCGAAAATCACGGGCGCGCCGGTGGTGCGCGCCAGGATCGGCAATGCGCGCATGTCGGAGACCAGCGTGTTGTAGCCGAAGGACGCCCCGCGCTCGGTGACGAGCACGTTGGGATTGTTGGCGCCGGTGATCTTGCTCACCACATTGGTCATGTCCCAGGGCGCGAGGAACTGGCCCTTCTTGACGTTGACGACCCTGCCGGTCGCGGCGGCGGCGAGCAGCAGATCGGTCTGCCGGCACAGGAAGGCCGGGATCTGCAACACGTCTACAGCTTGCGCCACTTCGGCGCACTGCGCGGCATCGTGCACGTCGGTCAGGACAGGCAGGCCGAGCGAGGCGCGGATCTCGGCGAAGATCGGCAGCGACTGCGCGAGGCCCAGCCCGCGCGCAGCGGATGCGCTGGTGCGGTTGGCCTTGTCGAACGAGGTCTTGTAGACGAGGCCGATCTTCAGTCGCGCCGCGATCTCCTTCAGCGCGGAAGCCACCTCCAGCGCATGCTGGCGGCTTTCGAGCTGGCAGGGTCCGGCAATGATCGAGATCGGCAGATCGTTGCCGAATTTGACCGTACCGATGGTGACGACCGGCGCCGCCGAATGCGAAGAGCTCAAGGCCAATCCCTCGTTTCGGCGCGACCATAGCCGCGATCGGGGTCGGATCAACCCTATTCGCCCGGGATTGCTTGAATATCAGGGTTGCGCCGGGGCTCCCGGCGCCTCCCTTGCAGAGCTGCTACTTGACCGACGAGAAGGCGGTCGGCGTCAGGATCTGGCTGACGATGTTGCCGACGATCTGGCCGTCGGCTTCGCTCTCGGCGCGGGCTTTCATCCAGTCCGGATCGGTCATGAACGCGCCCCACTTCTTCTCGCGGTCGGCGAGCGACTCCCAAGCGAGGAAATAGGTCAGTTCCTGGTTGGATTCGCCGATCAGCGTCGTGAAGAACCCGGCCTGCTTGATGCCGTGCTTCTCCCAGATCTTCAGCGTGGCGGTCTCGAACCGCTTCAACAGCGCCGGCAGCCGGCCGGGCACACAACGGTAAATACGCATTTCGTAGATCATTGGAGTCACTTCCCTGCATTGTTATTCTTGCGGCAGGGAGTTGTCGCAACAAACCACGCGATCGTCAAAGGCAAGATGCGCGCTACACCAGCCGGCTCTGCACCATCGCCGCCTGGACGAACGAGGCGAACAGCGGGTGCGGCTCGAACGGCCGCGACTTCAGCTCGGGGTGGAACTGGACGCCGATGAACCAGGGATGGTCTTCGTATTCGACGATCTCGGGCAGCACACCGTCGGGCGACAGGCCTGAGAATTTCAGCCCGTGCTGCTCGAGGCGGTCCTTGTAGGCAGTGTTGACTTCGTAGCGATGGCGGTGGCGCTCGGAAATCTCGGTCGCGCCGCCATAGACCTGCGAGACGCGGCTGCCGCGGTTGAGGGCTGCGGGATAAGCGCCAAGCCGCATGGTGCCGCCGAGGTCGCCGGCGTTCGAGCGCCTCTCGAGCTCGTTGCCTCGCAGCCATTCCGTCATCAGGCCGACCAGCGGCTCCTTGGTCGGGCCGAACTCGGTCGAATTGGCCTCCTCGATGCCGACGAGATTTCGCGCCGCCTCGATGACGGCCATCTGCATGCCGAAGCAGATGCCGAAATACGGCACGTCGCGCTCGCGCGCGAATTGCGCCGCGCGAATTTTGCCTTCCGCTCCGCGCTGGCCGAAGCCGCCGGGCACCAGGATGCCGTTGACGTGTTCGAGGAACGGCGCGGGGTCTTCCTTCTCGAAGATCTCGCTCTCGATCCAGTCGAGATTGACCTTGACCTTGTTGGCGATGCCGCCATGCGACAGCGCCTCGATCAGCGACTTATACGCATCCTTCATACCGGTATATTTGCCGACGATGGCAATGGTGACATCGCCCTCGGGATTGCGGATGCGTTCGTTGATCTGGTGCCAGCTCTTGAGCTCCGGCGGGATGCGTGATTCGATGCCGAAGGCGGCGAGCACTTCGTCGTCCAGGCCCGCCGCGTGATAGGCCTCGGGCACGGCGTAGATGCTGTCGGCATCGCGCGCCTCGATCACCGCGCTCTCGCGCACGTTGCAGAACAGGCCGAGCTTGCGCCGCTCTTCCTTAGGGATCTCGCGATCGGTGCGGCAGAGCAGGATGTCCGGCTGGATGCCGATCGAACGCAGCTCCTTCACGGAGTGCTGCGTCGGCTTGGTCTTCAACTCGCCGGCGCTCGGAATGTAAGGCAGCAGCGTGAGGTGGATGTAGATGGCGTGATCGCGCGGTAGCTCGTTCTTGAGCTGGCGGATCGCCTCGAAGAACGGCAGGCCCTCGATGTCGCCGACGGTGCCGCCGATCTCGACCAGCACGAAGTCGTAATCGTCGTTCCCGGAGAGGACGAATTCCTTGATGGCGTTGGTGACGTGCGGAACCACCTGGATGGTCGCGCCGAGATAATCGCCGCGGCGCTCCTTGGAGATGATGTCCTGGTAGATGCGTCCCGTGGTGATGTTGTCCTGCTTGGTCGCGGGACGGCCGGTGAAGCGCTCGTAGTGACCGAGATCGAGATCGGTCTCCGCGCCGTCATCGGTCACGAACACTTCGCCGTGCTGATACGGCGACATCGTTCCGGGATCGAGGTTGAGATAAGGGTCGAGCTTGCGGAGGCGGACCTTGTAGCCCCGGGCTTGCAACAGCGCACCGAGTGCAGCTGAAGCCAGACCCTTGCCGAGCGAAGAAACCACGCCGCCGGTGATGAATATGTACCGCGCCATGGGACTTAACCTCTAATCCCCAAAATTCGATTCGCCAAAGCGATTCGCATTCCGCCCCGAAGATTTCGCGGGCCTGTGGGTGAGCCAGAATTGAGAGTGGTGACAGTGCCTTGATGGGGATTGTTGATGCAGGACGGTAGCCACCGCCCTGCATGGCCCCCCTGCTTTATTGCGAGCGAGGCACCTGCGGGCCGCTCGGAGCCGGCGCCTGCTGCTGCTCGTCGGCCTTCTTCAGCGAATCCAGGATGCCGCCCGACGTCGGCGGCGCGATCGGCGATCCGCCGGCGGGTTGGCCCTGCGAGGCCGGCGTACCGATGATCGACGACGGCGCGCGGCTGTAGCCCGCATGCCAGGACAGGAACATGCTGGTGAGGAAGAAGCCCGCGGCGAGGACCGCGGTGGTCCGCGTCAAAAGGTTGGCGGTGCCACGGCTCGACATGAAGCCTGCGCCGCCGCCCATGCCGAGGCCGCCGCCTTCCGACTTCTGGAGCAGGACAGCGCCGATCATGACGGCGACGATCATGAGGTGGATGACGATGACAACGGTCTGCATAGTATCCTTCCGTCACAAGCGGGCGGCGCCTGACGGCGGCCGATCGCGCTTCGCGGGTTTTCCTGAAGTTGCGCGGTGTTACACGATCAGACCGGCCATTGCCACCCCCGATCGGCCCCGGCCGCGCCGTGAGGTTAGCTAGGGGCAACCCTTAGTTAGGACAGCCCTTTAATTAGGACAGCCCTTGGCAATCGCAAGGAAATCCGCCGCCTTCAGACTGGCGCCGCCGACCAGCGCACCATTGACGTTCTTGACCGCCATCAGTTCGGCCGCATTCGAGGGCTTGACCGAGCCGCCGTAGAGGATGCGCATCCTGGCACCATCGGCCTTGAACCGGGAGGTCAGGAGTTCCCGGATAACTCCATGAATCTGCTCGACATCCTGGGCCGTGGGGGTCAGGCCGGTCCCGATCGCCCAGACCGGCTCATAGGCCACGACAAGATTCGCGGCCGTCGAGCTCTCAGGCAGGGAGCCGGCGAGCTGCCCGCGGAGGATGTCCAGGGTCTGGCCGGCATCGCGCTGGGCTTGGGTCTCGCCGATGCAGACGATCGCCGTCGCGCCGGCGCGCCAGGCGGCCTCGGCCTTCTGCCGGACCAGGGCATCGCCCTCGCCATGGTCGGCGCGGCGTTCGGAATGGCCGACGATGACAGCCCTCGCCCCCGCGTCCACCAGCATTTCGGCCGAGATATCGCCGGTATGCGCGCCGGAGGCTTTGGGATGGCAATCCTGGGCCCCCACCGCGACCTTCTTGCCGCGCGCCTTGTCGGCGAAGGCGGCAATCAAGGTCGCCGGCGGACAGACCAGCAGATCGGCTTTTGCGGCCACATCTGCCGCGCCGTTGAGCATGGCGTCGAACTCGGCAGCCTGGGCCTTCAGGCCGTTCATTTTCCAATTGCCGGCGATCAGCGGGCGGATGGCGTCGGTCATGTCAATGTCCAGCAAAATGAGGTTTGTGCATGCGCTAGCAGAGCTGCCGCGGCAGTTCCAGAGCCAGGGGCCTTTAACCGCAGCTTCGAACGGCCGCGTGACCCGAGGTTGCGGGGGGAAAGCCGCCACTTTATGATGATTGATCAATTTGGTGACGCGCTTTTGCTGAATCTGCATTAAGACGCGGTCCCGTTCCCCTCCTGCTCAAACAAGTTGGACCAAATGCTTCGAGGAATGCGCAAGGCCTCATCAAACTGGCTCGGCAAGACCATTATGGCCATCGTGATGGGCGTGTTGATCATCAGCTTCGGCGTTTGGGGCATCGCCGACATCTTCAAGGGCTTCGGGCAGTCCACGGTCGCCAAGGTCGGCAGCACCGAGATCTCGCTGAACGAGTTCCGCCAGATATACACGGACCGCCTGCAGCAGATCAGCCGCCAGTTCGGGCGCCCGCTGACGCCCGACCAGGCGCGTGCCTTTGGCCTCGACCGCCAGGTGCTGCAGCAGACCATCGCCGAAGCCGCCCTCGACGAAGAGGCGCGCCGGCTCGGGCTCGGCCAGTCCGACGACCAGATCCGCCAGGTCATCATGAACGACCCCAACTTCAAGGGCGTCGGCGGCAATTTCGATGCGAACCGCTTTCAGGCCGTGATCCGCAATTTCGGCTACACCGAGCAGCGCTACGTCGCCGAGCAGCGCAAGGTGTCGCTGCGTCGGCAGATCACCGGCACGATCGGGGCAGGCCTCGAGCCGTCGAAAGCCATGATCGACGTGCTGACGCGCTTCCAGAACGAGCAGCGCGCCATTGATTTCGTCAGGCTCGATACCGCCCAGGCCGGCCAGATCGACGCGCCCTCGCCCGAGGCACTCGCGGCCTATTTCGAGGACCACAAGGTCCAGTTCCGCGCGCCCGAATACCGCAAGATTTCCTTCGTCGTGGTCTCGCCGGAAGAGATCGGCAAGTGGAGCGACGTGTCGGACGAAGACGCCAAGAAGGTGTTCGAGCAGCGCAAGGACCGGCTCGGCACGCCGGAGAAGCGCCAGATCCAGCAGATCGTCTTCCCCAACGCTGCCGAAGCGCAAACCGCACGGGAGCGTCTCGTCGGCGGCATGTCGTTCGAGGACCTCGGCAAGGAACGCGGGCTGAGCGCCTCCGATGTCGACCTTGGCCTCGTCACCAAATCTTCGCTCGATGCTGCGGTCGGCGAAGCCGCCTTCGCGCTTCCCGCCGGCGAGATCAGCCAGCCGATCCAGGGCGCGCTCGGCACGTCCATCGTCAAGGTCGACAAGATCGAGCCCGGCAAGGAGGCGGACTTTGCCAGCGCCGTCGGCGACATCAAGCGCGAGATCGCCACCGAACGCGCGCGCGTCAAGGTCGCCGATCTCCGCGACAAGATGGAAGACGAGCGCGGCGGCGGCGCCAGCGTGATCGACGCGGCGCAGAAGCTCGGCCTCACCGCCGTGACCATCGACGCTGTCGACCGCTCCGGCCGCGCCCCGAACGGCCAGCCGGTCGCCAACATTCCGCAGGGCCTCGACGTGGTGTCGCAGGCCTTCAACACCGATGTCGGCGTCGACAACGACTCGATCTCCTACAAGGGCGGCTATGTCTGGTACGACGTGCTCGCCATCACGCCTTCGCGCGACCGCAATCTGGACGAGGTTCGCGACCAGGTCGAGGCGCGCTGGCGCCAGGACCAGATCTCCGCCAAGCTGAAGGTCAAGGCGACCGAGATAGTGCAGAAGCTCGAAGCCGGCGGCAAGCTCGCGGATGAAGCCGCAACGATCGGCGCCAAGGTCGAGACCGCGACCGGCTTCAAGCGCGATGACACGCCCGCCAGCGTGCCCGCAGCGGTCGTCGCGGCCGCCTTCCGCACCGCCAAGGACGGCGTCGGGCAGACGCCCGTGACCGGCGGTGCCGAAGTGATCGTGTTCCGCGTCACCGACATCGTCGATCCCGCGGTCGACGCCGCCTCCGAGGCAGTCAAGAAGCTGAAGGAAAGCCTCGACCGTGCCCAGACCGAGGAGCAGGTCGCCTCCTACGTCAACAAGCTTGAAACCGACATCGGGACCACCATTAATCAGGCCGCCTTCGCGCAGGTGACCGGCGCGAACCAGCAGTAAGTTGAAAGCACGCGATGGACGACCTGAAATCGATCATTGGAAAAGTGGCGACCGGCGCCAGCCTGTCGCGTGACGAAGCGGCTTCCGCCTTCGACGCCATGATGTCGGGCGAAGCCACGCCCTCGCAGATGGGCGGCCTGTTGATGGCGCTGCGGGTGCGCGGCGAAACCGTGGACGAGATCACCGGGGCCGTCTCGGCAATGCGTTCCAAGATGCTGGGCGTGACGGCACCAGCCGACGCCGTCGACATCGTCGGCACCGGCGGCGACGGCTCCGGTTCGGTCAACGTCTCGACCTGCGCCTCCTTCATCGTCTCGGGCGCCGGCGTGCCGGTGGCCAAGCACGGCAACCGCGCGCTGTCGTCGCGCTCGGGCGCCGCCGACGTGCTTGCCTCGCTCGGGGTGAAGATCGACCTCAGGCCCGAGCAGGTCAGCCGCTGCGTGCGCGAATGCGGCATCGGGTTCATGTTCGCCCCCGCCCACCACCCGGCCATGAAGAACGTCGGCCCGACCCGGGTCGAACTCGCCACACGCACGATCTTCAATCTGCTCGGGCCCCTGTCCAACCCGGCCGGCGTGAAGCGGCAGATGGTCGGTGTATTCTCGCGGCAATGGGTCCAGCCGCTGGCGCAGGTGCTGAAGAACCTCGGCTCCGAATCCGCCTGGGTGGTGCACGGCTCCGACGGCCTCGACGAGATCACCCTCACCGGCCCGACCTTCGTCTCCGCACTCCACGATGGCGAGATCCGGAACTTCGAGGTGACGCCGGAGGACGCCGGCCTGCCGCGTTGCGAGGCCGGCGCGCTCAAGGGCGGTGACGCCGACGCCAATGCGATCGCCTTGCAGAGCGTGCTCGACGGCAAGCCGAGCGCCTACCGCGACGTCGCGCTGATGAACGCCGCAGCCGCGCTGGTCGTGGCCGGCCGCGCCAAGGACCTCAAGGAGGGCGTCGCGATCGGCGCCCGTTCGATCGACAGCGGCGCGGCCAACGCGAAGCTGAAGCACCTGATCGCGATCTCCAACAGCTGAATTGCGCATGTCCGACATCCTGACCAAGATCGAAGCCTACAAGCGCGAAGAGATCGCCGCCGCCAAGCGCGCGCAGCCGCTGTCGGCCGTCGAGGCGAAGGCCAAGGCGCAGGCCGCGCCGCGCGGCTTCGTGCGCGCGATCAAGGCCAAACACGCCAATGGCGACTACGCGCTGATCGCGGAGGTGAAGAAAGCCTCGCCCTCGAAGGGACTGATCCGCGCGGATTTCGATCCTCCCCAGCTCGCCAGGGCCTATGAAGCCGGCGGCGCGGCCTGCCTGTCGGTGTTGACCGACACGCCCTCGTTCCAGGGTCATCTGGACTTCATGGTGGCGGCGCGCACGGCGACGTCACTGCCGGTGCTGCGCAAGGACTTCATGTTCGACACCTACCAGGTGGCGGAGGCGCGTGCGCACGGCGCCGACTGCATCCTGATCATCATGGCGGCGCTCGATGATGCCACCGCCAAGGACCTCGAAGACGCCGCAATCGCCTACGGCATGGACGTGCTGATCGAGATCCACGACCGCGCCGAGCTCGACCGCGCGCTGAAGCTCCGCTCGCCGATGATCGGCGTCAACAACCGCAATCTTCGTACTTTCGAGACCACGCTCGCGACCAGCGAAATGCTGGCGCCGCTGATCCCCAAGCAACGGCTGATGGTCGGCGAGAGCGGCATCTTCACGCCTGCCGATCTCGCCCGGCTCGAGCGCGTCGGCATGTCGACCTTCCTGGTCGGCGAGAGCCTGATGCGACAGGCCGACGTCACCGCGGCGACGCGCACGCTGCTCGCGCGCGAGACGAAGGCGCGCGCGACGGGCACGCGCTGACATGGCGCGCAAAGACATGGCGCGCAAGAATTTGGCGCGCAAGGATATGGCGCGCAAGAATTTGGCGCGCAAGCCGTCCAAGAAGACCGCCCCGGCCCTCACCCATATCGGCGCCTCCGGCGAGGCGCGGATGGTCGACGTCTCGGACAAACCCGCGACCGAGCGGCTTGCGGTCGCGGAAGGCCGCGTCGTCATGACCAGGGCGACGCTCGATCTGATCGTCTCCGGCAACGCCAAGAAGGGCGACGTGCTCGGCACCGCCCGCATCGCCGGTATCATGGCCGCCAAGCGCACCTCGGAGCTGATCCCGCTCTGTCATCCGCTCGCGCTGTCGAAGGTGACGCTCGACATCGAGCCCGACGTGACATTGCCGGGCTGCCTCGTTCGCGCCAGCGTGAAAGTGACGGGACCGACCGGCGTCGAGATGGAGGCCCTCACCGCCGTGTCGGTCGCCTGCCTCACCATCTACGACATGATCAAGGCGGTCGAGCGCGGCGTTCGCATCGAGGGCATCCATCTGGTCGAGAAGCTCGGCGGCAAGTCCGGCCACTATCGCGCTTGATCGCGTTACTTCAGCGACGTGCTGATCGAGGTGAACTTGGCGTTGAGCTTGGTGCCCATGCCGTTCACGACGGTGATGATGGCCAGCGCGATGCCGGCCGCGATCAGGCCGTACTCGATCGCGGTTGCCCCACTCTCGTCGGCAAGGAAGTTCATCAGGGTGTTCTTCATCGTCGCGTCCTCTCTGTGTTGTCAGCAGGCATCTCGCAAATCACGTGCCAATGCCGATGTGAGGATCGCCAACACGTTAGATGGTTAGTCCTTGGTTGATTTTGGCGCGGCCGGCAGGAATTGACCGGCACCCTCGAATGCTCGGGCAATTCCTGCCCGCTGTATCGCCGCATCTCGATTGCATTTGCGCGCGACCGTTCACCCGGCATTAACCGCGCTTCCTAACTTTGCCTCCACACCGTTCCCGTAAACCAACGGATGTTTGCGGGACCAAGAATTGATCCAGACGTGTGACGGCAATGATCCAGCATGATGACGAGATTCGGCAACCGCCTCTTTGACCACGCCTTCGTGCGCAGCGGACCAATCCGCTGGCTGGTGGTGGGCGGCGCCCTGCTGATCGCGGCCATCGCCATAGGCTCGGTCCTGATGGCGCAGAATTTTCGCGAGCGGGCGCTGCGCAACTCCAGCCGCGAGCTGGAAAACACCGTGCTGCTGCTCGCCCACCATTTCGATCAGCAATTGCAGGATTTCGCGGTCATCCAGAAGGATTTCGTCGATCAGGTCCGCACCACCGGAATCGCGGCCGTGGAGGACTTTCGCAAGCGCTTCTCTGGCCCGGACGTCCACCGGATATTGCGCTCGAAGATCGAGGCTCTGCCCTACATCGGCGACGTCAACATCGTCGATGCCGAAGGCAATCTGATCAACTCGTCGTCGAAATGGCCGGTTCCGAAGGTGAACGTTGCCGATCGTGCCTATTTTCGTACCTTCAAGTACGATCCCAATTCGCCCGATGTCCTGATCGAGCCGTTGCACAGTCGCATCTCCCGTGCCTGGACCATCCTGGTGGCCCGGAGGATCGTCGGGCCCAACGGCGAATTCCTCGGTGTCGTCGGACGCGGCATCGAGCCCGCCAATTTCGAGAAGTTCTTCGCCACCGTCGCGCTGGGCGAAGGCGCGACGATCTCGATGCTGCATCGGGACGGTACGCTGCTCGCCCGTTATCCCTATTCCAGCGAATTGATGGGACGCAACTTCAAGACTGGTTCGTTCGAGCAGCAGAGGGTTTTCGGCCTCGATCACTTCGCCGGGCGCTTCGTGAGCCCCGTCGACGGAGAAGATCGGCTGATCTCCTCGCTTGCACTGCCCCATTTCCCGATCCTGATGATGGCCACCACGACGCGCGCGGCCGCCCTGACCGACTGGCGCGAGCAGATCGGCATGCTGATCTCGGTCGCCGGCGCCTCCGCGCTCGCCATCGCGGGCGTGCTGATCGCGGTCGTGCGCAAGTTGCTCGAGCAGCACCGCGCCTCGCGCGAACGGCTGACGCTGGAGAAGCAGCGGCTCGACCGCGCCGTCAACAACATGACGCAGGGCCTCTTGCTGTTCGACGCCGGGCAGCGGCTGGTGGTCTGCAACCAGCGCTACATCGAAATGTACGGATTGTCGGCTGAGGTCGTGAAACCAGGCTCCAGTTTCCACGCCATCATCGCCCATCGCAAGGCGACCGGCTCGTTCGGGGGCGACGTCGACGCTTACGTCGCGCTGGTCCTGAAGGACATTCATGTCCGCAATTCCATGGTGGTCGACACCGCAGACGGCCGCTCGATCCACATCCTGAACGAGCCGCTTGCCGACGGCGGCTGGGTCGCGACCCATGAGGACATCACCGAGCGCCGCCGCATCGAGGAGCGCATCACCCACCTCGCCCATTACGACGCGCTGACCGACCTGCCCAACCGCGCCATGTTCCACGAGCATCTGCGCGGAGAGCTGGCCGCCGTCGGCAACGGCGAAGAGATCGCAGTGCATTACATCGACATCGACGAGTTCAAGGGCGTCAACGACGCGCTCGGCCATCTCGTCGGCGACGAGCTGTTGAAATCGGTTGCCGCGAGCCTACGCCGCTGTGCCGGCCCGGCGGATTTCGTGGCGCGGCTCGGCGGCGACGAATTCGCCATTGTCCAGAGCGCAGTAACGTCGCGCGACCAGGTCGACGACCTCGTCGCGCGGGTCTTCGCGGCCATCCGCACCCCGTTCGACTGCATGGGCCATCATCTCACCACCGATGCCAGCGTCGGTATTGCGCTCGCGCCCGAACACGGCACGGTGCTCGACCAGATCCTCAAGAACGCGGACATGGCGATGTACGCCGCCAAGGCGGCAGGACGTCGGACCTACCGCTTCTTCGAGCCGGAGATGGATGCCAAGGTGCGCGAGCGCCGGCAGCTTGAGAACGACCTGCGCCATGCCATCGCCCAAGGAAATCTCGAGGTCTATTACCAGCCCTGCCTCAGCCTGAAGGACGATCGCATCACCGGCTGCGAGGCGCTGGTGCGCTGGCGCCATCCCGAGCGTGGCATGGTCTCGCCCGCGGAATTCATCCCGATCGCCGAGGATACCGGCCTGATCAACGAGATCGGCGAATGGGTGCTGGCAACCGCCTGCCGCGATGCGGCCGCCTGGCCCGACGACATCCGCCTCGCTGTCAACGTCTCGCCGGTTCAGTTCAAGAGCGGCACGCTGGCCTTGAAGATCATGGCGGCGCTCGCCGCTTCCAACCTGCCGGCGAGCCGGCTCGAGCTCGAGATCACCGAGGCGGTGCTGATCCGCGACGACGATGCCGCGCTCGCGATCCTGCATCAGCTCCGCGCCATCGGCGTGCGCATCGCGCTCGACGATTTCGGCACCGGCTACTCGTCACTGAGCTATCTGCACCGCTTCCCGTTCGACAAGATCAAGATCGACCGCTGCTTCGTGAGCGACATCGCCGGGCCCGACGGCTCCGCCAGCATCGTCCAGGCCGTCGTCAATCTCGCGGCCGCGCGCCGCATGACCACCACGGCCGAGGGCGTCGAGACCGAGGAGCAGCAGCGCCTGCTCCGCGCGCTCGGCTGTTCGGAGATGCAGGGTTATCTGTTCAGCGCCGCGAAGCCCGCCGACAAGGTTTTGGAGCTGTTCGCGCTGCATCGCAGCCGGCTCGCCCAGCGGGACGGTCATGCGGGCCGTCGCCGCGAGGTGGGTTAGGATCTCGGTTCGCCCGTCAGGCTTGACGACCGCGGCCGGCCAACCTATTCCTTATCTTGCAGCTGCCGAAATGGCGCGGCCGTAGGCGTTACCGTCATCCAACGCGTCCTTTGTCGAGAGGATCCCAGCAGGGAGTTCTCGATTCACGAGACGCCACGGTCATATGCCATCACTCCTCCTCTCAGCGGATGTTCACCCGTTCAAGACAACGAAGCTTGCGTGCGCCGCGCTGGCGGTTGTCTTGCCGGATCGCTCGTCAAAGGGAATCGCAGGATTGCCGTGGCCTTTCTCAATCGAAAGGCACCACCATGAAGATGACTGGCAACACGATCCTCGTCACCGGCGGCACCAGCGGAATCGGCCGCGCATTGGCCGCGGCTTTCCACAGCCGCGACAATCGCGTCATCGTAACAGGGCGACGGCAGGCGCTGCTCGACCAGATCGTGGCCGAACGGCCCGGCCTGATCGGCCTGCCGCTCGACATTGACGATCCCGCGAGCCTGCAACGTTTGTCGGGCCGGCTCCGGGACGAGTTTCCCGAGCTCAACGTGCTGATCGCCAACGCCGGCATTTCGCGGTCTGAAGACATGACCTCAGACGTGTGGGATGCCTCAGATGCGGAAGCGATCGTCAGGACAAACATTCTGGGCGTGCTGCGCACGACGGCAGCGCTGTTGCCGATCTTGAAGCGACAACCGGACGCCACGATCATCGCGACCAGCTCGAACCTCGCCTTCGTGCCGCGGGCCGACTTTCCAACCTACTGCGCCAGCAAGGCGTTCCTGCATTCCTGGCTGCAGTCTCTGCGGCACCAGCTTCGCAAGCGGCCCGTCGCGGTACTGGAGCTCGCGCCGCCCTACGTCCAGACCGAGCTGACCGGCGCGCAGCAGGCCAGCGACTCCCGCGCCATGCCGCTGGCGGCTTACGTTGCGGAGGTCATGCAATTGCTGGAGCTGGGGGCTCACCCCAACGGTGAGGTACTGGTGGAGCGTGACCGCGCCCGGCGCTGGGCCGAGCGCGACGGCCGCTACGAGGCGACATTCGCGGCGATGAACCCAGTTTGAGGCGACGCGCCCGAACGTAATCGCCCGGGAGCGGCAACCCACTCCCGGGCGATTATCTGAACGTCGCGAAGGCTTAGTTCGGTACTGTGGCCTTCGAGGCGGGCTTCGCGGCGACGGCATTGGCGGTCACGCCGTGCAGGAAGTCGAAAGCCGCGTGCAGGGCCTTGTCGTCCTCTTCCTTCGGCGGAACGTAGGACTGCGATCCGGTCTGCTCGCCGCCCTCGCCGGCCGAGAGATGCCCGCGCATCTGTGACTCCGCCATGGTGTCCATCCGGCCCTTCAGCTCCGGCGGCACGTCCTGCAGAATCTCGATGTCGGGGGCGATGCCCTGGGCCTGGATCGAGCGGCCCGACGGCGTGTAGTAGCGCGCCGTGGTCAGCGCCAGCGCGCCATTGCCGGCGCCGAGCGGAATGATGGTCTGCACCGAGCCCTTGCCGAACGAGCGCGTGCCGATGATGGTCGCACGCTTGTGATCGTGCAATGCGCCGGCCACGATCTCGGAAGCCGAAGCCGAGCCGCCATTGACCAGAACCACCAGCGGCTTGCCCCTGGTCAGGTCGCCGCCATGCGCGGTGAAGCGCTGCGTCTCTTCCGGATTGCGGCCGCGGGTCGAGACGACCTCGCCGCGCTGGAGGAAGGCGCTCGACACCGACACGGCCTGGTCGAGCAGACCGCCCGGATTGTTGCGCAGGTCCATCACGTAGCCGGAGAGCTTCTCCTGCGGGACCTGCTTGGAGATCGCGGCGATCGCCTTCTTCAGGCCGTCGGTGGTCTGCTCGTTGAACGAGGTGACGCGGATATAGCCGATGTCGCCGTTCTCGACGTGGAAGCGCACCGGGCGCACATGGATGATCTCGCGCGTGATCGCAACGTCGAGCGGGGCGTCCGCGCCCTTGCGCACGATGGTGAGCTTGGTCTTGGTGTCGACCGGACCCTTCATCTTGTTGACGGCCTGCTCGAGCGTCAGGCCCTGCACGGCCTCGCCGTCGATCTTGCTGATGAGGTCGCCGGACATCAGGCCGGCCTTTGAGGCAGGCGTATCGTCGATCGGCGAGACGACCTTGACGAGGCCGTCCTCCATGGTGACCTCGATGCCGAGGCCGCCGAACTCGCCGGAGGTGGTCTCCTGCATCTCGGTCCAGGCCTTCGCGTTCATGTAGCGCGAGTGCGGGTCGAGCGAGGTCACCATACCCGTGATCGCGCCTTCGATCAGCTTGGCATTGTCCGGCTTCTCGACATAGCTGGCCTTGACGCGCTCGAAAACCGTGCCGAACAGGTTGAGCTGGGAATAGGCGTCATCCGCGCTCGCTGCCGCCCGCGCCGCCCATACACCGCCGTGTGGGCTGGCTACCAGAAGGGTCAGACACGCTCCAGAGAGCGCGCCCAGGGGGAACAGCAGGGATTTCCGCATGGATCGACTGGCCTTCTTGTTTGCTCGGCGGGTTCGCTAGCGCTTGTCTCTCGAGACTTGGAACGAGACTTGGAACGGGACTTGGGAGGAAATTTGGGACCCCTTGCAAGTGGCGATCCAGTTTGCTTCTCACAATACCATTCTGGTTTCTTCAAGGCCGGGATGCCACGCCGGCGGGTACACCGCAGAAAATGCTTCGTCCGGACCTAAACTTTTGGCAACGTTGCTGGACTGGTCCACCCGTAAGGGGAATCGGTCGACCGGCCCCCGCCTCGCAGCTATGCGATTTTAGGATAGTTTTGCAGGGCTGGACGGGTTAGGCGATGACATAAAGCTTCAAATTCTCGGGAGGACAACAATGAACGAAGCACCCCGGATCCAGCCGGAACGGAACGTCGAACTCGGCGCAAGCAGCGAGCCGTTCCAGAACCTGCACGAATTCGTCCGGAAAGCCCGGGCCAACCTCAACCAGAACGCCTGGGACTACATCGTCGGCGCTGCCGAGACCGAAACCACCATGCGCCGCAACCGCATGGCGCTGGATGAGATCGCCTTCCGCCCGCGGGTGCTGCGCGACGTCCGCAAGGTCGACGGCTCGGTCCAGCGGTTCGGCCGGAAGATGCGCCTGCCGGTGGTGATCGCGCCCGTCGGCGCGCTGGAGATCTTCGATCCCGATGGCGCAGCCAGCGTGGCGCGCGCCTGCGGCACCTTCGGCGCGGCGCACATGCTGAGCTCGGTGTCCGAGCCCGGCCTGGAGAAGACCGCCGAAGCCGCCCCCGATGCGCTCCGGCTCTATCAGCTCTATGTCCGCGGCGACGACGCCTTTGTCGCCGATGTGGTCAGCCGCACCGAGAAGAACGGCTATGCCGGCTTCTGCCTGACCGTGGACACCGCCCATTACAGCCGTCGTGAACGTGACATCGCCAAGCGCTATGTTCGCGAGAGCCGCCTGCGCGCCACCGGCGGCGATTTCCAGAAGGGCCTGGAGTGGCGGACCGTGAAGATGATCAAGGACAAGTTCAAGATCCCGCTGATCCTCAAGGGCATCGCCACCGCCGAGGACGCCCAGATCGCGGTCGATCACGGTGTCGAGTGGATCTACGTCTCCAACCATGGCGGCCGCCAGCTCGACCACGGCCGCGGCGCCATGCATGTGCTGCCGGAGATCGTCGAGGCCGTGAAGGGCCGCGCCAAGATCATGGTCGACGGCGGGATCTGTCGCGGCACCGACATCGTCAAGGCGATCGCGGCCGGTGCGGACCTCGTCGGCATCGGACGGCTGCAATGCTGGGCGCTGGCGGCGGCGGGCGAAGCCGGCGTCGCGCGGATGCTGGAGTTGCTGGAGGACGAGGTGCTGCGCTGCCTCGGCCTTTTGGGCGCCACGTCATTCGCAGAGGTCGACAAATCCTGCCTGCATCCGGCGACTGCCACCAACGCGCCGAGCGTGTTCAGCGCATTCCCGCTGTTCGACCACGATCCGTACCGTTACTGAGTGAAAGGATGCAGGTGACAGCGCTCTCTCCCGGCAGCGCCGATGCGCTGCTGTTCGATCTCGGGCGCGTGGTGCTCGACATCGACTTCTCCAAGGCGATCGCCTGCTGGGCGGGACATGCCGGCTGCCAGCCCGAGGCCATCGTCGCGCGCTATGTGCGTGACGAGGCCTATCGGCTGCACGAGGTCGGCAGGATCAGCGACGAGGATTATTTCGCCTCGCTGCGTGCTTCGCTCGGAATCGGCATTTCGGACGCGCAATTCCTGGAAGGCTGGAACGCGATCTTCGCCGGCGAGATGCCCGACATCGCCGAGCTGCTGCCGCGCGCGGCGAAGCAGATGCCGCTCTACGCCTTCTCCAACACCAACCGGCCGCATGTCGACTATTTCTCCAGGGAATATGGCGAACTGCTCGGCCATTTCCGCGCGCTGTATCTGTCGTCCAGCATCGGACTGCGCAAACCGGACGCGGAAGCCTTCGACCACGTCGTCACCGCGATCGGCGTGCCTGCGGAGCGCATCGTGTTCTTCGACGACCTCGCCGAGAATGTCGAAGGTGCGCGGGCACGCGGACTGACGGCGGTGCATGTGACGTCGCCACGCGACGTTGGAAACGCCTTGAAGGCGTTGGGCATCTGAAGCCAGCCCGCCATCGCATCAGACTTGTTGCAGTCCCGCTTGCAGGGAAAAATATGCAAGAGATGGGGGAACCGGATCGCTTTGTGCATTTTTACACAGAGTTCCGGGAACGTAATACCACCTCTCGGACTCATCATTCCGTTGGGAATTCTACGACGGACGTATCGACGTGCTGGGCAAAACCTATCTCACCAGGCAGGCCTCTCTCCTGCTTGAATTCGCCAGAACCACCTCGGATTCTGACCTTTCCGCCAAGCTGATCAGCAAGGCCGCCGACCTGAAATCTCAGGCCGACCCGCTGCCGGACAAGGATCAAGGCCCGAGGGCTCCCGATGTCGCATTCGTCAACCCGGATGCGCCGAGCGGGCGTTGACCGATGCATGGCCCCTCCTGCCGACCAGTCCCGTCGTCTGGATGATGCGACGCCAGGCCTGAGTCTGTCTTCGATACGGGCTGAAAGCGGCAGCATGGTCGCCCTCGTCTGCAATTTTGCCTCCGCCTCCGCGCTCGGTTAGAACACTGTCGGAACATTTCGTCCGAACGCGCCGAGCAGGAGTTTCGCCGTGGCCTTGATGCCGGTTTCCGACGCCCTGGCCGCGGTGCTGGCGGGCGTTGAGCCGCTGCCTGAACAGATGGTTTCGCTCGACGAAGCCTACCACCGGGTGCTCGCGCGTGACGTCGCCGCGCGGCGCACGCAGCCGCCGCAGGCCATGTCGGCGATGGACGGCTACGCCGTCCGCGCGGCCGACGCCGCAGCGATCGATTCCAGGTTGACTGTCATCGGTGAGGTCGCGGCCGGCCGTCCGTTCACAGGACGGGTCGGCGCAGGCGAAGCCGTGCGGATCTTCACTGGCGGTGTCGTTCCGGAGGGCGCGGACGCGGTCGTGATCCAGGAGGACACCATTGCGGACGGCAAGAGCGTCACGATCAAGGAAGCTGCGATCGTGGGTCGGCACATCCGCCCCGCTGGCGTGGATTTCCGCGAGGGTGACGTCCTCTTGCGCAAGGGGACCCGTCTGACTGAGCGCGATCTCGCCCTCGCGGCCGGCATGAATCACCCGTATCTCGCCGCCTGCCGACGCCCGAAGGTCGCGATCCTCGCCACCGGCGACGAACTGGTGATGCCGGGCGCCACACCCGGGCACGGCCAGATCGTCTATTCCAACGGCTATGCCCTCCACGCGCTCGCCCGCAGCGAGGGTGCCGAGACCATCGACCTCGGTGTTGCCGCCGATACGCTGGAGGCCACCACCGCCGGCATCCGCCGCGCGCGCGAAAGCGGCGCCGACATCCTGATCACGACCGGAGGCGCATCGGTCGGTGACCACGACCTGGTCCAGCAGGCCCTGCGGGACGAAGGCATCGCGATGGCGTTCTGGAAGATCGCGATGCGGCCCGGCAAGCCGATGATGCACGGACGGTTGGGGGCGATGGGCGTGATCGGCCTGCCCGGCAATCCCGTGTCGTCTTACGTGTGCGCCTTTCTGTTCATGGTGCCGCTGATTCGGGCGCTGTCGGGCCGTTCGGTGATTCATCATCATCGCGAGCGCGCCGTGCTGGGTCGCGATCTCGGTGCCAACGACCAGCGCGAGGACTATCTGCGCGCGCGCCTGGAGCTGCGCGACGACGGCACGCTCGTCGCTCTTCCCGTCAGCCATCAAGACTCCTCTCTGCTTGCGAATCTTGCTGCAGCACAGGTACTTCTCGTGCGCGCACCGTTTGCGCCGAAGGCCGAGGCCGGCAGCCCCTGCGAGGTGCTGCGGCTCCCCGTCTGACCTGCGCGGCCACACGCATTCCGCGTGTCTCGTTCTGTTCACGCAAAATTAAGCAGTTGCGGAACATGTATCGAACATATAGTGTCCGTTCATGATTTGTTTCGAGGATGTAGCGGCTTATCGCTGAATTCATCGTCTCGGAATCGAACGACATCAACCGGGGGACTTTGGTCGAGATGTTAACGCGCAAACAATACGAGCTTCTGCGGTTCATCAGCGAACGCTTGAAGGAAAGCGGCGTGCCGCCGTCCTTCGACGAGATGAAGGATGCGCTCGACCTGCGCTCGAAATCGGGCATCCACCGCCTGATCACCGCACTCGAGGAGCGCGGCTTCATCCGCCGCCTGCCCAACCGCGCCCGGGCCATCGAAGTGATCAAGTTGCCGGAGCTCCAGGCCGCCGCCGGCAGCCGACGCGGCTTCACGCCAAGCGTCATCGAGGGCAATCTCGGCAAGATCCGCGCGAGCTCCAGCCCGTCCGCAGACGAGGGCGAGCGGCCCGTTGCCGTGCCCGTGATGGGCCGCATTGCGGCCGGCACCCCGATCGAGGCGTTGCAGACCCGCAGCCACACCATCAGCGTGCCGCCCGACATGCTCGGCTCCGGCGAGCATTACGCGCTCGAAGTGCGCGGCGATTCCATGGTCGAGGCCGGCATCCTCGACGGCGACATGGCGCTGATCCAGCGCAACGAGAGCGCCGATACCGGCGACATCGTCGTGGCGTTGATCGACGACGAGGAAGCCACGCTCAAGCGATTCCGCCGCCGTGGCGCGTCGATCGCGCTGGAGCCTGCCAATGCCGCGTATGAGGTGCGCATCCTGCCGCCGAACCGCGTGAAGATTCAGGGCAAGCTGATCGGGCTGTACCGCAAGTACTGAGTCCGGACGGTCTCGATCAAGAAGTCTTGTGCGCCTCGCGCGCGCGGCTGCGGTCGGCATCGCCGATCAGAGATTGGAGCGGACGATGGTCCGCGCCGGCTGGATAGTCTTTCTGGTATTGCACAGACTATCCGGCCCCTTCTCCGCAGCGGCATCGTCGGCCGGGTGCGCAACAAGCATTGCTCCTCTTTCCCCACGACGCGGTCAATCTGCATTCTGGGCCTGCGGGCACCGACACGCGCCTGCCGAATGTAGGTGAGCGAACTTTGTTCCTATTGGATTCGGGAAAGATAATGTGATCTCGGCTCGCCGATCCGAGCCGCAGATTTGCCTACAACCAGGCAGACCGTCACGCGCTTCCACTCTGACAGGGGCCTGCGCCTCCAAAAGAGGTGCGGGTCGCTATCTCTGCATTGAGGAGCACCCGATGTGTGACTACAGCCTGCATGCCGTCGCGACGCGCCCCGCAGAAGTCGGCGAGACGATCGTCACGACAACGTTCCGCGGCACCTCGACGCGCGGCTTTGCCTCCGAAGCCGATCTCTCCGTCGCGGTCTGCCTGTTGCCGGGAACGGAACTCGCCTTCGCCGACAACGTCCGTTACGACAACCGCTGGATCTGGACGCGTACCGTCAACTCCCGCGTCGGCAAGTTCGGCAAGATCGATCCGCACATTCCCGATCGCCATCACGACGCGATCGAATTCCCGGACGGCAAATCCGTGCTGGTGACGCAGCTCGTCGAAGGCCAGCGCGCAACCGTCCTGCAGCTGCCGGTGACCCAGCCGGTCAGCGAGCGCAAGCGTGAGATCATCGCCGACAGTCGCCCGACGGCTCCGCGACTGCCGATCGGCTGACGAGGGCTTCAGTCCTCCGCCTGAAGATCGGCCTCCGCCGGGGTCGCATCCTTGCTGCGCGGAGCCGCCGCCCTCGGCACGAGAGCTCCTTCGAATTCACCCTCGCCGGCAGCTGCCGGCGACCAGGGGCGGCTTGTGCCACTCGCCCTCACCGGCTGAACGGAAAAGCCGTCGCCGCGTGGCGTCAGGGCCAGCGCACCCTGGCGAGCGAGCCGCTGCCGATCCACCACCATCGCCGCACAATCGGGCGGCGCCGGCCGAGACGTCACCACCAGTGCGGCCCGGTTGCAATCATCCGCCAGCGCCTCGATGCGCGAGGCCAGCGCGACCAGCCGCCCGTCGGCGAGCGGCGTCACGCAGCCGGATTCGTCGCACGATATGCCGCTCGCCAGTGCACCACTGCCGGCATCGCGCGGATCGGCGTCGGCAGACAGCCACTCCTTCAGCAGGAAATTGTCCTTGCCCGTCCTGATCAGGTGCAAGCGCCCGTCCCCACCCCGCACCGCGACGCTCGCGCCATCCCCGGCAATCAGGATATCGGGCTGCCGCACCGAAAGGCCCCAGGCGATAGAGGCCAGCAGCACCATGGCGCCGCCCCAGCGCAAAGGCGTGCGCAACAGGCCCATCACGATGATCCCCAAGCTCGCTGCGATCAACGGCGCGATACCGAACGCCGGGATGCGGCCGACCGCGCCCGGCAATGCCGCCACCCAGCGCGAGACCACGACCATCCAGTCGATGCCGATCCCCATCAGCCACCAGAACGCGCCGTCGAGCCCGAACGGCGCCGCGAGCAGGCCCAGCAGCCCGGCCGGCATCACCAGCGCCGAGACCACGGGCATTGCGCCGAGATTGGCGAGCACGCCGTAGGGCGTGACGCGGTGGAAGTGAAAGGCGGCATAGGGCGTGGTTGCAAGCCCGGCGATCAGCGAGGCGAGGAACAGCATCGCGATCTCGCGGCCGCCCCACATCGCGACGCGCGCGGTCGCCGAATGATCGGGCGAGGCGAACAGGTTCGGCATGCCGATCTGCACCAGCGCGACGAGCCCGAGCGTCGCTGCAAACGACATCTGAAAACTCGGATGCACCAGCGCTTCGGGCGCGACTGCGAGCACGATCAGCGCCGCCACCGCGAGCGTGCGGAACGTGATGGCGCGGCGATCGACCATCACCGCGATCAGCACCACCGCCGTCATGAAGAACGATCTTTGCGTCGCGACCTCAGCGCCGGACAAAAGCAGGTAGAACGCAGCCGCGACCAGCGCCGCGGCGGCCGACCATTTCTTGATGGCGAAGCCGGCCGCCAGTCCCGGGATCAAGGCCAGCAGAGCACGCACCGCGAAGAACACCACGCCGGCGACGACCGCCATGTGATAGCCGGAGATCGAGAGCACGTGCCCGAGCCCCGAAATGAACATCGCGTCGTTGACGGGCGTCGAAATCGCATCGCGCCGCCCGGTCAGCAGCGCCGTCGCGATCGCACGGTTGTCGCCCTCGAGCGTGGCGCGGATGCGCGCATCGATCGCATCGCGCAGGCCCTGCATGAAGGCGGCATAACGCAGCCGCAGGCCGCCTTCATCGTGCGGGATTGAAGCGGTGATCGCGCCCATCACGAAGCCGGAGGCACCGATGCCCTGAAAAAACATGTCGCGCGAAAAATCATAGCTGCCGGGGCGTACCGGTGAGAGCGGTGGCATCAACCGCGCCTTGAGCTGCACGAAGCTGCCGACCGCGGGCGCAGTGCCCTTGCGCACGGAGAGGCGGACGCGTTCCAGTTTGACCTCGCTGCGCTGCGCCTCCATCGCGGTGACGCGCAGCACGAAACGGTCGGTGCGCTCGCGGATGTCGCGGGCCTCGACGAAACCCGACAGCGACACCGAATAGAGCGGTTTGGCCAGCACGGGATGGGCGATGCGCGCCGTCTTCCAGGTTGCCACAGCAAAGCCGGCCGCGACCGCCGCAATCATGATCGCAGGCGCAAACAGCCGGCTCCGCCGCAACAGGATCGCGCCGAACAGGAAGGCGATCGCCGTCGCGGCAACAACCCACAGCACCGGCTCATGATCGGCGGCAAAATACAGCGCGATGCCGCCGCCGAAGGCGACAGGCACCCACGGCAACAGTCGCCCGGCGCCGGCCTCGGCGCGGGCCCATTCCCGCAACGTCTCGACGATTGCCGGCCAGGCCCCAAACCCTACCGGCGCGAAGCCGCCAGCTGGTGCGGCACGGCCGACCGGCCACGTCCCGGCAACTCCCTGGGACCGTACTGGCCGGCCCGGCTCCGCCATATCCCTGCACCTTACGCGACGCGACTGACGCGGAGGCTACCGGAACGTGCAGCGGCGCGAATAGCGGTACAGACCGGGAACGAGGGGAGCCGCCCCTACTTTTCCTCTTCCATGGTCACGGCCACGTCCGCTTTGGCGGACAGCCGCACCTTGTTGCCCTCGACGCCGGCAACGAGGCCCTTGTCGATGAAGTGATGGTGGCCCTTGTGACTGCCCTCGCCGCTATCCTTCTTGGTCAGCTTGATGCGATTGCCCTCGACCTTGTCGACGGTACCGACATGGACGCCGTCGGCGCCGATGACTTCCATATGCTCTGCGATGTTCTGCATGGTGAGTTCCTCTTCTGGACCCACACAACGCGCAAGGTGCGCGTTCGTTGCTTTCCCCGCAATGACGATGCCGTGCGGCCCCTCAGATCAGCGGCGCCTGCGCGGACGCGTGGTGATTGACGATCTTCCAGTCGCCGTCCTCGGGGACGATGACCCAACTCATCTTGACGACGAGATCGTCCCGCTCGCCGGCGAGATCGAACGAGATGGTCGCAGCCATATTGATCAGATCAGGGCCGGCTTGCGCTGCGTTCACGTCGGAAAACACGGCGTTCGGCTTACGCCAGCGCGGTAGGCCGCTGAAATAATCGGCGACGCCGTCCCTGCCCCGATAGAGTTTCGGGTTGGAGCCGAAGAAGAACGCGTTGTTCGAATACAGCGACGACAGCGCGGCCGCGTCGAGCGTCGCGAAGCCGGCGCACCATTTCGAAATGATGGTGGAAACGATGGCGTCGGCTTCATTGCTCATGTCATCAGCCCTTCGCGACTTCCTTCGCGAAGGTGTCGCGCAGGCCGATGGTGCGGGAGAACACCGGCTTGCCGGGCGTCGAATCCTTGTCGCGCACGAAATAGCCCTGGCGCTCGAACTGCATCGGCTCGGCCGAATTGCTTTCCGCGACCGATGCCTCGATCCTGGCATCGGCAAGGATCTCGAGCGACTGCGGATTGAGATCGGCCGCGAAATTCGAGGCGTCGGGGCTCGGATTGGCGAACAGCTGGTTGTAGATGCGGATCTCCGCAGGCACCGAATTCGCCGCCGGCAGCCAATGCATGGTCGCCTTGACCTTGCGGCCGTCGGGCGCATTGCCGCCCTTGGTGGCGGGATCGTAGGTGCAGCGCAGCTCCACCACCTCGCCCTTGTCGTTCTTGATCACGCCGGTGCACTTGACGAAATAGGCGTAGCGCAGCCGCACCTCGTTGCCCGGCGACAGGCGGAAGAACTTCTTCGGCGGGTTCTCCATGAAGTCGTCCTGCTCGATATAGAGCTCGCGGCCGAAAGTGATCTTGCGCGTGCCGGCCGAGGGATCGTCGGGATGGTTGATCGCCTCGAGCTCCTCGGTCTGCCCTTCCGGATAGTTCTCGATCACCACCTTCAGCGGTCGCAGCACACCCATGCGACGCTGCGACGTGCGGTTCAGCTCCTCGCGGATGCAGAACTCGAGCATGCCGACGTCGACCACGCTGTTGGCCTTGGCAACCCCGATACGCTTGACGAATTCGCGCAAGGCCGCCGGCGGCACGCCGCGGCGGCGCATGCCCGCCATGGTCGGCATCCGCGGATCGTCCCAGCCCGCGACATGGCCGTCGCGGACGAGCTGGGTCAGCACGCGCTTGGACAGCAGCGTGTAGGTCAGGTTGAGCCGCGCGAATTCATACTGATGCGGCTGCGACGGCACCGGCAGCTTCTCGATGAACCAGTCGTAGAGCGGCCGGTGGTCCTCGAACTCCAGCGTGCAGATCGAGTGCGTGATGCCCTCGATCGCATCCGACTGGCCGTGCGCGTAATCGTAGCTCGGATAGATGTGCCACTTGGTGCCGGTGCGCGGATGGTGGGCGTGCAGGATGCGATACAGCACGGGGTCGCGCAGGTTGATGTTGCCTGCGGCCATGTCGATCCTGGCCCGCAGCACGCGCGCGCCGTTGGGGAATTCGCCGGCCTTCATGCGGCGGAACAGGTCGAGGTTCTCGTCCACGCTGCGGTCGCGGAACGGCGAGTTCTTGCCGGGCTCGGTCAGCGTGCCACGCGCCTGGCGGATCTCTTCCTGGGACTGGTCGTCGACATAGGCGAGACCGTCACGGATCAGCTGCTCCGCCCATTCGTACAGCCGGTCGAAATAGTCGGAGGCGAAGAACAGGTTCTTGCCCCAGTCGAAGCCGAGCCAGCGCACGTCGGCCTGGATGGAATCGATATATTCCTGCTCTTCCTTGACCGGATTGGTGTCGTCGAAGCGCAGATGGCAGCGGCCCGGAAACTCCTGGGCGATGCCGAAATTGAGCGCGATCGACTTGGCGTGGCCGATATGCAGGTAGCCGTTCGGCTCCGGCGGGAACCGGGTCACGATCTCCCTGTACTTGCCCTGATCGAGGTCGGCCTGGATGATGTCACGAATGAAATCGCGCCCAACCTCAGTCGCCACCGGTTCTGTCATTACCAAAATCCTGTCGGGAAATCAGCGGTCCTTCTGCCAAATTCGCTTGGCTGAGCCAAGGCCTTAAGCGGTCCGCTGCCGGGCTTTAGTTATGCTCCGGTCCTGTTATATACCACCGCTTCCAATGCATGGGCCCTGCCAATAATGACCTCTCCCGTCGTCACCCGCTTTGCTCCCTCCCCGACCGGCTTCCTCCATATCGGCGGCGCCCGCACGGCGCTGTTCAACTGGCTCTATGCGAAGAAGCACGGCGGCAAGATGCTGCTGCGGATCGAGGACACCGACCGGGAGCGCTCCACGGAGGCGGCAATCGGCGCCATCCTCGACGGCTTGAAATGGCTCGAGCTCGGCTGGGATGGCGAGGTCATCTACCAGTTCAGCCGCGCCGCGCGCCACCGCGAGGTCGCCGAGCAGTTGCTCGCCGACGGCAAGGCCTACCGCTGCTACGCCACCGCCGAGGAGCTCACCGCCATGCGCGAGAAGGCGCGCGCGGAGGGCCGCACCCGTCTCTATGACGGCCTGTGGCGCGACCGCGATCCCGCGACAGCCCCATCCGACGTCAAGCCAACGATCCGGCTCCGCGCGCCGCAGACCGGCGAGACCGTGATCGAGGACCAGGTCCAGGGCCGCGTCGTCTGGCAGAACGAGAACCTCGACGACCTCGTGCTTTTGCGCGGCGATGGCAACCCGACCTACATGCTCGCGGTGGTGGTGGACGACCACGACATGGGCGTCACCCATGTCATTCGCGGCGACGACCATCTGATCAACGCCGCCCGCCAGAAGCAGATCTACGATGCGATGGGCTGGGCGCTGCCGAGCATGTCCCATATCCCCCTGATCCACGGCCCGGACGGCTCGAAGCTGTCCAAGCGCCACGGTGCGCTCGGCGTCGACGCCTACCGCGCCATGGGATATTTGCCGGCCGCGCTGCGCAATTACCTCGTCCGGCTCGGCTGGAGCCATGGCGACCAGGAGATCTTCTCGACCGAGGAGATGATTTCGGCGTTCGATCTCGCCAGCGTCGGCCGCGCCGCCGCCCGCTTCGATTTCGCCAAGCTGGAAAACCTCAACGGCCACTACATCCGCCACGCCGACGATCAATCACTCGTGAAGATGTTCGAGGACGTGCTCGACCATCTGGTGCCCGCGCGCGACGAGCTTAAGGCCAAGTTAAATGACACCACGCGTGCGCAGCTTCTCAAGGCCATGCCGGCCCTGAAGGAGCGCGCCAAGACGCTGATCGAGCTGATCGACAGCGCCTATTTCATCTTCGCCGACCGGCCGCTGGAGCTCGATCCCAAGGCGCAAGCGCTGCTGACGCCGGAGAACCGCAAGCTGATCGGCCAGCTACATTCCGCGCTGGAGAAAGTCGAGACGTGGAGCGGCGCCGCGACCGAAGCCGCGCTGCGTGCTTTTGCCGAGGAAAATAGTCTCAAGCTCGGCGCCGTCGCCCAACCCTTGCGGGCCGCGCTGACCGGGCGGACGACGTCGCCTGGTATATTTGAGGTTTTGGACGTCCTGGGACGCCAGGAAAGCCTCGGCCGGCTTAAGGATCAGTCTACGACGTAAGTCGAGCATGCGTGCGGTGATCTTGCAGCGCACACAGCAATAATATACCCATCTCCTCCGTACCTTCTGGAACATCCGGCCAGCCCCATCATCTCTCAAAGGGGGCTCCGGCTCCGGCCCGTTTCACCATACATCGGGGACCTCTGATGGACGCAAAATCGAGCAATAAGACCGCTACGCTGACGGTCGGAAACAAGAACTACGATCTCCCGATCCACAGCGGCAGCGTCGGGCCTGATGTCATCGACATCGGCAAGCTCTACGGCCAGTCCGGCCTGTTCACCTACGATCCCGGCTTCACCTCCACCGCGAGCTGCCAGTCCAAGATCACCTATATCGACGGCGACGCGGGCGTGCTGGAATACCGCGGCTACCCGATCGAGCAGCTCGCCGAGAACGGTGACTTCCTCGAGACCTGCTATCTCCTGCTCTACGGGAACCTGCCGACCGCCGCGCAGAAGAAGGATTTCGACGACCGCGTGATCCATCACACGATGGTGCACGAGCAGATGGCCCGCTTCTTCCAGGGCTTCCGCCGCGACGCGCATCCGATGGCGGTGATGGTGGCCTCGGTCGGCGCGCTCGCCGCGTTCTATCACGACTCGACCGACATCAACGATACCAAGCAGCGCATGATCGCTTCCATGCGCATGATCGCGAAGATCCCGACGCTGGCGGCGATGGCCTACAAGTACACCGTCGGCCAGCCCTTCGTGTATCCGAAGAACTCGCTCACCTTCGCCGAGAACTTCCTCAACATGTGCTTCGCCGTGCCGTGCGAGGACTACAAGATCAACCCGGTGCTCGCCGACGCGCTGGACAAGATCTTCATCCTGCACGCCGACCACGAGCAGAACGCCTCGACCTCGACGGTGCGTATCGCCGGCTCCTCGGGCGCCAACCCGTTCGCCTGCATCGCCGCCGGCATTGCCTGCCTGTGGGGCCCGGCGCATGGCGGCGCCAACGAAGCAGCCCTCGCAATGCTCGCCGAGATCGGCAGCGTGGACAAGATCCCCGAGTTCATCGCCAAGGTGAAGGACAAGAATTCCGAAGTCCGCCTGATGGGCTTCGGTCATCGCGTCTACAAGAACTACGATCCGCGCGCCAAGATCATGCAGAAGATGTGTCACGCCGTGCTGAAGGAGACCGGCCATGGCGACGATCCGATGCTGAAGGTGGCGCTCGAGCTCGAGAAGATCGCGCTCAGCGACCAGTACTTCATCGACCGCAAGCTGTACCCGAACGTCGACTTCTATTCGGGCATCACGCTGAAGGCGATGGGCTTCCCGGTCTCGATGTTCACCGTGCTGTTCGCGGTCGCCCGCACCGTCGGCTGGATCAGCCAGTGGAGCGAGATGATCGAGGACCCGCAGCAGAAGATCGGCCGTCCGCGCCAGCTCTACACCGGCGTCACCCGCCGCGACTACGTCGCGATCAAGGATCGCAAGTAAACCCAGGCCGATACGGCTTTCGCAACGGCGCCATCGCAGGATGGCGCCGTTTCTGTTTTGGGCCCGCACCTCTTGCTGCCGCGCACAACAACAAGTCGGCCCGTCGCAGCGGCGAACGCTTGACAGTCCAAACGCTCCGCGCGCATTCTTACACTAAGTAAGAATGACGCCAGGGACGGAAATGCCGGAGCAGCCGAGAAGTCGGCGGCAGACGCGTGCTGCTATTTTGACTCATCTGCTTCAGTCGGGCGGTTCGTTTCGTCCGCCGCTGGCCAAGGCCGTGCGCCTGTCGGAAGCGAGCCTGTCGCGCATCCTGCTAGACCTGAAGGCCGAAGGCCTGATCGAGGAAGTGCGGCGCCCTGCCCCTTACGTCGGCGGCCCGACCGGCCTGGTGTCGCTCGACGGCGCGGTCGCGCTCGCGGCCTTCGAGCTGACGGCGCAGCACCTCGGCTTCGGCGTCGGCGGCCTGTCGGGCGAATTGCACTACACCGAACGCGTGAAGCTGCCGAAGACGCCGACGGTCGAGACCGTCGGCCGGGTGTTTCGCGAAGCGATGACATCGTTGCGCGACTGGACGCGGCGCCGCCGCGTCGCCCTCTCGCAGGTCGGCGTCTCCGTTCCGGGCCTTGGCCGGCTGAGCGCCTCGGTCAATCCCATCATCCCCTGTGACGTCGGGCGCATCAGCGACATGTTCGGCGAGATGTTCGCCGGCGTGCCTGTCGAATTCACCAATTCGGTCGTAGCGCACGCCACATTCCATCGTTGCCGCACGGAAAACTATCCGTTCAATGACACGCACCTCTTCGTCTTTGTCAGCCATGGCGTTGCGGGCGCCTGGATGGGTGATCCTGTCGAGACCGACACGCTGCAGCCGATCGAGCTCGGTCACATGGTGTTTGGCGAAGGCGGACCGCGCTGTCGCTGCGGCCACATCGGCTGTGTCGAGGCCTATACATCGCTTCCGGCGCTAGCCGAGCTTCTCGGCGTGCCCGAGCCGGAATTGCTCCAGCTCGGCAGCGATTGGGTCACCGCGATCCCGATCTCCTCGCGCGTGCGCCAGGAGCTGCGGCTTCGCCTGTATCGCCTTGGGCTCGCGATCGGCAACACGCTGAACGTCAAACCCTGTCACGGCGTCGCCATCTCCGGCTGGCCCTCGCTCCTTGCGGAAGACGATCGGAAAGCGCTGGTCGACGGCGTCGATGCCTGCCTGCTCGGCGGCCGCCAGCATGCGCGGGTGTCGCTGGCCTTCGTGCCGCCGTCGAACGGCAATGATCCCAGGGCCGCGCTGGCCTTCGCCGCGTTCTGCCTCGCCTGCCGCGGCGGCATGCCGGCCGCATCGACGGAGGCCGCCTGAGATGGCCTGAAGCTGCGCGGCTCGCGCAAGAGAATTCACACCGGGAGGAACTGCCATGCCGATCACGATAACAAGGCGCCGTCTGCTCGCTGGATCTGCCGCCGCGCTCGCACTGCCCGCCTTTGCCCGCGCGCAAGGCGCGGTCAAGCCGCGCCTGACCGCGATCTCGCAATGGTCCGCGGGCAGCGATGGGGCGGCCATTACTGCGCTCGGGAAGAAATTCGAGGAGAAAGGCGGGGTCTGGCAGCACTCGCCCGTTCCCGGGTTCACCACCGAGATGATGAACAAGCTGCGCGCTCAGATCATGGCCGGCGATCCGCCGGCCTGCTCGCAACTCAAGGGTCCCGAAATCGCAGCCTGGTCGAAGATCGCCCCGACTGTCGATCTGGACGCCGTCGTCGCCGCCGCCGGCTACGAGAAGGTGGTCGCGCCGGACCTCGCGAAATTGCACAAGCCGGCCGGCAAATGGATCGCGCTGCCGTTGCAGATCTACAGCACCAACATGCTGTTCCTGTCCAAGCGCGCGATGGACAAGGCCAAGGCGGACAAGATCCCCGTCACCTGGGCGGACTTCAACGATCTCGCCGAGAAGATGAAAGCGGGCGGTGTCGCCTCGCCCATCGCCAACGGCGGCACCCGTCCGGATGACGGGCAGAAGTTCGAGGCCGCTCTCGCCGGCATCAGTCCCCTCGCATATCGCGCCGCCATCATGAATCTCGACAAGAAGGCGCTGGGGGGACCCGAGATCAAGGCCGCGTTCGCGCAGGTGCGCAAGATCGCCGACTGGATGGATCCCAATGTCGGCGCCCAGCACTTCTCGACCAACCTCAAGCGCTTCGTCGACGGCGACATGGGCATGATGATCATGGGCGGCTGGGCGCAGGGCGTATTGCGCAACGCCGGCTTCAAGTTCGAGGACTTCACGATCGCACCGGGCCCCAGCGACAATAGCAAGCCGGTGTTCCTGTTGAACGCCGATGCCTTCATCTTCTGGCAGCGCAAGGAGCCCGATTTGCAGGCGGGCCAGACGCTGATGGCCCAGCTCGTCATGGATCCTGCGATCCAGACGATGTATTCGCAGATCACGGGATCGATCCCCGTCCGCACAGATGTCGATCTGTCCGGCGAAGGCTGGTCGGAGGGGCAACGAACGACCTCGGCCGCCCTGAAGAGCGCCATCGCGAGCAATCAAGCGCTCCTCAGCATGGCGCACAACATGGCGCAGGAAAACGGCATGACCGCGGCGATGATCGACGTGATCACGGAGTACGTGAAGGACAAGACGATCAAGCCCGAGCAGGCGGCCGTCCGTCTCGCCGAGGCCGTCGAGGGCGCGCGTTGAGCAATGCCGTCTCGATAAGACCGGACCGGCCGGCGCTTCCCGAATGGATGCGCCGGCTGCCCGAATATCTGATGATCTGGGTGCCGCTGCTGCTGTCCGCCGCGCACCTCGTGTCGTTCTCGCTGTGGACGGTCTGGATCTCGTTCACGCCGTCCACGCTCGTTCCTGTTACGGGTTGGGTGGGGTTGCGCAACTACTCGTCAGTGCTGGCATCGCGAAACTGGCAAATCGCCTTCGACAATCTGCTGCTGTTCGGGAGCGCTTTCGTGCTGTTGAGCGCGGCGACCGGCCTCGCCCTCGCGATCCTGCTCGATCAGCGCGTTCGCGGCGAGAACGTGCTGCGATCCGTCTTCCTCTATCCGCTCGCAGTGTCATTCGTGGTCACCGGCACGGTCTGGAGCTGGCTGCTCAATCCCGGTCTCGGAATCCAGAAGCTGGTCCACGACCTCGGCTGGACCTCCTTCAAGTTCGACTGGCTGATCGACCGCGACATGGCGATCTGGACCATCGTCATCGCTGCGATCTGGCAATCCTCCGGCTTCGCCATGGCGCTCTTCCTCGCCGGCCTTCGCTCCGTTGACGCCGATATCATCAAGGCCGCGCAGATCGACGGTGCGGGGCCAGTTCGAATCTACCGGCGCATCATTCTGCCGTCGCTTTGGCCGATCACCATCACCGTCGTCGTGATCCAGTTGCAGTTCGCGATTTCGACGTTCGACCTCGTGCGCGCGCTCACCAATGGCGGGCCGGGAATCGCGACCCAGCTTCCCGCGCTCGTCGTCTACGACCTGATGTTCCAGCGCAGCCTGCTGGGACGGGGCGCGGCGGCGGCGGTCCTCATGCTGCTCATTCTGCTCGCGGTGCTGCTGCCGTATGCGGCGTGGCGATACGTGCAGCGACGGCGGGCTGCCCATGCGTGACCGCTCCTTCACCCCGAACCGGATTTTGATCTATCTCGTCGTCCTGTTGGTCGCCGCAGCATGGCTCGCGCCGCTGGCCGTCGTCGTGCTGAATTCGCTCCGCAGCAACGAGGAGATCGCGCAGGGCTCGATGATCGGCTGGCCGCAGCACTGGGCCTGGAGCAACTATCTGGCGGCCTGGAGCGGCTTCTGCGTCGCCGAGACCTGCGCCGGCATCCGGCCGTACATGCTGAACTCCGCGCTCGTCACGATCCCTGCGACGATCTTCTCGACCCTGCTCGGGGCAATCGCCGGCTACGCCGTGTCGCTCTGGCGTTTTCGCGGCGACACCTGGATCTACGGCATCGTGACGCTCGGACTGTTCCTTCCCCAGCAGATGCGCCTGCTTCCCTGGACCATCGTGCTGCGGGACATCGGTCTCATCAACACACTTGCCGGCCTAGTGCTGATCCACACCATCCAGGGGCTCTCCTTCACCACGCTGTTCTGCCGCAACTATTATGTCGCCATTCCCCATGAATTGATCAGGGCCGCGCGCATCGACGGCGCCGGGTTCTTCCGCATCTTCTGGCGCATCATCCTGCCGCTCTCGCCGCCGATCCTGGTCGTCACCGTGATCTGGCAGTTCACGCATATCTGGAACGAGTTCCTGTATGGCGTGACGTTCACGAGCGGCCAGCAGCAGCCGGTCACGGCCGCTCTCATCGCGCTGTCGGCTGCGGTCGCAGACATCCCGCAGCATGGCGTGCAGAGCGCCGCGGTGATCATCGCGGCGCTCCCGACGCTGTTGATCTATCTCCTCGGCGGCAAATACTTCGTCCGCGGCCTGACTGCCGGGGCCGTGAAATGATGGAGCTGTCATGGCGGCACTGAGCATTCGAACCCTGTCGAAGCGCTACGCCAATCTCGAAGTGCTGAAGGGCATCGATCTCGACATCGAAAGCGGCGAGTTCACGGTGCTGGTCGGGCCATCCGGCTGCGGCAAGTCCACGTTGCTCAACATCGTTGCCGGGCTCGATCATCCGAGCGCGGGCACCGTCGAGATCGGCGGGCGCGTCGTCAACGACGTCCCGCCGAAAGACCGCGACATCGCCATGGTGTTCCAGTCCTACGCGCTCTACCCGTCGATGACGGTACGCCAGAACATCACCTTCGGCATGGAATGCCGTCACGTCCCCAGGGACGAGCAGGACAAGGCGGTCGCGAACGTCGCCAGACTGCTCCAGATCGAGCCGCTGCTCGGCCGCAAACCCTCGCAATTATCCGGCGGCCAGCGCCAGCGCGTGGCGATGGGCCGCGCGCTGGTGCGTGATCCCCTGCTCTTCCTGTTCGACGAGCCGCTGTCCAATCTCGACGCGAAACTGCGCGTCGAGATGCGGATGGAGATCAAGCGGCTGCACCAGCGCATCGGCGCGACCATCATCTATGTTACCCACGACCAGATCGAGGCGATGACGATGGCGACGCGGATCGCCGTGATGCATCGCGGCGTGGTGCAGCAGTTTGCCGATCCCGACACCGTGTACCGCTATCCCGCCAATCTGTTCGTCGCGCGCTTCATGGGCTCGCCTCCGATGAACACGATACCTGCCCGGCTCGAGACCGGAGACGCCGGCCTCGTTGTCGTGATTGGCGCGGGACGGCCGGACGAAATCCGCCTGCGTTTGAGCGAATATGAGGGCGCGGGCCCCTATGTCGGACGCGATGTGGTGTTCGGCATCAGGCCGGAATGCATCGCCGAGGGCGGCCGCACGTTCTCGGCAGACGCGCCCGTCATCGTCGAGGCGCCCGTGGACCTGGTCGAGCCCACCGGCGCCGAGACGATGGTGTCGCTGCGGCTCGGCGGCGAGCCGGCGATGGCGCGCATCTCGCCCGACATCCGGCCCGCGGCCGGCGCGATGGCCTCTTTCGCGCTCGACACCCGCCGCATCTGCCTGTTCGACCCCGAAACGGAGCGATTGATCGCATGACGACGACCTATACGAGCCTCGCGGATCGCGCGGTGCTGATCACCGGTGGCGCCAGCGGCATCGGCGCCGCCTTCGTCCGAGCCTTCGCCGCCCAGCACGCCCGCGTCGCTTTCCTCGACCTCGACAAGGCGGCCGGCGAGGCGCTGGCTGCGGAGGTCGCCGAGGCGGGCGGCACGACGCCCCTGTTCGTTTCCTGTGACCTCCTGGACATCGACGCCCTGCGAACCGCAATGGCCGAGATTCAGCGAAAGCTCGGCGACGCCGCCGTCCTCGTCAACAATGCCGCCAACGATCAGCGCCAGGTGCTGAGCGAAGTGACGCCCGCCGAGTTCGACTGGACGATCGGCGTCAACCTCAAGCACGTCTTCTTTGCCGCGCAAGCAATCGTGCCGCAGATGCAGGCGCGCGGCGGCGGCTCGATCATCAACATGTCCTCGATCGCCTGGATGCGCGGCGCTCCGGCGCTGCCGGTCTATGCCGCGGCCAAGGCGGCGATCGTCGGGTTCACCAACTCGCTGGCGCGGTCAGTCGGCCCCGACCGCATCCGCGTCAACGCGATTGCACCGGGCATGGTCATCACCGAGCGCCAGCGCCGGCTGTGGTATCCGGACGATCAGGTCATCGCCGAGGTGCGCTCGCGTCAAGCCGTTCCGGATGCAGTGACGCCGGAGGACATCGCCAGCATGGCGCTGTTCCTCGCCTCGGACGAAAGCCGGCGCATCACCAGCCAGTGCTTTCGGGTGGATGCGGGACTCGCGTAGGGCCGTTCAGTCAAGGCTGCACGCCGCCGTCACTCCGGCATTCCCGCGCCACGCAATCCATCAAGCAGCAGGTCGAGCATCCAGGGATACCTGAACGATTGAAGGGTGCGCGATCGCGCCAGCGACGAGTTGGGCTGGCGCTGCATCAGGGACGCGCACTCCAATCTCGCTGCATCGCGCTCGCCGGCGTGCCAGAGCGCAGCGACGAGGAAACGGCGAGGAGCAGTCGCCTCGGGTGTCGTGGCGATCGAACGGCGAGCGGCCTCGATTGCTTCTCCAAAGCGGCGGCCCACCAGCAAAGCCAAGCTGCGCGCCGAATGGACATCCGACTGCAGGGGTGAAAGCGGATCCAGCCGTTCGGCTTCGGCCAACCGCTGCAAAGCGCGCTCGGTATCGCCGTTCCAGGCCGACACCCAGCCACCCAGCCGCCAGGCTTCAGCGCTATTGGGATTGATCTGTAAGGAAAGATCCAGCAGCGCGCCGCCTTCGGCATGTTCTCCGCCGACGACCGCGAGCAGATGGCCGCTGAGCGCGAGCACCTGGGGGTCGCTCCGGTCGATGTTGAGCGCGGCCCGCGCCAGCGCCAACGCCCGCGCAGCGCCGGCCGCGTAATCGGGCTCGCTGCCGAGCCACACGCTGGTCGCGACGCAGCGTCCCAGCAACGCGGTTGCCAGCGTGAAATGGGGATCGCGCGCGAGCGCCGCCTCCAGCAGCGTGACGGCCTCGGCATTGCCTCTGGGCGTCCGCGAATAATAACCGGGCAGTGCACGCAGATAATAGTCGAACGCGCCGAGATCCGCGGTGCCCCGGCGCAAGACGCGTTCCACTTCCGCCCGCAGCAGACGCGGTTCGATCGTCGCCGCGATCGACGACGTGATCTTTTCGTAAAGGCCCAGGATGCCGTCGGTCTGGCCGATGAAGCGCTCCTGCCAGACCTGCCGGCCTGACGCCGTCTCGATCAGCCGGCATCGGACGACGATGCCCGCCTCGGTCTGGTCGAGCGAGCCGTCGACCAGATACCCGATGCCGAGATTGCGCGCGGCCGCCGAACTATCCGCCATATCCGCGCGCTGCGCCGCCATGGCGACCGCAGAGGCATTGGCGAGGACGAACAGCCAGCGAAACCGCGACAGGGCGATCGATATCTCCTCCACAAGACCCGCGGCCACATAGGCCGATGTGTCCGCGCCCATCACCCGAAACGGCAACACAGCGATCGACGGCCGATCGGTCCGAAGCGTGGGTTCGGCGGCGGGGGCGACAACAGGCGCCGTCGTCAGCGCGCAGTCGAGGAGATAGCCACGCCGCGGCAGATAGCGAAGCAATCGTCCCTTGCGATCGTCGAGCGCACGGCGCGCGTCCTTCACGGCCTGGAACAGGCTGTCCTCGGTGACGTGAACGTCTCCCCAGATGCGATCCAGCAACTCGGCCTTGTCGAGCGGACGTCCCTCGGACGCCGTGAGTGCGATCAGCAGTTCGAGCGCCTTCGGCCGCAGCGGGATCTCGTCCCCTTCACGACCGAGCAAGCGGCCTCTTGCGGGCTCGATGACAAACCCATCGAATCCAATGGCTTGCGGCACGGACGGATGAGCTTCAGCGGCAAGGCTTGGCGAAGCTTTTAGCATGGCTGCAATTTCAGCACACTTTCAGGGGTTTGTCAGGACGAGCGGATCGGAGCGTGGGATGCTTTCCGCCATGACAACAAACGAGGTCATTCCATGCATCCGAAAACTCCAGGATCCCGTACGCGTATGGCAATTTCGCGCCGGCAAGCTCTCGCGTCGCTGTGCGCCATGCCGATGATGGTGAAAACCGCAGCAGCACAGATTGCGTGGCCGACGCAGGCCGTCCGCATCCTGCTGGGCCAGCCGGCCGGTTCCGGTTCAGATCCGATGGCGCGCGGGCTCGCGCCACACCTTGCTGCCGCGTTCGGCCAACCTTTCATCGTCGAGAACATGCCGGGCGGTGGCGGCATCATGGCCGCCGCCGCGGTGGCCCGAGCCACCGACGATCATACGATCGGTATCGTGCTCGGCGGCCCGACGACGACCGCGAAGGCGCTGAACCCGGCGCTCGCCTACGATCCGGCCACGGACTTCCGGCCGATCAGCCTGCTCAACCGCTCGCCCTTTGTCCTGACGGTACATCCGGGCAGTTTCGCAGGAAAGCGGTTCGCCGACGTCATCGATCATGCGCGCGCGCATCCCGGCAGCCTGTCCTACGCCTCGATCGGTCCGGGCACCGTAACACATCTCGCCATGGAGGAATTGAAAGCCCAGCTTGGCGTCGACATCGTCCACGTGCCCTATCGCGGCTTTCCGCAGGCGACGCTGGATCTGGTCGCCGGCCGCTGCCAGCTGATGTTCAACATTGCAACCGCAGCATCGGAGCATGTGGCTGCAGGGCGGTTGCTCGCGGTGGCGCAGACCGGCTCAAGACCGCTCACCGCGCTTCCCGACGTGCCGATGCTGCACGATCTCACCCCGAAATTGGAGCCGTTCTTCGGCTGGTCGGGCATGATCGCGCCGGCCAGTTTTCCGGAAGCGCGCGCAGAGAGGCTGGCAAAGGTCGTGCGCGATGCCTTAGCGACCGATCCCAACGCGCGGGGCGGCCTCGATCGCGCCGGTAGTGAGGTTCTGGGAACGGATCCCGCAGAGCTGCAATCACTCCGGGACAAGGAAGCCACGCGCTGGATCGCGGTGATCAAGAGGCTCGGCCTGCGATCGGCCGAGTGACGCGCCTTCTCGACATCATCACCAAGGGACTTTCGGTCATGAACTGCCCGGAAAACATCATCTTCATTGCATTCGCTGTCGCCAACGCCTGTCGGCTGCTGGCCTACCTGCCGCAAATCTCGGTCCTTCTGAGGCAGAAGGACGCTGCCGCGGTGTCGTCCGCGACATGGTTGCTGTTTACCGTGTCGAACGGCATCACGGCCGTCTACGCCGTGCGGATCGTCGCCGACACGGCCATGGCACTGACCTTCGCGAGCAACACGATCTGTTGCGCAACGATCGTTGCGCTCGTGCAATACAAGCGTCGAAAAATTCGGCGAGCGAAGTTGGGCGGTGTCCCCTTTGCCGAAGTCCGATAACGCAAGTCCGATCGAAACTAGGTCCGGAAGCCGACCATCGCACTCACGAAGGTGACTTCTGCTGGTCCGTTGCAAGTCGACGCTTGTAGATGCGTCCCGGCCGCTCACCGTCTCTTCCGCATCGTTTCGAGCACGATGTCGGCCGCGAGCACGCTGGGTGATTTGTTGCCGGTCGACATGATCTGATCGAGCCGAGCGAAGGCCTCGACCTGCTGCCGCCGCAGCGGCGAATCCGTCAGCACGTCTTGAAGCGCCGGTGCAAGCTTCTCCGGCGTGCAATCCTCCTGCAGGAACTCCGGAATGACATCCTGGCCGATCACGAGATTGGCAAGGATCACCGAGGACACGCGGATCGCGCGGCGCAGGATGAAGGCCTCGATGGCGCCGACGCGATAGGCCGTCACCATCGGAATGCCTGATAGCGCGAGCTCCAGCGTCACCGTGCCTGACTTGGCCAGCGCCGCGCGCGCGATGCGGAACGCGGCGCGCTTCTCGTTCTCGCCGGTCACGACCCTTGGCTTGACCGGCCAATTCGCGATGCCCTCGCGGATGGTGGCTTCCAGATGCGGCATCGTCGGCAGCACCAGTTCGAAGGTGCGGCCTTCCGCCCGCAGGCGGCCGAGTGTGGCGCCGAAGACATCGAGGTGGTGCCGGACCTCGCTGCGCCGGCTGCCGGGCAGCACCAGCAGCACCGGCGGCTCGCCATCGCGACGCGCCTGCTCCTCGGCGTTCGGCCGCAGCGAGGGCAATTGCTCGACCAGGGGATGGCCGACATAGCTGCAGGGCGGCCCGCCGAGCTTGCGGTATTCCTCAGGCTCGAACGGCAACAGCCCGAGCACGTGGTCGACATAGCCAAGCATGGTCCGCGCCCGTCCCGGCCGCCACGCCCAAAGCTGCGGCGAAACGTAATCGACGACCGGGATCGCCGGAGTCTTCGCACGCACGCGGCGGGCGACGCGATGGGTGAAATCGGGGCTGTCGATGATGACGAGCGCGTCTGGCGCGGCTTCCAGCACGGCGTCCACAGTCTTGCGGATCAATCCCAAAATCTTCGGCAATTGCTGCACCACTGCGGCGAAGCCGACGATCGACAGCTCCTCGATCGGAAACAGCGATTCGAGCCCCTCGCGTGCCATGGTGCGGCCGCCCACGCCGACGAACTGCACGCCGTCGCCGAGGCGCTGGCGCAGCACCTTCATCAAGGCGCTGCCGAGCCGGTCGCCGGACTCCTCCGTGGCGATCAGGAAGATCTTGCGCTTGGGATCACGCGCCTGCATCACGCCGGCAAACCGATGACGAAGAGATATTTCGCGTCGGCGAGCGCGATCATCGCCTGTGGCTCGGCGGCGATGGTGTTGCCGGCGATGACGGCGAGGCCGGCAAGGCCGGCCGCCGCGACACCTTCGAGAGTGCGCGGGCCGATCGTCGGCAGGTCGAAGCGCAGATCCTGGCCGCTCTTCGGCGCTTTCACCAGCACGCCGCGGCCGGCGGCCGCGCGAATGCGCCCCTCCTCGCGCAGGCGTGCGACGCGCGCGAGCAGCGCGTCGGTGCCCTCGATGTCCTCAACCGCGACCACATGGCCGTCGATCACCACCGCAGCCTGGCCGATGTCGAACGGACCGAGCGCAGTGAGCACCGCGCGACCGCGCGCGATGTCGGTCTTGCTGTTGTCGTTCGGCCAGGCGCGGCTGATGCAGCCCTCGGGCATCAGCAGATCGGGCGCGACGTCCTTGATGCCGACCATGCGAAAGCCGCCCTGCTCGAGGATGCGGCCGACACCGGACAGCAGATGATCGTCGCCGCCGCGGAAGGCGCGGATGACATTGCCGAGCAGGCGCAGCGTCGTGACGTCGAACCTTATTTCGGTCAGCGAGGGCCGCACCAGCGTGCCGATGAAGATCAGGTCGCGGCAGCCCTCCTCGCGGAACAGCCGCATCGCCCGGCCGAGCTGGCCGACCGAGATCCAGCGATGGCGGAACTTCTCCACCTGCGCCGGATCGCAGGCCCCGCGCAGCGGAAACAGCACCGGCGTGATGCCGCGGGCGGCAAGCGAGTCCGCGACTGCGAACGGCATCGCGCCGCCGCCGGCGACGATGCCGACCGGCGATGCAATCTCCGATGCCGCCGATGTCATGCCCGCGGCCATTTTCGAATCATTTCGCGATGGCGGGAAGGCAGAGCGGGCGCTTGCCCTTGCCGATGAAGTCGAGGATTTCGGCGATCGCAGGATCTTCGCCCGCGAGCGGCCTCGATGCCTCCAGCCGCTCGGCGAAGGTACCGGGGCCATGGAAGAGTTTCTGATAGAACCCGCGCACCGTCGCCAGTCGCTGCTTGGTGAACTTGCGCCGCTTCATGCCGATGATGTTGAGGCCTTCCAGCGCCGCATACTGGCCGTTGACCAGCCCGAACGGAATGATGTCGTCGCGCACGCCGCAGACGCCGCCGACCATGACCTGCGGCCCGATGCGGGTAAACTGGTGTACAGCGGACAGGCCGCCGATGAAGACGAAGTCACCGATCTCGGCGTGACCGCCGAGCGTTGCCGAGGTCGCGAAGATCACGTCATTGCCGACGTGGCAGTCATGGCCGACATGGCTGCAGTTCATGAAATAGCCGCGATCACCGACGGTGGTGATGCCGCCGCCGGCGACGGTACCGGCATTCATGGTCACGGACTCACGGAGGGTACAGCCCGAGCCGATGGAGAGCCTGGTCAGCTCGCCCCGGTAGGAGAGCGACTGCGGCGGCGTGCCGAGCGAGACGAAGGGATAGATCGTGCAATCGTCGCCGATGGTGGTCTGCGCCGTGATGTGCACATGACCGATCAGCTTGCAGTTCTTGCCGATCACGACATGGGGGCCGATGATGCAGAAGGGCCCGATCTCGGTGCCCTCGCCGATCACGGCGCCGTCCTCGACCCGCGCGGTAGGATCAATCTTACTCATCAAGCAATCTGACTCATCAAGAAGGTCTTATTAGGCGTTGAAGTCGCTCAACTTTCCGGTGGTTAGCGCGACTATGCCCGATCTGTCCAGTGACGTATCATCTCGGCGTGTTTCAGACACCGGATGAGCCGGCCGTCGCAGCGCCTCAACGCGTTCATGTGGAGCTTGAAGTCATCGTGGTCAGGGCCCTGGCAATCCTGCTCGCACAGCTGGCGACCGCGCCGATCGTGTCCGAGACGGTCGAGACCGCCGAACATCGCCTCGTCGATCTCCAGTCCTTCGAATGCCGCGACATCACCCGCAGCACGGTGCTGCAGCGGGTCTGTTACGACCCCGCGCAGCGACACCTTATCGTCGCGGCGAACGGCGCCTATGACCGCTATTGCGGCGTGACGGCCGACACTGTCGAGCGCCTGCTGGGGGCCCCGTCGATGGGCCAGTTCTTCAACCAGACTATCAAGCGCGATGTCGCGGCCGGCCGCTACGCCTGCCCCGGTCGCCACACGTACCTCGCGCACGAACGCGGCCTGCGCAGCTGACCTCGCCCCGGGCCCCTTCGCTTGAAGGCGCCTTAATCCGTCAGCATGGCGCCGACGTCGGCTTCCGCAACCACCTGCCCGTTGACCTTGGCGTCGCCGTGAAACCACCACATCGCCTTGCGGCGTCCGATCGAACGCATGTGATATTCGATGGTGTCGCCGGGCAGCACCGGCTTGCGGAACTTGCACTTGTCGATGGTGAGGAAATACACCGCGCGCGGCTTCTCGGTACCCTCCACCGAAGTGATGCCGATCACGCCGGCGGTCTGCGCCATCGCTTCGATCATCATCACGCCGGGATAGACCGGGCGCTCCGGGAAATGCCCCTGGAAGGCCGGCTCGTTGAAGGTGACGTTCTTGATGCCGATGCCGCTGTAGTCGGCCCGGATGTTGATCACCCGATCGATCAGCAACATCGGAAAGCGGTGCGGTAAAGTTCGGAGGATCGCATTGATATCCACCAGCTCGAACTTGATGGGTGATTCCGCCGTCATTCCCGTCCCTCGTTCTTCGGATCGGCCTTGCTGTCGCGTACCAGGCGCTCCACTGCGATAATTTCCTTGAACCACTGCTTGGTCGGTTTGGCGAAAAAGCCGCCCCAGCGTCCGCCCGGCGGGATGTCGTCCTTGACGCCGCTCATCGCGGTCACCTGGGCGCCATCTCCAATCTTGAGGTGGTTGTTGATGCCAACCTTTGCTCCAAGTGCCACGTTGTCGCCAATCGACAGGCTGCCGGCGAGCCCGATCTGGGCCGCCAGCAGGCAGTGCCGGCCGATCGTGACATTGTGGCCGATCTGGACCTGATTGTCGATTTTCGTGCCCTCGCCGATCACGGTGTCGCGCAAGCTGCCGCGGTCGATGGTGGTCCCGGCGCCGACCTCGACGTCGTTCTGGATCAGCACCCGCCCGGTCTGGGGCACCTTCAGATGGCCCTCGGGACCGAAGAAGATGAAGCCATAGCCGTCCTGGCCGATCGAACAGCCGGGATGGATCAGCACGTTGTTGCCGATCAGGGCGCACTGGATCACGGTGCGCGCGCCGACATTGCAGTCCCGGCCGATCTTGACGCCGGGCCCGATCACCGCCCCAACGCCGACCACCGTGCCACTGCCGATCTCCACATCCGGGCCGATCACGGCCAGGGGATCGACGATCACGCCATCCTCGAGCCGGGCCGAGGGATCGATGATCGCCGACGGCGCGATGCCGTCATTGCCGACCCAGGATTGGGGTCTCAGCGCTTCGCCGTGCCATTCCCGCGCGATCCCGACGAAGGCCCGGAACGGCTGCGCCGCCCGCAGCACGGCCACATGCGCCGGCACCTGGGCCTCGAAGCGCGGGCTCACCAGGCAAGCGCCGGCCTTGGTCGCCTTGAGCTCATCGGCGTATTTGAGGTTGTCGAAGAATGCCAGATGCATCGGGCCCGCTTCGTCCAGCGAAGCCAGGCCCGTGATGATGTGGCCGCCCCTGGCGGGATCGACCAGTTGCGCCTTGGTCAGCGTGGCAATGTCAGCCAGCGTCGAGGCAGGCGGCTTTGTGAAGAAGGTCGGCTGCGCCATTCCACCCCGTCGCGGTCCGGCTTCGGCATGAAGCGGTCGAGCCGCATCATGCTCCATCTCTTGGATTGGCACGATCCCTTGCGGAAACCGGCTCCAGTGATCCGGATCGTGCCGTGCTGATCGAATTAGAACGAGGTGCCGCCGCCGAACCTGAACTCCTGCGTACGGTCGTACTTGCCCTTGCTGAGCGGCACGGCGTAGTCGAAGCGCAGCGGACCGAACGGCGACTGCCAGATCAGGCCGACACCGACCGACGAGCGGATCACCTTGCTGTCGTCATACACGAGGCCGGTACAGGTCCCGGTGGACGAGGGATTGATCGTCGACGGGATACAGCCCGGCGTATTGACTTCGTTGGTCGCGGTCCAGCTCGTCGGGCCCTTATAATCATAGAGGCCGCCGGCATCGGCATAGACCGCACCCTTCAGACCCACTTCCTTCGGAAGGAACCAGAACGGCATCTGCAGTTCGAGCGAAGCGCCCCAGTATTTGGTGCCGCCGAGCGCGTCCTGCGTACCGAACGGGTTCAAATCGCGCGGGCCGATGCCGTTCGGGGCAAAGCCGCGGACGAGGTTCGAACCCATCTGGAAGTGATCGAGCATGCGCAGATCGCTGCCGATCTTGTTCAGCATGCCGCTTTGCAAGCGGACCAGGCCGACGATGTCGGACACCAGCGGCGTGTAGTACTTCGCATCGATGACCGACTTCAGATAGGACACGTCGCCGCCGACGCCGGCGAAATCCTGGCGGAAGTCGACGAGCAGACCGTCGGACGGGTTCTTGTTGTTGTCCAGCGTGTTGTAGGTCAGCGTATAGCCGAGCGCCGAGGTCAGCGTCTTGCCGTTCGCCAGTTCCTTGCGCACCGGCAACGAGGCTTCGCCATCGCTGTAGCAACCAAGGCCGTTGGTGGACGCAGCCAAAGGCGTGCCGGTCAGCGCGGAATAGGCCGGGCTCGGGTTGAACGCCGCGGAGAGCGGGTCGTTGTTACAGTTCGCCAGATAGCCCGGCAGCTGGATTTCCTGCTGGTAGATCGAGTAGCGCAGCTGCAGCGACAGATCTTCACGCAAGGAGAAACCCAGTCGCGGCGAGAAGCCGAGCGTCTTGGTGCCGTAGGAGATGTAGCTGTTGGATAGCTGCTGGCGCTGATAGAGGTCGAGGCCGAGCGCGACGCGGTAGTCGAGCAGATACGGCTCGACGAACGACAGCGAGTAGCCGCGTGCATATTGGCCATAGGTCACCGACGCCTTGGCGAACAGACCGCGGCCGAGCAGGTTGCGCTCGGAGACCGAGACTTCGGCCAGCGCGCCGTCGGTGGTGGAGTAACCGCCCGAGATCGAGAAGTCGCCGGTCGATTTCTCTTCCATGTCGACGATCAGGACGACGCGATCGCTCGACGAGCCGGGCTCGGTCGTGATCTTCACGCTCTTGAAGTAGTCGAGGTTCTTCAGGCGCCGCTCGGCACGGTCGACCAGCGCGCGGTTGTAGGCATCGCCCTCGGAGATGTCGAACTCGCGGCGGATCACGTAGTCGCGGGTGCGCGTGTTGCCGCGCAGGTTGATGCGCTCGATATAGGTGCGCGGACCTTCGTCGATGTTGAACACGACGGAAACGGTGTGCGCCTCGAAATTGCGGTCGCCGCCGGGCCGGACCACGGCAAAGGCATAGCCGCGGCGCGAGGCCTCGATCTGCATCTCCTCGACCGACTTCTCGACCGATTCGACGTTGTAGAGCGAGCCGACATTGACGCGCGAATAGGCGCGCAACGACGACGGATCGAAGTTCGGAATGCTGGAGCGGAAGTCGAGCGCGCCGACGCGGTACTGCGATCCTTCCTCGATCTTGAAGGTGACGTTGAAGCCCTTCTTCTCCGGATCGTATTCGGTGAGCGCGGCCACCACCTGGACGTCGGCGTAACCGTTCTTGAGATAGAAGCGGCGGATCAGGTCGCGGTCGGCTTCGACGCGGTCGGGATCGTAGATGTCACCGCTGGCCAGGAAGCTCAGCAGGTTCGATTCGCGGGTCTTGATGACGTCCCTGAGGCGGTAGGACGAGAAGGCATTGTTGCCGACGAACTCGATCGACTTGACGCCGGTCTTGGCGCCCTCCTCCACGGTGAAGATGAGATCAACACGGTTGTTCGGCTGCTCGATGATCTCCGGCGTGACGCGCACGTCGTAGCGGCCGGAGCGGCGATAGATTTCAGCGATTCGCAGCGTGTCGGACTGCACCATGGCGCGGGAGAAGGTGCCGCGCGCCTTGGACTGGACCTCGGACGTGAGCTGCTCGTCCTTGATCTTCTTGTTGCCCTCGAAGGCGATCCGGCCGATCACCGGGTTTTCCACCACGGAGACGACGATCTGGCCGCCGGCGCCACGGTTGATTCTCACGTCCTGGAACAGGCCGGTCTCGATCAAGGCCTTGAGGCCATCGTCGATGGCACCTTGATCCAGGCGGCCGCCCGGACCCGGCTTGAAATAGGAGCGGATCGTCTCCACCTCGACCCGGCGATTTCCTTCGACGGAAATCGACTGCACGGTCTGAGCGAGCGCAGACGAAGGCACGAAAACAGCCCCGACCGGGGCAACCACCGGCGCGCCGAACATGATCAGGGTTGCGAGCAAGCCACCCCGGAGTCGCAGTCCAAACTTCATCGCGCAACGCGCCCTTATCATTCCGAGCCAGACCCAACCCCAACGCCGGTCTGGAAGATTCCCCAAGTTCAGGCCGCTTGTAGCCAATTTCACCGACGCCGCAAACGGCAGAAAGCGTCGTGATTTCAATTTCATTCCAAGACGTGGCTGATCAGCAACGTCACAAAAAAGCCGCCATCAGGATGCCGCCATCCGCAGGATGTCGTTATAGGTCGCAAACACCATCAGCATGAGCACCAGACCGAGTCCGATTCGGAACCCCATCTCCTGGGTCCGCTCGGACAGGGGCCGGCCACGGACGACCTCCGCCGCGTAGAACATCAGATGGCCGCCATCGAGCAGCGGGATCGGGAACAGGTTCAGCAGGCCGATCGACACCGACAGCACCGCGCAGAGGTTGATCACGAATTGGAATCCGGCGCTGGCCGCCTGCCCCGACATCTTCGCGATGCCCAGGACGCCGCTGACCTCGTTCGGATTGCCGTTTCCGGCGAACAGCGAGCCGAGGAACTTGAAGGTGCTGGTGATGATGAACCAGACCTGCTCGACCCCGATCTTGAGCGCCTCGCCAACACCGACCGGGGTGCTCGACGCCTCGCCGGCCTGTGCCTTGTGCTCGATGCCGAGCACGCCGAGACGATGGCTGTTGCCGAACGGGTCCTTACGCTCGAGCAGCGCCGGGGTTGCGGTCAGCGAGACGATGGTCCCGTCCCGCTTGACCTGAAACGCAAGCGCTGAACCCGCATTCATCGCAACGATTCGCTGCATGTCGGCAAAGCTCTCGATCGGCTTGCCGTCGATCTGGACGACGACGTCCCCGATCTTGAATCCGGCCGCAGCCGCAGCACCATCGGCGACGACGCCGTCAACGCGCGCGATCGTGCTCGGCTTGCCGTAATACAGAGCCATCCCCGCGAAAATCAGCGCGCCCAGGATGAAATTGGCGATCGGTCCGGCCGCGACGATGGCGGCGCGCGGGCCGACCTTCTTGTGGTGGAAGCTGCCGGCGCGCTCCTCGGCCGTCATGGCCGCGAGCGTCTGGGACGAAGGGGTCGAGGCCTCGCTCTCGTCGCCGAAGAACTTGACGTAGCCGCCAAGCGGGATGGCCGAGATCTTCCAGCGGGTGCCGTGGCGGTCATTGAAACCGACCAGCTCAGGCCCGAAACCGAGCGAGAAGGTCAGGACGCGCACGCCCGCCCAGCGCGCGACCAGGAAATGGCCAAGCTCATGGAAGAACACGACGATCGTCAGGACGAACAGGAAGGGAACCGCGTAGCCGAGGAGCCCATGGCTCAACGTATTGAAACTATGGACAAAAAAGTCGATCATCGAATTCCCTCATCCAGCGCCGCAAGGCCCTGGCCCCGAACCATCTAGGATGCCTTTAAGGCAATTTGAGGCAATAGGGCGGCAGCTCTATTTCGCGCAACATGGTCAACAGAGATTGCATCATCGGCGGAGGTCAGAGGCGCCTGGTTACCGCTGCGGATCCAGTCGTCCAATGTCGCCTCCACCAGCCGGGCGATCGCGCCGAACCGGATCTTGCCGGCGATGAAGGCCGCCACCGCGACCTCGTTGGCGGCGTTGTAGACGGTGGTCGCCCCCTTCCCGGTCCGGAGCGAATCGAACGCCAGCCGGAGTCCGGGGAAGCGCTCGAAGTCGGGCGCCTCGAAGGTCAGCTGGCCGATCTTGGCGAGGTCCAGCTTGGCCGCCGGCCCCTTGATGCGATCCGGCCAGCCGAGGCAGTGCGCGATCGGGGTGCGCATGTCGGGCGCGCCGAGCTGGGCCACCACCGAGCAATCGGAAAACTCGACCATGCCGTGGATGATCGACTGCGGATGAACCAGAACATCGATCTCGTCGGGCGCTAGCGCAAACAGATAGGACGCCTCGATCACCTCGAGGCCCTTGTTCATCATCGACGCCGAATCGATCGTGATCTTCTGGCCCATGCTCCAGTTCGGGTGCTTGAGGGCCTGCGCGAGCGTCGCCTGCTCAATGTCGGCCGGCTTCCAGGTCCGGAACGGGCCGCCCGACGCCGTGATGATGACACGGACCAGTTCGTCGCGATTGCCCGAGGCGAGCGCCTGGAACAGCGCATTGTGCTCGGAATCCGCCGGCAGGATGCAGGCGCCGGCCTTGGCCGCACGCTGCATGAAGAAATCACCGGCGCAGACCAGACATTCCTTGTTGGCGAGCGCGACATGGGCGCCGCGGTCGACGGCGGCCAGCGCGGGCTTCAGTCCGGCGGCGCCGCTGACGGCGGCCATCACCCAATCGGCCGGACGCGCGCCGGCTTCGATCACCGCGCTCTCGCCGGCGCCGCATTCGGTGCCGGTCCCGGCCAACGCGGCCTTGAGCTCGGCGAGCTTGGAGGTGTCGGCGATGGCGACGAAACGCGCGGAAAACTCCTTCGCGAGCTTTGCCAGCGCTTCGACATTGCTGTTCGCCGTCAACGCCTCGACGCGGTAGCGCTCGGGCGAAGCGCGCAGCAGATCCATCGTGCTGTCGCCGATCGAGCCGGTGGCGCCGAGGACCGTGACGCTGCGGACGCTGGACGCCGCAGCCTTGTTGTTACGCAATGGGACCGCGCTCATATCCTCACCAAACCATAAGACCGCTTCCGGCGCTATGCACACCATGGCGGAGAAAGCCGATAATCCATGCCATCAGGATGGCGGCGACAAAGCCGTCCAGGCGATCCATAAGCCCGCCGTGTCCGGGAATTAAGTGACTGGAATCCTTGACATCGAAGCGCCGCTTCACCGCGGATTCGAACAAATCGCCCAATGCCGAGACGATCGAAAGGATGGCGCTGACGAGCAGCAATGGGGCCAGCTTTCCAAGCCCGCAAGCCGCAAAGCCCACCGCAACCAGAAGGCTCGCCACGAAGCCGCCCAGCGCCCCGGACCAGGTCTTTTTCGGGCTCACGCGCGGCCAGAGCTTCGGCCCGCCGATGCTGCGACCGGCAAAATATCCGCCGATATCGGTGGCCCACACCACCAGCAGCACGAACATCAGCGCCGTGAAGCCGTTGACGAGATCCTTCCGCACCAGGATCGAGGCCAGCAGCGCCGCCGCTGCGTAGGCGAAGCCCGTCGCCGCCCAAATGAACTTGCCGCGCGCGATCAGCGTCACGAGCGCGCCGCCGGCGAGGCCGATGATGACGGAGGTCTTCAGCCCGCCAAAAGCGACGGCGGCCCCCATCATCGCGATGACGATCGTCCCTGCCCCGGTCAGCGCCGCCGAACCCGCGCCGACCACCGTCAGCCATTCCGCGAACAGCCCGATCGAGACCAGGGTGACGAGCAGGACCCACAGCCAGCCACCGACATAGGCGATGGCAATGGTGAGCGGCGCCAGCACCAGCGCTGCCAGCACCCGCATCACCAGATTGCTCGGGGCAGGCTTGGCGCCTGCCGGTGCGGAATCGTGTTCGCTCACGAGGCGGTTTTCGCGACCAGGCCGCCGAAACGGCGCTCGCGCCTGGCAAATTCGGCGATCGCGGATTCGAGCGCCGCCTTGTCGAAATCGGGCCAGTGGATCGGCACGAACACGAGCTCGCTATAGGCGGCCTGCCACATCAGGAAATTGGACAGGCGCTGCTCGCCGCTGGTGCGGATGATGAGGTCGGGATCGGGAATATCGGGCGCATCGAGATGCGCGCCGAGCGTCTCGGCGTCGATCGTGCCGGGATCGCGCTGACCTGCCGCGACTTCGCGCGCCAGCTTCTGCGCCGCCTTCGCGATCTCCTGCCGCGAGCCGTAATTGAAGGCGACGACCAGCGTCAGGCGCGTGTTGTCGCGCGTCAATTCCTCGGCCTCGTTGAGCAGCGCGCAGATGTCGTTCTCCAGCCCCTCGCGCTCGCCGATGATGCGGACCTTGACGCCGTCGCGATGCAGGCTCGCCAGATCGTTGCGAATGAAGCGGCGGAGCAGACCGAAGAGATCGCCGATCTCGCTCGCCGGGCGCGACCAGTTCTCCGACGAGAAGGAGAAGATGGTGAGGTAGCGGATGCCGAGCTCGTGCGAGGCACGGACGACGCGGCGCAGCGCCTCGACGCCGCGGCGATGTCCCTCCGCACGCGGCAGGCCGCGCGCGGCCGCCCAGCGCCCGTTGCCATCCATGATGATGGCGACATGCGCGGGCACCTCGGACCGGTCGGGTCCTTCCGTTGCGGGCGCGGCGGCGTTGGACATTGGCGAGGGCCTCAAAGCATGATCCGGACCCGAAGGGCCGCGTAAGCGCAAGGTGCGGGGCGGTTTCCCGAAAAGATCATGCGCAAACGATAGCCTGAAGCGCGATGATCAATCATCGCACTTTAGACGGTCAGGATTTCCTTTTCCTTGGTGGCCAGCAACTGGTCGATTTCCGTGATCGTACCATCGGTCGCCTTCTGCACCTCGTCGGCGTGGCGCTTCTGATCGTCCTCGGACATCTCGTGGTTCTTCTCGAGCTTTTTGAGGACGTCGAGGCCGTCGCGGCGGACGTGGCGCGCGGCAACCTTGGCGGCCTCCGCATATTTGTGCGCGACCTTCACCAGTTCCTTGCGCCGTTCCTCGTTCAGCTCGGGGATCCGCAAGCGCAGCACCTGACCTTCGGTCGCGGGCGACAGGCCGAGGTTGGAATCGACGATCGCCTTCTCCACCGCCTTGACCATCGACTTGTCCCAGACCTGCACCGAGATCAGGCGCGGCTCCGGAACGCTGACGGTGGCGAGCTGATTGAGCGGCATGTGACTGCCATAAGCGTCGACCTGCACCGGATCGAGCATCGAGGCGGAGGCGCGCCCCGTGCGCAAGCCGCCGAGCTCGTGCTTCAGCGACTGGATGGCGCCCTGCATGCGGCGCTTCACTTCGTTGAGGTCGAAAGTACCCGTGGGCATCACGCTTCTCCTTCAAGATCCCGGCAACCGCTCCCGCGACCTTCCCTGAAGGCGCGCGACAGATGAGCGGTCAGCCGGCGACAATGGTTCCGTGGCCGACGCCACGCAGAATCGCGCCGATCGAACCCGGCTCCGCGATCGAGAATACGATGATAGGCAGCGACGTCTCGCGGGCAAGCGCGAAGGCGGTCGCATCCATCACCTTGTAGCCGCCCTCGATCGCCTGCGAATGGGTCAGCCGGTCGAACCGCGTCGCGGCCGGATCCTTCTTCGGATCGGCCGAGTAGACGCCGTCGACATTGGTGGCCTTCAGCACCGCCTGGGCGCCGATCTCGGCGGCGCGGAGCACTGCGGTCGTATCGGTGGTGAAGAACGGATTACCGGTTCCACCGCCAAGCAGCACGATACGTCCCTCGGCGAGGTATTTGTGCGCCGCGGTGCGGGTAAACAGCTCGGAAATCTCGGGCATGACGAAGGCCGACAGCGTGCGCGCCGGCGTGCCCTTGCGCTCGATCGCCGATTCCAGCGCGAGGCAGTTCATCATGGTGGCGAGCATGCCCATGGTGTCGCCGGTCGGGCGCGACACGCCGCGAGCCGAGACCTCGACGCCACGCACGATGTTGCCGCCGCCGATCACGACCGCGACCTCGGTGCCGAGCTTGCGGGCCGCAATCAGATCGTCCGCAACCCGGTCGACGGTCGGCTGATCGATGCCAAAGCCCTGCTGTCCCGCGAGATATTCGCCGGACAGCTTGATCACGACGCGACGATAGACCGGATCAGACATGAGCACTTTCCTCGTCCGGGCCCCGCTTCCGGCGGCACGCCGGAAGGAACGTTCCGGCGCTTACTTCTTGCCGCTGGCCGCAGCGACCTCGGCCGCGAAGTCGCTTTCCTGCTTCTCGATTCCCTCACCGAGAGCATAGCGCACGAAGCCCGCGATCTTCAGGGCGCCGCCGACCTTGCCTTCGGCTTCCTTCAACGCCTGCGCCACCGACTTTCCGGTGTCGTGGATGAAGGCCTGCTCGAGCAGGCAGACTTCCTTGTAGTAGGTCTTGAGGCCGGACTCGACGATCTTCTCGATCACGTTCTCCGGCTTGCCCTGCTGGCGATATTTGTCGGCAAGCACGTCCTTCTCGCGCTTGACGACCGCCGGATCCAGACCGGACGGATCGAGCGCGAGCGGGTTGGCGGCGGCGATGTGCATCGCGATCTGCCGGCCGAGCGTTGCGAGTTCGTCGGCCTTGCCGGGCGATTCCAGCGCCACGATCACGCCCATCTTGCCGGCGCCCTCGACGACCGCGCCGTGGACGTAGTTCGACACCACGCCCTGGCTCACTTCGAGCGAAGCGGCACGGCGCAGCGTCATGTTCTCGCCGATGGTGGCGATCGCGTCATTGACGGCGGCTTCGACCGTGACGTCACCGACCTTGGCGGCCTTGATCTTCTCGACGTCGGCGCCGACATCGAATGCGACCTGGGCGATCATCTTGACCAGGCCCTGGAACTGGCCGTTGCGCGCCACGAAGTCGGTCTCGGAGTTGACCTCGACCACGACGCCCTTGGTGCCCTTGGTGAGGGCGCCGATCAGGCCCTCGGCCGCGACGCGGCCCGACTTCTTGGCAGCCTTGGACAGGCCCTTCTTGCGCAGCCAATCCTGCGCCGCTTCCATGTTACCGTCGTTTTCGGTCAGCGCGGCCTTGCAGTCCATCATGCCCGCGCCGGTCGACTCGCGCAGGTCCTTGACCATCGCAGCTGTGATCGTTGCCATCGTTGAAAATCCTTTGTGCCTGCTGGTTCGCCGCGGCGTGGCATCGAAGCGCCCCGCCGCGGTCCATCTCAGGGATTCGCGTCAACTGAATGAAATGGTGGCCGGATCCACTCCGGCCAACCCATCGCTCTCTTGACTATTCCGCTTCCGCGGTCAGCGCCTTGGCCTTGGCCACCCAGGCGTCCGCGCGGCTCGGCAGACCGACTTCTTCGCCGATCTTGTGCGCGGTGTCGTGGTCGAGCTCGGCGAGCTGCCAGAAATGGAAAATGCCGAGGTCGTTGAACTTCTTCTCGATCGCACCCGACACGCCCGGGAGCTTCTTGAGGTCGTCGGCGGTGCCGCGCGGGCCGGCAAGGCCCTGGAAACCGCTCGACGAAGCCGCCGGCAGCTCTTCAGCGAGCGGACGGGCCGACGCGCCGATGTCGATGCCGGAATCGCCCTGGGCGCGCCCGATGCCGTCGATCGCCGCACGCGCGATCAGGTCGCAATACAGCGCGATCGCGCGGCCGGCGTCGTCATTGCCGGGGACCACATAGGTGATGCCCTTCGGGTCCGAATTGGTGTCGACGATCGCGGCGACCGGGATGTTGAGGCGCTGGGCCTCCTGGATCGCGATGTCTTCCTTGTTGGTGTCGATCACGAAGATCAGGTCGGGCAGACCGCCCATGTCCTTGATGCCGCCGAGCGAACGGTCGAGCTTGTCGCGCTCGCGCTGAAGCGTCAGGCGCTCCTTCTTGGTGTAGGAGGAGGCATCGCCGCCCGCCAGCACGTCGTCGAGATGACGCAGGCGCTTGATCGAGGCCGAGATCGTCTTCCAGTTGGTCAGCGTGCCGCCGAGCCAGCGCGAATTGACGAAATACTGCGCGCAGCGCTTGGCAGCATCCGCGACGCCGTCCTGCGCCTGGCGCTTGGTGCCGACGAACAGGATGCGGCCGCCCTTGGCGACGGTGTCGCTGACCGCCTGCAAGGCGGTGTGCAGCAACGGCACGGTCTGCGCGAGATCGACGATGTGGATGTTGTTGCGGGCGCCGAAAATGAACGGCGCCATTTTCGGATTCCAGCGGTGAGACTGGTGACCAAAGTGCACGCCGGCTTCGAGCAGCTGACGCATAGTGAAATCGGGTAGTGCCATCGTTCTAATTCTCCGGTTGTTCCTCCGGAAGCGTGTGAGCAAGACGGAGCGTTGTCGCCCCGGCTGCCACCGGACGGCCTTGTGAGCCATGCTTCCGTGTGAGATGCGGCGCTGTATAGCGCCATTTCGGCCAGAAGCAAGGAAATAAGGGCCTTTCGGGGGCGGTTTCGCCCGAGAGGCCCTTTCCCGGGAGGCCGGGCCTCCCCCTAGCGCCCGATCAGCATTTGGGCTGGTTCGGCGGGCACTTCTTGGCCGCCGGCGGCGGCGGTGCGGGACGCGGCGGTGGCGCGGCTGGTCGCGGCGGGGGTGGCGGCGCAACGGCCATGCGCGGCGGCGGCGGGGGTGCCGGTCGCGCCACCGGCGGCGGCGGCGCGGGCCGCGCCATGGGCGGAGGCGCCGGCCGCGCGGCGGCAACAGGAGGAGCCGGGCGTGGCGGTGGCGGTGCGGCCATTCTCGGAGGCGGTGCCGACACCCGCGGCGGAGGTGGTGGCGTGGGCCGCGCCACGGCCTGGGGCCGCGGCGGCGGTGCTGCCGGTCTGGCCGCCTGCGGCGGGGCCGCCGACGGCAGATGCTGCGGCCTGATCGGCTCACGTGCCGCTGAAGGCGGAGGCACGACCGGCCTCCCGGCCGCAGCCGGCGGCTTGGGTGGCTGGCCGGGCCCGGCAGTCGGGTTGGTCACGGGGGGCCCGGCATTTGCCGGCGCGGCAGCCGTTGGCGCATTGGAATGAGCAGGCGGCGTCGTGCCGGGAGCGGCCGTGATCGGCGCCCCCGGACGGGCCGGCGGTGTCGCGCCAGGTGCGGTCGCCGTCGGCGGCACGGGCCTTCCGCCCGGCAGCGGCCCCGCCCCCGCTGGCGGAGCCGGCGGGCCGCCATGGGCACCAGGAACCGGCAGCGTGTTGGCCTGGGGCAGCCTGGTCTGCGGCGCAAGCGCGGGCGCCGTCTGCGGCGCGCCGGGTGGCGTGGCCGTCGGCGCGACAGCGGTCGGCGTCGTGGGGGGCGTCCCGGGCCTCGCCGTCGGGCGGATCATTGCGCTCGGCGGCATCGGCGCCTTGCCCTGCTGGATCAGCGCGGCGCGCTGCGCGACCGCCTGCGGCACGGCAGGCCCGGCTGGGTTGGCCCGGCCGGCCATCGCCGGCGCCAGATTGCCCGGTCCGGGCCCTGCCCCCGCAGCCGGTGCTGGGGCCGGCGGGCGGTTGATCACCGTGTTGATCACCGTCGTATTATGCATGTTCTGGAAGATGATGTTATTCGGCGGCGGCGCGACATAGACCGGCGGACGAACGAAGACCGGGATCGGCACGAACACCGGCTGCGGCAGCACGAACAGGCCGATCACAGGCATCGGCGGCGGCAGCACGACGAAGTCCGGCGGCGGTGGCGGCAGGTAATAGACCGGCGGCGGCGGTGGCGGCGCGAAGCCGAAATCGGGATCGCTCAAATACAGCACCGGACGATCGACATAGACCACCTCCTCCGGCGGCGGGGGCGGCACGTCGTAGTCAATCATCGCAAAGCTCGGCGGCGGCTCGGCCGGCGCGGTGAGGATCGCAAGGCGCCGGCGCGCGTCGCCTGCATGCGGCCCGCGCGGATAGCGGCGCAGATACGACCAATAGGCTTCCGGCGTGTCGTTACGATAGGTCCGCCGCCAGGTGATGGCTTCGCGGCGCGCCGCGACGATCGCCATCACGCGCTTGGCCAGGGGATCGCCGGGATAGGCCGCGAGAAACTCCTCATAGACCGGCAGCGTGTCGCGCTCGAGCGCGGCGGCATAGGCATCCTGCGCGCCGAGATCGCGGATCGGCCGGGCACGCAACGCGGCGACCTGGTCCGGCGACTCGGACGGAGGCGGCGCATCCGGCCCACGCTCGAAGAACGAGAACGGCGCCGAGATCTTCTGCTCGTTCCAGGGAATCTGCGCACCCTTGCTGGCCTCGTTGACGCGCAGGCGGACGCGGTCGAACACTTCGGGCAGCGGCAGGCCGCCGGTCCGGATCATCTCCGCCAGCGACTGGGCGTAGATGCCATAGGGCCCCGGCTCCTCCGGCGCGACCGTGCCGGGCGCGGCGTTGAACGCGATCAGCATGTTCGGCTCGGGCTCGACCAGCGCCAGACCGCTCGCGATCTGCTGGCCGCCCTCGATGAAGGGCTGCGCGCGGGCCGCGTCGAGCACGACGATGTTGGCCTTGAGCGGGATCGACGCGAGCTGGCGCATATAGTCGCCGATCCGCAGGGCCTCGGTCGGAACGTCGGTGTCGCGGGTGATGTTGGAATCGACCGGGATGAAATAGTTCTCGCCGGCCAGCTGCACGCCGTAGCCGGCAAGATAGACCATCGCGACGGTGCCCGGCCCCGAGGCCTGGGCCTTCTGGATGAAGTCGCGAAAGCTTTTGCGCAGCGTGTCGCCGTCGAGATCGCGCGCACCGACGACGTCGAAGCCGGCCGCCTGCAGCGTCTGCGCGATCAGGCCGGCATCGTTTGCGGTCGTCGCCAGCGGCGACTTGGCATAGGCGCCGTTGCCGACCACGAGCGCGATGCGCTTCTCCTGCTGCTGCGCGCGCACCTCGCCCGGCGCGCCGGCGGCAAGCGCCACGATCGGCAGGAGGAGGCAAATGAAGATTCGAAGCGTCCCACGCATGGCTTGCTTGCCCGCTATTGTAGTTGAGGTGCCACCACGCATGAGGCGCGCAGCCGGCTGAACGGCGGTTGAACGAAAGGCCCGGATTGAGGCGGTCGCGTGGCCGCGCGGCTGCCGGCGTCAGCTTCACGTCAGCCTCAAGTCGGCCTCACCTTACTTCATAGCATGCAGCTCGGCGAGCTTCGTTCGCGCGGTCGCCTCGCCCAGCGCCACGACTCGGCCAGCCCGGGATTCGTCTCGCCCGCCCTCGCGATGGAAACGGCTGCGAGCCCGACCAAGCCGCCGAGGACCGCGCCGCCGGTCGTGGCATCATGATGGCGGAGACCGGGCGTCGGAGCTGCTGCACCCGACGCCCGATACTCCAACGCCGGGCTTAGCCCTGCGCGATCAATTCGACGGCGCCAGTGCGCAAGCGATAGATGCCACCGACCACCTTGAGCTTGCCCTGCTCGACCGCCGCGTTGAGAAGCGGCGCGGCCGATTTCAGCTTGGCAACGTTGTCGACGACGTTCTGGCGAATGGCATTGTCGAGCGCGTTGCCGCTCTGCTGCGCCGCCGCCTTCACGGATGGCGCGATCGCGGCGACCAGCGTCGGGATGTGCCCCGGCAACGGCTTGTCGTCCTTCAGTGACTTGATGGTTGCGTCAACGGCGCCGCAATTGTCGTGGCCGAGCACCAGGATCAGGGGCGTGCCGAGCACGGCGACGGTGTATTCCATGCTCGCAACGGTCTCGTCGCCGGCAAAATTTCCGGCGACGCGGCACACGAACAGATCGCCGCGTCCGCTGTCGAAGGCATATTCGGGCGCGATGCGGGAATCGGCGCAGCTCAGGACCGCCGCGTAGGGATTCTGACCGCCGACCAGCGCTTCCCGCTCATGGGCGAAGTCGTGGCGGCGCGACACGCCCGACACGTAGCGCGAATTGCCCTCCATCAGCCGCTTGAGTGCGGCATCGGGCGACAGCACGTTCTGGGGTTTCGGCGGCGCCTTGGCGTCCTTGGCCAACGCGGCGCCGCCGAACGCGGCCATTCCGAGCGCCGAAGCGGCAGAGAGCATCATGGAGCGCCGCGAAGGAGCGATCGATCGATGCAGACTTTCAGAGCATTTGTCGCACATGGTTGTCGTTCTTCCTTGCTTCCCGCCCAACGAGATTCTCAAGAAGACAACTCATAGCTGCACCCGGCAGACTCCGAAACCACCCGCGGACCTAATAGTTAAACTCTGGTTTGCGGCGACCCGGGAAAGGCTACAGCTGCTGCACGTCCACCACGCCCGCGACCGCCTTGATCGCACCGGCGATCTGGGGCGAGACCTTGAAGCGGCCGGGCAGCTTCATCTCGACCTCGGTCTCGAGGTCGAGCATCATTACCAGCGAGACCTCGCCGTCGCCATTGGAGCGCGGTGTGATGCCGGGACTGCCGACTTTCGGCGCGGCGCCGTTCGCGGCGGCCATGTCGGGGCCGGCCAGACGCTTGGCGATCGAGTCCAGCGGCTTGGTGTCGCGCACGAAGATGCGCAGGCCCTTCTGCGTCTTGGCGGCGGCGTCGTCCAGCGGCTCGGCATGCAGCACGCGGGCGCGGACGTCCTCGCCCTGCAGCTCGGCACCGAGCTGAAGCAGCACGGCAGCGCCCGGCTCCAGCACGTCGCGATATTGCGCAAGGCCTTCGGAGAACAGCACCGCCTCGAAATGGCCGGTGGGATCCGAGAGCCCCATGATGCCCATCTTGTTGCCGGTCTTGGTGCGCCGCTCCATGCGCGAGACCACGGTCGCCGCCACCTTGCCGGCGGTGGCGCCGGTCTTCACCGCGCGGGAGAACTCGGCCCATGACTGCACCCGCAGCCGCTTCAGCACGGTGGCGTAATCGTCGAGCGGATGGCCCGACAGGAAGAAGCCGACGGCGTCGTATTCGCGGCGGAGCTTTTCGGCCGGCAACCACGGTTCGATCTGCGGCAGCATGATGGTCGGCGCATCCGCCGACATGCCGAACATGTCGTTCTGGCCGATGGTCTCGGCCTGGTGCGCGCGCTGGCAGGCGGCGAGAATCGAATCGGCGCCGGCAAACACGCGGGCGCGGTTCGGCTCCAGCGTGTCGAAGGCGCCGGCGGCGGCGAGACTCTCGATGATGCGCTTGTTGATCGCGCGCGGATTGACCCGTGCCGCGAAGTCGGCGAGCGAGGTGAACAATCCCCGCTTGGCGCGCTCCTCGATGATCTGCTCGATCGCCTGGATGCCGACGCCCTTCAGCGCTGCGAGCGCGTAATAGATGACCTTGTCGCCGACCTCGAAGGTCGCGCCGGAACGGTTGATGTTCGGCGGCTCGACCTTGATGCCGAGGCGCTGCGCCTCGGAGCGGAATTCGGACAGCTTGTCGGTGTTGTTCAGATCGAGCGTCATCGACGCCGCGATGAATTCCACCGGATAATGCGCCTTCATGTAGGCGGTGTGATAGGACACCAGCGCATAGGCCGCCGCGTGGCTCTTGTTGAAGCCGTAGTCGGCGAATTTGGCGAGCAGCTCGAAGATGGTCTCGGCCTGCCCCTTCGGCACGCCGTTCTTGACCGCGCCAGCGACGAAGATGTCGCGCTGCTTGTCCATCTCGGCGCGGATCTTCTTGCCCATGGCGCGGCGCAGCAGGTCGGCGTCGCCGAGCGAATAGCCCGACATCACCTGCGCGATCTGCATCACCTGTTCCTGGTAGATGATGACGCCGAAGGTTTCCTTGAGGATCGGCTCCAGCACGGGATGGAGATATTCCGGCTCCTCGTCGCCATGCTTGCGCGCGCAATAGGTCGGGATGTTGGCCATCGGACCCGGGCGATACAGCGCCACCAGCGCGATGATGTCCTCGAAACGGTCGGGGCGCATGTCGACCAGCGCGCGCCGCATGCCCTGGCTTTCAACCTGGAACACGCCGACCACCTCGCCGCGCGCCAGCATCTGGTAGCTCTCGGCGTCGTCGATCGGCAGCGTGGCGAGATCGACGTCGATGTTGCGCGGCTTGAGCAGCTTGCAGGCGACGTCGAGCACGGTCAGCGTCTTCAGGCCGAGGAAGTCGAACTTCACGAGGCCCGCCGGCTCGACCCATTTCATGTTGAACTGGGTCACCGGCATGTCGGATTTGGGATCGCGGTAGAGCGGCACGAGCTCGCTCAAGGGGCGATCGCCGATCACGATGCCGGCGGCATGCGTCGAGGCGTGGCGGGTCAGACCCTCGAGGCGCTGGGCAATGTCGAAGGCGCGCGCCACCACCGGATCCTCGTCGCGGAACGCCTGCAGTTTTGGTTCGCTCTCGATCGCGGCGGCGAGCGTCACGGGCGCCGCCGGATTCTGCGGCACCAGCTTGGTCAGCTTGTCGACCTGGCCATAGGGCATCTGCAGCACGCGGCCGACGTCGCGCAGCACGCCGCGCGCCTGCAGCGTTCCGAACGTGATGATCTGCGCGACCTGGTCGCGGCCGTAGCGCTGCTGCACGTACTGGATCACTTCGCCGCGGCGGTCCTGGCAGAAGTCGATGTCGAAGTCCGGCATCGAGACGCGTTCGGGATTGAGGAAGCGCTCGAACAGCAGGCCGAACTTGATCGGATCGAGGTCGGTGATGGTCAGCGCCCAGGCGACCAGCGAGCCTGCGCCGGAGCCGCGGCCCGGCCCGACCGGAATGCCCTGGCTCTTCGCCCATTTGATGAAGTCGGACACGATCAGGAAGTAGCCCGCGTATTTCATCCGCAGGATGACGTCGAGTTCGAACGCCAGGCGCTTGCTGTAATCCTCGTCCGTCATGCCCTGCGACAGGCCGTGGACCCGCAGGCGGTTGGCGAGCCCCTCCTCCGCCTGGCGCTTCAGTTCCGCCGCCTCCACCGCGGCGGCGTCCGAACTCTGCGCGGCGCCGACGGTGAAGAACGGCAGGATCGGCTTGCGCGTCATCGGGCGGAACGAGCAGCGCTCGGCGATCTCCACCGTCGAAGCCAGCGCTTCCGGAATGTCGGCGAACAGCACCGCCATCTCCGCGCGCGTCTTGAAGCGATGATCGGGCGTGAGCTGCTCGCGCTCGGTCTCGGCGATCAGCCGCCCGCCGGCGATGCAGAGCAGCGCGTCATGGGCTTCGTAATCGTCGGTCGCGGCGAAATACGGCTCGTTGGTCGCGACCAGCGGCAGTCCCTTGGCGTAGGCGATGTCGATCAGGCCGCTCTCGACGCGCCGCTCCTTCTCGGTGTTGTGGCGCTGCAATTCGATGTAGAGGCGATCGCCGAACAGGCCGGCCAGGCGCTCGCAGCGCAGCGCGGCCAGTTCGGCATAACCGCCGGCAAGTGCCAGCGAGATCGGCCCGTCCGGCCCGCCCGTCAGCGCGATCAGTCCCTCGGTTTCACCCTCGAACCAGTCGAACTTGATGAACGGCGCATGGCTGTCGGGCGTCTCCATGAACGCGCGCGAGTTCAGCCGCATCAGGCTGCGATAGCCGCGCTCCTGCGCGGCCAGCAGCACCACGCGCGACGGCCCGATCGCGTTGCGCGCGTTCGGGTCCTGGTCGCCGAAATCGATCGCCAGTTCGCAGCCGACGATCGGCTGGATGCCGGAGCCCGCCATCTTGTCGGAGAATTCCAGCGCGCCGAACAGATTGTCGGTGTCGGTCAGCGCCAGCGCCGGCTGGTGGTCCTTCTTGGCAAGCTCGGCCAGCTTGGCGATCTTGATCGAGCCCTTGAGCAGCGAATAGGCCGAGTGAACGTGAAGGTGGACAAATCCGGCGCTCGGCATGATCGCGTGACGGCCTCTGGCAGATGAAATGGAGCGGTCGCCGGCACCAGGGGGATGTCAGGGAGGTCCATCGGAGAATCCGCCCCGCCTTCCGCCCGCCTTTGCCGACTCGCCCCGTAATGGTGGGGCGTCACCGCGCCAGAGTCCACGCCGGAGCGGCCGCTTCGCCGCGTCGTCCCGCTTTTCCCCAAGTGGGTCGCGGGGAGGTTCACCGCCTGGAACCGCAGCGTCAGAGCTGCGGTATGACCTGGGCCCAGATCGCGATCATTCCGACGAACAGCGTGATCGACGCCAGTGCGGCTGCCTCTTCCACGAAAACCCTGAACATGGCTTGCTCCCTTGTTGGAACGTATGAAGAACATTGTTCTCATTTTGTTCTATGGAGTCAAGCGCGCCGGACGACCTCCCATGGCCATGGTTAACTCGCTGAATTCACCCAATAAAAAAGCCCCGGCCGAGGCCGGGGCTTTTCCACGCGCGCTCAGAAGAGCGTTTTGTCTCAGTAACGGCCGAGCATCGGGCCGCCGAACTTGTAGTTCAGGCGGACGAGGCCCATGTCGACGTCCTGCTTGACGTTGACGGCCAGAACACCGGCCGGGCCGGTCAGGTTGCGGTCGTTGCCACCGAGGAAGATGTGGTTGTACTCGGCGCCAATCGACCAGTTCGGGGCGAAACCGAACTCGAGGCCTGCGCCGACGGTGCCACCCCAACGGGTGTCGTTGGCCGATGCCAGCGACACGCCGCCGAACGAAGTGTCGTACTTGGTGCCGACCACAGCCGCACCGCCCTTGACGTAGAGCAGGACGTTGTTCCAGGCGTAGCCGACCTGGCCGGTGATCAGACCGAACGAATCGATCTTGGTGCTGTTGGTGTTGCCGGTGAGCGCGCCGACATGGCTGCCCGAGAAGTCGGCCCAGTTGCCCTGGCCTTCCACGCCGAACACGAACTGGCCGGATTGCATGCGATAGCCGATCTGGCCACCAACCGTGCCGCCGGTCGCATCGTGCGAACCATCACGGCCGAAACCGACCAGGTCCCATTTCGCGCTCGACGAACCGCCGCCGCCGTTGATACCGATGTAGAAGCCGCTCCAGTCATAAATCGCGGCGACCATCGCGGGCGCCTTGGTGTAAGGCCGTGCTGCGAGATCAGCAGCAAGCGCCGGCGCGGTCGCGCTCAGCGCGACGAGGCTCACAGCCGCAAGCAACAAGTTCTTATTCATTTGAGTCCCGTTCCAGTTTCGTCGTGAGGCCCCCAGGCCGTGGGTTGGTCATAACAGCGATCGACGGAATTGCTGTAACCTCGACGCCACAGTTCGCTCCAAAGGCCCGCGCTTCATTAATGAAGATTTATCAGCGCGCTCTGGAAACCCTTTGAAACAAGTGTTTTCTGTAGTTCCATTGGCGGCGACACGAGATAAGTTGCAGGCGCGCGTAACAACGTCGCGCGCACATTCGCGTGATGGAGAACTGAAAATGCGCAGACGACTCGCCCTCCCCATTGTCGCCACACTTTCGCTCGGACTCGCCACATTTGCACTCGTGTCAGGTGCTTCCACACCTGCGCGCGCGTTCGGAACTCACCATCCCTTCTGCCTCACCGGCGATGAATGGCCGGGCCTGAGCAATTGCAGGTTCGACACCTACGCGCAGTGTCAGGCGAGCGCATCGGGACGCGCGCTGACCTGCATCGCCAATCCGTATTTCGCAGGTCAAAGCGACGACCCCTACGCCTACCAGAATCGTCCGCGCGTGCGGACACCGGGTTATTCGCCCGGCTCCTACCTGCCGCGCTGAGATGCCCAGCGCGCGCCTCGCACTGGCCGTAACCGGCCTGCTCCTCGCGGACGGAACTGCACGCGCGCAAACCTACGATCCGAGCTATCCCGTGTGCATGCAGATCTACGGCCCCGTCGGCTATTTCGACTGCCGCTACGGCACGCTCGAGCAGTGCCGATTTCTCGCCGTCGGACGTTCGGCGACATGCGTGGTGAACCCGTATTTTCCGGCGAGGAAGCCCGCTCGCCGACCGCGGCCGGCCAACTAGCGTTGGCACATCCGGGACACTGATATGCAGTCGGCGCTTCGCCGGCGCTGCGGTGTTGACGCGGACGGATCCGGGTTTAAGTACGGGAGAAATCTTGCAGGGGTGGCGACGTTGGCTGGGCTGGTTCCCGTTGACGCCACCAATGCAGGACACATGACGATTTCGCCTCAAGCGACCTCGCGCCGCGCAAGACCGACCTCGGCTTCAGCGCCCCGTCACCTCGCCATCGTCCTGTTCTCGCTCGCCATGGGCGGCTTTGCGATCGGAACCACCGAATTCGCATCGATGAGCCTGCTGCCGTTCTTCGCCGCCGACCTCGGCGTGGACGAGCCGACCGCGGGACACGCGATCAGCGCCTATGCGCTCGGCGTCGTGCTAGGCGCGCCATTGATCGCCGTGCTCGGCGCGCGGTTCGCGCGGCGCACGCAGCTGCTGGTGCTGATGGCTGTGTTCGCGCTTGGCAATGCGCTCACCGCGCTGGCACCCGGCTTTGGCTCGATGATCGCGGCCCGTTTTCTTGCGGGGCTGCCGCACGGCGCCTATTTCGGCATCGCCGCGCTCGTCGCCGCCTCGCTGGTTCCGCAGCATCGTCGCTCGCAGGCGATCGGCCATGTGATGCTCGGCCTGACCTGCGCCACCATCATCGGTGTGCCCCTGGCCAATCTGATCGGCCAGGCGGTCGGCTGGCGCGCGAGCTTCGGCCTGGTGTCGGTGCTGGCGCTGCTCACGATGTTGTTGTGCGCCCTGTTCGCGCCAATTGATCAGGCCGGCAGGTCGGATCCGCTGCGCGAGCTCGGCGCGCTCAGAAGCGGCCGCGTCTGGATCACGCTGGCGATCGGCGCCGTCGGCTTCGGCGGCATGTTCGCGGTCTACACTTACCTGGCGACGACGCTGATCGAGGTCACCAAGGTCAGTCCCGCCGTCATTCCGTTCTTCCTTGCGGTGTTCGGCATCGGGGCCACGCTCGGCAATCTGTTCGTTCCGCGCTTTGCCGACCGCGCCTTGATGCCGACCGCGGGTTGCATCCTGCTGCTTGCAGCCGTGGCGCTGCTGGTGTTTCCGCTTGTCGCCGGCAATGCCTGGCTGCTCGCGGCCGACATCTTCGCAATCGGCGCCAGCGTCTCGCTCGGCGCCATCCTGCAGACGCGGCTGATGGACGTCGCCGGAGACGCGCAGGCGCTTGCCGCCGCGCTGAACCATTCGGCGTTCAACACCGCCAATGCGCTCGGTCCATTTCTCGGCGGCCTGGCCATCCGCGCAGGGTTCGGCTGGACCTCCACCGGTCCTGTCGGCGCCGCGCTCGCGCTGCTCGGTTTCCTGATCTGGATCGTGGCCTGGCGTGACGCCGGCTTTACCTCAGGCGAGGCGATGCCCCCGGCGAGCCGCGCTGCTCCAACCCGGAACGCTTCGGCGGCTTGACCACCGACCTCGGCGGCTTTCAGGCCGCCAACGTCACGATCAAAGGCCCGTTGCGGGTGGCGATCACCGTGTGCTCGTACTGCACGGTCGGCGCCTCGGGGTTGCTGTAGAGCGTCCACGGGTCGTCGCCATTCTCCGCCCATTCGGCGCCCATGGAGAGGAACGGCTCGACGGTGAACACCAGGCCGTCGGTCATGATGCGGCGTTCGGAGCGATCGGGCCAGGTTGCGATCTCCGTCGGCTCCTCATGCAGCGACAGGCCGACGCCGTGACTGGCAAGATTCCTGACCAGGCTGTAGCCCTTTTTCCGCGCGAAGGTCCCGATCGCCTGGCCGATCCCGGCAATCGGTTTGCCGGCGCCGACCTGCTGCAGGCCGGTCCACATCGCCCGCCGGCCGTCCCGGCAAAGTCGTTCGATCGCGCGGTTGACGGGCGGAACGGCGAACGAGGCTCCGGTATCGGCGAAGAAGCCGTTCTTCTCGGCCGACACGTCGATGTTCACGAGGTCGCCGCGGGCGATCCGCCGCTCGCCCGGGATGCCGTGAGCGATCTCCTCGTTCACGCTGATGCAGGTCGCCCCGGGAAACTCATAGGCCAGCTCCGGGGCGGAACGCGCGCCGGCGGCCTCCAGCAGCCCTCGTCCGATCCGGTCGAGTTCGGAGGTGGTCATGCCCGGCTCGAGCGCCTTCCCCATGGCCTCCAGCGTGGCGGCGACGATACGCCCGATCTCCTTCAGGCGCGTGAGGTCGTTGTCATCGGAGATTGTCATGTCAGGGCTCTCGTGCGGGAGGCCTGGACATAGCGCCTGCAAAGTCGGCTTGCAAACCGGAGAGACTCCGTCGCCCGATCCTGCTTCAGCCCTCGTCGAGCAGATTGCGTACCTTGGCGGCCAGATCTTCGATCGCAAAGGGTTTGGAAAGCAGGTGCTTGCCGGCATCGAGCATGCCGTTGTGAACGATTGCGTTGCGCGTGTAGCCGGTGGTGAACAGCACCTTCAGAGCCGGATATCGCTTCGACAGTTCGGCCGCAAGTTCGGCGCCGGTCATGTCGGGCATGACGACGTCGGTAAACAGCAGATCCGGAACGAGGCCGTCTTCGATCATCCTGATCGCCTCCCTGGCGCTCGCGGCCTCAATGACCGTGTAGCCGAGCTCCCGCAGGCTCTCGGACGAAATGACGCGGACCCGCTCATCGTCCTCGACGACGAGAATGGTCTCGCTCTGCAGGCTTGCGCCGGGATGCGTCACCTCTCGCGACGATGTCGAAATTCCCTCGTCACCTGCGAAGCGAGGAAGATAGATCTTCACCGTCGTGCCAACATCGACTTCCGAGTAGACCTTGACGTGACCGCCCGACTGCCGCACGAAGCCGTAGACTTGGCTGAGGCCGAGGCCGGTGCCCTTGCCCACGACCTTGGTCGTGAAAAACGGATCGAACACCTTTCCCAGCACGTCGGCCGGAATTCCGGTCCCGTTATCCGTCACGGCAATGAGAACATATTGCCCGGGCGACAATGCATATTCGCTGGCATATTTCCGATCGATCGAGGCGTTGCTGGTTTCTATCGTCAGCCGCCCGCCTTTCGGCATGGCATCGCGCGCATTGACCGCAAGATTGATCACGGCGCTTTCCAGTTGGGCCGGATCTGCCTTGACGCGCCAAAGACCGGCCGCCAGGACCGCCTCGAGGCGTACAAGCTCGCCGAGCGACCGCTCGAGCAGTTCGCTCATGCCTCCGACCATCTTGTTGATGTCCACGACCTCAGGCGCAAGAGGCTGCTGGCGCGAGAACGCGAGCAGCCTCTGCGTCAAGGTGGCGGCGCGATTTGCGCCGTCGATTGCGCCTTCGATGAAGCGGTCGACGTTGACCTCGCCCTTGCCGAGCCGTCGTTTGGCGAGATTCAGGCTGCCGAGGATCACGGCCAGCATGTTGTTGAAGTCGTGCGCGATCCCTCCGGTCAACTGACCGACGGCCTCCATCTTCTGGGATTGGCGCAACTGCTCTTCGGCCTTCATGCGTTCGGCAATCTCGTCGGCAACACGTTGCTCCAGGTCGGCATTGAGGGCCTCGAGCCGCGTCAGGAGCCCGGCGTTGTCGATCGCTGTGGCGGCGTGGCCCGCAATCCCGAGCAACGCGGCCTCGTGCTCTGCCTGGAATCTGCCCGTCTCGGCATGGCCGAAGAAGAGTCCGCCGAGAACTTCGCCCGACCGCGATATGACAGGGACTGCAAGGTAGGACCGGACCGGAAGATGCCCCTCGGGCATGCCCTTGTGCGGCGCGTTCCGGCCATAGCGGCCGTCCTGCAGGATGTCGTCGGATCGCACCACCTCCGTCCCCGTGAACGTCGGCTCGAAGACGGCGGTGTTGCGCGGCATCGGAAAATTCTCGAACGCCGATCGCGGCACGCCGGACAGCGAATAGAGCATGTAGCTGCCGCCGTTCGCGCTGAGAACGTTATAAAAGAAGGCCCCAAATTGGGCGCCGGTCAGTTCGACGCCGGCATCCGTCACGATCTGCACGATCTTGTCGAGGTTGCGTTCGCGGGCAACCGAGGCTCCCGTATCGTTCAGGATCCGAAGCTGCCGCTCAGTCTTCTTCTGCGCGGAAATATCCAGAACCGTGCCGATGAACCGGATGGCTTGCCGGTTTGAAAAGATCGCCTGCCCCGTCGCCGCAATCCAGCGTTCGACCCCGTCTTCGATGCCGATCGTCCGGAATTGGATGTTGTAGCTTTTTGGATTATCGGGAACGAGGGCCGCGGATACCGCCGCGTGGGCCCGCTGCCTGTCGTCCGGATGGATGCCCTTCAGGAACGCGCCGTCATAGCTGACTTCGGCGTCCGGCGACAAACCGAACACCTCCTTGCAGCGGTTGTCCCAACGGAGAATGTCGTTCACGGGATCATAATCCCAGATACCGACACCGGCGGCCTTGTTCGCAAGACTCAGGCGTTCAGCGGCGTCTCGCGCGGCCTGCTCCGAACGGACCCGCTCGATATGGGCCCACGATCTCTCGGTGACTTCCGACAGCAACGCCAGCTCGCGCGGCGTCCACCGATGTGGGCCGCTGTGATGAATGGCCATCAGGGCCGTGAGCTGCCCTTCCTTGACCAAGGGCATGCACATCGTCGAGCCTATGCCGATACTCTGAAAAGCGGCCGCTTCCGTCGGCGCGATCTCCTTCAGATTGTCGTTGATGACGAGCGGCCTGCCGGCACGGAGCTCCCGCACCGCCTTCTCGCCGAAATCGGCCAGGCTGTAGTGGCCGAGAATATGCATCGCGCCGGAAGCCGCCCAATCCCCGCGGATAGTGAAGCCGTCTTGATCGGGATCCATGTCGGCATAGGCGCAGTTCGAGACCCCGAGATGCTCTCCGACCATTCTCGTCGTCACCGCCATCACGCCATCGGCATCGCGAGTCCTGGCCGTCTCCTTGTTGAGAGCGTCCAGGAAAAGCAGACGGATCTCATTCTCCCGCACGGCCGCTTCGGCACGTCGACGCTCGACGGCAGTTCGCGTGCGCTCGGCGACATCGTGGATGAGCACGAGCTCCTCGGAGCTCCATGCCCGCGGCTTTGCATTGTTGAGGTAGAGCAGCGCGACGACACCGTCGGGCTCGGAGATCGGCATGTTGACAAATGCGCGAGCGGATATCGCTTCGAGCGCGGCAGCGCGGTCGCCAACGCGAGGATCTTGCTCCGCGTCGGCACAAATGACCGTCTCGCCGCGCTTCAGATCTTCGATGTAGTTGCCATAGTCGCGGAAATGCAGCACCCCCGCCAGGCTCGAGATTCCGGGCGCGTTCCAGTCACGGGCGATGGTGATGGTCTCGGCCGACGTGTCGACCGTGCCGTAGCCTGCCCGGCTGACCTTCAGGCTGCGGCCGAGCAGTTCTGCCGCGGCGTAGGCAAGATCGTCAGGGTCGCCGATTTCCCGGATATGGTCGCCAAGGGCAGCCAGGACAGCATTGCGATCGGTCGAGTCCTCCCCGGCCGTCGTTGTCATCTTTCCCCCTGACACCTGGTCGTCACCGAATAGCGTTCAAATCAATCTTGCGGCGCCGTTTCGCTCCACGGCTATGCCTGCGGGAGATGGGCATCCGCGCTCCCTCACAACTCCATGAAGGCATTAAGGTTCCGGCACCCTCGGCGCCTCCGCGTCGCGGTCCGGCGCGCAGCCGCCTCGTGCTCCGAAGACGCAAAAAAGCGACCACATGCGCTACCGCAAGTTGTGACCGCCTGTCGGGTCGTATAGCGTCAGAACCAAGTGCCCCAGATGCGCCAAATGGTCTCGCAATTCGCCCTCGTCCGGTCCCTTTTTCTCCTGGCCTTGCTGTTGTTTCCCGGCGCATTGCACGCCGAAGCAACGCCGGCCGAGAAAAACGGCTTTGCCCCCCGACTGACGATCTATCTCGCCAAGGGCGCGCCCGACGCGTGCGGGCCGGGTTGCGACCGCTGGATCGCGATCGAGGGCCAGATCGATCAGGACGCGGCGCCCCGCATTCGCCGCTTCCTCGCCGGCGTCAAGGACCTGCAGCGCCCGATCTACCTCCATTCGCCCGGCGGGAACGTCGAGCAGTCCTATGTGATCGCCCGGCTGCTGCGCAGCCGCAAGGCGATCGCCCGCGTCGGCCGGACGATCGTGACGGCATGCGCCGGGGACACGCAGTTGGACGCCGCATGCCTGAAGATCAAGAACGGGAACGGCGAGGTCGAGGCTGAACTCACCACCTATCATGCGATGTGCAACTCGGCCTGCGGCTACCTTTTTCTCGGAGCCACCTCTCGCGAGGTTGCTCCCGATGCCGCGCTGGCGGTGCATAATTCCAGGCTGATCCTCAAGTTTCGAGGCAATCCGCCTCCGGAGGTGGTTGCCGAAGCGCGGCGTCGCCGGTTAGTCGGCGCCGACCGCGACCGCGCCGCGTTCATTGCGGGGATGGGAATCAGCCGCGAGCTCGATGCGCTGATCCGCACCGTGAAATTCGAAAACCTGCACGTGCTGACGCGGCCCGAGCTCTACCGGTTCGGCATAGACACGCGACCGCTGGCCGAGACGATGTGGCGGCTGGAAAAAGGCACCCCGCCGTTCATCAGCAAGATCGCAGCGGTGAAGAAGGAGAGCGACGCGTCGTTCCGGACCATGGAATGGCGGCTGTATTGCGAAAGCAGGAAGCGCGTGCCGCTGATGTTCGCGGGCGAGATCGACGAGGCCACCGTCGGGAAAAGCACGGTCCTGATGACGGCGGCCGCCGATCGGACCAAGGAAGCCGGAGGAACTCCGGTGCGGGCCGGCAAATACGAGATGTGGAGCGGTGCTGTCGATCCTGCCATGGTCACGACGATGCTGGCGTCGCGCACGCTGCAGATCCGTGAAAGCAGGCCGATGCAGGACGGCAAGGCGGACACGGCCAGTTTCGAGCTCGACATGACCGGCCTGGTCTCGGTGTGGGCGCAGCTCGGCGCATCGTGCCCGCCGGCAACGGCCGGAGCGAAGAGCCCGTGGCCGGCGATCCCGTTCCCGAGCGCTGGCGCAACGCCGCCGGCCGCGCCGGCGCCGTAGCCGCAGGGTTGCTTCAGGTTGAGATCGCCCGCCGGATAGTCAGCATCGCCATTAGTAGTCTCCATCCTACACCGGCGTGTAGATCACCAGCTTCAGCGCGAGATCGTCATTGGCCTGAAAGCTGGTGTGCTCGAAATGCAGCACGCCGAGCGTCGGATGCGACATCGTCTTGAGGCCCGAAGACGTGCCGCGGACCTCATGGGCTTCCCACCATTTGACGAATTCCGGGCTGCCCTGCCGCAGCCGCGTCAGCAATTCCGCGAAGGCGGGATCGCCGGCCCAGACGTCGTGCGTGGCGCGAAACATCGCGACCATGCGCTTGGCGACGTCCGTCCAACCCGCTCCGTAAGCCCTGCGCGTCTGCTTGTTGGTCATCATCAGCAGCATCGTGTTGCGATCCTGCTCCGGCAGGCGCCCGAACGCGAAGACCTGCTCGGCGGCCGCGTTCCAGGCCAGCACATCCCAGCGCCGCCCGGTGATATAGGCCGGATGCGGCAAGCTCTCGACCAGCCGCTGGATCGGGGGCGGCACGGTCTCGCGGGTGAAAACGCGCTTGTCACCGTCGCGCGCCAGCGCCTTCAGGTGCGCGTGCTCGGTCTTGCTGAGGCGCAGCGCGCGGGCCAGCGCATCGACAGTCGTGACCGACGGGCTCACCGTGCGGCCCTGCTCCAGGCGGATGTACCAGTCGACGCCGATGCCGGCGAGTTGCGCAACCTCCTCGCGGCGCAGCCCCGCGGTACGCCGGCGCCCGCCGACCGGAAGGCCGACGGTCTTCGGCGACAGCTTTTCGCGACGGGACCTCAGGAAGTCGCCGAATTCGACGCGGCGTGGATCGGCCATGATGTCGCTCACGGATGGAGGGCCCCTGCAATACTAGGATAATACCAGGCCTTCTTGCTCTGTCCAAGGCGGCGCATAACGGATCCACCCGACTTTGAGGTGAAGATCCATGAAAGCTGCCGTGCTCAAATCCTTCGGTTCGCCGCTGGCGATCGAGACCGTCCCCGTTCCGGTGCTTGGCACCGGCGAGGTCATCGTCGACATCGTCGCCACCCGCGTGCTGTCCTATATGAACGAGGTTTTTGACGGGACACGCAATTACGCGCTCGATCTGCCGATCATTCCCGGTCCCGGCGGCATCGGCCGGGTGCGCGCGATCGGCCCGGACGCGACCAGGCTCAACGTCGGCGACTGGGTGTTCTGCGATCCAACGGTACGCTCGCGCGATGATGTCGTCGCGCCCGATATCGCCCTCCAGGGGCTCACGGCCGCCGGCCCCGGCGGCATGCGCCTGCAACAGCATTTTCGCCACGGCTCCTTTGCCGAGCAGATGCGTCTGCCGACAGAGAATGTGAAGCGGCTGGGCGCGATCACGTCCGAGCAGGCAACGCAATGGTGCGCGCTGGGCACGTTGCTGGTGCCCTATGGCGGCTTTCTGGCCGCAAACCTTCGGCCCGGCGAGACCGTGCTGGTGAGCGGGGCCACCGGCAATTTCGGCAGCGCGGCCGTCTCGGTCGCGCTGGCGATGGGCGCCGCCTGCGTGGTCATGCCGGGCCGCAACGAGACGATCCTCGCCGACCTTGTCCGCCGGTTCGGCAGCCGCGTGCAACCGGTCAAGCTTTCAGGCAATGAAGATCACGACCGCGAGGCGATGAAGCGCGCGGCGCCCGGGCCGGTCGATTGCGTGCTCGACATCATGCCGCCCTCGGTCAACCCGACCGTCGTGCGCGCAGCGATCATGACGGTGCGGCCCTACGGACGCGTCGCGCTGATGGGGGGCGTCGGCATGGCGGGCGGCGCGGGCCTCGAACTCCCCTACCCCTGGATCATGCGCAACTGCATCAGCATCCACGGCGTCTGGATGTACCCGCCGGATGCCGCGAGCCGGCTGATCGCGCTGGTGGGCGCGGGGCTGCTCAGGCTGGAGGAGTATCAGACGACGGCGTTCGACCTCGACCATGCCAATGACGCCGTGGCGCACGCCGCGGCCAATGCCGGCCCGTTCAAGATGACGGTGATCAGGCCTTGAGGCCCTCACTCGGCGACGAAGCGCCGTCGCCGATTTTTTTCGTCAGTCCAACCAGGCACTTGGCTACTGTGCATGGGGTTGTTTTCGCAAAATTGACTATTCGAGCTCGACCACCTGGCCGTTCGCCAGCGAGACCCGCCGGTCCATGCGGCCGGCCAGCTCCATGTTGTGGGTTGCGATCAGCATCGCAACCGAGGTCGCCTTGACCAGCTGCATCAGCGCCTGGAACACGTGATCCGCCGTGTGCGGATCGAGGTTTCCGGTCGGCTCGTCCGCAAACAGCACCCGCGGCGCGTTGGCGACCGCGCGCGCGATCGCGACGCGCTGCTGCTCGCCGCCGGACAGCTCGGCCGGGCGATGGGTGATGCGGTCGCCGAGGCCGAGATAACCCAAAATCTCTTTCGCGCGCTTGACGCTCTCGGACTTCTTCAGGCCGCGGATCATCTGCGGCATCATCACGTTCTCCAGCGCCGAGAACTCCGGCAACAGCCGGTGCGACTGGTAGACGAAGCCGATATCGGTGCGGCGGAGCTGGGTGCGCTCGATGTCGGGCAGCTGCGAGGTCGGCGCGCCCGAGACATAGACCTCGCCGGAATCGGGCGCTTCCAACAGCCCCGCGATGTGCAGCAGCGTCGACTTGCCCGAACCCGACGGGGCCACCAGCGCCACCGACTGCCCCGCCCACAGCGCGAGCTTGGCACCGTCCAGGATCGTCAGCGGCACCTCGCCCTGCAAGTACTGCCGCTTTATCTCGTGGAGATAAATGACCGGTACGTCTTCCGCCCCCTGCTGCTCCATCAACCCCTCACTCGTACCGCAGCGCTTCGACGGGATCGAGCCGCGCGGCGCGCCACGACGGATACAGCGTCGCCAGGAACGACAGCGTCAGCGCCATGATGACGACGGCCGTGGTCTCGCCAACGTCGATATCGGCGGGCAGTTTCGACAGGAAATAGAGTTCCGGCGAGAACAGCTCGGTCGAGGTCAGCCAGGACAGGAATTGCCGGATCGATTCGATGTTGAGGCAGATCACGAGGCCGACGATGAAGCCAACCAGCGTGCCGACCACGCCGATCGAGGCGCCCGTGATCAGGAATATCCGCATGATCGAGCCCTGCGAGGCGCCCATCGTGCGCAGGATCGCGATGTCGCTGCCCTTGTCCTTCACCAGCATGATCAGGCCGGAGACGATGTTCAGTGCCGCCACCAGCACGATCATGGTCAGGATCAGGAACATCACGTTGCGCTCGACCTGGAGCGCGTTGAAGAACGTCGAGTTGCGCTGCCGCCAATCGACCAGGAACACCGGTCGCCCGGCAGCCTCCGTCACGGCCTGGCGGAAGGCGACGATCTGGTCGGGATTGGTGGTGAACACCTCGATCGAGGTGACGTCGTTGCTGCGGTTGAAATAGGCCTGCGCTTCCGCCAGCGGCATGAACACGAAACCGAGATCGTATTCGCTCATGCCGATCTCGAACACCGCGACGATCTTGTACGGCTTGATGCGCGGTGTCGTGCCCATGGGGGTCACCGCGCCTTTCGGCGCCACCAGCGTGATGCTGTCGCCGGCATGCAGCGACAGCTGGTCGGCGAGGCGCCGGCCGATCGCGACGCCCTGCCCTTCGTCGAAGCCCTCGAGCGAG